>NZ_JBQQCP010000001.1:0-1094163 GCF_052246775.1 Virgibacillus sp. L01 | reverse complement strand
GAAGGAAATAGTCTAACCAAAACGGTTAACCCATAAAAAGAAGTAAAAACGGCTTCTTGTATTAAGTATGCCCAAAAAAGGGAAAAACAGCTTGGGACTTGACAGTTTTGTTCATATCAGCGGAACGAGGATCCGAACCCAAGCTTAAAACGAGGGTTTTTTAGGAAATAGCGGAATGAGGATCCGTCAAATCAGTAACCGGATCCTCATTCCATTAAAAAAGGGTCCTTCAACATAGGGGACTGAACTGCTTACTATCAGAATACACCTTTTAAAAAAGAAAAATGCAGGGAATTATAAGTAATAGAAGCTAGCGATTCTATCGAAAGGGGCAACATTAGAATGAAGCGGAATATTATATTAATGGTTTTATCAATTTTAATATTAACTGGCTGTGGGTCAGGGACTACGGAGGATCAATCAATGGGAGGAGAAAAGGAGACCACTAATCTTTCTTTCAAAACAATTAAAGTTGAAAATGCCCCGGATAGGGTTCAACAATGGATTTCTAAAAACAAATCAAAAAAGGCGGAAAAGGTATTCAATGTCGAAGGGATGACGTATGCAATTATCCTACTTGGTGAAAAGCCAACTGGCGGCTTTAATGTAGAAATTGAACAAATACAGAGGGTGAAAACTAATTCCTCACAATCAGATGGGCTTAACACTGTTAGCTACAAAGTGACAGAACCTGAAAAGGGAAGTATTAATATACAAACCCTTACGTATCCGGTGACAATAGCGGAAATGGAGGGTGAAACAAGTCGATCGTATCGGTTTCAAACATCAAAGCAAAAAGAATCTAAAGATACAGTTCTTATTGCGCCTCAAGAATTGACGAGTGATGGGGAAGTTAAATAAAAGTGACCATTGATAAAAGTGCAGGAGGAATTACATATGAATAGGCGAATTATCTTAGATTATGACCCAGGCCATGATGATGCGATGGCCATGATGATGCGATGGCCATGATGCTTGCTGCGTCAAAACTTAGCAACTTGAAGCTTGAGGCGATTACAACCGTAGCAGGTAATGTTGATGTGGAAAAGAATACAAAGAATGCTTTAAGGCTATGCGATCTTCTTGGATTAGATGATGTCCCTGTAGCAAAAGGAGCTGCACAGCCACTGATGCGTAAAATGAAAGCTGCTGCACATGTTCATGGTAAGAGTGGGCTGGATGGAACAAGTCTTCCCGAAGAGCCGATTAAACAAATAATTAATCAGCATGCTGTGGACTTAATCATTGAAAAAGTTACAGGCTCGGATGGAGATATTACAATTGTGCCAACCGGGCCATTGACGAATATTGCACTGGCAATTAGAAAAGCACCGCAAATCATTCCGAAAATAAAGGAAATCGTATTAATGGGTGGCGGAACATACGGCAATAGAACACCTGCAGCAGAATTCAATATATATGTCGATGCTGAGGCAGCTAAAATTGTCTTCGAAAGTGGTGTGCCAATTGAGATGTTTGGTCTTAACGTTACACACCAGGCGTTGGCAACTTCAGATAGAATGAAGGAAATGTCTGTTATCAACAATCCAGTTGCAAAAGCTGTTATGCAAATGATGAATTTCTATTCGCAAATATATCAAGGTAAACTTGGGTTTACTGGAGCTGCTGTACATGACCCTTGTCCTGTTGCTTATCTTATCGATCCCACAATGTTTGAAATGGAGCGCGTACGTGTAGACATTGAGACAAAAGGGGAATTCACCTACGGGATGACATGTGTGTACACAAACGGAATGACAGATAGGGAACAGAACGTGAATTTTGCTCGCACGTTGAATCAGGATAAGTTTTGGGATTTATTTATTCGTTCGTTAAAATCGTATTCCTAATTAAACATGCCCTGCATTTAGAGAAAAAATCAAGCCTTCTAAAATTATCTTTAGAAGGCTAACTAAATTAAATATGATGCGGTTTTAAGAAGTGCTAGTTCCAGCAAGCACTTCCTCGGCCTGTTGCAGTTGTTTACGAACCTGGTTTTCTGCCGTGCCGCCTGTGCTGTTTCTGGCATCTACAACATGCTTTGGCTCGAGTACAACAAAAATGTCTTCCTCAAATAGATTACTAAAGGACTGATATTCTTCTAGTGTCAACGCAAGTAAATATTTCTTATGCTCAATTGCATAAAGCACGATTTTTCCAATTATCTCGTGAGCCTGGCGAAATGGTAAGCCTTTCGTTACCAGGTAATCCGCAATATCAGTTGCATTGGAGTAATCCTGATCAACTGCATTGTACATGTTATCTTGTTTAACCTGCATCGTTTCAATCATTGGTGCAAGCAACCGCAACGATCCATCAATTGTCTTTACCGTATCAAGAAGACCTTCTTTATCTTCCTGCATATCCTTATTATAGGCGAGTGGGAGACCTTTCAGGACAGTTAATAACCCTAATAAGTTACCATGGACGCGTCCGGTTTTTCCACGTAATAGTTCCGGCACGTCAGGGTTTTTCTTTTGTGGCATAATACTTGATCCCGTACAAAAAGAGTCATCCAGCTCGATGAAATCAAACTCTTGACTCGACCATGTGACAAGTTCCTCTGATAACCGGGAAATATGCGTCATCATAATCGATGCAATGGATAGAAATTCCATGACAAAATCGCGGTCACTAACAGCGTCCAGGCTGTTTGGATAAACTGTGTCAAACCCTAGTAATTCTGCGGTACGTTCTCGATTAATAGGAAATGTCGTTCCAGCTAGCGCACCAGCGCCTAATGGCGACCAGTTAACCCGCTGTAAACTATCATTCAGGCGTTGTTTATCCCTTTCCAGCATCCAGAAATATGCAAGCAGATGGTGCGAAAATAATATGGGCTGTGCACGTTGCAAGTGTGTATACCCTGGCATAATGACAGCAATATTTGCTTTTGCTTGCTTGATAAAAGCTGCTTGGACGGATTCAACAAGTTTAATGATTTCTTTTGTTTTATTGTTAACGTAAAGATGGATATCTGTCGCAATTTGGTCATTACGGCTTCTTCCAGTGTGGAGTTTGCCGCCAACAGGTCCAATTTCGTCAATTAGCATTTGCTCAATGTTCATATGGATGTCTTCATTCTCAACCGCGTAATCGACCAGGCCGTTATTGATTTTCTCTTCAATGATTTTTAGGCCTCTAATAAGCTGGCTTGCTTCATCTCTGGTAATGATTTCACATTCGGCAAGCATGGTTACGTGGGCAATGCTCCCTTCAATATCTTCCATTGCAAACTGCTGATCAAACTCGATGGACGCTGTGAATTCTTCTACTAGTTCGTTGGTCGATTTAGTGAAACGTCCGCCCCATAGTTTTGACATTTGTAATCCTCCCTACTGCTTAACCGGATCAGTTGTTTTTTTATTGATTTCAGCGTGTACTTTCGTTGGTAATCCCCACAGTTTGATAAACCCAACTGCTGCTGTATGATCAAACATGTCCCCTTTTTCATAGGTAGCCAGCTCTTCGTTATATAAGCTATATTCGGACTTCCGGGCAACAACGAATTGATTTCCTTTAAAGAGCTTAACACGTACTTTTCCGGTTACAGTTTTTTGAGTCTCCAAAACAAATGCATCAATAGCGGGACGTAACGGTGAATACCACAGACCTTCATAAATCATCTTTGCATATTGCTGTTCAACTGTTTTTTTATATTGACTTACTTCTCTTGCATGTGTTAAAAACTCCATTTCCTGGTGGGCGTTGATAAGGATTAATGCTGCTGGGTTTTCGTAAACCTCTCGTGATTTAATCCCAATTAAGCGATTCTCAATATGATCAATTCGCCCAATACCATGTTTGCCACCAGCTTCGTTCAATGTCTCAATTATATCAACAAGTTCCATTGGTTCGTCATTTAGTGCTACTGGGATGCCGCCTTCAAAGGTGATATCAACATATTCAGATTCATCCGGAGTAGCCTCGATTGGATTGGTCCATGCAAATGCTTCCTCTGGTGCTTCGTTCCATGGGTTTTCCAGTACACCTGCTTCACAAGCTCTTCCCCAAATATTTGCATCAATCGAAAATGGATTGTCTAAATTAGCTGAGACCGGAATACCTTTTTCTTTTGCATAAGCAATTTCTTCATCCCGGGTCATTCCCCATTCTCTTACAGGTGCCACCACTTGGAGGTCAGGATTAAGCGCATTAATGGAGACCTCAAAACGTATCTGATCATTTCCTTTTCCGGTACAGCCGTGAGCAACAGCTACTGCGTTTTCCTGTTCTGCTATATCGACAAGTAACTTCGAAATTAATGGTCTGCTTAACGCTGAGGATAATGGGTACTTGCCTTCGTATAGTGCATTTGCTTGCAATGCTGGCATTAAATATTCTTTTGCAAGCATATCTTTAGCATCGATGACGATTGATTTAATGGCACCAACATTTAATGCCTTTTGACGAACTGTTTCTAAATCCTTTTCTTCTCCTAAATCAATTGCCAGTGCAATAACATCATAATTATATTTTTCCTGTAACCATTTAATCGATACAGATGTATCTAAACCACCTGAATATGCTAACACTATTTTTTCTTTAGTCATGGTTAATCCCTCCATCTTCTAATAATAATTTTAACAAAGCTTTTTGTGCATGCAGGCGATTTTCCGCTTCATCAAACACTACTGAATGCGGTCCATCAATGATGCCTGCTGTAACTTCTTCTCCGCGGTGGGCAGGTAAGCAATGTAAAAAAATGAAATCCGATTTTGCGTTTTCACACAGGCTTTCGTTTACCTGATAAGGTGTAAAAATTTTATTTCGCTGATCATTTTCATCTTCGTGCCCCATACTCGACCATACATCGGTAACAATAATATCTGCATCTTTTACCACTTCATATGGATCTTCACCGTATTCTACTTTCGTATCATTTTGCTCAGCTTCTTGCTTCATTTGCTCGAGTATCTCCTGATTCGGTTCATAACCGGTTGGACAGGTAATAGCGATATCCATTCCAACTTTTACTGCACCTTCGATTAATGAATGACACATGTTGTTATTTCCATCACCGAGGAAGGCAAGTTTTAATCCTGAAAGTTTCCCCTTATGTTCATAAATGGTTAAGAGGTCAGCAAGCACCTGTGTTGGATGATGCAAGTCGGTCAATCCATTAATAACAGGGACAGTTGCATGCTGTGCATAGGATTCAACAGTGTCGTGACTGAAGGTTCGGATCATCAAGCCGTCAACATAGCGAGATAACACGTTTGCCGTATCAAAAGTTGATTCTCCGCGACTAATCTGACTGTCATTGGAACTAAGGAAGATGGCCTCTCCTCCAAGCTGAAGCATGCCTACTTCAAATGAAACTCTTGTACGGGTAGATGCCTTTTCGAAGATCATTCCAAGAACTTTTCCTTTTAAATAGGGCTCCAGTGTTCCTTCCTTTGTCTGTTTTTTTAAAGCAACAGCCTCGTCTAACAGTCCAGTTATTTCTGCTTTACTTAACTGGTTTAACGTTAAAAAATCCTTTTCCTTTAATTGCGGTTTTGAAATTGTGCTGGCCACTAAAATCAAATCCTTTCCGGTTCATTATTAGATTATGTATCATTATACATAGTTGTGTATAAAAATACAACAGTTATTTTACAAAATTATTAATTTTTTTGATAAACTTGAATTAATCAAATATATGATGAGGTGAAGAGTGAATGGGAAGTGGCTTATATGAATGGGGGAACAGAGAAAATACGACATTGGTGTTTCTTCATGGAATGGGGAGCACGGGGTTAAGCTTTGGAGAATTGGCACAGTATTTAACTGACTATCATGTCGTTTCATTTGATCTTGTCAGGAATGGAAGAGATAAGTCTTTGTCAGAGGAAAAAGCGTTCTGGCCATCTTGTATGGCAGAAGAGGTTGAGAAAGTCGTTAAGGGCTTAGGGAAGTCGGAAATTTACCTTGGCAGATAAGAAAGTATAACTACTTTCTTACTGCATAAGTACAACTAAGGCAATTCGCCCAAAGGCTTGGCGAATGCCAAGTTTTCTAATCGGGCATTCATGGGGGGCACATCTTTCTTTGTATTATACGAAAGGCTATCCGAAGCAAGTTAAGGGTGTGATTTTGCTTGATGGGGGTTATATACAGGAAATAAAGAGTGACACGTTGGAGGATGAGCTTGTAAGTATAGAGAAATTCCATAATAGTGTTCGCTTTTCTTCGTGGGAGGCATTTATACAATCAGAGAAGAGTGAGATGTCAAGATGGTCACCTGAGATTGAGGCAGCAGCCAAGTCGCAGGTTACGGAGGTAAACGGAGAAATCCGGTTAGCTCTACCAGTTTCTGATGCGAAAGCAATTGTAAAAGGAATTTATGCCGAGCCAACAAGTAAGATTCTGCAACAGATTATATGTCCGGTACTGTTGTTCAGAAGTACGCTTCCGAAAGAAATGGAAGGTTTTCGGCAACAGCAAGCTAACCACTTTTTAGAAAACACACCGGATGTACAGGTTCGTCCGATACCCAATACAACGCATAATATTTATGTTGATGCTCCTGGTGAAGTGTCCAAGACTATTAAAGAATGGATTCAACATAAGTCTGACTAGACATGTAGGCGTCGTGTAGCGTGATTTCTTCCCCATTCTGATTAAATTTGTCGTTATCTTCATTATAAAAATAATCCATAATTAATAGATAAACCATTGAAGCGATGAACAAAAATAGTAGAATAATAGCGGTCCAAGCTACGGAGGTTGTAAAAATCTTGAAAAACCTTGAGTCTTTCATTAGTTTTAATAAATGCATATTACGTCCCTCAATTCAGGTTCTTATTTAATCCTATCAAATAATAGTTGATGAACGAAATGTTTTTGTTTTTTTTACGGTAATAAAAAACTGTTAGGGGAGAAATGATAAAAATGAATCAAACGAAAATTGGAATTGATGCTGGCGGCACACTTGTAAAAGTAGCCTATTGGGAAAATGATAATATTGTCTATCAAACATTCCCTTCACAAGCTATTGGCGATGCTATCTCATGGCTATATAATACCTTTAAGAATCCCGCTGTTTGTATCACTGGCGGGAAAAGCCAGTTATTTGCGGAAAAACTGACAGCTCCTGCTGAAATGGTGGTTGAATTTGACGCAACTAACCGTGGGATACAGTTTTTGGCTGATCAGCAACGATATGCAATCGAGAATAATTTTATGTTTGTAAACGTTGGTACTGGGACATCAATTCACCTTGTTAGTGATAGGGAACAACAGCGGATTGGAGGATCTGGTATTGGCGGTGGAACTTTAATCGGACTTGGCTACTTATTAACCGGAGTTGAGGATTATGCATGGATGGTACAGTTAGCTAGTAACGGTGACAGGGGCAACGCTGACCTTAAAGTGAAGGATATCTTCGAGGGGGCGCTATCGCCAATATCCGGAGACTTGACTGCCAGCAACTTTGGGAAAAAGGAGTCAATGATAGCGCAGCCCCCCTCAAATGCAGACAAGTTGGCAGCAGTAATTGGGATGATAGGTGAAGTAATCGTTACGATAAGCTTGCAAATGGCAGCCCAACATAACGTCGACTTCATCGTTTATATCGGTTCGTCGTTTCGGTCAAATCCTCTTCTGCAGGATATTATTGAAGAATACACTAGACTGGCAGGAACAGAGCCAGTGTTTCTGGGAAATGGTGAATATAGTGGAGCTATTGGAGCCTTGTTATCACCTGATTGAAAAAGAGCTTGGATCGTCGTCCAAGCTCTTGTATATAACTATTATTGATTACCCAGATACTGTTCCAGCGTAGTATTATTGCTGTCAATGTATTTGGCGGCTTTCTTGCCGACGTAACGAAGGTGCCAAGGTTCGTATTGATAACCGGTGATACTAGTTTTACCTTTTGGGTAGCGGATGATAAAACCGTACTCACTAGCATGTTGTTTAACCCATTGCCCTTCATCGGTATTTGCGAATTTTGTATTCAGACGGTAATTGATATCAGCGCTTGTGACATCCATTGTCAGTCCTGTTTGATGCTCACTTTCCCCGGCTTGTGCACTAAATTGGTTTGCTGCTTCGCGCCCGTGCTCACGAGCATTTGCCGCGAAAATTGCTTCTTGCCTATCGTATGAACGGTAACCAGACTGAGCGAAAAGGTCAACCCCTGCCTTATCTCCAGCATTAAACATATTCTCAAGTGCATTTGCTGCTACTTGTCGCATTTGTTTTTTGGGCAAGTCTTCTGTAAATGGAAACCTTACATTTGGATTAACGAGATTACCTGGGACATAGTCTGCTGGTAATTGGTTATTTTTATTAACCAAAGCAAGAATACTTGATGGGTTAGATACTATATTACTATTGTTTTCATTGTTGTCTTGCTTTTCTTTAGTATCGTTATTTTTTTCCAGACCAGTGCCCGGATCTATTTCTAATTCACCATCTATTGCTTTTTGTATATATTCACGTGTACCCTCCCCGTAAATACCGTCAATTTTCAAGGCAGATACCTGCGCTTGAAAATCTTTTATCGCCCAGACAGTGGTCCATCCTAGATCGCCATCAACTGTCAACGAATAACCTAATCGGTTTAGGGCTTCCTGCATCATACTAACTTTTTCGCCATTATCTCCATGTGATAATGTTCCGACAGGCAGGAGTCTTTCTTCAGTACTGCCATCATCTTCAATTTTCTGTTTTTCGGAAGAATCATCCTGTTCTTCTGATGAGTCATCTGACGAGTTATTATTTTTCTTATCATCTTTTTCTGGTTGGTTTTTTGTTTCTTTATCAGACTTGTTATCTCTCGGGGATTCATCCGACTTTTCTTTATCTTCCGTTACATTTTCCTGATTAGATTCATCCTGATCACTTGCAGATTCAGGCGAATCACCCTGGCTACAGGCCGTTAAAAATAGACATAACAATGATATAATAATTACTAATAACGCTTTTTTGTTAGACATGTAAATCTCCCCTATTACTTTTTTAACCCTTCATTTATATAGACGATATAAAAAGCTAAAACATTCATTATTTCCATAGAAAAGAACAGAAGAAATAAGAATTATCTATCTCTCCTGTTCCAATTTTTTAAAATACATAATGATTCCCCAGCATATTATGCCTAAAAGCCAGTAAATGGGGAATGAATAAATATGTTTCCAGTATATTGCTTTGTAAAGGCCTAGCCATACCATAATCGGCTCAGCAGCAAAGGCTAAAAAAGCAGCTAGCAGTCCTGAAAATATGAGGAATTTTTTAAAATTGTCACTCCACAGCTGATAACAAAACATATAGGAAATGATTACAACACCAACATCATAAGGATATAATTGCGGGCGTAAATATGGTGAAAGGATGTAAGGATAAGTCCAGGCTAGGGCGTTGCTTCCAATAGAATCAAGAATAATTGCTGCAACACCATAGAATAATCCGAATGCTGTAATCTCGATAATTCTTTTCTTATTAACTAACATCCACCAGATAATCGCGGGCAGTAAGCTGAGCATAACCAAGAACCACCATCTAGGTGTTAAATATACTTTCTGATGCCAATATGCTTTAAGTGTGTCATTGAATTCTCTGTGGTCTTCAATTAATTGGGACAATGAAACATTCAATAGGCTTAATTCGTAGAGTGGGATAAGATTTTGAATGATTATCACTACCATTAAACTCACCGCAATCCGTTTTTTACTAGTTGCTTTTCTGTATGTTTTACTGCTCTTTAACCCTCTGAGTTGCTATAAACTGCAACGTAACTGCTGGAATAATCTTTATAAACTCTCGTCCCACCGTTCGGGATCGCTACGGGCGGATGCTTTCCGCGGGAAGGGCCTTCATTTAGCTACTCTGCGGTGTCTTCGGACCGTGCTTTCACACATTTATTCTATAGCGAATCATACTCCAGTCAACAGCGGAGGAAATACACGTAGACTCCTGTGGGAACTAAGGCCTAGATGAGACTTCGCACCGACGTAGGAGCAAGAAGGCTGATCAGCCGCCCTTGGTGCGCGAAGTGTATTTCCGAAGCGGTATAACAGCGCTAAACTGTTTAAAAAGTATGTCGCAGTTTATAATCACTACGGTATGATTTCATTACTTTGATAAGGCAACAAACTTTTAGAAAACAGCCTTTATAGTAGTGTAACCCAACATCGATGAATTAATGTGCTGGTGATTATGTATTGAAATATCATGAAAATTCATATATACTTTATGTAAGTGAATAGCTATCAAGAGTGATCGAGAGAACTGGCTCAACGACGTCACAGCAACCTGCAAATGTAAGGTGCTCCCACCAGCAAGGCCTATGCTTTGAGTGATAAATCGGTAGAAAACCCCTTTATGCATCCAACGCATGAAGGGGTTTTTAATATGTGAAGGAGGAATTATTATGAAACATTTTATTGTCGAAAATGGCAAAGTAACATGGATGACAAAGGAGGAGTTTGATGAACTCCCGGGGCGTCATGTGTCGGAGGTAACGAAGGATATGACGCCAGAGGAATTAGAGAGATTCAAAAAGGAACGTTATGAGAAATTTGTTAAGCCTTTGATGGAGTATAATGTTGAGAGTATAGAAAGGAAGAGAGCATCTCAGAAATCTGACTTGAATCGTGAGTGAAATTTAATAGAGGTTAGCTTTTAAGAGTCTTTAAAGGCTGCGTATATAAATTTCCGCAGCAATAGGTAAGCTGAGTAAGAGGCATATGCCTTCTACTCAATTAATCTAGGCAAATAGTTCAGGAAATTGTTTTACTACTGCAGTTGAAATGGCGTCCGACATCGTTAAAGCTTGTTCCTCAATTTCATCATATATTTGAATATCTTTCTGGTAATCCATATTTATCATAAATACTGCTTCCTGTTTTGTTAAATCTAAGTGCTGATAAAACATATCTCTAACACCCTTCTCGGACAAATAAGGATTTACACTGCTCCAGAACCTGGCAATCTCATCTGCATTAGCGTACCATTTTTGTTCAGCGGCCATTGCTGCTTGCTGATCACCTGCTACTGCAGCTTTAACAAGGTCAGCGGCAAATAAGAGATGTTCTTTTATCAAATTAGCGTATATATCAGCTAGACGGTCACCATAGCAGGGTCTGATTGCATCCCCCATGTCTGTAGCATTTTGCAGAAGACGTGCGATAACAAATTCCACATCCGGTAGATTAAACGTCAAACTGATAATTGTCATTCTGGTCCAAGCAACATGCTCTTCCCAAAGTTTACGATTACTGCTTCTAAATTCGAATTCTGCTTGACTGATACAATCATCCTGCCTGAAAGTGGATTGTTTCACTGGAATAAGCAGGCGTTTCCCCACTCGAAGATTGTACGGGTCTATCCCGGGATTATCTTTGAAAATCTGTTCTGCTGGTGTACGGAATCGCTCAGCCAGCAACCCGAGATGATCACCTGGCTGAACAGTGTAATAAAATTCTCTATTCATGTTGGTCTTTCACTCCTCCGTTTTGAATATCGTAACAGCCTATTCACAGACAGAGGAATGGGTGAGTGTCATTGGAGTCCATTAATGGTATAATAATTCTGAAAATAATTATAAGAAGGGGAGTCACAGGAATGTTTAAAAAATTAGCTTCAGATGCACTGGGTTTATCCGATATTGGCAGGATTATTGGCCCCGAGGACTATGATAAGACAGACGCGGATGATTACGTCCGACACGAAGATGATGAAAAAATCTACTTCCTTATTAAGACAAAAGCAGATGAATATTGCTTCACCAACCTGGCACTAATTCATGTGAATGGGGAAAATGCTGCTTCTTCTAAACGAACGCTAAATCGTTATCCATACTCACAATACAAGATATCAGATGTATCCCTTGAGACAGCAGGGAAAATCGATTTGGATATCGAAATTAAATTTACGTTAGGAAAAGAACCGCTAAGCATTGATGTGCATAAAGACGAGATTGTTAAATTAAAAGATTTATATAAGGCGTTATTATTTATAGCTGAAACAACCCACGAAAATGCAATTATTACAGAAATGGCTGGGGAGAGCTTAAATAAAGCCGTGACAGTACTGCAACACTCAAGAACTTCTGAAACGAAACTTGCAGAACAGTATAAAGAGTTAACGGAGTTTGGATTCGACTGGCTGAAATCAATTCGTGAAGAATATCATGAGAAAGACTTCGGAGACGTTTTTGAGAAGTATATTAATAACTAGAGGTTGAGTGGAGCACTGTTCCGTCTTTCTTTTAGCTAAATGAGATGAGAATGTAAGTCAACAGAGAACTATCAAATAAAACAAAATGAGCGGCCGCCATAATAGCGGTCGCTCATTATTGATTCAGCTTCCTGTTTCCCGATATCCAGTATTTGCTTTTACCTTAACTTCAGCGTATCGTTTCGCACTGGTGTCTTTAGAGAATATAGTACCAAGGTAGCCTCCAAGGAAACCTAGTGGAACTGAAACAAGTGCAGGGTTTGAAATAGGGAAGATTGGATCCCCGACAAATAATGCTGCACCCTCTACCGGCGAAAACACACTTGGACTAATGGACACAAGGATTAACGCTGAGAACAAACCTGTTAACATTGCTGTAACGGCACCAGCTGTATTAAACTTCTTCCAGTATACCGTATAAAGAATGACTGGAAGGTTTGCACTTGCTGCAATACAGAAGGCTAGCGAAACAAGGAATGCCACGTTTAAGTATTGCGCAAATAATGCCAGAATAATTGCAAGCACAGATACTGCCAAAGAAGCATAACGTGCTGCCCGCATTTGCTGTAAATCAGACGCTTTTCCTTTTTTAATAATTTGTCCATATAAATCATGGGCGAATGCTGATGCACCTGATAGGACCAAACCGGCAACTACTGCCAGAATGGTGGCAAAAGCAACTGCAGATATGAATGCGAACAGGATTTCTCCGCCTAATGCTTCGGCCAGCAGTGGTGCCGCCATGTTACCGCCAGGATTCGCTGCAAGAATATTTGATTCGCCAACAAATGCAGCTGCACCAAACCCAAGGAATAAAGTCAGTACATAAAATATACCGATTACCCATGTTGCGGTAATTACAGAACTTCTTGCTGTTTTAGCATCTTTAACCGTGAAGAAACGCATAAGTATATGTGGTAAACCAGCCGTTCCAAGTACTAACGCAATCATTAGGGAAATGGTTCCCAGTGGGTTTGTATACTTGAGACCTGGCTTCAGATAATCTGCTCCATTACTCGTAACAGTTTTAACATCATTGAACATATCGACAATGTTAAAGTTAAACTTCAATAAAACAAGGAACGAAATAATGACCATTCCAGCCATAAGCAGAACAGCTTTTACGATTTGAACCCAACTGGTGGCAATCATTCCACCAAATAATACATAGATTGTCATCATAACACCAACAATCAGAACAGCTATCCAATAAGGTATGTCAAATAATAGCTGGATAAGGGCTCCTGCTCCAACAAGTTGTGCAATCATATAAAAGACAGAGATTGTTATCGTGTTAAGGGCTGCAGCTCCCCTGACTTTCTTTTCATCGAACCGTGCCTTAAGCATATCTGCAAGTGTATATTTTCCAAGATTCCGAAGCGGCTCTGCCACTAAGAATAGAACAACCAAATAGGCAATAAGGAAACCGATACTATAAAAGAACCCATCAAAGCCATATAATGCGATTGCGCCGGCAATTCCAAGGAAGGAAGCGGCTGATAAATAGTCACCTGCTATTGCAATCCCATTTTGCCAACCCTTCAATCCGCCGCCAGCTGTATAAAAGTCAGTAGTTGACTTGGTATTTTTAGCAGCATAGTACGTAATAATGAGTGTTAGTACGACAATAGCAAGAAAAAGAATTACGACAGTTGCATTCATCAGCTATTACCTCCTTTGTTGTTAATTTGCTCGTCAATGATTTCATCTGTCAGCCTGTCAAAGAATGCTGCTTTTTTTACATAGATCGTACAAAGAACCCACGTCATAACAAATTGCGCAAAGGCAAATATCCAAACCCATGAAATATCAC
Source organism: Virgibacillus sp. L01 (assembly GCF_052246775.1). Taxonomy (NCBI): domain Bacteria; kingdom Bacillati; phylum Bacillota; class Bacilli; order Caryophanales; family Bacillaceae; genus Virgibacillus; species Virgibacillus sp. L01. Next base: position 1,080,182 of record NZ_JBQQCP010000001.1, on the reverse strand, counting down.
CGATCACCGGTGTGTTCAGGAAAGTTGTATAGGATGTTAGAACGGGAAGTAAAAAATAAAAGACAAGGAAAAATATAGTTAAGGGAACGATGAACTTTTTCCTGTCGTTCATTAAACGTTGAAACTTCTCACTTTGCTCTATTTTCACAAAATCGATCTTGCCATCTGTCTGATCATCTGCCTTATAGTCGCTTACATTACTCATAATCACACTCCTCATCTGTAGTTAGAGAGGCTTTAGCTTCCCCGTGGAAACCTCTCCTGATTTTAAAACTATTCTTCCATTGTTGACAGGTCGCCGGTTGGAAGACCAAGATCCCATGCTTTTAAAACGCGACGCATTATTTTTCCGCTTCGAGTTTTTGGTAAAAAGTCGCGAATTTCAATTTCCCTTATTTACCTTGGATCTGCATGGGCTGCTAATCCTTTCTAACGAACAGCCTGCCAACTGATTAGCCGACTTGAATCACCTCCGCATTTATCTGAAAGCGCTTACTAAACAGTATAAATGACCGGAGTATTTTGGAGAGCAAAATTGTATCAATTGTAACTATTTGAGTCTGAATAGTCTAAAATCAATCATCAGTGGTTATTGTTTAAATACATCTAGAAGTACTTTTCTTGCTGAGCGACTTACAGGTAATGATGTGCCGTTTTTATCGTTAAGTGTTACATTACTCGACCCGTTAAACCATGGCGTAATTTCCCGGACGTGATTCAGGTTTACTAAATAGCTTCGATGTGTCCGAAAGAAAGAAAGTCCATGCAATTTTTCCTCCAATTCCTGTAATGTCATCCGGCTTTCGATCACTTCATCCTTTGTATGGATTTCAAGCATTCGTTTGAATGGGACCGCATAATAGATGGAATCCGGTGACAAAACAACCATTCGTTCCCCGTCATCAACGAGCAATTTTGATGCAGGGGAATGGACTTCAAGCTGGAGGGGCTTGTCTTCGTTGGTATCCAATTGTGCTATTTGTTTTCGGATTCGTTTCATCGTCTTTTGAAAACGCGTATCATCATAAGGCTTTAATAAATAATCGACAGCTTCAATTTCAAATGCGTCAATCGCATATTCATCGTAAGCGGTTGTGAAGACGAATAATGGTGGCTGAATATAGGAAAGTTCTTTAATTCGTTTTGCAGCTTCAACTCCAGCCATCCCCGGCATTTGAACATCAAGGAAAATAACGTCAGGTTCATGCTCCACGTATAGATCTATTAATTGCTGACCGTTCTCAGCACTTGGATATGTAGTGACATCCTGTTCTTTTTTCAGTAAGTCGATTAGTTCTTCACGGGTAAACTGTTCATCTTCAGCAATCAGGGCATGAATATTTTTCATGATAATAAGTACCTCCTCGTACCATTAATCTTTATACGGAATTTTAAAATAAACTTCACTTCCATTAGAGGGTAAGTTACGGATATGCAAACGTGCTGATTCTCCCAGTAAACGGGTTAAGCGCTGGTTAACATTATATAACCCCGCACCCCCATCTTGATTTGCCGACAATGAAGCATTCCCTGCTATGTCTATAATATCTTGAGGAAAGCCACAGCCATTGTCACTGACTGTTACTTGGATACATGTATCCAACTTTTCGATTGTCACATTTATGATTCCGTCTTTTGAAACATTTTTTAACCCATGCTGTACACTGTTTTCAACTAGTGGCTGAATCGTTGATGGTGGAATGAACACCTCTGAAATGCCATCCGTTTCTGAAAAAATAATTTGCAGCTGACTGGAGAAACGGGTTTGAACAATTTTAATATATGCTTTCACATGCTGGCATTCTTTTTCCAGATGTACTAGTGATGATGAAACAAGTCCGATATTAAATCGCATATAGTGTGCCAGGTTTACCGTGATTTGGCGTGCCTTTTCCGGATCTTTTCGAAATAATGCCGCAATCAAGTGAAGTGTATTAAATAGAAAGTGCGGATTAATCTGTGCTTGTAGATTTCTCAGTTCTGCATCTCGTATGTGTGTTTTCATCTTTTCCGTTGCAATCGTATTAAGCTGGTTGGATATTAACTGCCCCAATCCTTGTGCCAGCATTAGCTCTACCGGACGAATGTGCTGTGCTTTGCGAAAGTAAAATTTGATAAGTCCTGTTGCGTCATTTGCATCCATAATAGGAATAATGATGGCAGCTTCCAATGGGCAATTTCTGTGCTTACACTGAATTTCCGTACGTGAATGGGCAATTTGCATCTGTTTTGAATAAATTGCCTGGTGGGATAATGCGGTAATAATCTCATCCCCCACCTGGTGATGATCTTCAGCAAGCCCCTTATGTGCGAGAACTTCTTTTTCATTCGTTACGGATACTGCGGCTAGTTTCAAACGGTCATATAGTAAATTAGCTATTCCAGACGCCATATCGTGTGAAGAGTCTTTTTTTAAAAAAGGAAGAGCTTCTTCTGCGATGGTTAAAGCCTGTTTGGTTGCCAGTGCAGCCTCATTCTCCTGTTCACGCAGTACAATGCTGATCATCGCCGTAAATATGGCAATGGCAATACTGTTGGATAAAACAAGCGGCAGGCCAATCGTATTTACAATGGCGATGATATTATCTGAATGTGGCTCAAATATGAGCAGCAACTGCATCTGCAGAATTGGTGGAAATACGCCGATAAATAACGCCTTCCAAGGGGAAATTACTCGTTCGTTTGAAAAAAATTGCGCGGTTAATCCTGCAAGTAACCCTGTCAGTGGATTGACCAGACTATTTGCTAAAAAGCCGATACCCCCAAGGTAAAAAAGGTGGGTGCCGGCAATCAGTCCTGCCCCAAGTCCTACAATAGGTCCGCCTAACAATCCAGCTATAACGATAGCCACCAAGCTGGAACTGACCGCCATTTGGTCATCACCGACAGACCAGATAAATGCCCGGCTAACAACAACACCCTCTTCCATGACAATCCCGGTCACCGTGCCGGCAATTCCGAAAAGGCCAAACATACAGGCATGTACAAGTGACATTCGCTTCGAATATTCACGATAAAGTAATGACTTGAAACCAGGGATTCGTGTAAGCACGAAAGCAAATACCAGCAATAAGCCCAGTCGTTCAAACAAAGTAATTGTCAAGTACTTCACTGGTTGTCCTCCTTCGTATCAATCCCGGTCTGTGCTTTTACATGAAATCGTCTGAATTCACGGCTGCTATGCTGTGGCTCACGTGTAAATATAGAACCAAGATATGCACCTAAAAATCCAATGGGAATAGCAATGATGCCAGGATTATGCAAAGGGAAGAGAGGTTCGCTCGGTATCCAGCCACCATCCGGATTCATAATATGCGGGCCGAATATTAAAAGTATAAGAGATGCAGTTAATCCACATACCATCCCGGTAATTGCTCCTGATTGTGTAAAGCGCTTCCAATAGATCGTAAATAAAAGGATAGGCAAATTACTCGAAGCGGCAACAATGAATGTTAAGGAAACAAGGAATGTAACATTAATATTCCGCAGTCCAAGCGCAAATAATGTGGATATGAGCCCAACGACAAATGCTGTCCATCGCGCAGCACGTATTTGTTTATGTTCAGTAGTTTGTCCTTTTTTAATAATGTGGTAATAGATATCATGGGAAAAAGCAGTTGTAGCAGAAATCACCAAGCCAGCGACTACCGCAACAATGGTCGTAAACGATATTGCTGCAATGAAGGCCATTAGGAAGTCCCCGCCCAGCTCACCAGCTAATAATGGTGCAGCCAAATTCCCGGTTGTATCATGTGCAATCAGTTCCTCGTAACCGATAAGCGCAACCGTACCAAGTCCAAGAACAAGTGTAATGATATAAAATATCCCTATAATCCAGCTTGCAGTTAACAGTGACCGTCGAACCTCAAGCGTATTTCGAACGGTAAAAAAGCGTATTAAAATATGCGGGAGACCTGCCGTTCCAAGGACTAAAGCCAAATGAAGCGATAGCGTTTCCAGTGGATTGCCGAACAAATTACCGGGCATGAAAAATTGATCACCTAAAGGAGTACCTAGTTTAACTTGTGTAAGCAGCTCCGCAATGCTCCAATCAAAACGTGAGAATACAATTAATGAAAGCAGAAAAGTCCCTGACAAAAGCACAACCGTTTTCACGATTTGCACCCATGACGTCGCAAACATTCCTCCAAACACCACATACACTGTCATTAAACTCCCGATTATAAGTACCGAAGTGGAATAATCAATATCAAGAAGTAAGCGAATCAAAAGTCCAGCAGCAACCAGTTGCGGAATCATATACAAAATAGAAATGATAAACGCGCCAATCGCCATCATCCAGCGCATCTTATAACTTGGAAAACGTGAACAGACCACATCACCAAGCGAATAAGTCCCCAAATGATGTACAGGTTCTGCTATAAAAAACAACACTATTAAATAAGAGACTAAAAAACCAATCGCATACAGGAAACCATCAAAGCCATTGATTGCAATTGTACCCACAATCCCTAAAAAGGAAGCAGCACTTATGTAATCACCTGCAATCGCCATCCCATTCTGCACCCCTGTTAAGCTTCCAGCTGCAATATAAAATTGGTTTGTTGTCTTGCTTTGCTTTGCCGCCCAATAGGTAATAATTAATGTGCAAACAATAATACATGAGAAAAACAGGAAATAGGTAAGGTTCATGGAGCCACCTTCTTCTTTCAGAAATCTATATATGTCTATTTATATACTAATTGGAATAGTTTAAATTTAACAAATTTTGTTCTACTTTAAATAGTACTTTAATTGCCGTTATAAGTAAAGATTGAGGGAGGGTGTCTCTTCCTTCCATAACATGGTGCTTTATTCACACAGAAATTTAGGAATTATTTACGTACCATTAATACTAGATTAATAACTTACCTGTAGTGTAGACAACCAGTTGCAATAATTGAGTTAAATACTGGAGAAAAAATAAGTTGGGAAGAAGAATTTTATCTGGAACATCTAAACGGAGAATTTGATCCTGGGCAAGAGAAGACAGGAACGATGGGGTTTATTGTTGACGAAACGAATATTGAGGCTATCAAATCTTTTAAACTATCAACAAGCGAAATTCTTGATGTAAACAAAGATATTATTGAAAAACCAGAAACTGTACATATTGAATTTTAAACAAGAGTATGAAAATCAGTTGGATTAGTGAGAAGGTTAGGTGGATAGTGCTTCGTATTATGTTTTTAGTGACTTTTGTCATGCTACTAATCTCGTGGTTTTCTTTGCAAAAAATTATTTTTGCATTCATTCGAAATTAATAATCTCTCTTTAAAATGATAGATGACAGACAAATAAACGATAAGGGAGAGGATTATTAATGAGACTTATTTTTTCTACTTTTTTGATCGGAACAGTTTTTTTGAACGCGTTCGGTGCATCAGCTTATGCGATGGAGGATACTCCTTCCAAACAGCAAGAGGTTGCAAATGTTGCACACCGTGGTGCTTCTGCCCATGCACCTGAAAATACGATGGCCGCATTTGAAAAGGCAGTTGATATGAAGGCAGGTTACATCGAAATTGATGTTCAAATGACGGAGGATGAAGAATTGGTTGTAATCCATGATATAACAGTAAACCGTACTACTGATGGCAGAGGTTTTGTCGGGGATTTATCGCTTGAAGAAATTCAAGCACTGGATGCAGGAAGCTGGTTCGGGAAAGAATTTGCGAATGAACAGATTCCTACATTTGAAGAAGTCATCGATGCATATCGTGGGAAAATAGGGATTTTGATCGAACTGAAGTCACCGGAGTTATATCCTGGTATTGAAGAAAAAGTTGCAGATGTCTTAATCGAACGTAATATGCAACATCCTCAAAACGAGAAAATCATTATCCAATCATTCAATCATGAATCCATGCAAGTATCCAAGGAACTTTTACCGAATGTTCCTCATGGCGTACTAGCCGGTATGACTTGGGATGGAGTAACCGAGGAGCAGTTAGCCAACTTCGCAACCTATGCCGATTATTTTAATCCTAATTTGAATATAGTTACAGATGAGCTTGTGACAAGTGTACATGAAGAAGGTATGGAGATTTATCCTTACACGGTACGGGCGCAGAAAGAAGCTGATAAGTTAATCAATCTTGGTGTCGACGGGATTATTACCGATTATCCGGAATATGTGTATAAACATCCGGTAAATAATTAAATTTTAATAGGCATATAGAATCTGCCGAACTTGCGAGGGTTTGGCAGATTCTTTGTGGTTTCCAAGGGATATGAAGGAACTGTTACTCTGTTTAAGCTTCTTTGTTTGGATTAGTATAAAACGGGTATTATAAGGAAAATAGTCGAAAATAACGTATGTACATAGCAGCAGGGGAGGTTCTTGATATGAAAAAAATGACTGTAGGAATAATCCCAGCTCCGGAACTACCAGAATCGATTGCTTATAAATTAGTGGACAAATTGCCGGATGCATTCTCCGGCCATATTGATAAAGACCTCTCGTGGGAGGTTGAAATAGTTCGTGATCCACTAACAGGCGCTGCCGAAAAAGTGGACGAGATTATTAATAGAGCAGCTGATTTAAAACAGGAACATAATTGGGATTACGCTGTATGCCTGACAGATCTTCCTATCTTTTCGGGGAAAGATGTCGTACTAGGTGATGTTAATGATAAAGAAGGAGTAGCTCAAATTTCTATTCCAGCTTTCGGAATTTTGCCAGTTGGTAAACGTGTGGAAAAAGCAATCATTCAAATGGTTAGTGAATTATATTATCGAGTGAACGGTCATGGTAAGGTTTTAAATAAGGATATAGATAGTGCAGCCATAAATAATTTGCGTTTATTACGAAGTGATTCCGCTTTTTCTCCAATTCGTAAAGTCAATCCGCCTGATAGGATAGAAAAGGCTGATGTACGCTTTATTGTTGTTCCTAGAGTTAATGGACGGCAAAGATTACTCTTTGGGATGGCTCATGCGAACAGACCCTGGACAATTATTCCTGCATTTAAACGTGTAGTCGCCATAGCATTTGCCACTGGCGCTTATGGACTAGTATTTCCCTCCCTTTGGAATCTCAGCGTGGCTTACGGATCTACACGTTTCATCGTTTTAATGCTGGGAGCTATACTAGGTATGATTATTTGGGTAATTTTTGCACATAATTTATGGGAGAAGCCAACTAAGAAAAGTCACAGGAAATTAAGGCTGCTATATAATACAGCTACAGTAATAACCCTGGGGATTGCTGTATTGGTATACTATACAATGCTCTTTATACTGTTTCTGGTTGCGGTAGCCTTTTTTGTGCCACCAGAAGTATTTGCCGAAACAGTAGGACTGGAAGGAGAAGTCAGTTATAAATATTATTTTCATTTGACGTGGCTTGTTACCTCTGTTGCAACTGTAGTAGGCGCAATCGGCTCAGGACTTGAAAGTGATAAGGTTGTACGAAATATTATGTACGGTTATCGCCAACAGCAACGTTATAAGGAAATGGAGCATTACGATGATTTTTTAAAGGATGAAGAAGATTATAAATAATGTGGAAGGCTGAATGGTAGGTGGAGCGTACAATTTTAACTAAATTAATTGCAACCATTGCTGTTGTAAATAGATAGGAGCTATCTGCAAAATGCTTAGTAACATTTGTTACTAGGCATTTTTATGTTTATTTTAATAACCTATTAAATTTCTAATGAATCTAGAATACTATCTTGTTATAATTGAAGTAATTATAGTAACTGTAATTTAGAATAGCTTTAAATAAACCAAACGAAATGAGAGTGTCAAATGCCAACATACAACAAGCTAATACGAGACAAAATACCGGGAATCATCGCAATAACGGGAAAGAAGGCAAATACTGCAACGCTTTCTGATGAAGATTATATAAATGAACTTAGAAAGAAGACTAAAGAGGAACTGCAGGAATACTTAGCTGCTGAAAATGACGCAGATGCGTTAGAAGAGTTAGCTGATCTACTGGAATTAATGCACGCATTGACAAATGTGCATGGTAGCACGATAGAAGATGTTGAGAAGATCCGCGAGAAAAAAGCAGAACAACGTGGAGGGTTTAATGATAGAGTATACCTGGTCGATGTAGAGTAGCAAGAGGTTAAGACAGATTAAAAGAACACTATAAGTAGTTAAGTAGTATATATATAATGAATCCTTCAGAATACGGAGAAGGGTTCATATTTTTTTATTACCAACATGTTCTAACGAATAAATATTCATTAAAATACTAATTTAATGACCTTTACGCTTGCATTATTTATATTTATAAGGATTTATGTATAAAAACAGTGTTATTCAATTTGTTCTGTGATATAATATGGCATAAATCTTTTGAATATTTCTAAAAAGTGAATAATCCAGGGGGTAAAAAAATGAAGAAAAAATGGCTAACTTTTCTAATTATAGCTTTGATTAGCTTACTAACATTGGCTGCTTGTGGAACCAGTGAAGATGCTGAAGGTGAGCAAACTTCAGGATCAGGAGAAGCAACAGATCAAAATGCTGATCAGGAAGAGGAAAAGCAGTCCTATACAATAGGGGCTACTCAAATTGTTGAACATCCATCATTGGATGCTGCTTACAATGGATTTAAACAAGCGGTTGAAGAAGCGGGTTTGGATGTAGAGTTTGATCTGCAGAACGCACAGAATGATCAAAACAATGCAAGTCTTATAGCACAGAACTTTGTGGCAGATAATGTTGATTTAATCTTTGCAAATTCAACACCGAGTGCCCAAAGTGCATTGCAGGCGACACAGGACATTCCGATTATTTTTACATCTGTTACGGATGCAGTGGGAGCAGGTCTAGTAGATGGGATGGATCAACCCGGAGAAAATATCACGGGGGTACTTGACCTTCACCCGGATGCGATTAAGAACACGGTAAATTTTATCGATACGTACTTTGAGGGTTCAAAGGTTGGGCTTATTTACAACGCTGGTGAGCAAAACTCTGTATCTCAGATAGAAGCGGTGAAGGCAGAAATTGAAGGTTCAAGCTTGAGTGTAGCTGAGCGTACTGTTTCAACATCTGCTGAGGTACAACAGGCAGCGACAACACTTGTAGGTGAAGTCGATGTTATGTATATTATTACGGATAACACAGTTGTATCGGCATTAGATAGTGTCGTTGGTGTAGCAAATGATCAGGATATTCCATTGATTGTTGGTGAACCAAACTCACTCAAAAAAGGTGGTTTTGCCACATACGGAATCGACTATCATACAATTGGTACTCGTGCAGGTGAAATGGCGGTAGAAGTATTAACAGGCGAAAAGACAACTGCTGATATTCCGGTAGAATACCCAGCAGAAATGCAACTGTTTATAAATAAAGAAGCAGCAGAGGAACAAGGCATCGAGTGGAACGAAGAGTGGGATGAAAAAGCTCAGTTCGTTGAGCCTGAATAAAGAGATAGGAATTTGGCCCCTTTCTTAGAGGGGCCAATTGTATCCTTTGCTGTAGAGGGAGGACATCTTGTGTTTATATCAATGTTTGGAGCAGTTGAATCAGGAATAATATACGCGATAATGGCGCTTGGTGTATACCTATCTTTTCGTATTTTGGATTTTCCGGATTTAACAGTAGATGGAAGTTTTGTAACGGGCGGTGCTGTCGCTGCCATTTCAATTATAAATGGAACAGATCCTGTAACAGCTACGATTCTGGGTACAATAGCCGGATTTGTAGCAGGCAGTATAACAGGTGTTCTTCATACAAAGGGAAAAATAAATCCATTATTATCAGGTATTATCATGATGATTGCACTTTATTCTATTAATTTACGGATAATGGGTCGTCCAAATTTATCCCTTCTCAATGAAACAACCCTTTTTACACAGGTTGAAGGATTTTGGAAAGGAACGGGTTTTGATCAAGCGCTCAATGGTCTGATGAAAACGATAGGTTTAGCGCAAGTTCCCAGTACATGGGCTATTCTTATTTTCATGATATTCGTCAGTATTCTAATTAAGCTATTGACCGACTATTTTCTTAAAACAGAGGTTGGACTGGCGATCAGAGCTACTGGGGATAATCAAAAAATGATCCGAAGTTTATCGGCTAACACCGATACATTAATCATTCTGGGTCTTGGTGTTTCCAACGCATTTGTTGCCTTGTCCGGCGCATTAGTTGCCCAATACGGCGGTTTTGCCGATGTTGGTCTTGGAATTGGGATGATTATTACTGGTCTTGCCTCGGTCATTATTGGGGAAGCCCTATTTGGAAAACGAACAATCGCCATTACAACGATTGCCGTAATCGGTGGTGCAATTATTTATCGTATTGTGGTAACACTTGCTTTACGTGTTGAGTTTTTAGAAACGGGTGATATGAAATTAATAACCGCACTACTTGTTGTTGCTGCGTTAATTACACCAAAAATAATGAAGGCACAAAAAGAAAAAAAGCGGCGCCGGCAAAAACGAAAAGAACTAAACAGTTCCACGGCGGAGGGGGCTTAGTATGTTAGATCTTCATGATATTTCCTTAACATTTAATGAAAATACACCTGATGAAAAAAAGGCGTTGCAGCAGGTGAATTTAACAATGGATAAGGGTGAATTTGTTACTGTTATCGGTAGTAATGGAGCCGGAAAATCAACCCTGATGAATGTCATTTCCGGGACACTAATTCCAGATGTAGGATTTGTTACTATTGGGAATAAAAAAGTGACCGGTTTACCAGAATATAAACGGTCAAAATTAATTGGAAGGGTTTTTCAGGATCCGATGGCAGGTACAGCCCCAACCATGACAATTGAAGAAAACTTAGCCATGGCCTACGCACGTGATAAAAAACGCACACTTCGCATTGGGGTAACCAAAAAGCGAAAAGAATTGTTTCGTGACTACTTAAAAACACTCAATTTAGGCCTGGAAGATCGTCTGACAGCAAAGGTAGGATTACTTTCTGGGGGAGAACGACAAGCATTATCGCTGTTAATGGCTACGTTTACCGAGCCAAATATTCTTATGCTAGATGAGCATACTGCTGCACTTGACCCATCCCGTGCAGAGTTAATTAAAAATCTAACAAAAGATGTAGTGGATAAATTCAATTTAACTACATTAATGGTCACTCATAACATGCAACAAGCATTAGATCTAGGGAATCGTCTGATTATGATGGATAAGGGTCAAATCATTTTGGATGTAAAAGGGGAAGAAAAACAGAAACTGACAATCGAAAAGTTATTACATGAATTCAAGCGAATTAGAGGAGAACAATTTGAAAGTGATCGTGCAATCTTAGGATAAGTGAAAAGGTGGTTCAAATGCTCGCGGTAAATGCGGGCTATTGAACCACCTTATTTTTTTAAGGGTTAGTCATTGAGTTCCATGCGGATATATTTTCTTGTATTAGGCCCATAGATTCCGTCATTAGCGAGTGCTGCGTACATCGACTGGAATCGGCGGACAGCATCCTGCGTATTTGGTCCATAAATACCATCGATTACACCGGGATTAAAATTAATTTCTTTTAATGCACGTTGAACTTGTTTAACAGCCTCCCCTTCTGTTCCTTGTGACAATACTTTATCTGGTAATGGAAAATCTATAGCTGGAGAACTGGATCCAAGGACTTCTTTTAATTTGGCGAGTGTATTAGGTCCTACCAACCCATCAACTTGTAGTCCATAAGCGCTTTGGAACCGCATGACGGCACGCTGGGTTTCTTCACCATAGATTCCGTCTGCTCCAAAGACCGGTAAAGGGAACCCTGCTTGAATTAAATCCTGTTGAATTTCCTTCACAAATTGGCCCTCATCACCAATATCTAATGGTAATTCCACGGATGTCCCTTTTACTTCAGGTTCAGCAGGTTCAACTGTATCCCCACTGCCTGAGAACTCAGTTTGATAAACTTCTTTTACATCCTGGATAAATTCCCCCCATGAGATACCATGTTGATGCAAAGCATTTTGCGGATCTGTACGACGTTGGGGATCGAGCGTGCTATGGGCAACAATATCTGTGTCAGGGTTAAGTCCATATTTATCTACTAAATAGGCATGATACCAAACATAGCGGTTATAAGCCTCCTGAAAATCAATGTTACTTCCATAAGCCAACTCAACACCAATGGCAGCATCATTAGCGTCTTCACCGTAAAGTGTATTATCTTTTGGAGTATTTGATCTAACATGCCACGCCTTTTCCTCAAGTGGGATTATTTCCAAAATATAATTATCATCAATAAAGGTATGGGCAGAAGCTAAAGGCTGAATACGGTCAAAATAATTCCGATTGTTATAGGCTGTCGAACCAGGGTTCCCTGTATCGTGACTGACGATATATTCCACGTTATGAAGTTCTTCACCTGACCTTGAATCCCCGTAGTCGATATAATCTTGGGTAATATTATATTTCGCCATTTTGATTTATCACCTCGCTTTTTGTTTTCCCACAATCAATATATGTAGAAGAACGTGATATAGGAAGGGTTTTAAGCAAAATGGTCTGTCTAATTCATCACCACTTTCTGGGCGGATGCATAGCATAGTGCATGAGAGGTGGTGAGGATATGGGAAACAATCATTCAGCTGTTTCGCTTGAGCGTGCTGAGTGGCAAAAAAGGCAGCGTAATCAAAGGTTGAAGAGTTTATTAACAATCTCATCTCCTATATTTATTTTAATTCTATGGGAAATTTTATCACGAACAAGTGTTATGGATCCGCGCTTTTTCCCTCCACCTACCGAAATACTGACAACTTTAGTATCTATGGGAACAAGCGGCGAGTTATTCATGCACGTTAAAATTAGTTTGTATCGTATCTTTTCGGGATTTGTGCTTGGGGTAGCCCCAGCTATTGCTCTCGGGTTGTTAATGGGAATGTATTCACCGATCCGACATTTCTTCTCACCTTTAGTTATGGCATTAATGCCAATTCCAACACTGGCAATGTTACCAATTATTTTAATTATTTTTGGGATTGGTGAGTTTTCTAAAATGTTGATCATTGCAATAAGTGTCTTTTTTCCTGTTGTAATTAACACAGCTGCAGGGGTAACAAATATTGATCGGATTTATATCGATGTCGCCCGGAACTACGGTGCAAGTGCGAAAGACTTTTTCTTTAAAATTGCATTGCCCGGATCTTTACCAGTCATGCTGGAGGGAATTCAAATGGGGCAGGCGATTGCATTATTAACGATTGTGGCTGCTGAAATGGTTGCAGCAAATAGCGGGATTGGTTATCTGATTTGGGTAAATTATAAGGCCTTTTTATTAACCGAAATGTATGTAGGTCTTGTGCTCATTTCCTTCTTTGGCTACTTCTTCTCCTTACTGCTAAGGGGACTGCAAAGTAAATTGATTCCGTGGAGATAGCCAACTAAACAGTAAGGAGGGTAACTCTGACAATGGTACAGCCGAGTAAGATTACAATTAACCAGCTAACAAAAGTATTTTATAAACGAAATGAAAGTGTAACAGCGTTAAAGGATATATCACTTACTATTGGAGACGGTGAATTTGTCTGTTTGCTGGGGCCAAGTGGATGTGGGAAAACAACTTTACTAAGAATGTTAGCCGGATTGGAAAAACCGAGCACAGGAACATTTAAAATTCACCAGTCAGACGATGCGAAACCTCTCCAATCAATGGTATTTCAGGAACGTGGCGTAATTCCATGGCAGACAGTTGAAGAAAATGTTGCCTTTGGATTAAAGATGCGCCACCTTCCAAAGAAACTAGTGAAAGAGAAGACGGACTACTATTTGGAAAAGGTAGGATTAAAGCAGTTTGCAAAGTTGTTCCCAAAAGAATTATCGGGCGGAATGAAGCAGCGGGTAAGTATTGCTCGGGCTTTTGCAAACGACCCGGAAATATTATTAATGGATGAACCGTTTGCAGCATTGGATGAACAAAATAAGTTTATACTCCAGGAAGAGCTGCTAGCCATCTGGGCAGAAACAAAGAAAACCGTATTATTCATTACACATAGCATTGATGAAGCGCTATTATTAGGCGACAAAGTATTACTAATGAGCTCTCAACCGGGACAGATTTTGAGTGAAAAGAAGATAGATTTACCACGTCCAAGAACGATTGAGGATGTTCGCTCGAATCCGGAAATGGCAGAGCAGTTCGTTGATATATGGAAGCATCTACAAACAGAAGTACAAAATGATCGTAAAACTAAAGAACAGAAAGGTTGATTAATCATGAGGGGAAAATGGTTAAAGATAATTGGTGTCTTTTTCCTAATTGTTACGCTTGCCTTAGCAGGTTGTGCTAGTTCAGAGACGAAACCAAAAGAAGACACGCAAGATGACCAGAATTCAACGGATCAAACGAAGGAGCAAGAAAGTACGACTGAAGATACTAGTTCAGAAGGGGAGCTTGAACCACTTGAAGAGCCTGTCACGGTAACAATTGCTGAGGATGGTTCAGCTTCTGGTGCAGGTTTTTATATCGCAAAAGAAAGAGGTTATTTTGAGCAATACAATATAAATGTTGAATTCGTTAAATTTGGTAATAGTGACGAAATGCTGCCGGCACTAGCAGCAGGAAAAATTGATGTGGCTGGTGGTATATCGTCAGCATCATTTTTCAACTCCATTGCACAAGGTATTGATGTCCGCATGATTGCTGATAAAGGTCATAATGTGATGGGTGATTCTTATTTCACCTTTGTTCTCCGAAAAGACCTGCAAGATGAAATTAAGGATTATAAAGATTTAAAAGGAAAGCGAGTTGCGGTTTCTACAAAAAATGCAGTTGATGATTATATTTACGGGAAAATGCTGGAGCATGCCGGCTTAACAAGGGATGATGTGGAGTTCACATTAATGTCCGACTTCGGTAACATGATGTCTGCGATGGGTAATGACCAAATCGCTGCAGCCCTGCAAATAGAACCCTTGATTACGCAGGGAATTGAGGAGAACTTACATGTGAAATTTGGTGATGTTACTGACTTTGCACCAAAAGCTCAAATTGCGATGGTTTTAGGATCGCCAAAATTCCTTAATGAGCGCCGTGATGTTGCATTACGATTTATGGCAGGTTATTTGGAAGGTGTTCGTGATTATAATGATGTATTTGTCAAAGGTGAAGGTGAAAAGGAAGAGATCATCAACATTATGACAAACCATACAGCGCTTAAGGATCCAGCCATATGGAACAAGGTCGCCGTTACAGGCTTGAATCCAAATGGCCGTATGTTCATTGAAGATATCAAGAAACAATACGATATGTATAAAGAAAATGGTGCAATTAAAGGGGAAGTAGACTTCGATAAGGCTGTAGATCCGTCATTAGTAGAGGATGTACTGAAGATAATTGGAGAATATTAAATCAAGACCCTTCTAAACAGGAAGGGTTATTTTTTTGATCGTTTTTCGTCATGAAGAAGAGCGAACAGGGTAACAATAAGGCGTAGTATTCTTCTTTCGCAGTTAAGAAAGCATTTCCTACTTTCTTACTGCATAAGTGCAACTAAGGCTTTTGCCATAGGGCTTGACGATAAGCCAAGTTTTCTAAAAATAGGAGACGAATTAACGATGAAATTACAATTGCTTGAAATTTATGCACCACAGGACTTTTTAGATATTGAAGATATTGAGGATAATTTCTCTGTTGTTTCGTATTGGGTTTCTGAAAAATTTAAGGAGCAGAAACTGACTCGGATTCTTGTGGAGACAAATGATGTTGAAGAAATACTTAATTATTTGGAGAAGCTACCCAGTGAGGACGATACTTATCAAGTTATGCTGCTGCCTGTTCAAACGTATCTTCCCAGGGAAAAAAAGGAACCTCAAGAAGAAGAGAAAGATTTGCAGCGAGCAAGCCGGCACGAATTATTCACGACCATTACCGGAGCAAGCCATATGAGTGTCAGCTACATGTGGTTTATTATTTTTTCAGCATTTGTTGCGACGGTGGGTGTTATAAAGAGTAGTCCTGCTGTTGTGATCGGTGCTATGGTGATTGCACCGATTATTGGTCCTGTTACTGCTGTATCGTTTGCTTCTGTATTAGGTGATTTTAAGTTACTGCGCCGGTCTATATTGACATCGTTATTTGGGTTGGGCGTTCCGGTACTAGTTGCGGGTGTGTTCAGTTTTCTCTTTAATGCGCCGGTAAATAGTGATGAGTTTATTTCCAGGACAATAATTCAAATCATTGATGTGATTGCTGCCTTAGCTTCTGGTGCTGCAGGGGCGCTTTCTTTTATTAAAAGAAATGAGGGGGCTCTTGTTGGTGTTATGGTTTCAGTTGCTTTAGTACCCCCAGCTGTTGTATTAGGTATGAACCTTGGAGCGGCCAGATGGGAAGAGGCTCTTATTCCGTTCATTCTGTTAATGGTAAATGTTAATTCTATCATGCTCTCAGCTGTTATCGTGTTTTGGCTAAGTGGTATTAAACCAAATAATTGGCAGGATCTGCAAAAAGCAAATATTTCACGTAAGTATTCGCTCTTGTATGTTTCAATTATTGCTCTAGTGCTTATTACTGCTATTATTTTTATAAATTTTGTGTAATCAGTACGTTTAGTGCTTAACCTCGATTAATCGGTAACGCCCGTATTTATTAATCCTTGTGTTGTTGGGAAGCCAACTGAAGTATAAATTCTTTCATATCTACAAATCGCCGAAATTTTGGTTTAGCAGTGGTTCCTGCAATTAACAACGGTACAAGTGATTCTTGTTTATGCAATGAGCCATGTGCTGCACCACCGAGATGGAATGGTGTGGACTGGGCTTTAAATTCACAGCCCGGTTTTGCGTTAACCACAATAAAACGCCCAGAATGGGAATGTAATGCACTGGATAATCTTGCTAGTGCATCCGGATAATCACCATAGATTAACTTTTTGTCATCGGATACAGTCAAATCCAGTAGCTCTAGTTCTCCATCAATGCTCCATGTTTGTTCATACATATCCATATATGCCCCATCTGGACTATAATTTAATGATCCGCTTCTCATACCTGATTCGATGTGAATGTTATCTTCATTTTTCCAGGCAATGATATCGATTCGGTTATCACTTTTTAAACGTTCGACAATAGCGGGTTGCGAAAGGTTTTTATCAAGTATATAAACATAAGCCATACGCTGGTTTACACAAAAAACGAGCTGATCTTTTTTGTGGACGTGGCGTTGAATCCGGGCTATACGATATTTTTTTAGTATTTTGCGTAAGTCAATTATAAAGCTGCGGTACTTGGAACCCATTGGTGCATGACCGTTATCTCCCATAACCATCCATATATTTTGGTTAAGAGCTTCTTCCCAGCTTGAATATAAATTTAATGTTTTTTGGATTTCACGATCAATCTTGGCAATCCCTTTTAAATCCATTGGTCCTCTAAAATGAATGCGGGCATCCATATCCTGGAATATACAAAAGGTGAAACCTGGTAGTCTGTTCTTGCGAATTAAGTATTGTAGTTCCCGAGCGGTATACTTATAGTTTCCTGCAGCTATTTGTGTTGCGATACTTCGTGGACGCAGTTTGGAGAAAGATCCTAACGAGAATATAGATGTAGCTTCGGTTGTCCATGCGCCGTTTTCGAAGTGGGTTAATGTGCTAAGTAACTTGGGAGTGTGTAACCGCTTCGGTGTATTTCCACGATAGACAAATGCATTAATGGAAGCTGAAGGAGTTCCTGATTTAGCCAATTCCTCATAGATTGTCGTAACTTCATCACTCAAATGCACATTATTCAAATTGTAGAGCATGTTATGGATGGAACGCCGCATCCCTAATCTAAACGTTTCCCGGAAACCGGTACCGTAATTAATCACCTCTTGCTGGGAGTTGTCAAACCAGTTTAAGCCAGGTATGTGATGTTTATCCGCATATGTTCCTGTCAGAAGGGTGCTATCAATCGTTACCGACATTGTAGGAAATGAACTGACCATATTGGATAGATAGCTGCCGTTCTCCATCAGATATTGTAAGGCTGGGGCACGGCCGGTTTGGATAGCTATTTCCAGTGGTCTTGGCATCAATGAATCGATATTGAGTAAGATTACTGGTTTTGTTTGCTGTGTGTTCTGATTCATACTGTTTTTCATCCTCACTTATCTGTATCATTCTACCTGTTACGTAATTTTTCATATTCCTAATTATACTTTGATTGATTTACATAAATATACTATCTATTTTTTCCGAATGAACTACTTTGCAGTCAGCCATAATAAGAACAAATAAGGATAAGGAGTGATTGAGATGGGTGAATACAGTCATTTTCGTTTTGGGCAAAAAGCACCGAACAATGGTGTGTATAGAGAAATTGGGGAGACAGGCAGCAATGTTGCTGATCCGAAAAGAGTTGAGTTAAAGGCTGGAGAGAAGTTTCCGCAAAACTCGAACTTTGATCGTGTTTGGACAAATGAAAAACATTAAGGTAAAAAACTTACTGGTTCAGTTACTGGACACATTGAAAAGAGGTTTCAGCATATAGATCTTTCCATCTATATCATTGGATCTAATACGTAGTTGATATAAACTGCGAACTAGTGAAGTTTTCACTGGTTCTAATGATGGTTAAGCGCTTAAATTCGTTCCGGCAGAATACTTCGCTTTCCATGGGCACGATCTCAGCCCCGGCAAGGGGTATGCCGACGTTGTCCGCAAAGGACGGTTTTAGTCGGCCTTCATTTAGTTGCTTCTTCCGGGGTCTTCGGAACGTGCTCTTCCCATAGGACAAGGAAAGCCTCGGCAGCATTACATCGCACGAAGAAAATTGGTTTTTATTTTCGAGGGGTCTACGTATTCTGCCTCCACTGAAGAGACTTTCTTGATTAGAGGCTGTAGTGTTCCTTATGGCTAAGAAGATTAAGGTGAAAACAATCCTAGCGGAGGAAATACATGGAGACTCCCGCGGGAAAAGCAACAGCTGAAGATCCCGCAGGAAGCAATTTTGCTTCCGAGGAAGCTGAAGCGTTCCCGCGGAAAGCGAAGTGTATTTCCAGAGCGGCGTCATAGAACACTATGTCGCAGTTTATATCTAGCTAGCAACAAAAAAATCCGAACTAATTCAAATTCTGTTTCAAGAATTTTGAATGATAGTTCGGATTTTGCTTTGACTAAGTGGAAATTAACAAGCCTAGCACATTTACAAATAGTATGGATTTACTTCGTATATTTTTCTACTCGAGCCCTTGATTTGAAGACCAGATGAATCCTCATTCCGTTATTTCCTCCAAAACCCTCACTTTGGACCTGCTTTAGGATCCTCGTTCCGTTATTTGTCTTTTTAAACCTCCTATTCGATTGATTTTGTCTATTTAACGGAACGAGGATTCACTTCACCCCTGTTTGAGCAGGTTTTTGCCCCTTTAGCGGAATGAGGATCCACATACAAACGTGGATAATTATGACAGCCAAGCACTAAGATATGGTATAATAATGTTTTAAATATTTTGATAAAATAAAGCACGTTGCAGGGGGTTTTTCATTACTAGAAGTCCTTTTACCCTTCGCAGCCCATTCCCGATAATAGATAGAGGTGATATCTTGAACCATATGCAATCCCAACAGCGGCAGAAGATTGTAGAAGAAGAGCTGAAGAAGCTGGATGAGAAACAATACATAGATAAAGATACATATTTGGATGTTTTGCAAGCCCATAGTCAGTATTATACGGATCAGGAGAACAAGCAACAGCTATCGGAACAGAACGCGGAAAAGGTTAAAAAGCAGTCAGAACCAAAAGTACCGAAGCCAAAAAAGGTTAAAAAAGTATTGTCCTCACAGGAAATTCGTGACCGGAATATTACGTGGTCTCTAATTCTTGGGGTGGTTTTACTGCTGATTGGAGGACTGGTTCTTGCTACAAGCACTTGGGATACGTTGACGGACTGGAAGAAAACGGGGCTAATTGGTCTTGTATCTTTACTGTTTTTTGGTTTGGCGTATTTTACAACACGTGTCGTAAAAATTGAAAAGACTGCATTTGCATTTCATGTGCTTGGTAGTTTGTTTCTGCCGATTGTCATATTGTCTGCTGGCTATTTTGAATTGTTTGGCCCTTACTTTTCTTTTTCAGGTGAGGGACGCTACCTATATGGAGCAGCTGGGAGCCTAGTAATTCTGCCTGTGTACTTACTACTCTCTATAAAGTTAGCATCACGTTTATTTGTGTGGTTTTCTTTTGTAACCTTTACGGTGTTTGCCGGATTCCTTATAGCAACTTTAGAAATGCCTGTCGACGGGTTTTATTTAGGAATTATGGCATTTAATGCTGCGCTCATCGCAGGTTACCATTATGCAAATAAGCAGGGACGTTTTCCGTTGTTTACACAGGAATTTGTCCGCTACATTCAGGCGAGCTTAATATTATCTACCTTGCTCATGCTTGTATTTTATGAAAACGAACTTTTTTATAGCTTTAACCTGATGCTTACAGCGGTTATCTATTTTTCCATGATATTTGTTTCAAATCATAAGGAATATCACATCGTATTTAGTGCGATGTTAGTTTATGGTGCCTATCAATTGATTGAGTTCTCCGTACTGAATGAGGTTGGGGCTATTGTATATGCACTGCTTGGGATTGTATTTGTAGTGCTGCCGAATTTTATAAAGGATAGCAGTTCACTGCATAAAGCATTCCAGTATACGAGTGCAATCGTTTCTGCTGGTGCATTTCTTTTTATAAGTTTTAAAGGAATACTCTTGAACATGAATGAGCCATCGTTTGTGTTACTGATTGCGTATCTGATCATATCCTTGAATTTTGCATATTTAACATACAAGGTAAAACGGACGCTGTTTTCCTATCTAAGTCCAGTATTTTTTACGGCTGGGTTGTATGAAGTGGTTTTACTTGGCCGCGATCTGTTTGGTTATGCGTACATAGGTCTGCCAATGTTTATTGCAGGTCTTTTCTTATACATTGTTTTCGGTTGCTTCATGAAGCTTGGCTTTTTCCAACCGATTAAAAAGAGCTCCCGTGATATTGGTGTCGTTGTGATGGTGCTTTCTATCCTGCTCAATTTAGGAATCGTCAGCTTGTGGCAGATAGGTACTATGTTTGTGCTGCTAGCTGTAGCTGCACTATTCATGGACCGATTTGAACAACGAGCCATTTTTAAAGATACTGCGAGTGCATCTTGGATTCATGCACTATCAATAGGATGGGCATCCGTAGCGTATTTTACAAAGATTCAATTTTCCGATGCAGCCTTTTTTGTGGATGCCGGGCATCTTGTTATAGCAGGAATTATTATTCTGATTGTAAGTGTTTTATGGAAAAGGAATAAAAAGAAGTCCTTTTATGACAGCTCATTCTATGTTTCACAAGGATTTTACGCTATTGGAATGGTGAGGACTTTCTTATATGACTTTGATGATAATTTTCGTGCATTGATTGTCCTTGGTGGAGTTGGAATGGCCTATTTGCTGTACAGAAAGACAATGTGGATCGTCATGCCTTATCTGATCGGTGGAGTTTCGTTACTATTTTATTTTACCGTGTTATATGCAGTTCATACGCAATTTACTATCCAGTCTGATCTGTATCAATCGCTTCAATTTGTTGTTGGATCACTTCTGGTTTTAGGTACTGGAATAATTATCGGAAACAAGGACCGCAAACTCGTGAAAGGCTTTTGGTGGATAGGGCATATTTATTTGCCTTTCTCCTTATTAGTTACGTACATGTTTAATGGTGAGAAAGCATTTTGGGCCTTTCTTTTGGCTGCTGTAATCTATGGTGTAAGTGTTCTAAAGGTAAACGTTGGATGGAGGGTAAACACCTTTTTATACGCCAGCTTCACGTCTGGATGGATGACGGTTAGCCTAGCAATGCTTTTGTTGGATTTGGATAATCATGTTCATTATGCCTTCTTAATAACAAGCGGTGTGCTTGCTGTGGGATGGTATCTCAGTAATAGATCCTTGGGGCGAAGAATTGCCTTTTATATAGTACCTTTCTCTCTAATCGGAATCAGGGTTTTCATATCGGTAAACCCATTCGACTTACTGTTGTTCGTTGTAACAATTATATATGGAATTGGTCTGTTATGGATTTTGCATAAGGAAAAATGGGATGTTTTCAATGCAGTCCCCCTTCTTCTTTTATTCCAAGGATTGTTGTTATACAGCTTCGAGCAACTGGAATGGGAGTATACAATGCAGGTTACGGTGACAGGATTTGCGCTAATTGCTTTGCTAGTTGGAAGGCGGTTTTATCAGTTGGTTTTTCAAGGTGCAAAGGAAAAAGGAGAGCAGCTGTGTATTGATTGGTATACATTTGTTGGCTTCATTGCAGCAGGCAGTTTATATCTCTGGATGACAGAAGACTTATGGACCAAGCTGTTGCCAGGGCTGTTGCTAGTTGGAAGCTTGTTGCTGCAGCATAATCGTATTCCTTCTGTAGCGCCGAAATGGATTCTATTTGTTGCTTGTGCTTATTTACTGCAACCCTATTACACGATATTAGTTAATAGCGAGCTGCTGGAGCTGATAGAAAGGGAATTGTATGTTCTGCCGTGGATCGTTCTCGTTATTTCGCTTAAAAAGGTTGCGGATAAATCTTTAAAGACTCTCATCAACAATGTTCAGTGGGCAGTCCTGATTATCGTTTCCCTTCTTCTTATTCAGGATGGAATGGCAAGTTCAACGATTTACGACGCGTTGATTGTTGGGACACTCGCTCTTGTATCCATTATTGGTGGTATGGCCTATCAAATGAAATCCTTTTTCTTTGTTGGAACAGGAGTACTGCTATTAAATGTATTTCTGCAAACCAGACCATACTGGGGAAACCTTCCATGGTGGATGTATTTGCTCATTACAGGGTCCGTATTGATTGCAGTTGCGAGTTACAATGAATGGCACAAACAAAAGACATCTGATGGAAAAGAAACGCTAATTTCAGTTTTCAATAAAAAAGTTATTCAAAGGATCAAAAAATGGGATTAAAATTTTAAAAAGGGGTGTTGTTGATGAGATTAGTAAGCTATAAATTAAAAGGAAAACCAAGTGCATTACGGGTTGGGTTTATGCTGGATGAGAAGGTAATTGACCTACAGGAAGCCTATCGTCAGGTGCTTCTTTCAAGGCAGGATAAGGATCTTAGTAATGCTATAGAAAACGTGCTTCCCTCTGACCCAACGCACTTTTTTGCTGCAGGAAATAGAACTATTGATAAAGCAAAAGAAGCGTATACGTATGCTCAGAAGAATAGCACGGAAGGATTCAGCCTATTGTACGAGGAGGTATTACTATCCACACCTATTCCCGCACCAGCTAAAATTATTTGTGTAGGGAAGAATTATGCCGAGCATGCAGTTGAAATGCAGAGTGATGTTCCTGAGTTTCCTGTTCTTTTTGCAAAATTTTCAAACGCGTTGATTGGACCTGAAGATACTATTGAGAAAAGGGATGTTACCGAAAAACTCGATTATGAAGCTGAACTGACAGTTGTAATTGGAAAAGAAGCATCACAAGTCAAAAAAGAGGATGCCCTTGATTACATTGCCGGTTACACGATTGGCAATGATATATCTGCACGTGATCTGCAAAAAAGAACCCCCCAGTGGCTGCAGGGGAAAACACTGGATAAGAGTACTCCAGTTGGCCCATGGGTCGTTACAGCTGATGAAGTAGGGGATCCTGGTAACTTATCGATTCGTTCAACTGTGAATGGAGAGGAACGTCAATCTTCCAATACAAATAAGTTTATATTTAATATTCCGTATCTAATTGAATTTATTTCTAATCTCGTTACATTGGAGCCGGGAGATATTATCCTGACGGGAACGCCAAATGGTGTCGGTGTGGCGATGGACCCACCACAATTCTTGAAGGATGGGGATGTCGTTCAAATAGAAGTAGAAAAGGTTGGTCAGCTGAAAAATAAAATAACGGAACGGTAGATTTTTAAAGGATTAATCTTCTGGTAGTAGAATATAGTTAAATAAGTCATAAATTATATTTGGGAGGAATTTAAATGTCAAAAAGAGTTTTAATCATTGCCGGTGATGCTGTTGAGTCGTTAGAAATCTATTATCCTTATTTTCGCTGTCTAGAGGAAGGTTACGAAACAACGATTGCAGCGGGTTCGGCTAAAAAGCTCCATACCGTTGTCCATGACTTTATTGGTTGGGAAACATACACCGAGAAAGAAGGCTATATGATTGATGCAACAGCCAGTTTTGATGAAATCAATCCTGAAGAGTATGATGCATTAATAATTCCTGGTGGACGTGCCCCAGAGCATGTTCGCTTAAACGAGCATGTGCCAGCTATCGTGGGTCACTTTTTCGAGACGGAAAAGCCGATTGCAGCAGTCTGTCATGCCAGTCTCGTGTTAACGACGGTCAGGGAGCATCTGCAAGGTCGGGAGATGACGGCTTATATTGCCTGTAAACCCGAAGTGGAGGCTGCTGGCTCAACTTATATTGAAGAGCCGCTGCACACTGATGGGAACTTAATTTCAGGACATGCTTGGCCAGACCTGCCAGGGTTGATGAAAGAGTTTGTTCGGCAAGTTAACCAGGAATAGTATAGGGTAATCGCACCATTTAACTTAAAAACTCCATACATGCCCTTACAAAATAAGGTAACTGTCATACTATAAATGTAATCCTAATCATAAAGGAGGTATGACTGTAATGGGTTATGGATATGGTGGTAATAATGGATTTGCGTTAATTGTTGTACTCTTTATCTTGCTAATAATCGTCGGAGCAAGTGGATTTGTTCGTGGATTTGGCGGCGGATATTAAGAGAGGCATAAGAATGCCGTTGTGATTTACCACTCATTAATAATGCGTCTTAAGCCTCTTTCTAGAAAGGGCTTTAGGCGCTTTTTAACGGTTAAGATCTGCACAAGAACAATTAAGGCAATCACCATTAAGGCTGTGTATAAGGGATTCTAAAAAGTGAAACACGTTTTTATAAGAGTCCCTTTTACGAATCCCAATCTTTCTAAATTTTACTGTAATTAACTTCTGAAATTATTCGGTGAGTTTCCGGGGGACATTTTGGAAAGCTTTTTACGATCAGCAGCTGTTGGAGGTTCCTCTAACCAGCCATTATTAATGGTAATATTTATGCCTTCATTTGAGTATTTGGCAATACCTGCTGTAAGTGTAGCAAGTTTTGCATGGATATCATGTCTCATAATTTTGGAAACAGCCAGTCCATAGTATTGTATTCCGATTCCATTAGACAATGTTGTATGATAAAGCATTAATTTATCCGAAAATGGTGGTGTGGTAGAATCAGTCACGTGTGCGTCCATGAGTTTTGGAGAAGGCAAGTTATCTTCTATAAGGAAGGAACCCAGCTGTTTAATTTGCTTATCGGCTAATTGTGCACCTTGATAGAAGTATCTTCTTAATTTATCAGAAGAAGCAACTTGGCTAAATCCAAGCATGAAGGATTTACCTAGTGAATTTGAGTTAATATTAACTTGCAGATGCTTAATTTCCTGTGCAGATAAGGGTCTGTTCTTAGCGTTTATAGCTGAAGTAAAGGATTTCCTGTCAATAAAGTCGACTTTTGAAGGGTAAGGAATATTAGGTGGCAGTATATCCATCCCTTTTGCCAGTAATAACTCAATCCCTCTTTGGTAAGTTATAGAAGAGTCCTGGATGCACATATCAAAGTATTCGACGATATCTTGTCTAGATGAACTTGATAGCGCACCACCATACGTTAATAACCCGGCTCTTGTCATTTCCGTAATATAAAAAACCATAAACATATCACTAAACAACCGTGGTGCTTCTTTTCTAATATCTTGTTCCCCAAAGCCAACTGGAATAGGAATATTCTCCTTTGTATATATCTCTTTAATCATAGTCAGGTGTTTTGTTGATATATCCAAAGCAAACTCAATAAAATCCTTAATTTCCTCATCTTCTACAACTTGCAGATGGTGCTCAAATACACATTTAAACAGAGAATCTCCAAGGTAATTTTCAAATAAGTCGCCTAATTCTGATGCTGCCAGCTTTTTATGCTGTTGATGTTCTTCCATGCGTTTCTCCATTTTATCACGAGATGATCCTTCTGATTCCATCTTTAAACCTCCTTAACATATCTGCTGAGGTTTAGTTTGTGTAATTTAAATTATTTTATTATAAAAATTCAACTTTCGCAGCGTAGAACGAACGCATATACTTGAAGGAATAAAAGGCTGAAGATACACTACTTGAGTTGACTATGGATCAACGGTACGTAGTTGATACAATACTGCGAAGTACTTTTTAAGAAGTATGAGTGCTATAATACCACTCCGGAAATACACTTCGCGCACCTAGGGCGGCTGATGAGCCTCGTGGTGAGCCCACGGAAAGCGAGTATATTCCAACTGCGTGTTTAGAGAACTACACAAAATACTACGAATCGGTTACCTTCAGTTTACTTCGGAGTTGATATCTTATGTGTACAAAAAACTTTTATCAATGTTGTCAATGAAACGTTCTGAGATTAACAAGATAGCTGTTTGAGCTTTTTCTATAATGCGAAAGTTGAGTAGAAATATTAATAAAATAATTCATGCTATACTAGTAGAAAGGGAGGGTAAAACAGATGAAGCAGGAAGTAAAAAACGCAATTCAAGATGAGTATCCGTCTGATTTTTCTCATTGCTATGGCTGTGGTAGATTAAATGAAAAGGGTTATCAATTTCGGACTGGCTGGGATGGTGCTCAAACGATCACTGTATACATACCACGACCTGAGCATATGGCAATTCCGGGATTTGTATATGGTGGGTTAATTGCATCATTAATAGATTGTCATGGGACAGGCTCAGCATCATTGGCATTACACCGCAAGAATAGGCATGAACCTGGTGATGGTGCAGAACCACCACGTTTTGTAACTGCATCACTCGAGGTGAAATTCGTTAAACCTACGCCGCAGAATGTTCCGCTGAAAGCAGTTGGTAAAGTAGAAGAGATACATCCCAAGAAGTTCAAGATACATACGGAAGTTTATGCAGGCGAACTATGCTGTGCAAAAGGTGAAGTCGTTGCCGCACTTATGCCCGATACATTTGGTAAATAATAATATCTTGGTAAACCCGTTTTTAACTACTATCGATTTTGGGGGCGATTTGGCGGCATTAACATTGGAATTATATTAAATGGGATTAAAAATATTTGAAGAGAAGTTACATTGGCGGACATCAGGTACGCTATTTTACAGAAAACGAACAATATTAAAGTGTTAACGGACACCAGAGACCTTATTTAGCAGAAATGCTCCTATTTTATTTGGTGGATGTTAAATAAGGTCCTGTGTGTCCAGCCTATCCACTAAAAAGGCCACTTTTTGTTGAAATAATGGATCTAGAGTCCGCTTACTGAAGTTCAATACTAGTTTTTATGCAGCGGATATAGTTCATCGATCGTTTGAATATCTTCTGAAGAAAGTTTCACATCTGCTGCTTTTAGATTATTTACTACTTGTTTGGAATTTCTCGCTCCTGGAATAACAGAATCAATCTGATCACGGGATAAATAAAATGCCAGTACAACATGTGAAACGTCCACATTGTGTTTCACAGCAATCTCCCGGATTTTTTCAACTTTTTCTAAATGACGGATGTATGTTTCACCCTGGAATTGAGGTCGTTTCTTTTGTGATTCAGAAAGGACCGTATCTTTTGCATACTTTCCTGCTAATAGACCTGATGCTAAAGGGAAATATGGAACAAAGGATATTTGTTGTTCCGAAAAGTATGGGAAAAGTTCACTCTCTGCAGTGCGGTCAAGCAGGTTATAGTTCCCTTGTACAACATCTAAATAACCGTCCTGATTTGCTTCCTTTAACTGATCAATAGAAAAGTTGGAAACACCAATCGAGCGGATTTTCCCGGCTTCCTTTAATCGATTTAATGCTCCGATAGCTTCATATTTAGGTGTCTTATCATCAGGAAAGTGAATATAGAATAAGTCGATAACATCTGTTTGCAGGCGTTTGAGGCTATCTTCTACCGTTTGCTTTAAAAATTCGGGTGAGTTATCGGTGATTACCTGATCGCCGTTGTACTTATGAGCTCCTTTTGTTGCTAGTACAACGTTATTTCTCCAGTTATTTTCTTTTAATGTTTTTCCGATAATTTCTTCAGAAAGTCCTTTACCGTACATAAATGCAGTATCAATAAAATTCAAGCCGTTTTCAATTGCTGAAGAAACAATTTTACCGCCATATTCCGTATTCGATTCTTTATTTTCTTCCCCAATCTTGTTTGCTCCTAATCCAACCGGATGAATAGATAAACCTGTTTTACCTAACTCGACTTTAATACCCATTATAAACCACCTTTCTGATGTTCTGTTTTATAAATGCGGCGTTTTTAGGATTCGATGTATCCAGGACCATTCTCATTAGTATCAATTTCACGATCAGTAGTGTGATCATCGGTTTCTTTCGTCTCTTTAATGCTATAAGTTCCTGCTAGGATTAATAAAATACAAGGTATTACGTGAAAAAAATTAATAACTGCAATTCCTATGCCTGTCCATAAAAACCACAATCCAGTCAGCCTAGTCTCATTTTCCAGGTTCTCTGGTGTTGATTTAACTAAAGTAACGATGAAAAAGGAAATCGTTATGATACTTTGTATGAATGCAATTATTAAACCTGTTTTCATCGCTTTATCAGAGAGCTGAAAAGGGGTGGACTGTATGTCGCCATCAATCCATCCGCCAATAAAGGATGTCCCATAGTAAATCCAGCTTACTGATCCAAGAATCCCTATAATAGAGCCAATTAAAGCCATGAGGTATATATAATTTTTGTTCAATTCAACATCCCTCCATATGTATCTACCCAATCTGTATTTCATACTAACAGTATACTAAACTTACAATTATTTTGGCAGTAACTTTTTATTGATTGGGGTAATCACAGTATTCGATAATTGTTCCATCCGTGTCTGCCGGGTTCAAGTAAATTAGTCGTCTTCCATGCTTATTAGTGCGTAGGGAATCTTCTAATACACGGATATCCTTGTTTTTAAGGTCATCCAGTGCTTTATCAAGATCACCGACATGATAAGCAATATGATGAACACCTTTCCCTTTTTGTTTTAGAAAACGGGCAATCGGAGAAGTGGTGTTATTAGTTGGTGCCAGCAATTCGGTCCGATTTCCGCCAATTTCCAGAATAGCAATTTCACTTTCCACCCCTTTTGCATCGCTTTTATACCGGTCAATTAACGATCCGCCTAATATGGTTTTGTAGAAGTATATACTATCTTCTAAATTTCGAACGGCAATTCCAATGTGATCAAGCTTATAATCCATTACTATTCTCCTCCTGAAGATGATAGTATTATTTTAGCATATATAAGGCTGTGTAAATAAATACATGTTCGGGAGAAGTCTTTTGGGTTGTTTATATAAGTAAATTATTATATAGTTATGTTCGATTGTTAAGGGGGTGCTCCTTTGCTGAAAACAGAGATTGAAATAGATAGTGCTGCATTAATATTAAAGTTATTGGGTGATAAAACAAGGCTGACCATGGTTAAAATACTTGATAATCATGACTGCTGTGTTTGTGAGTTTGTTGAAATTTTTAACGCAAGCCAGCCAGCTATTAGTCAACATCTTCGTAAACTGCGAGATGTAGGGTTGGTAAAAGAAGAAAGAAGAGGCCAATGGATTTTTTACTCGATCAATAAAAGTAATGATTATTATCCATTTGTTGAGCAGCTTCTCAATCAGCTGCCTGACCAGGATTTCAGATTAAAAGAATTAGAAGAACGAGGTACACGAATTACATGTTGTTAATTGGAGGGAAAGTGTTTTGTTATCATCGGTTATACTAGCATCACTAATCTTTTTGGTAACGCTTGTTTTAGTTATTTGGCAGCCAAAAGGGTTATCAATCGGATGGTCCGCATGTGGCGGAGCTGTTCTAGCTTTACTAGTAGGAGTAGTTGGTTTTAGTGATGTAATAGAAGTTACACAAATAGTATGGAACGCAACATTAGCATTTGTTGCTGTTATTCTTATTTCATTAATATTAGACGAAATTGGTTTCTTTGAATGGGCCGCTCTTCACATGGCAAGAGCTGCAAATGGCAACGGGGTCAAGATGTTCGTATATGTGAGTTTGTTAGGTGCAATTGTTGCTGCACTTTTCGCTAATGATGGTGCAGCTTTAATACTGACACCAATTGTTTTAGCAATGGTCCGCAATTTAAATTTTCAGGAAAAGATGATATTTCCGTTTATTATGGCAAGTGGATTTATTGCAGATACAACATCATTACCGTTTATAGTAAGTAACTTAGTTAACATTGTGTCAGCAGATTTCTTTGATATTGGATTTGTGGAATATGCTTCCAGAATGATAATCCCGAACTTATTTTCACTAACTGCAACCATAGTAGTATTATTAATTTATTTCAGAAAGAATATCCCGGATAAATACGACCTGTCCCAGCTAAGAGAACCAGTTGAAGCGATAAAGGATCAAAAGATGTTTCGTTTGTCATGGTATGTTCTTGGTGTATTACTGATTGGTTATTTTATCAGTGAGTTTATTAATGTGCCTGTTTCGATCGTTGCTGGTGTAATCGCAATTTTCTTTATCCTAATGGCTAGAAGAAGTAAAGCTGTTAATACAACATCAGTAATTAAAGGCGCACCATGGGATATCGTTTTTTTCTCAATTGGTATGTACGTTGTTGTATACGGATTGAGAAATGCAGGGCTTACTGATTTATTAGCTCAGGCCCTTCAGGCAAGCGCTGAACAAGGATTATTTGTAGCTACCATTTCAATGGGCTTTATTGCTGCTATCCTGTCGTCAATTATGAACAATATGCCAACGGTGATGATTGATGCGCTGGCAATTGCCGAAACGAGTACTTCCGGTGTGATGCGTGAAGCACTTATTTACGCGAACGTCATTGGTTCTGACCTAGGGCCGAAGATTACACCGATTGGTTCTCTGGCAACGTTGTTATGGCTGCATGTTTTGTCCCAAAAGGGAGTCAAAATCTCATGGGGAACATACTTTAAAACGGGAATTATATTAACTATTCCAATTCTGCTGGTAACCTTAGTAGGACTATATCTAACGTTATTGATATTTTAAATTAGGAGAGTGAGCAGTTATGTCTAAAAAAACGATTTACTTCCTATGCACTGGGAATTCCTGTCGAAGCCAAATGGCAGAAGGCTGGGCCAAAAAATACTTAAGTGAAGAATGGGAAGTGAAGAGTGCAGGAATTGAAGCACATGGATTAAATCCAAAAGCAGTTAAAGCAATGAATGAGGTGGATATCGATATTTCTGAGCAGAAGTCAGAAATTATTGATACGGAAGTTTTAAATAATGCTGCAATGGCAATAACGCTTTGTGGAGATGCTGCAGATAAATGCCCAATGACTCCACCCCATGTGAAGCGAGAACATTGGGGATTTGATGACCCGGCAAAAGCGGAAGGAACAGAAGCGGAACAGTGGCAAGTTTTTCAGTGTGTCCGCGACCAAATTGGCGAGCGAATCAAACGTTTTGCCGATATAGGTGAATAATAACAATCCTGCTTAAAGGGGTACAATCGAACGTCGATTAGTACCTCTTCTTTTTGGCCAAACTCCTAAGACGGAATGAGATCCGACATAGGCCAGCACAGTGAATCCTCATTCCGCTAAATGGGCCAAAATCTGCTCTAACAGGGGTGAAGCGGATCCTCATTCCGCTAATAGCACAAAATCAAGTGGAAACGAGGTATAAATGGTCAAATAACGGAACGAGGATCCTATGCTATGCTCCAAACAAGTAATTTACAGGAAATAACGGAACGAGGATCCGTCAGACAGCAAAAATTACCCTGGCCTATGTCGTAAGCATTGAAAAGCCAACTGCAACTAGTTTGTTCTTTAACCGAAAAGATCTTCTCACAACAGGATTATGTTCTGTTGATAACCTTCTGCCGGAAAGACTCACTTGTCAGCATCATTTCTACCTGTCTCCCCCAAGTATTTACCGCCTCAGTAGTGGTGTTTTCCTGGATGGCAAGTTCACTTACGGTGATACCACCGATAATGTGGTAATAGATCCACTTCCATTGATTTAGCGTAAGACTTGCTCTAAGCTGGTACCATAACCCTGGATCATGTAAGATGACAGGCAGCGATACGTATGTGTAGGATGTTTTTTCGAATAGTAGTTTCATAGTATTTTCCTCCTAGTAATTGTTTTCACAATTACTATCGTTTGCGGGAGGACCGAGGTGGCATCGAAATTAAAAAAACTTAAAGTTGTTATGCCTGGAACGTAAATTTGACAAAAATGAAAGTAAATTGTAAAATGAATGATAGTCAGTCATCAACGGAGGGCTTATAAATGGATAATAAAAAAGAAAGTATTATACAATCAGCTATCGAGGTTTTTCGCGAGAAAGGTGTAGAGAATACCAAGGTCTCAGATATCGTTAAAGGCGCCGGTATTGCTCAAGGTACCTTTTATTTATATTTCTCATCTAAACTATCTGTAATGCTATCAATTGCGGAAGTTTTGACAGAAAAAATACTCACAAAAATAAATGACAATGTTCAGGATGACTCACCTTTTACGGAAAAATTGGAGGTAGCAATTGATATCGTTTTCGACGTAACCAATGAATACCGTGATTTGTTTGCTTTAACATATGCAGGGCTTGCGTCAACCGAGTATTTGCAGGAATGGGAAACGATATATGAACCATATTATGAGTGGCTTAGCAAACAGCTGCAAAAAGCGCAAGCGGATGGTGTCGTTCGAGAATCGTTACATCCACAGCGCACGGCAGAGATATTAATCGGATTAATTGAAGCTGCAGCAGAACAGTCTTATATGTATGGCAATGAAGATGAGAAGGTTGCTGATCTCAAGAAAAAAGAAGTATTGGAATTTGCGGGGCATGCACTCGGACTCTAATCGGATGCAATGTCCTTTTACATTATTCTGGGCAAAAATGACTGAACGTCAGTCAAAAGAGGAGGTGCTCGTGATGAATAAAGCTTGGATCTATGTATTATTAACATGCTTATTTGAGATGCTTTGGGTTCTTGGGTTTAATTTTGCTGTGAGCTGGTGGCAATGGGGATTGGTGGTTATGGTAATTATAATGGATTTTCAATTCCTAAGAAAAGCTTGTGAAGAACTACCGACTGGCACTGTTTATGCGATTTTTGCATCAACGGGTACAATCGGAACAGCGTTAATGGACGTGTACTTGTTTAATGGCAGCTTAAATTTGGGGAAAATGTTTTTCATCATGCTCCTGATTGCAGGTGTAGTAGGATTGAAACTTGCAGATACGGCAGATGAAAAACGTACTAAAGGAGGTTCTCATTTATGGGAGTAATCTTAGTATTGTTAGCTTCTGCTTTTGAAATTTGTGGTGTCATTGGTTTGAAGTTGTTCAGTCAAAAGAGCACATTTCGAAATGGGATTTTGTATATTGGCGGTTTCAGCACATCACTGGGAATGCTTTTAGTTTCCTTCTCGTTTTTACAAGTTAGTGTTGCATATGCCATGTGGGTAGGCGCTGGTACTGCTGGTGCAGTGTTGGTAAACATGATTTTTTTCGGCGAATCCAAGAGCCTGTCTCGTGTTTTAAGTCTTGTTGCGATTATTATCGGTGTGGTCGGATTGAAGGCATTATCATAAAAACCTGTTGCGGAATACTCATGTCCACAACAGGTAGTTTAATATGGATTATTCTGCTTCACCTACAACGGTAAAACGTTCATTAACATGCTTTGGACCTTCTATTTCATCGACAACCGCGGTTGCGTAATCTGCATAGCTGATATAGCTGTCGCCTTTTGAATTTACAAGTAAATGATCTTTACCGGACTGATAGGAACCAGTTCTATTTCCTTCAGGGTCAAAGAATGCAGAAGGGCTGATAAAAGTCCAAGTGATATCAGGTGTCTCCTGTAATTCCTGTAAGTTTCGGGCTTGCCCGTTCGCTGTCCCTTTTAATGCATCAGGAAAATCGGGTGTATCGACTACTTGAGTAGTTTTATTTTCGTCGACAAAAAGGCTTCCTGCTCCCCCAACAATAATTGCTGTCGTATTAATACCTTTAAGCGATTCGATTAGTGCATGTCCTGCGTCAACATGAGGCTGTTCTTCACCAAGTGGTGCGCCGAATGCATTTACTACGACATCAAATTGCTTTATATCATCTGCAGTTAGATCGTATATGTTTTTTTCAATAACTGGTACGTTTTTGTCTGCAATTTTTGCTGCATCGCGTACAATCGCTGTAACTTCGTGTCCTCTATTGGCAGCTTCATTTAAAATAAAATTGCCCGCTTTTCCACTTGCTCCAATAATTCCTACTTTCATAAAAGGTCATCCTCCTAAAAGTATAATTGTAACAACGACGGTTACATTATGGTGATGAAAAAATCCCTTTTAATCAAAGAGATCGTGAATTACAGCCATTAATGTTTCGTTAGCTAATTCATTTTCCATTGCTTGTTGTGCAGCATTGAATTTTTTCTCCAATGTGAACTGAATATTGCTTCCAACTGGGCATTTAGGGTTGGGGTTTTCATGCATTGCGAAAGTTCCTTCGTCTTTTCCTTGAACCGCCTTATATATATCCAGCAAGGAAATTTCGGTTGGATCTTTTGTTATACCAACACCAGGGATTCCTGCTTGAGACGTTAACATTCCGGCTTTCTTCAGCATACTGCTTATTCGTCGTATGACTACCGGGTTTGTATTTACACTGCTGGCAATATATTCAGATGTAAGTTGTTCCCTTGGTTGAACAGACGTTAGAGCAAGGATATGAATTGCAATAGCAAATCGGCTATTTTTCATATAATCACCACCATTTGTAACCATTATAGTTACATTTAGTTTCAGAATCAAGTTCCATGCCTTAAAAAAATCGGGCAACCCTTTAAGGGACTGCCCGATCGTTCATTTTAGTGTCGTTTATTTAGCCACAGGATACCGGATTTTGCAACACGTGGTAAATAACCGGTTAATGACTGTGACATCATTTCTCCAAAGCCTTCGGAACTTCCGAGTGAACCGAGCGTTCCTTTGAGTTTAAGTTTCTTTGGCTTACTTGGTTTATTTCCTTTGAATACATCCATTAAAACTTCCACGACCTGCTCACCTTGCTGGCGTGCAAGCTGGGCACTTGGGGAGTGTTCGGAGGAAGCACAATCACCTACTACATATGTGTTTGGCTGTTCAGGTACCTGGTAAAAGTCATTAATAACAATCTTCTCCTGCTCATCCTTTTTAAAAGGCAATTCACGTACCAGATAATTCGGCCGTACACCGGCAGTCCAGATGGTGACGTCATTAACAAAACAAACGCCATTATTGCACACCCCATCTTTTTCCACGTACTCAACGTTAGCGCCATGTACTATTTCAACGTCATTTTTCAAAAACCAGTCTTCCACATAGTTTTGAATTTTTGTATCAAACGCTTTTAATACTGTGTTACCACGATCGAGCAGTCGAACATTCAGGTCTGGTCTGCTTTCACGTATTTCAGCTGCTGCTTCTATACCACTCAATCCTGCACCAACGATTGTAGCTTTACCATAGGCTTTCAAATTACCAATAGCCATTCCAGTATGACGGGAGCGGCCAAATGTCTGGATGCTTTCTGTAAACTCTGGTGCACCTTCAATTCCATGATAGTTGTCTTCACAGCCAAGCCCAATCACAAGATAGTCATATGCTACCGGTTCACTTCTTTTTTCAAAAAGAATTTGCTGGTTTTCGGTATCTATTTTACTGACTTCAGCATAGACATAATCCACTTTTTCATGCTCAGGGAAATCAATACGGACATCCTTATCAGCGGAAGTCCCAGCTGCTATTGTATAAAATTCTGTTTTAACTGAGTGGTAAGGGTTACGATCGATAACGGTAATCCGCACATCCTCAGGCAGGTTCTGATCAATTAAACCCAATACAATATTAATTCCACCATAGCCGCCACCTAAAATGACTAAATTTTTCATAGTAAAAACCCCTTATGTACGTATAAATAGTTCTATTAATAAGATTACCAAAAGTTGCCCATGAAAACTAGGAAAAGCATGGAATTGTTGTTTTTCGTTTGATAATGATACATTATGTAAAGAAAATCAACGGTAAGAAAGGTGCTTACACAATGCACGTTTGGCTATTTTTGTAACAAAATCTATTGCTAAAAATGGCGACATCTCAAGTATTGTTCCGTTCGCCTCCCATATCGACCACACGGATCATGATGTCGGTGTTGTTGTAACTGAGCAGGGCTATGCAGATTTACGTGGGCTCGTCCCACGCGAACGTGTGCCGTTGATTATCGAAAACTGTGCACATCCAATGTATCGCGAGCAATTGTGGGGATATTATCAGGAAGCACTTGAACGTGGTGGACAAACACCGCATGTACTGGAAAAAGCATTATCATGGCATACAAATTTTAAAGAAGATGGTACAATGCGAAAGCTTTCTGCTGAAACAGTATGAAAAGTGGCTGGAACAAAAGTGTTATAGTAAAAGTGAAATCCGAACTATGATTCAAAATTCTTGAAATAGAATTCGAATTAGTTCGGATTTATTTTGCTTATTAGATATAAACTACGTGGTCTTTTTAAAAGTTTGAGTACTACTATGCCGCTCCGGAAATACACTTCGCGCACCTAGGGTGGCTGATGAGCCTCCTTGCTCCTACGTCGCTGCGTAGTCTCATCTCCCACAGGAGTCTACGTGTATTTCCTCCGCTGTATTTTGCTCACTATACCACTAAACTAGTAGTTGTAATATGTGAGACTCCTGTGGGACAGCAATCCTAAGATATCCCACGGAAAGCGAGTATATTCCAACTGTGTGGTTACAGAACTACACTAAATACGACGAACAGTTACCTTCAGTCTACTTCGCAGCAGTTTTATATAAACTACGTAATCGATCCAACATTGAAAACGTTCTAAACATCCTATACCTTGTTATTGCTCGTCTTTAAAGTAGAGATTTTTTAGCTATTTCCCAGCTTCTTTTAATACTTTCATACCCTCATAAGTACGGCCATGTTAAAGAAGCTATTTAGTTTCGATAACTCTTTCCATCGCATGAATTTGTCCTAGATGATTGGCCTCGTGATATGTTGTCATAACTGCCAATTCACCATATGTTTCATTACCCATCATTGGTTTTGGCAGTGTTTCATTGAACTTTTCCGGTGGTATTTCTTTAATACGATTGAGCTGGTCCGTTAATTGACTTATTAGCTCCTCAACTGATGGAACATCATCTGACCAATCGGCAGGATTTGTCCCATAAGCAAATAGTTCTTTGTAATGGGAAGGTAGATGCTGGGATTTGCTTGGGAAACCAAATAAAATCTGCTCCGTTACTGTTAGTACATGACCGATATGCCAATGAATCGTGTTATTGAAACCAGCAGGCTGAATATCGGCAAGGTCCTTATCCAAACCGTCTATTTTCTTTATAAAGGCTTTTCGCGTTTTATCAAACTGTGTATACATTAATTCATTCATATACGTATCCTCCTCTAATGTAGTTAACCTAATTATACCAATTTGATATCCAATTCTAAAATCCGAAACATTGCGAAGATGAATCCGTAATTTGGAGGCTGAGTTTTCATACTTAATTTAGAAAAGTTTAATATGGACTGGCTATCAAAAGCGGGTGTAGGTGAAATGGGCTCGGCTTAATGACAAGATAAATCCCTGCCAAACTCAGCAGGGGTACTTCGATTAATATTTCTTTTTAGGGTGCCAGTCTGCTTCTTCTTCTGGTAAAAGATCCAGGAAGGACCACATACCACAGAAGTCATCACCCGGACCGAAATTGGCCTTGGAATAATGATATATCGTGCCATCATCTTTAATTTTTAAAATTGAGACCCCAGGCTGTGGTGAACCTGGTTTTGGCTCAAAGTCCAATGATTGCTTAAACTCGGATCCTGCTGTTGAAATTAAGTGGAATTTCCAGTTTCTGCTTTTAGCAAATTCAGCCATCACAGAAGGCTCATCAGGTGATGCTAACACTACTGGTGCTATGCTTTCCATATGGTGGAGTATTCCATTGATTTCATCAGCCCACAATGTGCAATAACTACAGCCTTTACCCATATTTTGAATGACGAATAATGTTTTATGATCACCGAATAATTTGTTTAGCTGAACTTTTCTGCCGTCTGCTTCGCGCAGTTCATAATTAGTAATATATTTTTGCTCATCTTTCTTTCGCAACTCTGCTAAAGCCCTTTTCTTTCTAAAAATCTCCTGTTCCAATTCTTTGATTTGCTGTTTAATTACTGTGGTCATACCGTTCATCCTTTCTATTAACAAACCTCATTTTGAAATCACGTAATAAAAATGTCCCTACTTAAATAAAGTTCGATGTGAGTTGTTAATTTCCTTTCAAAAAATAAAAAAACCACCAATTTATGGTGGGTAGTACAATTTATGAATGAGCGTTTGAACGTTTGTGCCTCCACATCATGTAGCGGTAACGAATCGTGCAGCCGATACAATACCCCATTAATGCAACTCCTGAAGCAACTAGAACCATCAGACTAAATACGAATCCAAGTACAGTTAGATTGACGTAAAAGAATATGATGGAGAGACCTAAGCAAACTGTTGCAATCCATTGGTTGAAAAGCTGCTGATCTTTATCTTCTTGTCTATATTTTTCAAAAGGCTTGCGTAAAAACCGCTTACTAAATGAAATAATTGGATTTTGCTTTGTAAGCAACGTGTAAACACCAATAGCAAATGGTATGAATAAAATCGCTAGGTGAAAAATAAGCCCTGATAAAACAGAAATTACAATAAATGACTGATTGACTTGAACAAGTGGTTTTGGAATAAACATGTTCATCCCCTTCCATGTTAATGCTTATTATACACAGTAGTTTACTCAGAATAAAGTTATTTGTGTTTAATTTGGTTTGTTGTCCATTGAAAAGCTTTCTGGGTAATAAATATTAGTAATTGGGTAAGATAAATATAAATATGGGATCGGTTTGAAAGGTAGGGATGAAATTGACCGAAGAACATGCGCCATTAGCATCCTCTGAGCTCGCAACTCTTTGGGTTGTTTACCAAAAGAAAACGATGTTAGTAAGAGTTATGGACCATTTTTTAATAACAAATAAAGATTCAGAAGCACTAGAGATATTAAGGAATTTTCACGAAAGAGAACAGGGCTTTGTAAATGAAATCAGGGATATTTTTAAGCGGGAAGGGGTCGCAGTTCCAGTTGCCTTTACAGAGAACGATGTGAACTATAATGCCCCGCAGTTGTATGATGATATCTTTGATATTATGTATTTGCGAATGATGATGAAAATCGCTACTGGTCTCCATGCTTTGCATATGACGATGGCCTATCGAAAAGATATTATTGACTTATACAAAAGGTGTTCTGCATTCTCAGAAGATTATTATGAAAAAACGACAACGTATTTATTGGAGAAAGGTGTTCTTCCTAGATCTCCGGCTGTTACATTACCAAATCATGTAGCTTTTGCAAATGATAAGGAATACCGTGCAGGATTTAAGTTTGCCGGTAACAGGAGGGTATTAAACACTGTTGAAGTTTCCTATATTTATCAAGGTATTGAATCTAATGTTGTAGGGATGAAATTAATGACAGGCTTCGCTCAAGTGGCTCAAGAAAAAGATGTTATAAAGTACTTTTTCCGAGGAAAAGAGTTGGCGAAAAAAATTATATCAAGATTTGGTGAAATATTAATGGATAGCGATATCAATATTCCATCGACATCGTCTGGGAGGGTTACAAACTCAACTACATCTCCTTTCTCAGATAAACTTATGATGTATAATACATCATTATTAAGCACTTTCGGTTTAGGAAGTAATGCGTTAGGAACCTCCTTTAGCCTAAGAAATGACTTACCGTTTAAGATGGCGATGTCCGCTAAAGATATAATTAACTTTGCAAGCGATGGAGGTAATCTTATGATAACACATGGCTGGACAGAGGAGCCTCCTCAAATGGAGGATAGAGGGAAGTTATCAAATAGATAGGTAAATAAAAGTATCAAGGGTTCACTTTAAATGTGCAAACATTAATAAATACACACGGGATTTCGATTGTGAAATCCCGTGTGTGTTTTTATTGGCAGATAAGAAAGTATTAATCCTTTCTTACTGCATAAGTTTAACTAAGGCTTGGCGATAAGCCAAGTTTTCTAATGATGTCCTCTATTTGATCTAATGATGTCCTCTATTTGACTAACGGTAAATCCAGGTGTACACTATAAACAAATGTTTAAATGACAAACAAGTGTTTAAGGAGGTGAATTCATCACATGAATGAAAATGAACAGAAGATTATTGATTTAATTAAGAAAAATGCGTACATATCTCAGCAGGAACTGGCAGACTCCCTTGGACTTTCACGCCCATCTGTGGCTAATCTCATTTCAGGTTTAGTTAAAACAGGATATATCCGGGGTAAAGCATATGTACTGAATGACTTAAAACAGGTTGTCTGTATTGGCGGTGCAAACTTGGACCGAAAAGTTTATGTCAAAGACAAAATGCAATTGGGGACATCCAATCCAATCCGGACAACAAAAAATGCAGGTGGAGTTGCGCGTAATATCGCTGAAAACCTGGGAAGGTTAGGTTTGGATACTACATTACTTACTGTCAGTGGATCGGATTCGGAGTGGGACTACATTGGAGAGCAATCACTTCCATATATGAACCTGGAAGATGTAACTCATTTTTCAAATGCAACAACTGGGTCGTACACTGCTGTTCTTGATGAGGGTGGTGACCTTGTTGTGGGTCTTGCTGATATGGAAGCATTCGATTTAATGATTCCTGAGTGGATACAGCAGCATGTTTCACTATTGCAGCAGGCAAAATGCATTCTTGCTGATCTAAACTGTCCCAAAGAAACACTTCAATTTTTATGCAATTTTACCAAAAGCCAGGATATAGCACTTATATTAGTTGCAGTTTCAGCCCCGAAAATGAAGCATATTCCAGATAAGCTTGATGGGCTGAGCTGGATGATCACAAATCTTGATGAGTCAGAGGCATATTTCCATTGTGACCTTACACCGACAGAAGCTGTTGGAAAATGGCTGGATTTAGGTATAGAAAATGTAGTAATTACAAAAGGAAAAGAAGGTGCTGTAGTTGGAAATAAAACCGAGGGTATTTCCCATGTAGCAGCAATTGAAACAAGCGAGATTATCGATGTGACTGGGGCAGGTGATGCCTTCTCGTCAGCTGTCACGTATGCATGGCTGGAAGGGAAAAGCCTAATTGATACGACAAAGGCTGGAATTGTCAATGCAACGAAAACATTACAGACAGCATATACGGTTCGCCGTGATTTAACGGAGATACAACTACAAGATGACATGGAGGAGCTATTATGAAAAATTATATTGTATTATCGGAAGAGGTCCGCACAGCAAAAGAACAGGGAAAACCCGTCGTAGCACTGGAGTCGACAATTATTTCACATGGAATGCCATATCCGCAAAATGTCCAGACGGCTCGTGAAGTGGAACAAATTATTCGTGATCATGGAGCAGCGCCTGCGACTATCGCAATCATGGATGGGAAAATCAAAATAGGCTTAAGTGATGAAGAACTGGAGAACTTCGGTAGTAGTAAAGATATTGCAAAGACTTCCAGACGTGACTTGCCTTATTTATTAGCTACTTGCAAAAAGGGTGCAACGACAGTGGCGGCAACAATGATTTGCGCTGAAGCAGCTGATATCAAAACGTTTGTTACAGGTGGTATTGGCGGTGTTCATCGTGGAGCGGAAACGTCAATGGATATCTCAGCAGACCTTGAGGAACTCGCAAAAACGAATGTTGCTGTTATTTGCGCAGGGGCGAAGTCAATCCTGGATCTTGGGTTAACAATGGAATATCTTGAAACAAAAGGGGTTCCTGTGATGGGATATCAAACAGATGTACTTCCGGCATTTTATACACGGACAAGCCCATTCCCGGTTAATTTTCGGACAGATGATGCGGATACAGTTGCTGCCACATTAAAAGCGAAGTGGGATATGAATCTGACAGGAGGGGCTGTAATTGCTAATCCGATCCCAGAAGAATATGCGATAGCTGAAAAAGATATCACCGCGGTGATAGAAACAGCATTAAAGGAAGCCCGGGAAAATAATATATTCGGCAGGGATGTAACACCATTTTTGTTAGGCGAAGTAAAAGAATTAACTGATGGCAAAAGCCTGGATGCTAATATTGCATTGGTGAAACATAATGCACATGTTGGAGCTGAAATAGCAGTAAAATTAGCCGAAATGGAATAGCCATTAAAATATGTTTTCAAAACCTTCTGTTCACAATCGTTAAATCCAAAAAAAGCCTCATATTTAATACTGATTTAGTAAATGGTACTAATGAGGTGAAGATATGAACAAGGAAAGATTAAAACTCACATCCTCTGAAATAGGATCATTGTGGGGACAGTATATGAACGGAACGATGACTGATATGGTAAACAGATATATGATAACTATTATAGAGGATAAGGCCATAAAGGCCACTTTTCAGGATGCTATTAAAACTTTTGCTAAACAAAAGAAACAATTAGTATCTTTTATAGAGAATGAAGGCTTTCCAGTGCCAATTGGGTTTAATGAATCTGACCTTAATAAAGGTACGAAGAGATTGTTCAGTGATATTTTTTGTCTGAATTATTTACATATCATGACGATACACGGTTTAGTTGGTCACGCAACTTCATTTGGAATCGCCGTTAGAGAGGATTTACGGTATTTTTATGATTCATGTGATACAGATGGTAAAAGGATGTACCATCAAACAATTGATTTATTACTTAAAAAAGGAGCCTTTCAGAGAGATCCGTACTGTTATCCTGGAGAATCCCCGGAGTTTATTACAACTAAAGATTTTACGGATGGATTTTTTGGAAAAGGAAGGCGATTAGCTTCAACAGAAATCATAAGTATGTCACTTAATATTAAAAAAAGCATTTTAGCCAAGACACTTTGTGTTGCATTCAGTCAGGTTGCTCAATCAAAAGATGTAAGAAAGTTTATTACTGATTCCCAAAAAGTTGCCGAGGCTAACATAAAATCTTTCTCAAAAATTTTGGACGATGACAATTTATCGGTTCCAAAATCGTGGGAGACAGAGGTGACAACTTCAACTGCATCTCCTTTTTCCGATAAATTACTGATGTATCATATTGGCTTTTTGTCTCAAGTTGCACAGGGTTATTATGGTAAGGGCTTAGCCTCAGCAATGCGAACAGATATTTTAACCGCTTATGAACGTGTTATTTTAAGAAATCTGAGGGTAACCCAAAAGTGGTTTAATATTATGGTGGAAAATAAGTGGCTGGAGCAACAGCCTCTGGTTCCAAATAGACAGGAACTTGCGAAAGAAAAGTAATGAAGAAATTATTATATGGCTGATAAATCTATAGGATTTGTCAG
The DNA here is from genome assembly GCF_052246775.1 of Virgibacillus sp. L01. Lineage (NCBI taxonomy): Bacteria > Bacillati > Bacillota > Bacilli > Caryophanales > Bacillaceae > Virgibacillus > Virgibacillus sp. L01. The sequence goes on along the minus strand of NZ_JBQQCP010000001.1, from coordinate 1,036,765 downwards.
CCATTCTTTTAGTTTACATCGTATTCAGGATATTTGTGTTAAGCTAATATAAAGATTGTGTGAGATGCCAGTTAAGGTGGTGGATTCCATGAGAAGTAAGATTTTTATTAGTGTCGTAGTAGTTGTCTTATTTGTTATTGTTGTAATTTTCACTACCAATGATGAGGATAAGGTTGCCAATTCCGAAACACAGGCCTTAATAACAAGCAGGGCAATTGATGTGGCTAGAGATTTTAAGAAGGAGCAATTTACGATTGATTATGATGAAAGTTCTGATTATTTTAGTTACGACAATCTGTCTGACAGGCGGAAGCAAGCGGAAGAAAAGTATAGTGAGTATGTTACAGAATCTCATATGACAAAAATCTTGATGACGGCATTAGACATCATTGGCCCCAATCTAGCTCAGGATTCAAAGAGTAATTTATCAGTTAAGGATATTTCATTTAAAATTGGCAATATGGAAACAGAATCAGAAGTTAGCCTTGACTATGATATTGAAATTGAATTTGAACGAATTGAACAGGGTAGTGAAAATAAAATTATATCGAATTTTGGACAGTTACGTGTCATTAAAACAGATGACGGCTGGAAAGTGAGTAAAGATATACAACGAATAGAAGGTTTGCATGAGGTGAGGTAAGAAAGAAATCTAAGGAGTCAATGTATGAGAGCTAGTAATCCAGCTCGTGACTTCATAACGGGAACCGTAAGTGACAGACTACCTTCCAGAAAAATTATAATAAAATAATTTACAGTAAAATAGCTCAGTTGGTGCTGGGTTATTTTTAGTGAACGACTTTCGGAATTCCATAGTTGACATTATTAGTAATTCGAGATAATATAGTTACATAAAGTAAGTTAGTGATTAATTATTACTTTACATACTCTTTAAGCAGTTAAGAAAGTATAAATCCTTTCTTACTGCATAAGTGCAACTAAGGCATTCGCCATTAAGGCTTGCACTCCAGAGTATAAGGGGTTCTAAGAAAGTAAATGACGCTTTCATAAGAAATCCTTTAGCGAATGCCAAGTTTTCTAATAATAAAGGAGTGTTTGAGACAGAATATATAAGTGAGAGGATTGGGAACATATGGGCTTCTTAGAAAAAATATTAGGTAAGTCAACTACAACTACAAAGGAGACAAAAAACATGACAAACGTAAATTTGGCAGTTATTTATTACAGCTCTACAGGAACAAACTATCAAATGGCTCAATGGGCGGAAGCTGCAGCGGCAGAAGCAGGTGCTGAAGTGAAAGTAGTCAAAGCACCCGAACTTGCGCCAGAAGAAGCAATCGCTTCTAACCCAGCATGGAAAGCTCATGCTGATGCAACCAAAGACGTGCCGGAAGCAACTTCAGAAGATGTTGAATGGGCAGATGCAATTATCTTTAGTGTTCCAACTCGCTTTGGAAACCTTCCTGCTCAAATGAAACAATTCATTGACTCGCAGGGTGGGCTTTGGGCTTCTGGTAAGACAGTTAACAAAGTAGTAAGTGGAATGACGTCTGCACAAAACCCTCATGGGGGACAAGAGGCAACAATGCTTAATTTATATACTTCCATGATGCATTGGGGTATGATTATCGCTACGCCAGGATACACTGACCCAGTATTATTCGGTGCTGGTGGTAACCCATACGGTACAAGCGTATCTGTCGACCAGGACGGCAATATGGTAGAAGATGTAGAAGGCGCAGTCAAGCATCAGGCAAAACGTACTGTAGATATTGCAACACGTATTAAATCAGGAAGCTAATTTCAATTTAAAAAAAGCACTCATTCGTAGTTAAGTACGAATGAGTGCTTTTTAATTGAGAGACAAAAAATACCTACAAGTCAACTTTAAAGCCAAATTCCGGGTGTTTATATATTTGTCTGAAGCGGTTGTCACTTTGAAGGGTTGTAGCGAGGTCCTCTGGTGCAAAAAGGAAGAAATCATTATCAAATGTTATATTAGCCCCTTGGTAATAACTATGCCAGACAAGTTTTGAACAGTAGAGACCTGTCTCCAGATCATCCAAGGGAATTTGGCTGCTGAAAGTGAAGGGTGGAACAGCTAATCCATTATCTAATTTATCATTATAGCTCTGCAGGAAATCTTCAGCAAAATTTGCTGCTTTATTTCCTGAATCCGGGTCTTTACTTCGATAATGAACATGGATTGGATGGATAGTTAGAAACTCGTCAATGGGACTTTTTTTAACCTGAGGATAAGAGGTTACAGCTTCAATAATAGAGTCTTGATCAACTACTATAGCGGAGTGCCCCATATATCCTGGCGGCAGGAAGTCCCCATAATTATCACTGGCACATAAGATGTCACCAGGTTTAAATGCCCTACCAGCTGTATCGACTTCAGGCTGTCTGAAATCAGGGGCGAAGGCAGTAGAATGCTTGTAGCCACTGACAAATACACAAACAATTGTTAGAAGAAGTGGTTCATTCTTGCTTTGCAATTGAATCATAGGGGTGGGCGGATATGTTCCAACTAAATGGCTGCCACGATACACCTGAATATATTGAATTGAATAACTTAAATCTATATAAATGTTGATCTTATTACCATTAGTGAATCCTGTTACAACAAGATTATTCATAGAAAACACCTCTATTTGCTTTTAATACAACATATAGGTGTTTGACTGTATTTGTGCTTAATTTAATGAATTTTTGCAGGTAAGAAACCACATGGCTTCCGATTGCACAGCCGCCATCTATCATGAAATGAATTTGTATTCGAATTAGCGAGGTAATTTCAGATAGAGGTTTGGGGTTTTGCGGACACCAGAGACATTATTTGGGACAAATGACCTCTAAACTCTATTAACCATGATATGGGTAAAATAAGGGCTTCTGTGTCTGCTCATTAAGATTTTTATAGAAGTTCAAAGTACTCGCGCCTCTGCAGCAGTATAGTTTGTTTATTTAGCTGCAAGTGAAAATTCAGACTTTATCCACAGAGCACCAATCAAAATTGATGGTGGATGGACAGTTAAATAATATATTAAAATGCCCCCTCAATGTAATAGTTGAAGGGGCATTCTATCGTTTTAGTCCATCAATTCTCCAACGATCTCGTAAGAACGTTTCCGGGCTTCTTGATCAAAAATTTGTGAGTTAATAATCATTTCATCAGCTTGGGTTTCTTCCAGGAACTTTTCGAGTCCTTGTCGTACCGTTTCCTTACTTCCGACAATGGTTGAGCGTGAATTAATTGATTGTTCGACTGCAGCTTTTTCCATTTCGGTCCAAACGCTCTCAATATCGTCAATTGGACGTTGCAGTTTTGTAGGTTTTCCCTGCCTTATACTTAAGAATTGTTGCTGCTGTGATGTTGCCAGGTACTCTGCCTGTTCATCTGTGTCGGCTGCTATTACATTTACACCGACCATTGCATAAGGTTTTGCTAGTGTGTCGGATGGTTTGAAATTGTCACGGTAAAGGTTCAATGCTGGGATCGTGTAATCTGGTGCAAAGTGACTTGCAAATGAAAATGACAAGCCTTTTTTAGCAGCTAATTGTGCACTGAATCCACTTGAGCCTAATAACCAAATTGGAATATTTAATCCTTCTCCTGGAACAGATCTGACGCTGGCGGTCCCCTCGAAATATGCTTCAAGTTCATCAACTTGTAGCGGAAAATCCTCTACACGTTGATTCAATGTACGGCGCAAGGCATATGCTGTTGCCTGATCACTACCAGGTGCCCGGCCTAGTCCTAAATCAATTCGTCCAGGATACATGGATTCCAGTGTACCGAATTGTTCTGCAATAACTAATGTTGCGTGGTTTGGTAGCATTACTCCACCTGCGCCGACACGCATGTGGTTGGTTGCTCCAGCGATATGCCCTATTATTACTGATGTTGCTGAACTCGCAATCCCAGGCATGTTGTGATGTTCTGCAAGCCAAAAACGGCTAAAGCCGTATTCTTCAACATTTTGAGCTAAGTCAACACTATTTTTAAATGATTCGGCTGGATTGCTGCCCTCCAATACAGGGGCAAGGTCCAAAACAGATAGCGGTATATTGTTAAATGTTTTATTAGTCATGTTATTCACTCCTTATTGAGAAATGATACGACGATATGAAAAGAACGTCCAATTATTAGCTTAAACAAGCTTCTCTTTTTCTATTAGAAAACTTGGCTTTTCGCCAAGCCTTAGTTGCATTTAAACATTATCATCTCCCTAATAGGGTGGCTGCGCATTTGGCAGCCATGTTGACTTTTTATCTGCTAAAAAAGCCATCAAAAGCTCTTAACTTTTGATGGCAACTATTTAATGTTTTAAGGTTTCCTTTATTTCCTTATACTCCTCTAGACTAACCTCGCCTTTAGCGAGTCGATTATCCAAGGTTGCCATTGCGTTGGGGCTACTACTATTATAATAGCACTTCTCACTGTTTCTGCGCTTCCAGATGATAATATTTGTAATGAAAAATGTGATTAGTAATATAAAGAGAAAAAAACCGATTGGATGAAAATATTCTCCATACATAATGATCAACTCCTATTGTTTCTTATTTTTTTGTATCATTTCCATAGTTGCTTTTACAGTAACAAGCGATCTCCAGAATAATACCATGGCTATGACTGGATGGATTGCGGCTACAAAGGGTGCGCTTGCAGTTAACTGTGTTGTCACATATTGCATAATGATTAAGAGGTAAAGACCGGCATAATCCCACCGTATTTCTTTAGGGAGACTTACAAAGAATGAAAGAAACAGCATGATAATTGGAGTAAATTCAAAGTAATGAATGAAAGTTGTATGCAGCTCCCAATTACCATAATTAACAAAGGTTGCAATGCCAGCAAGAAATACCTGAATAACTACACAAATGAAAAATAACAGTGAAAGTACTACTAAGATTCCTCGAACTAAACGATTGGTACTCGAAAGTGTTTCAGTTTTCATGAATTCCCTCCTTTTTTATATTCATTTAGAAACTGTAGTACGCTTTCCCCATGGCTTAAATACAGATAGTCCAAACATAAGAAGTAGTGAAATGAGTTGGATGATTATCCCTATCCATAGCTCTGCCTGTACGATAAAAACATCTGTACGAGCGCCTGAAGATTCCATAAGCTTAAATGCTTGTAATGTCCAGTAGTACATTCCCCACAAATTTAACGCGAATACTGGAATTGTTAATAACTCTTTTGCGATAATCCAATAAAAATTAAATAGCCCCCATTTTGTCCAGATAGAAAGAAGGATGCCGGTGATAATCGTTCCGAAAGTCGATGCTTTAACGGATGTTTTGGATAATAAATGCATGACTTGGTAACTGCTTTCGATAAGCTGTCCATTTTCGGAAATAGCTATGGTTATACTCAAGAGCAAGAAGGTTACCATATTACCTAGCATGATTGCCGCAAACAGGATATGGCCAGTTAATAACCACCTTTTAGGCGTAATTGAGAGTTTCATTTTTTCACCACCTGTTAAGGAAATGTTCTACTATTCTAATGTAACAAGCAGATATAAACCCCAACTAAAGCATTTATAAATTTTTTATAAACACTTGATGAAAAAACGAGAAAGAACAAAAGCGCAAGCGCCTGTTCAGTTTTCCCTGAGATAAAGGATACACGAAGAGCGTAAGCTGCCCCACAGGATGTGGTGGTTTTAGTCGAACATCCTTAATTTCTTGTCGTAGACACGGGGAAGGAAGTCCACTAGGCACTAGTACGTCCTGTACGTCGGAGCTGGACGTGGCTGATTCGGGCGTCCAGTTATCCAAAGCACTTAAAATTTAGAGTTTCCTAAACAACAAAAAAACCACCCCGTAACGGAATGGTTTAGCCTTTAAAACGATATCCGGATCCCCACACTGTTTGAATAAATTGTGGATTAGCAGTATCCTTTTCAATTTTCTTTCGTATTTTTTTCACGTGAACGGTTACGGTAGCTGTGTCACCAATTGATTCGATCCCCCATATTTTTTCAAATAAGTGCTCTTTACTAAAAACCTGGTTCGGGTGCTTAGCCAGGAATGTTAATAAGTCGAATTCGCGAGTGGTAAATGGAACTTCCTTTTCGTGGATAAAGACTTGTCGGGATGCTATATTTATTCGAAGCTCGCCTTTATGAATATCCTCGGTAGTGTCGTTCGTCTTAATCAAGCGTTCATATCTGGCTAGATGCGCTTTTACTCGTGCCACCAATTCGCTGGGACTAAACGGTTTTACAATATAATCATCAGCACCAAGTCCAAGACCGCGTACCTTGTCAATATCTTCATCCTTAGCTGTAACCATGAGTATAGGAATATCGGAATTTTTTCGTATTTTTTTACATAATTCAAAACCACTTATATTAGGAAGCATTAGATCTAGCAAAATAAGGTTATAGTGCTGTCGCGATGATACAGCTTCTAAACCGGTTTCTCCATCTGAAGCAATTACGACTTCAAAACCTTCTATTTCAAGGTAATCCTGTTCCAATGCTGCAATGCTTTTGTCATCTTCAATGATTAATATCCTACGCATGTTTATCACCTTCAGTTTTATTAAGGGTGAAGCAAATAGTTAATCCCCTATTTTGAGGGCTTGTAGCACTGATTGAACCACCATGTGCTTTAATAATTTGTGAAGCTATCGCAAGACCAAGTCCACTTCCCCCTTTATTTCGTGATGGATCTGTTTGGTAAAATCGGTTAAAAATGTTGGCAAGGTTGCCTTCCGAAACTCCTGGACCGTTATCACTAATACATACTTCCACCATATTACCAATATCCTTAAGTGAAATTTGTATGATACATTCGCTTTTGTCGATATATTTTATACTGTTATAAATAATATTGTTCATCACACGAATGAGTTTGTCTCTATCCAATGAAACAGTTGTTTGCGAAGCTGTAATCTCGTTAAATGTTAATTGAACTTTGTTGTCTAAAAGTTCTGGCTTCATTTCTTCCAGATAATCTTTCATAAATGCTTTAATATTTACTTCCTCAAAATGAAACGGTAGGCTTTTTACATCCAGTTTGGAATATAGGGATAGTTCTTTAATCAACATATCCATATATTCAGCTTTTGCATGTATGGTTTCCAAATACCTTCCTCGTTTCTCTGTTGTATTGGCAACACCATCCTGTATGCCCTCCACGTAGCCCATTATTGAAGTGATAGGGGTTTTCAAATCATGTGAAATATTAGCAATCAATTCTTTACGGTTATTTTCATAATTATCACGTAGCTCCATTGATTCCTTCAATTGTAACCGCATGTCATCAAAAGATTTCACTAATTCACCTAACTCATCCTTGCTTACTGGTTTTACAGAAAAATCCAGATTTCCATTGCGGATATTTGCCGCAGCATTTGATAGTTGACGGACCGGATTTAGGATGCCTTTAGACATAAAATAAGATAACAGCACATTAGTAAGGATTAGCAGGAGTATTAAGCTAATAAATAATAGCGGAAAAAATGTTTTGGCGAATTGTGCGAATGATGAAGATTCACTTAATAGAAATATAGAACCTTCTGTGCCATTGTCAAAATAAAAATCATACTGCTTAACAGTATATCTATCATGCCCAAATGGAGGTCTGGTGTTGAACTCATTTTGACCAAATCGCGGCAAATCATGATATGAGATATCTCCTATATGATTTGACGTGTAAGAAAGCTCTGAACCCTTTCGAATAATTATTCCGCTTTCATCGCCTTCTAGCTGATTTGTTAGTGATTGGAGATAGGCAGGGTCATCTAATTTTCCCTGTTCTAATGATGCCATTTTTTTTAAGTTATTAAATATTTCTATATTATTTCCCTCCGCCGAATTCCATCCTCCTTGCTGAGATTGATTAAAACCGCCGCTAGTGACGACGTTTAATAAAATAACGATAACTATAATAAAAATGATTGGCATAACAATCATTGCTGCATTTGACAGAAATAGCCGTTTACGTATTGACATAATATCCACCTTCAGTTGTTATATTCATTAGCATAACTCAAAAATCTAAACAAGTTCTAAAAAAATCTAAAATTTTTATAAAAAAATTTCAATTTTAGTTACAGTTCACTCTCAATCCCTTGTCATTAATGCATTAAAGATGCATAAAAAGTTTTGTAAATACTAAAATGACAGCGTTTACAATCATCTGTTTTGCATACTTATGTATGTAAATAACTTATCTGAATATTGAGGTAAAATTGGATTTATGATATACTGAAGGACACCGTTTTAAAAGAAACATGAACAATGCTCGGTAAATATCGAACAAAAACCGGGTGATAAAGGCACTGCAAAAGAGAGGAGTTGTTGTGATGACAAGAACTAAAAATGGATTTCCTGAAGCACAGGGACTGTATCATCCAGATATGGAACACGAAGCTTGTGGTATTGGGATGATTGCGAATATAAATGGAGAAAAGACACATAACATCGTACAAAATGCGATCAACATTCTGTGTAATTTAGAGCATCGAGGTGGTCAGTCAGCTGATACAAGTACAGGCGATGGTGCTGGTATACTTACACAGATCCCACATCGTTTTTTCCAAAAGCAATGCGAAAAAGAAAATATCACTTTACCTGAGGCTGGTGAATACGGCATTGGGATGACCTTTCTCCCGCAGGATCGTGAGACCAGATTAAAGAGTAAAGAAATATTTGAAAATATAATCCGTGAAGAGGGGCAAACCTTTCTAGGCTGGAGGCCAGTGCCAATAAACGAATCATTTATTGGAAAAGTAGCGGCAAAGCGGAAGCCGTTTATCCGGCAAGTGTTCATTCAAAAATCGGATGACCTGACAGATCAAATGGCATTTGAACGTAAATTGTATGTGATTCGTAAACGGGTGGAAAAGGAACTTGCCAGCCTAACAGGATTTGAGGACGTTTACGTTAGTAGCTTGTCAACACGCACAATCGTTTATAAGGGCATGCTAATACCTGAGCAGCTGGATTCCTTCTATATTGATTTAAACCATCCGAATTTTAAGTCCGCGTTAGCATTAGTACACTCTCGATTTAGTACGAACACCTTCCCAAGCTGGAAACGGTCACATCCAAACCGATATACCATTCATAATGGTGAGTTTAATACATTGCGAGGAAACGTAAATTGGATGCATGCACGTGAAAAGCTTTGTTCATCAACGTATTTTAGTGATGAAGATATAGAAAAGATATTGCCCGTTATTGATGACGATGGCAGTGACTCATCGATTTTTGATAATACATTTGAATACTTACATTTATCAGGTCGTTCACTTGCTCATACTGCAATGATGATGGTGCCTGAGCCATGGGCGAATGATGAAGCAATGAATCAGGAAAAACGTGACTTTTATGAGTATCACAGTACATTAATGGAACCATGGGATGGACCTGCAGCACTTGTGTATACGGATGGTAATCAGATTGGTGCATGTTTGGACCGAAACGGGCTAAGACCGGCTCGTTATTATGTTACAAAAGGTGGCATGATTGTACTTGGATCAGAAGTAGGTGCTCTGGACATTTTTTCTGATGAGGTCCTGTATAAGGAACGACTGCATCCAGGGAAAATGCTGCTGGTTGATCTGGAAAAAGGAACTATTATTCCAGATGAACAAATTAAAATGGAAATTGCAGCTGAAGAGCCATATAAAGACTGGCTTAAAAATATGAAAGATCTCGAGGATATTCCTGAAACTAAGGTGCAGCAACCACCGTATCGTGATGATTCCTTATTGGAACAACAGCTTGCGTTTGGCTATACACGTGAAGAGCTCAATAAGATTATCAAGCCACTTGTCAGTGATGGAAAAGATCCGATCGGGTCAATGGGGTATGATTCGCCACTTGCTGTTCTTTCACAAAAACCACAGCTCTTGTATAACTATTTCAAGCAGCTTTTTGCCCAAGTAACAAATCCGCCAATCGATGCAATCCGCGAAAAGATTGTGACGATGGCACAAACGACGATTGGTGCTGAAGGGGACCTTGTTAATCCAGGGCCGGAGAGCTGTAAGCATATTAGGTTAGAAACACCTATTGTAACGAATGCCCAGTTGGAGAAGCTCCGTGCAGAACATGTGCCTGGGTTCAAGGCGGCAACGCTATCCACGCTATTTGATGCAAAAGAAGGCAGTTTGGAAACTTCACTTGATCTTCTTTTCGATAAGGCAGATGAAGCAATAGCTGATGGTACGACCCTGCTCATTTTATCTGACCGTGGCGTGCAGAATGATAAAGCAGCTATACCAGCATTATTGGCAGTTTCCGGATTACATCACCATCTGATTCGTAAAGGCATCAGAACGAAAGTTAGTCTGTTGTTAGAGTCAGGTGAACCAAGAGAGGTACATCACTTTGCTACATTAATAGGTTATGGAGCAGAAGTGATAAATCCTTATTTGGCATTTGACACAATTAGTGATCTTGTTGAAAAAAATGATATGGAAACTGTTTCATCTAAGCATAAAGCAATTGAACAATATATTTCCTCTGTTACGGATGGCATTATTAAAGTTTTATCCAAGATGGGAATCTCTACAATTCAAAGTTATCGTGGTGCCCAGATTTTTGAAGCGGTTGGTATCAGAAACGATGTAATAGATAAGTACTTCACTCGGACAGCATCAAGACTTGGTGGTATCGGGTTGAGTACAATTGAACAAGAAGTCTTGCTCCGTCATCAGATAGCTTATACCGAGAATCGCGGCGGTAACAAGGCATTAGCTGCTGGAGATGAATTTCAGTTTCGAGGCGACGGGGAGGATCATCAATATAACCCTAGCACCATTCATATGCTGCAGCATGCATGCCGGACGAACAGCTATGATGTTTTCAAGAAATATTCCAAGCTTCTGACTGATGAACGAAACAATTTGCAGTCACTTCGCGGATTAATGCAATATAAAAAACAATCATCAATCCCGATTGAAGAAGTTGAATCGGTTGAAGCGATTTGCGCAAGGTTTAAAACTGGTGCAATGTCATACGGGGCAATAAGTCAGGAAGCCCATGAAGCACTGGCCGTTGCCATGAACCGGATTGGCGGAAAAAGTAATTCCGGTGAAGGTGGGGAAGATCCGAATCGTTTTACACCTGATGCTAACGGCGATACAAGACGGAGTGCAATTAAACAGGTAGCATCCGGCCGGTTTGGTGTGAATAGTCATTACCTTGTCAATGCAGATGAAATTCAAATCAAGGTAGCTCAAGGTGCGAAGCCCGGTGAAGGTGGACATCTTCCAGGTAAAAAAGTTTATCCGTGGATTGCCGAGGTTCGTGGGTCGACACCTGGCGTTGAATTAATTTCGCCGCCGCCGCATCACGATATTTATTCAATTGAGGATTTGGCCGAGTTAATTCATAATTTGAAAAATACGAATCCGGATGCACGGATTAGTGTAAAACTTGTATCGGCAGTTGGTGTTGGCACGATCGCAGCTGGTGTAGCAAAAGGTCGTGCGGATCATGTGTTAATAAGTGGATATGATGGTGGAACCGGTGCAGCTCCAAGAACCAGCCTAAAGCATACAGGGCTGCCATGGGAAATCGGACTTGCTGAAACCCATCAGACTCTTTTATTGAACGGTTTACGTGACCGTATTGCTGTAGAAGCTGACGGAAAAATGATGACCGGTCATGATGTTGTTTATGCAACATTACTTGGAGCAGAAGAGTATGGATTTTCAACAGCACCACTCGTTGTACTAGGCTGTGTAATGATGCGGGTTTGCCATTTGGATACGTGTCCAGTTGGCGTGGCAACACAAAATCCCGAATTACGTAAAAAGTTCACAGGCGAAGCAGAACATGTTGCTAACTTCATGCGGTTTATCGCACAGGAAACACGTGAGATTATGGCAGAATTAGGATTTAGAACTATAAATGAAATGGTTGGTAATACCGATTCGCTGGAGAGAAATGAAAACATTGATCACTGGAAAGCCAAGGATGTTGATTTATCTGCGCTTTTATACCAGCCAGATTTGCCAGCAAAGGTCGGTAGATATAACAAGATTAAGCAAGATCACGGAATAGAGAAAACCCTTGATTATCAAGAACTTATTCCAAGCTGTCAGCGGGCAATAGATAAGAAGGAGCCTGTGCAGTTCACAACAGCGATTCGTAATATTAACCGGGTAACTGGAACGCTGCTGGGAAGTGAAATCACCCGTCGATACGGTGAGGAAGGCCTGCCTGAAGACACGATTGATCTAACCCTTAAAGGTTCTGCTGGTCAAAGCTTTGGTGGATTTATTCCACGGGGTATGACATTACGCCTTATTGGCGATGCCAATGACTTTGTTGGAAAAGGGTTATCAGGCGGAAAAATCATCGTACACCCTGATACAGTTGCAACATTCCAGCCAAAAGATAATATCATTGTCGGAAATGTTGCTTTTTATGGAGCATCAGCCGGTGAAGCATATATTGAAGGAATTGCTGGAGAACGCTTTTGTGTTCGGAATAGTGGTGCTAACGTAGTTGTAGAAGGAGTCGGTGGACATGGTTGTGAGTATATGACTGGCGGGAAAGTAGTCGTATTAGGCCAAACTGGTCGTAATTTTGCAGCGGGTATGTCTGGTGGCGTCGCATATATTTTTGATGAAGAAGGTACTTTTGATGACAACGTGAATCCTGAGCTGGTAAGCGTAGATCCACTAACAAATCAGTCAGAAATAAATGATGTTCGGGAAATGATTGAACGGCATACCCTTTATACTGGAAGTAAACATGCTAAACGAATACTTGCATATTGGGAGACATACGCAGCAAGTTTTGTCCGTGTTATCCCTAAATCATACGTTAAGATACAAAATCGGATTCAGGAACTTAAAAATAGCGGGTTAACAAAATTTGATGCTGAAATGAAGGCATTTGAAGAAAGTAAAAATGGAGTAAGTATAGTGAAAACAGAAATAGAAAAACTGGAACCTGTTATGAAGTGATTCTTGTTAAAGACATATAGAAGGAGGAGTCTAATGGGGAAACAAACGGGATTTATGGAATATAGCCGACAAGCACAAAAAGAACGCGACCCAGCCGAACGTACGAAAGACTGGGTCGACTATACAAAACCATTGTCAGAGCAAGAAGTCCAGGAGCAAGGAGCACGCTGTATGGATTGCGGTGTTCCAACATGCCATACCGGGATGGAAATCAATGGTGTAACAACCGGTTGCCCTGTTTATCACCTTATTCCTGAATGGAATCATCTTGTTTACGAGGGTAAATGGAAAGAAGCATTAGAACGTGAACATGAAATGAACAATTTCCCTGAATTCACAGGAATCGCTTGTCCTGCTCCATGCGAAGGAGCATGTGTATTAGGTATAAATGAACCTCCTGTGGCAATTAAAACGATTGAACGCTCGATTATCGAAAAGGGTTTCGACGAAGGATGGGTGGTGCCAAACCCTCCCGAGAAAAGAACAGGGAAGAAAGTAGCAGTCGTTGGATCTGGACCAGCCGGACTTGCTGCGGCTGCACAGTTGAATAAAGCAGGACATACCGTTACGGTATTTGAACGTAGTGACCGTGTAGGTGGATTACTGACATACGGAATCCCTGAGATGAAACTATCATACGAGATTGTAAAACGCCGTGTGGATATTTTGGAACAGGAAGGTATAACATTTGTAACAAACACCGAAGTTGGTAAGGATATAACAGTTTCTGAGCTTGAATCAGATTACGATTCTACTATTCTATGTGGTGGCGCGGCAGTTCACCGAGATATCGAGGTAGAGGGCAGTAAATTAACAGGCGTTCACCATGCGATGGATTTTCTGCACGCAAATTCAAAAAGCTTACTAGACTCAAATTTGACGGATGGCAATTATATCTCTGCAACTGATAAAGACGTTATTGTCATTGGTGGCGGTGATACTGGAACTGACTGCCTTGCAACATCAGTTCGTCACAACTGTAAGAGTCTTACTCAGTTTGACATTTACGATAAAAAAGGGTCAACACGCGATGTGGAAACAAACCCATGGCCGCAATATCCTGTCATTCACCGAGTTGAGTACGGGCATAAGGAAGCAGCAAGTACACTTGGAGAGGATCCTCGCGCATATGCCGTTATGACTAAGAAGTTTGTTGGCGATGATAATGGCCATATTAAAGAAGTTCATACGGTGAACGTCAAACTTCGCTATGAAGGCGGGAAGAAGATTCGTGACGAAATACCAGGTACCGAAAAAGTATGGCCAGCAGATCTTGTTTTGATTGCAATCGGTTTTACCGGTCCAGAACAAGACTTGTTGAATCAGCTTGATGTTGAGCGTAGCCCAAATTCAACCATCAAAGCTGAGTATGGCGAATACACAACCAACGTTGATGGCGTATTCGCTGCTGGTGACATGCGCCGCGGCCAAAGCCTGATTGTATGGGCTATTAATGAGGGCCGTGAAGCTGCACGTGAATGTGATCGATATTTAATGGGTGAAACTGTATTACCTTAGAATAAAAATGGCTGGGACAAAAGTGTTTTAGTCAAAGTAAAATCCGAACTATGATTCAAATTCTTGAGAAAGAATTCGAATTAGTTCGGATTTTTGCAGTTAAGAATGTATAACTACCTTCTTTCTGCAAAAGTACAACTATGGCATTCACCAAAAGGCTTGGTGAATGCCTGGTTTTCTAATGTTGCAGATTAGATATATGATGCGACGTACTGTGGAAAAATAATTTCAGTCTAGGACACCGCTGCGGAAATACACTTCGCTTTCCGTGGGCGGCTGATGAGCCTCCTTGCTCCTACGTCGCTGCGAAGTCTCATCTAGGCCTCAGCTGGCCTCAGCTCCCACAGGAGTCTACGTGTATTTCCTCCACTGGTGACTGGAGTAGAAATCGCTATAGAATAAATGTGCGAAAGCTACACTAGTCCGGGTGAGCGGAGGGCGGTGACTCCTGCGGGAACCGGCTAAAACCGGTCACGTCCTGTGACCAACGCCGGCACTAGAACGTCCTGTTCGTCGAAGCAACAGCTGAAGATCCCGCAGGAAGCGGTTTTGGCTTCCGAGGAAGCTGAAGCGTTGCCCTAAGGTGCGCATACGCCCGCAGCGACCCCGGACGGCGTGACGAGAGGTTTTAAGAGATTATTCTAGCAGTTACTTCGCAGTTTATATCAACTACGTAATAAATCCAACTATTGAAAATGAATGTTATATACATTCTGCCTGTTATTTCGTCCCAGCCTCTTTTATTTTCGTTAAAAACATAATAAACAAGATGGTACGGGCATATGTTCTTTATTGAGTGTAATTTAGCAAAAAAATTTGTATAATTTTTTAAAAAACTGTTGACTTGTTCATTATAAAGAACTAAACTAAGTAATAATAACAAAAATCATATCCTCACAGGTGGGGAGAATTTTTTTGGAATAAATGTTCTTTATAAAGAATATAATGTGCTTTATGCAATATACATTAAATTTCAGGTGAAGGTGGTTGGTCTATTGAGCAGATTAAAACAAAATCGTTACACAGATCGAAGAGCAGCTAAAGAGGTGAATTTAAAAGATTTTATTATTCTAATCAAAAAAAGGTTTTGGATTATTGTCTTGATTACCATTATCACTACCTTGGCTGGACATTTTTATGCAAGTAACAATAGTACTCCCATTTATCAAACATCAACAGATGTCATTATTGGTTCAGAGGCTAAATCTATGAGTACGATTATGGTTATGGTTACAGATCCACTTGTTATGAATAAGGTGAAAGAAGACTTGGGAATATCACAGCCACCGGGGAGTATCAAAAGTCAGATAGAAGTACAAAGAGTGGATGATTCCCAGATTATTAATATAGCTGTTACGAATACTGATCCGCAGTTGGCTGCTGCAATTGCCGATTCAACAGCAGTGGCATTTAAAAACAGAGTAGCAAACATACTTGAGTTTAGAGATGTACAGATATTAAATGAAGCGGCAGTGAATTCTGTTCCAATAAATGGAGGTCAAAATAAAACCGTCATCATTACATTTGTATTTGGAATCATTGCTGGAACGGGACTGGTGTTTTTACTGGACTCCATGGATGACACAATCAATAAAGAACTTGAAATTGAAGAGGTTTTAGGAGTACATGTACTTGGAACTGTTTCCAATATGAATAAAAAGAAATTAACGGCCCAGCAAACGAAACATAAACAACTTGAAGTTAGAGGTGAAACAGTTGATGTTAAATAAAAGGACGCAAACAGCCAAGTTAAAAAAACAAAATCTAATCACATATACTAGTTCTAATTCCATTATTTCCGACCAATTTAGAACAATACGCACTAATATTAAATTCTTAACGGAAGAGAAAGAAAAAAAGACCTTTCTTATTACCTCTCCAGAATCAGGTGAGGGAAAAACAACATTAATTGCAAATCTGGCAGTTTCCATGGCCCAGCATAAAGAGAAAGTATTATTAATTGATGCCAATCTGCGAGATCCGAATATCCATAATGTATTTAAAACATCAAATGAAATTGGCTTAACTGATGTACTTATTGGGAAGATATTGCTTGAAGAAGCAACGTACATTCCGGGAATCGGGAAACTGAAGGTGCTTACAAGTGGTTCCACACTGGTTAATCCTGCTGAATTACTAGGAAATGAGATGATGACAGACCTATTAAAGAAAGTCAAAAATGAGTACGATATGGTGCTGATCGACTCTCCCACAGTTTTAGGTTCTACTGAAACCAGGATATTGGCGAATCTATTGGATGGTGTTGTTTTAATTTTGCAGCGTGGTAAGACTGGGATGGAGAAAGCCATTGAAGCAAGAAGGGTATTGGACCTTGCCCATGCAGAAATAGTAGGTGTGATTGTAAATAAGTAGTTTCATAAAATATTTTTTTACTCTAAATGTTCGTTATTAAGAATTAAGTGACTATTATTATTTTTTATTAAGAATTTTTGGCGATGTCTACTAGCCATTATCGATGTAGGCACTCGATCATGCTGTGGGTTTATCCAATATAAACCTTAGACGCCAGTCGTCGGTGGTGTGGTGTGAGGACGGGTTAAATGCCCATACATACATAACTTTAGCAGTTAAGAAAGTATAAATACTTTCTTACTGCATAAGCGCAACTAAGGCTTGGCGATAAGCCAAGTTTTCTAAAATTTATCATCCTTAATAGAAAGGAGGACATGTATGACGTACCGGCAGCGATTATCTCTGTTTATCATTATTGACTCGTGTATTGTATTATCAGCTATATTTATTAGCAGCTTCCTCGTTAATGCCAGTATTCATGTTATAACCTTACCGTTAACGGTAATTTCACTAGCAATATTGCTGTGTCATTACTTTTTCTCTATAAAATACAAACTCTACAAAAAAGTCTGGGAATATGCCAGTACCAAAGAATTACTGATTATCTTTAAAATTGTATCTTACTCTATTCTCACCGCTGTTATTATTCAGCTAACTTTTCTGCAAGAAATTTCTTTTAGACTATTAGCTGTTACATGGCTGCTTGATATGTTCCTAATAGGTGGTTCACGATTTGTATGGCGATTATACCGTGACACGGTTATGAATAAGCAGGACAATAAAACCAGGACATTAATTATTGGAGCAGGATCAGCAGGGACAATGGTTGCAAGACAGCTGTTAAAGCATAATGAGGGTAACCTTTTACCAATTGCTTTTATTGATGATGATATTAGAAAACATCAGCTTGACATTCTCGGACTCCCAGTTGTAGGTGGAGTGAAACGGATAGCAGAATGTGTGGAAGAATTTGAGATTGATAATATCATTATCTCGATTCCCTCCCTTAGTAAAAAAGACCTGAACATCATTTTTCAGGAGTGTGCCAAGACAAAAGCCCAAACGAAAATTCTTCCACTACTGGAGGATTTGATCACAGGGAAAGTTTCCGTTAATCAATTTCGTGATGTTCAGGTAGAAGACTTGCTCGGGCGAGAGTCTGTGGAAATGGATATCGAGAGCATTTCAGACAGCATTAGAGATAAAGTTGTAATGGTAACAGGTGCTGGAGGTTCTATCGGATCTGAAATTTCTAGACAAATTTCGGAATTTAACCCAAGACAGCTTATTTTGCTTGGTCATGGTGAGAACAGCATCTATACGATTGAAATGGAGCTCAAGGATAAATTTAAAAATGGGAGAATAGATTTTGTAACAGAAATAGCTGAGATACAGGATGCTAAAAAGATGATGTCGGTTGTCAGTACATATAATCCTGATGTTATCTATCATGCTGCAGCACATAAACATGTTCCTCTAATGGAACGTAACCCCGAAGAAGCCGTTAAGAATAATATAATCGGAACAACAAATATTGCGCAGGCCGCTCATTTAAATAAGGTTGACACATTCGTAATGGTGTCAACAGATAAAGCCGTTAATCCAACAAGTGTTATGGGTGCATCAAAAAGACTTGCTGAAATGGTCATCCAAAACATGGATCAAAATAGCAATACAAAGTTTGTTGCGGTCAGGTTCGGCAATGTATTAGGAAGTCGCGGAAGTGTTATTCCACTATTTAAAAAGCAAATTGAAAAAGGTGGCCCGGTTACAGTTACCCACCCTGAAATGGTTCGATATTTCATGACGATCCCTGAAGCATCGAGATTGGTTATTCAAGCCGGTGCATTGGCAAGAGGAGGAGAAATCTTTGTTCTGGATATGGGAGATCCTGTGAAGATAGTTGAGCTTGCCAGAAATCTTATCAAACTATCGGGTAATTCCATTGCTGAAATTGGAATAGAATTTACTGGGATAAGACCAGGTGAGAAACTTTTTGAAGAATTATTAAAGGAAGATGAAGTTAACGAGAAGCAAGTGTATTCCAAGATTTATATCGGAAAAACCACAAGTGTTTATGTAGAAGATATTGAAGAGATTGTTTCAAGTTATTCCAAATTAGAAAGAGATATGCTCAGGAAGAAATTAATAAATCTCGCAAATAATGATGTTGTTCAGCAACAAAGAAAAGCTATTTCATTATAAAGGGGGCAAAACAAAATGAAAGTAAAAAAAGCCATTATACCAGCGGCAGGATTAGGAACAAGATTTCTCCCGGCAACGAAGGCAATGCCAAAAGAAATGCTGCCAATTGTTGATAAGCCAACGATTCAATACATTGTTGAAGAAGCCATTGAATCAGGAATTGAAGATATTATTATCGTAACAGGTAAAGGCAAAAGAGCTATTGAGGATCACTTTGATAATTCGTTTGAACTGGAGCAAAATTTGTTCGAAAAAGGGAAGTTCGACTTATTAAGTGAAGTACAAAAATCCTCCAAAATGGTGGGTATTCATTATATTCGTCAAAAGGAACCAAAAGGCCTTGGCCACGCAATCTGGTGTGCACGTAAATTCATCGGAAATGAACCTTTTGCCGTTCTGTTGGGAGATGACATCGTTAAATCTGAAACACCATGCCTCAAGCAATTAATGAATCAGTATAATCGCTACAGCGCCTCCATCTTAGGCGTACAAACCGTTAAAGATGAAGATGTCTCCAGGTATGGAATAGTAGACGGGAGCATGATAGAAAACCATCTCTATAATATTCATAGCCTAGTTGAGAAACCAAAACAGGAAAATGCGCCATCCAATCTGGCTATCTTAGGCCGATACATACTAAGCCCGCAAATCTTCGAAATTCTCGGTAACCAAAAGCCAGGAACCGGCGATGAGATACAGCTGACAGATGCTATCGCAGAGCTTAATAAGCACGAGACGGTTTATGCATATGATTTTGAAGGGAAGCGCTATGATGTTGGAGAAAAGATGGGATTTATCCAAACAACTCTAGAATTAGCATTGGACCGGGAAGATTTGCGTAAAGACTTATTGGATTATCTTTCAACAGTTGTCGAAACAGAATTAACAAAATAGAAACAATAGCGAAAGGGGGGATGTTCATGACGAAAAAAATACTGTACTGTGCGACAGTTGATTATCATTTCAAAGCTTTTCATTTGCCTTATATGAAGTGGTTTAAAGAACAGGGGTGGGATGTTGATGTTGCTGCAGCGGGAAACATAAATTTACCTTACACGGATAATCAATATAATATTCCAATTGAACGATCCCCTTTTAGCAAATTAAACATTGAAGCCTATAAGCAGTTAAAGAAGGTTATGAGTAAGAATAAATATTCCATTATTCATTGTCACACCCCCTTAGGAGGAGTGCTGACCCGGCTCGCTGCTAAGCAGACAAGAAAACAAGGAACAAAGGTGATCTATACAGCACATGGATTTCATTTCTGTAAAGGTGCACCACTTATTAACTGGCTTATCTATTATCCAATTGAAAAGTATTTATCTCGTTACACGGATAGTTTAATCACTATTAATCAGGAAGATTATAATATTGCCACTAAACATCGTTTTAAAGCAGAACGAACAGAACAAATTCATGGTGTAGGAGTAGATACCGTACGTTATAAACCAATCGATGAAAATAAACGGACAGAACTGAAAAAGTCATTTGGCTATCATGCCGATGACTTTTTGTTATTTTATGCTGCTGAGTTTAATAAAAATAAAAATCAGCAATTTCTCCTTCGCTCATTAGCTTTACTAAAAGAGAAAGTTCCAAATGCAAAGCTACTGCTTGCTGGAGAAGGAGCTTTATTAGAGGACTGCCAGCAATTAGCAAATACCCTTGGAATAAGCCATATGGTTGATTTCCTTGGCTTTCGAAAGGATATTGATCAGCTGCTGCCAATGTGTGATATAGCAGTTGCATCAAGCTACAGAGAAGGCCTCCCCGTCAATGTCATGGAGGCAATGGCCTGTGGTCTTCCTGTCGTAGCAGTTGACAATAGAGGACATAGAGAACTTGTTCAAAATAATAAAACAGGCTGGTTATTAGCTGATTGGGAGCCGCTGGCATTTGCTAATAAAATAATAGCCCTGTCAAGCGCGGTCAATATGAAGGGTCAGCTCGGACAAAATGGAAGGAATGCAATTATCTCGAAGTATTCTATAAATAAGGTATTGGCTGAGAAGGAAATAATTTATCGATCCTATATGGAGGAAGAGGGGGAACCTGTATGGGCAGCCCATTAAGGGTATTACATGTTGTCGTTAATATGAACAGAGGTGGAGCTGAAACCCTAATCATGAACCTCTACCGAAACATAGATCGCACAAAGGTACAATTTGATTTTTTAACGTGCAAAAAGGGGGCCTTTGATTCCGAAATAATAAGCATGGGTGGAAAGATTCATCGTATCCCATATGTTACGGAGGTTGGGCATATTGGTTTTAATCGTGCATTAAAACAATTTCTGAAAAAACACCATGAGTACAAAATTATCCATTCCCACATGGATAAGATGAGCGGATTTGTGTTAAGAGCTGCTAAAAAAGTGAACATCCCGGTAAGAATTGCTCATAGTCATAGTACGGAGAGTGAGGGGGGATTTGCATCAAGGTTTTATAAGTGGTACGCAGGGAGCCACATTAATTCATGCGCGAATCATTTGTATGCTTGTTCTCATGCTGCTGCTAACTGGTTATTTAAAAATAAATCTGAAAAGGCATATATCCTGAAAAATGGCATTGAAACAGAAAAATATCACTATACACAGAAAACTTATTACAACATCAGAAAAGAGTTTCAAATTGAGAAAGACACGTTGGTTCTGGGCCATGTTGGAAGATTTTCAGCACCTAAAAACCACCTTTTTTTATTAGAAATTTTTGCTGGAATAAATAAAAAAGTGCCAAACTCAGTTTTATTATTAGCTGGAGATGGACCCTTAAAACCAAAGATTGAGGAAAAAATAAGAGCATTAAATTTGGATGGAAAAGTGAAATTACTTGGAGTAAGGCAGGATATACATCGATTGCTTAAAGCTTTTGATATGTTTATTTTTCCTTCTTTATATGAAGGCTTACCTGTAACTCTAATAGAGGCACAGGGTACAGGACTGCCATGTTTGATTTCTGATACGATAACAAAGGAAGTTGATATGGATGTCGGTCTTGTGGAACGTCTTCCTTTAACTGATAAAAATAATTGGATGAATTGTATATTAAAGATAAAAGCAGGGGTTAAAACGAGAGTTATAGATCAAAATGCCTTATCTAAAAAAGGCTATGACATAAGGGAGACAGCTAGGCAGACACAAGCATCCTATCTGGCATTAGGAGATGAGGTTATATGAAACAGCTAACTGTATTCACTCCTTCCTATAACCGAGCATATTGTCTCCATGTTTGTTACGAAAGTCTGAAACGACAGTCATGTAAAGACTTTATTTGGCTAATTGTTGATGACGGATCAACGGATGATACGGAAGGGCTGGTTAAGACGTGGATCAAGGAAGGCATCCTTGAAATAAACTATTACCGTCAAGAAAATCAAGGAATGCATGGTGCACATAACACCGCATATGAACTGATAAAGACGGAATTAAATGTTTGTATTGATTCAGATGATTACATGCCAGATGATGCGGTTGAAAAGGTTCTATCATTCTGGAAAAAGTATGGAAGTAATAAAGTTAGTGGCATTATTGGTCTGGATGTCTTCAACAATAATAAAATAGTCGGTACTAAATTACCGAAGCATATAAAATATTCAACGTTATTTGACCTGTATAACAAATATGGTGTAACAGGTGACAAAAAGTTGGTTTATAGGACAACATTAACAAAAAATTACCCATATCCTATCTTTAGGGGCGAGAAATATGTTGGGCTTGCATACAAATATTATATGCTCGATAAGGATTACCGAATGTTACTGATGAATGAAGCCATCTGCTCTGTTGAATATCTTCCAGATGGATCTTCCCGCAATATGTTTCATCAATACAGGAATAATCCAAATGGCTTTTCCTTTTATCGTAAAGAATTAATGAACCTACCATTTACGAGTTTTGTATTTAAATTTAAGCAAGCAATCCATTATGTATCCAGCAGTTTATTAGGCCGAAATTGGTCATTTTTACAAGAAACGCCAAGTAAAATGCTTACTATCCCGGCGTTGCCAATAGGAATTCTATTATATCTATATATAAAAACCAAAACGAGAACAGTTTAATGTTTTAGATTGAAAGGAAACTTAAGATGACAATTCTATGGATAAACCTTGCCATTGTATTCAGTTTTTCTCTATTTGCACGTCACTTTGCGTCCCCTGCACGAAGAATTGAATCACCTGTTCCTATCAAACCGAATAAAGTACTGATGTTTGGTGCATTAGCATCATTAGTGCTTGTTTCAGGGCTTCGCTCAAATATTGGAGATACATTTGTTTATAGGAGAATATTCGAGGAAAGTGATTTTTCATGGGAATATATCAAATCCCATGGTGATATGGGGTTTGGCGTATTACAGAGAATGCTGAAGAACTATATATCAGAAGATCCGCAAATTATGATCTTTACTGCAGCTTTAATAACAAACGTGCTTATTGTAATGGTTTTATATAATTATTCCAGGATGATAGAGATTAGCCTATACGTTTATATAACCGGTGGGCTATTTTTAGTATCAATGAATGGAATAAGACAGGTGCTTGCAGCAGCAATTGCCTTCACAGCCACAAAGTTTTTAATTGAAGGAAGCTTTGTAAAGTATGCGTTGATTATTATTTTGGCTTCTTTATTTCATCAGAGTGCACTTATTTTATTGCCAATCTACTTTTTAGTAAGGTATAAAGCATGGTCAAAAGCTACCGTAGCATTGCTGATAATTTCTGTGTTTATTGTTGTTGGATTTGAGTACTTTTCATCATTATTGTTTTCAGCGCTGGAAGATACGCAGTACGGTCATTACCAAAGCTTTTCTGAAGGTGGAGCTAACTTTCTGAGGGTTGCGGTAGCAGCAGCCCCAATAGGTATTGCCTATTTAGGCAGAGATAAACTGAGGCGCATATTCCCTGAAAGTGATTATATCGTAAATATGGCGATACTTGGATTGGTATTTATGATTATATCAACCCAAAATTGGATTTTTGCCAGGGTTTCCATTTACTTTGATCTATACCATATAATTCTTATTTCATGGGTTGTAAAAGTGTTTACTAAAAAGGATCAGAAATTTATCTATTTTGGAATTGTTGCATGTTACCTTGCTTATTATTTCTTTGAGAATGTTATTAACCTCAATATTATGTATAGAAGTGACTACCTAATTTGGTAGCTGAAAGGGGGAGAGTTTAATGGCTATTCTTGTAACAGGTGGAGCAGGATATATCGGAAGTCATACTTGTGTGGAGCTTCTTAATGAGGGTTACGAAATCATTGTCCTGGATAATTTATCGAATAGTAATGATGAAGCGTTAAGGCGGGTAAAAGAAATTACAGGAAAACAGTTTAAAGCATACAATATTGATTTACTGGATAAAGAACACGTTACGAATGTGTTTAAGGAAAACAAAATTGATTCAGTCATTCATTTTGCGGGTTTAAAAGCAGTTGGTGAGTCAGTTAGCGACCCGCTTCGCTATTATAAAAACAATGTTACAGGAACTATTACATTGTGTGAAGTGATGCAACAATTTGAAGTAAAAAAACTTGTGTTCAGTTCATCAGCGACTGTATACGGAGCTTCGGGTAACAACATACCTATTACAGAAGAAGCAAGGATTGGAGCGACAAATCCATACGGTCGTACAAAGCACATGATTGAGGAAATTTTGCAGGATGTATATCGTTCAGACAACGAATGGAGTATTGCTTTACTAAGATACTTTAATCCAATTGGAGCTCATAAGACTGGTCGTATTGGAGAAGATCCGAGTGGTATTCCAAACAATTTAATGCCATATATAGCACAGGTTGCGGTTGGGAAAAGACAGGAACTACAGGTGTTTGGGAATGATTATCCAACAAGAGATGGAACAGGAGTCAGAGATTATATCCATGTAGATGATTTAGCTGCTGGTCACATAAAAGCCTTGAAAAAAATTCAGATTACCAATGGTGTAGATGCGTTCAATCTTGGGACCGGTAAAGGTTATAGCGTACTGGAAATGGTCAATGCATTTGAAAGGGCTACAAATCAGAAAGTCCCGTACCGTATGGAAGAAAGGCGTCCAGGTGATGCTGCAATATGTTATGCAAACCCTTCAAAGGCAAGGAAACTACTCGGCTGGCAGCCAACCCGAGACATAGATGTTATGTGTGAAGATACATGGCGGTGGCAATATAATAATCCGAATGGTTACGAAATAGTTAAGGAAACAAATAAAGCAAGTAAATCTCCGGTGCAGCAACATGCAGCGGATTTTTTAATGCCTAAATAATCTCCTGGGAGTGAGAGGTGAATGAAACGTCTGTTGGATAGTGTCATGTCGATAGTGATTGTTACATTGTTTTCTCCATTAATTATTGTATTGGCGATAGTTATTCGGATTCGAATGGGAAAACCGATATTGTTTAAACAAAAGCGTCCCGGATTAAACGGCAAACCCTTTTATCTTTATAAATTCAGGACAATGACGAACGGATTTTATCATAATAGTAAGCAATTATCTGATGATGTCAGGCTAACACCACTAGGGAAATTTCTTAGGAAGTATAGCCTGGATGAATTCCCGCAGTTGTTCAATGTTTTAAAAGGAGATATGAGCTTAGTTGGACCCAGGCCATTATTGATGGAGTACTTACCGCTTTACACGAAGGAGCAATCCTTACGTCACACCGTGAAACCAGGCATTACTGGCTGGGCGCAAATAAATGGCAGAAATGCAATCACCTGGGAAGAAAAGTTCAGACTTGATGCGTGGTATGTCGTAAACCGAACACTATTTCTTGACTGCAGAATTCTGCTGAAAACTTTTTTGAAAGTAGTCAAAAAAGAAGGTATCACAGGCAGGGATTCTGTTACGATGGAAAAATTTAATGGCACGAAAGAGGTGCTTTAGCATGAGTGTCATTATTATAGGCGATGGTGGACATAGCAGAGTCATACAGGAGATGTTATTTCCTAATGTGAAGTATCAAGTCACTGCTATTTTAGATGATAAGCAAAAACGCGGATTTAAACAAAATGGCATTATTTATGCACCGATAGCGTACTTAGCTAAATTACTTCAACAGGATACCCGAGTCGTGGTTGCTATTGGAGGAAATAAGATAAGAAAGAAGATAGCAGACCAAGTAAATTTACTTCCAGAGCAATTTTTATCAGTAATTCATTCAACAGCGGTTGTCAGCAGGTCTGCTGCAATTGGCTATGGAACTGTGATTATGCCAAATGCAGTTATTAATGCAAATGCCAAAATAGGGATGCACTGTATTATCAACACAGGAGCAGTGATTGAACATGACAACAATATCGGTGACTACACACATATTTCACCAAACGCAACGTTGACAGGGAATGTTACATC
This sequence comes from Virgibacillus sp. L01, assembly GCF_052246775.1. Lineage (NCBI taxonomy): Bacteria > Bacillati > Bacillota > Bacilli > Caryophanales > Bacillaceae > Virgibacillus > Virgibacillus sp. L01. Next base: position 1,010,460 of record NZ_JBQQCP010000001.1, on the reverse strand, counting down.
AGGTGAAGGGGTTCATGTTGGGTCAACGGCTACAATAATCCCTGGAAAGCATCTTGGCAGCTGGTCCGTAATTGGTGCAGGATCTACAGTGATAGAACATATACCAGCATATAGTAAGGCTGTAGGAAGCCCGACAAGAATAATCGAACGGATTATGATTTAGAAAAGGTGGTGGTTGTTTGACTAAGTCGAGAATTAATTTATCTCTCCCACACATGAGTGGCAGGGAGCAACAGTATATCAATGAAGCATTTGAAACAAATTGGATAGCGCCTTTAGGGCCTAACGTGGATGCGTTTGAAAAAGAAATAGCAGAAAAAGTTGGAGTCAAAGATGCTGCAGCCGTAAGTTCGGGCACTGCTGCTATTCATTTGGCTCTTTCTTTATTAGATGTAACAAAGGATGATTATGTTTTTTGTTCAACTTTTACATTTGTAGCAAGTGCAAATCCGATTTTGTATCAAGGAGCAAATCCAGTTTTTATTGATTCAGAACCTGAGTCATGGAACATGTCACCACAAGCACTTGAAAGGGCGATGCAAGAAGCATCACTTGCTGGAAGGCTGCCAAAGGCCGTAATTGTAGTGAATTTGTATGGCCAAAGCTCTAAGATGGATGAACTTCTGGAGATTTGTGACGCATATGATGTGCCTATTATCGAGGATGCAGCTGAATCACTTGGAACGACCTATAAAGGAAAAGCCAGTGGTACATTCGGCAAATTTGGCATCTATTCCTTTAATGGGAATAAGATTATTACCACATCAGGTGGAGGCATGCTTATATCGAATGATGCTGAGGCCATACAGCGATCAAGATTCCTGGCAAGTCAGGCACGTGATCACGCTCCACACTATCAGCATAGCACGGTCGGATTTAATTATCGGATGAGTAACCTATTAGCCGGGGTTGGCAGGACACAGTTACAAGTACTTGACGACCGCGTTTCTGCAAGAAGAAGCATTTATGAAATCTACAATCAGGGGCTTGCTAACCTTCCAGGGATTTCGTTTATGCCGGAATTGGAAGAAACCAGGATGAATCGTTGGCTTACAACCTTAACCATTGATGAACAAGAAGCAGGGGTTACGGTAAAAGAATTGTTAGCTGCCCTTCATCATGAAAACATCGAAGCCCGTCCTGTATGGAAGCCACTTCATATGCAGCCACTCTTCAAAGAAGCAAATTACTATCCTCACGAGGGAAATGAACATGTAGCTGAACAGCTATTTTCCACAGGGATTTGTCTCCCGTCCGGGTCAAACCTGACAGATGACGATCAGCAGCGAGTTATACGATGCGTTCAGGATAAGCTTCGTAAAACCGACCGAAATAAACATTATTTTATCTTAGGAAAACATGAGGTATAAACTATGATAGGAGCAAAAATTCAAAGCATACGTAAACAGAAAGGACTCAGTTTATCTGAGTGTGCCCAGCGAGCAACAATATCAAAATCATATTTAAGTAATATTGAGCGAGGTCTCAATCAAAACCCTTCAATCCAGATTATTGAACGAATCGCAACCGTTTTGGACGCAGACCTTCGAACATTATTAGGCACAAAACCAGTTGATGATCTATTACCGGAAAATGAATGGCTGGAGTTTGTTGAGGAACTGAAGGAGTCAGGAGTTGATAAAGGTGAGCTCCAGAAATATAAGACAGTTATTGAATTTGCTAAATGGCAGAATGACAAATTTGGAAAGAAGACGTGAAAAGAGGATAACAAAATGAGGATTCTTCACGTTGTCGGGGCAATGAACAGAGCAGGAACAGAAACAATGCTGATGAATATTTACAGAAATGTAGACCACGAGAAAGTACAGTTTGATTTTATTTCATATAGTAATCAAGATGCTCACTATGACGATGAAATCAAAAATCGCGGCGGAAGAGTTATTAAGCTATCAAAGACCAATTCGATAAAAGAAATCTATCATGCCATTAAAAAATATGGACCATATGACGCTGTTCATGCACATACATTGTTTCATTGTGGAATTGCTGTAATTGCTGCCTATTTAGCTGGTGTCAAAATCAGGATTTCACACGCACATACAACGATGGACAGCAGTAACAGTCTTACAAGAAAGGTCTATATAACAGCAATGCAATTCACCATCAATCGTTTCTCTACAAATTTACTGGCTTGCAGCAGTGGAGCAGGTACGTATTTATTTGGGAACAAGGGGTTAGCGAAATCGAAGTATTCGTACTTCCCTAATGCGATCGAGTATTTAAGATTCCTGGTAAATCCGCAAAAGAAGGTCACGACATTTAAAGTAAAGGAAGGCTTAGGAAAGAGCATCGTAATTGGTCATATTGGCAGGTTTATAGAAGCAAAGAATCACATGTTTATAGTGGAAATTATGAAGCATGTCATCAAAAGAGACCCCACTATTAAACTATTATTAGTAGGAGATGGAGATTTAAGACAGCAAATAGAAGAAAAGGCCGAACAGGAAGGAATCCTTGAAAATATACGATTTACAGGGATAAGAAATGACATATCCACCATATTGCATAGCATGGATGTATTTATTTTTCCATCCCATTATGAAGGATTGGGTCTGGTGTTGCTTGAAGCGCAAGCATGTGGATTGCCCGCCGTGGTATCAGAAGCTATCCAGCCAGAAGCGGATTTGGGAATAGGTTTACTAGCAAAGCTTTCATTAGCTGATGGACCTGATATTTGGGCAGGCAGAATAGTTGAATTGGCAGGTCAGAAAGAAAAGAACACCTATAATATCATAAATGGATTTGAAAAAAGCGGGTATTCCTTAAAACGAGCAATAGACACGTTGACAGCTATATATCAATCCAGCTCAGGAGGACAATATGAAAGAGATATTAATCGCCAGCTTTGATATGGAGGTTGGAGGCGTTGAAAGAAGTCTGATAAGCATGTTAGATAATTTTGATTACAGCAGAAGCCATATCGATCTTATGCTATACAGTCATACTGGTGACTTAATCGATCTGCTCCCTGATGAAGCAAATTTACTGGAAGAGTCAAATGCCTATAAGACCTTTCGAATGCCGATTGGGCAAATCTTAAAATCTGGCAAAGTAACACTAGGTCTGACAAGGCTAATGGCAAAGTATAAAGCAAATAAGAGCAGCGTGTCAGAACCAGGATATAGGCAAATGCAATTTATGTGGAAATACGCATTGCCATTTCTGCCAAGCTTGGAAAAGAAATACGATACTGCAATCAGCTATTTATGGCCGCATTACGTTGTAGCAGAGAAGGTAGAAGCCAAGACAAAGATAGCCTGGATACATACTGATTTTTCAACAGTAGAAACGGATATAAACATGGATTTAAACATGTGGCGCAAATTTAACTATATTGCAGCAGTATCCGTAGCGTGTAAAAACGCATTTATCAAAAAATACCCCAGCTTAAAAGAGAGGGTTATTGTTATCGAGAACATCGCATCACCAGAGATTGTGAAAGCATTATCCAATGAGAAAGTTGAAAATCCGATGACAGCTGATCCGCGATTCAAACTGATAACAGTAGCAAGACTTTCGCATGCAAAAGGAATTGATAATGCAGTGAGGGCTTTAAAGCTACTTAAGGATAGAGGTTATGTTGATATTTCCTGGTATGTTGTTGGTTATGGTGGCGATCAGGAAATGCTGGAGAAGTTAATTGCGGAAAATGGTTTACAAGACAGTTTCATTTTATTGGGGAAACAAACCAATCCATATACTTATTTAAAAGAAGCAGATCTTTATGTTCAGCCATCCCGATATGAAGGAAAGGCCGTAACGGTTGGGGAAGCTCAGATACTTAGTATGCCGGTGCTAATAACCAATTATCCAACCGCGGAAAGCCAGGTGAATGATGGGGTTGACGGAATGATTTGCGACTTATCAGTTGAAGGTATAGCAGATGGAATAGAAATGTTATACAGCGATAAGGCATTGCGAGATAGACTCGCAGCGAACTGTAGCAGCATCAATTTTCATAATGGCAAGGAACTCGAAAAACTATACGAATTAATATAGAGGGGGCAATACAGGATGCAAAAGGGAAAAGTTAGCGTTATTGTCCCAATCTATAAGGTGGAAAAATATATCCATCGCTGCATCGAAAGTATTCTTAACCAAACATACTTTAACTTAGAGGTCATCCTTGTAGATGATGGTTCTCCAGATAATTGTGGAGCTATTGCAGCTAATTATAAAAAATCAGACCCCCGGATAAAGGTGATTCACAAGGAAAACGGAGGTTTATCTGACGCAAGAAATCATGGAATGAAGCATGCGACAGGTGAATTTACTATGTTTGTTGATAGTGATGATTGGCTGGAAAATAACATGGTTGAAAACCTGATTAACTGTAGCCTGGCATATCAAGCTGATGTTGTTCAATCAGCTTTTTATTATGCTCATAACGATAAATTACTTTTGGATAATAGGCATCATCACAAAAATGATACTCCAACACAACTGGATAATAGAAAGCTAATGTATGAGTTAGTTATTAATGAACGGGTGAAGAATTTTGCCTGGGGTAAGCTTTATAAAACAAAGCTGATCAACGATATTCCATTTCAAAAAGGGGTATTATTTGAAGATGTATTTTGGGCACACCAAGTGATGCATCGGGTTGAAAAATTTGTGCTTTTGCATAAGCCACTATATTACTATTATCACCGGGATGATAGCATCGTAGCAACCTACACCCCAAGAAACCTCGATCTCATTATGGGGTTAAAGGAAAGGCATCTATTTATCGAGAAGTTTCATCAGGGGCTAACAGATGAGTCCTATAAGGCTATATTAAAAATGAGCTTTATTCATTATAATCTGTTGCTGTTTAACAGAGAGAAGGATAAAAACGGGGTGCATCGAAAAGAAATACAATCCTACATAACTGACAACTACAAAGAGCTGAGAAGAGCAGTAATAGACGACAAAGCGTTAAAAAAGCAATTATATTTATTTTCCCTCCATCCTTATTTAAATGTTCTTTTTCCTGGAGTAAGGAAAGTGATGAGGACGGCGAGAATATTGCCTAAACCAGTTGGACTAAAGCAGGAGGTGTCATCTGAATGAAGAAATGGATCGCGTTAATCATTATTTATCTATGTAACTATCTTCCGATTAAACAGAACAAGGTATTCTTATTTAGTTATTATGGAAGTCAGTATGGATGCAGTCCAAAGTATATTACCGATTATATGATGCGGTATTACCCAAAAGGTCGATTTGACGTTGTCTGGGCCTTTAATGACCCGGATTCCAAAAAACACCTGGACCATGTGAAAAAAGTGAAGATCATGTCATTACAATATTTTTATGAATTGTGCACATCAAAAGTGGTCATTACAAATTATCGAACCACCGGCTTATTTATTAAGCGAAAGAAGCAGTATTACATTCAAACCTGGCACAGCTCACTTCGATTGAAGCATATTGAAAAAGATGCGGAATCTGTGCTCCCATCAAGCTATGTCAAAATGGCGAAGAAAGACTCGGTAAAATGTGATCTATTATTATCCGGGTGTAAGTACAGCACAGCTATTTTCAAACGTTCCTTCTGGTATGGTGGAGAAATTTTCGAGCATGGAACACCAAGGAATGACTTATTATTTCAGCGTAATCCAGACAAGAGAGCGGATGTGTTGGAAAAGTTACATGTAAATCCTGATTCTAAAGTATTGTTATATGCACCAACATTTAGAAAAAATAAAAGCCTGGAAGCTTATAATATTGACTGGTCCCGGTTAGTACGCCAGCTCGAAAGCAGATTTGGTAATGAGTGGACAATATTGGTTAAACTCCATCCACACTTAACCGCAGAATCAGGCAAACTTATTTATGGAGATCATGTGAAGGATGTTACGTCATACGACGATATACAGGAGTTACTGCTAACAGCAGATGTGCTAATTTCCGACTACTCTTCACTAATATTTGATTATTCGATAACCAAACGGCCATGTTTTCTCTATGTACCGGATTTAGAGGAATATACAAGACAGGACAGAAAGCTGTATTTTGATATAACAGACCTTCCGTTTATTAGTGCAACAAGCAACAATGACCTTTTAGAAAAAGTTGCAACATTTGATTACGTAACATATCGAAAAGAAATAGAAAAGTTCCTCTATAAGATTGGCAGTTTCGAGGACGGAAATGCAAGCAAACAATTGGTGAAACGGATCGATCGTATTTGCCATGGCCAAAAAGGGAAAAGGAGTGAAGAAATATATGAAGCAGTATAAAGTCGGCTATACAACAGGGGTATTTGATTTATTTCATGTTGGCCACCTGAACATTTTAAAGAAGGCAAAAGAAAAATGCGAATTTCTCATTGTAGGGGTAAGTACAGATGAGTTAGTAAGGGACTACAAAAATAAGCAACCCATTATCCCTTATGAGGAAAGAATAGAAATTGTAGAAGGAATTAAATATGTCGATGAAGCAGTACCACAGAAAGACAGAGATAAATATCGAGCTTGGGAGCATTTACTTTTTGACGTCATGTTTGTCGGTGACGATTGGAAAGGAAATGCTCTTTTTAATGAACTGGAAAAAAAGTTTAACAAAAAAGGGGTCGACATCGTCTATTTTCCCTATACAAAGGGTGTCTCGTCGACGATTGTGAAGCAGAAGGTTGAGTTGTAAGGGGGATGAAATGAAACCGACTATTAGTATTATTGTCCCTGTTTATAATATTGAGTTGTATATAGGTAAATGCCTGGACAGTATCATTAAACAAACCTTTACAGACTTTGAAGTTATTGTTGTAAATGATGGTTCTACTGATGAAAGTGGAGTTATTTGCGATGAGTATGCAGGAAGAGATAAGCGAATCAAAGTTTTGCACAAGGGTTATGGTGGGGTTAGTTCAGCTAGAAATGCTGGGGTTGAAACGGCAAGTGGAGATTATATTGGTTTTGTTGATGGTGATGATTATATAGATGTAAATATGTATAAATGTCTTTATACATTATGTCAAAAACAAAATAGTGACATCTCCATTTGCCATCTTGGAAGGGAAATTAAAGGAAAATTAGTAAACAGAACGAATGAGGAATTTACGGAAGAGATGGATAACGTAGAGGCAATGAAGCAGCTGTTTAAGGGGGTATTATATAGATTTTCTTTATGTAACAAACTATTTAAAAAAAATTGTTTTGATCAAATTTGTTTTCCAGAGGGAAGAATTCATGAAGACTTATCAACGACATATAAGCTTTTTTCAAAAGCAAATACTGTATTCTTTATAAATTATACAGGATATATATATGTGAAGAGGAATAATAGCATTCTAAGTTCAGATTACTATGAAAAGAGACTAGACGCGTTTGTTGGCTGGGATGAAATATTGCCGTTTATGAAGAAGCATTATCCGCAACTGTCTGAAGAAACAAATGCTTGTTTTACCTATGTTTGCGTAGACCATATTTATTATATTTTAAATCAAGTAGAAGATAAAAAAGAAAGAGAAAAATACTTAAGATCAGTTCGCACATACGTCAGAAAGTATTATAAGCAAATACGTGGGAACGGTACAGTAGCTGTTAATTGCACATTAATAACTACAATATTATATTATAACGTTAAATTACTAATTTTAGCCAATAGTGTAAAGAATATTCGTAAAGGATTTATTGTTAGGAGTTGAAATAAATGAGCCCTAAAATTAGTATTATTGTTCCGATTTATAAAGTGGAGCAATACATAAATAAATGCATTGATTCTATTCTAGCCCAAACATTTACTGATTTTGAACTTATTCTTGTTAACGATGGATCTCCTGACATATGTGGCGAAATTTGTGATAGTTACTCGGAAGCCGATAGTAGAATAAAAGTAATTCATAAAGGAAATGGCGGGCTATCAGATGCAAGGAATGCCGGAATAAACGTCTCTGAAGGTGAGTACATAGGTTTCGTTGATAGTGACGACTATATTCATGAAAAAATGTATGAAACGATGTTAAACAACGCCTTGACATATTCATCCGATGTAGTTATTTGCGATTTCTTTGATGTTAATGAAAATGAATCGACTAATAAATTAAATCTTGATGAAAAGTACCAATTAATGCACTTAACAAATTTAGAAGCTTTAGAGCAATTGTATAAATCTAAACCAGGTATTTATGTCTACGCATGGAATAAGCTATACAAAAAGCACCTGTTTAACAATATTAGGTTTGATAAAGGAAGAATTTATGAGGATGAATTTATTACTCATAAGATTTTGTTCAAAAGCAATTTAATAACTTATATTTCTTGTTGTTTGTATTATTATGTTAAGAGAACAGATAGTATTTTAAATTCCCCATTTACTATAAAAAGATTTGATAAGGTTTATGCACTAAAAGAAAGGGCTGAGTATTTCAAAAATAAAAAACAACCTTATTTATTTTATTTAACTTCTAAAAAATATTTAGAAGTTTTTTTCTGGAACTATTTTGCAGCAAAGTCAAGCTTGACCAATGTTAAGAAGGACTTAAGGGTACTTAAAAGAACTCTATATTTTAGTTTAATTGATCTAATACGAAATCCTCTATTAGGATGGAAATCTAAAGTTGCATTAATAATATTTGTAGTAAATCCTTTTATATTTGAGTTGTTTAAAGATTTTAAAAATAGATAAATAAATTTCAAACTAGGGGGAATGGGTAATGGATGTAAAAATTTCTAAGGTAATGGCTGAATTGAAGAAAAAACTAAATGTCATAAATTCAGTAATACCCACGGGTTCTACGGTATATTATTTTGATTATCCAGTATATGGAAATTTAGGGGATTTGCTTATTTGGAAAGGAACTGAAAAATTTTTTAGTGAGAATAATATTATTGTTAAAAAAAGATACAGTAATTATGAATCAATCAGAAAACTGGAATCAAACATAAAAATTAAAATACCAAGAGATGCTACTATTGTATGCCAAGGAGGTGGAAATTTTGGAGACTTATATAATGACTTTCAAAAGCTTAGAAAATTATTGGTTTCTAATTATCCTTCACATCGAATTGTTTTTCTTCCACAAACAATTTATTATATGGACCCCAAAAAAATGGAAGAGGACTTCAAATTGTTTAGATCACATAAGGACTTGCACGTTTATACAAGAGATGAAAAAAGTTTTACTCTAGCAAAAAGTTCTTTGATGAATACGTACTTATGCCCGGACATGGCACATTCCTTATACCCAATTATAGAAACATCACAGCCTGTGCCTATGTCTAATAAATTATATTTTATTAGACAGGATAAAGAACGTGTTGAGAGTCAAGTCAGCTTGGTAGAGAAGCATTCGTCTATCTTCGATTGGCATTTACTTTTCAGTCCAAAGGAAAAGAAAATATTGAATATGTATAAAATAATTCATAGGTCTTCTAAGGTTGCAAAAGTAACTCCTAATTTTTTAATACCAAGACTTTGGTCATTGTATGTTAGTTACCTTATTAAAAAAGCAATAGTACTTTATAGCCAACACAAAACAATAATCACCTCTAGGTTACATGGTCATATCCTTGCTTGTCTTATGAATAAGAGTAACGTTTTGATTGATAATTCTTATGGAAAAAATCTCAGCTATTATCAATGCTGGACGAAATACGAAGAAAACGTTACTTTTATAGATCACTTTGAATTCGAGAAAAAATATGGTAATGGAGGATCACCAAATGACTGATAAATCTGAACTCTATGTTGACAAAATTGAAGTGCTGAAGAACAAAGTGTCTGTGTATTATCATAGCACGGGAGAAATTGCGAGATGTTTGAAAGGAAATGTTTTTTGGGTTGAATATGATTTTAATATTCAGGAAGTACCAGAAAGTATTTTAGTTATTCCGTTTTTAGCAAATATTTGCCCAATCGCATGGATTACAGATAGTTATGTTTATTGTAATGAAATAGATACTCGTTTTTCAAAATCTATTGAGAAAATACGGAGATCATTTCAATCGATGTATCCCGAAAAGGAATGGAAAGGTGAATTAATACCAGAAAGGTTTATAAATAATCAGGAAAAATTTGAAGCTGACAAATCAAAGTCAGCTCTTTTCTTTAGCGGAGGTGTTGACTCCTTAGCATCTTATATAATGGCTAAGAGAGAAAAACCTATGTTAATTACTGTTTGGGGAGCAGATGTAGAGACAAACAATGATAATGGATGGAGTAGAGTTGAGAATAGTATAAAAAAATTTGCAAATTCAGTTGATTCTGAAACAGCCGTAATAAAGTCGAACTTTAGAGAATTTTTAAACTATCAATACCTAGATTTTTTTGGTTTTGTAAAACGTAATTGGTGGCAGAATGTGCAACATGGTTTAGGATTTATTGGATTGGCTGGACCTTTAACTTATGATAGTCAAATAAGCAATTTGTATTTTGCTGCCTCTCATAACTTTTTAATCCAGGTACCATATGGTTCTCATCCGACTATAGACAATAACATATCATGGGGGAGTGATGTATTTCGAGTATATCACCATTATTATGTCTTAAGATACCAAAAAGTGGCTCTAATTAGTGACTACATAAAAGAATATAATCCGAATTTAAAGATAAGAGTGTGCTTTAGAACTAAGGATGGAAGAAATTGCTCAAACTGCTTGAAGTGTACAACTTTAATAATTTACATGATGTTAGCGGGTCTGGTTCCAAGTAATCATGGCTTCAAACCAATTGATGAACAAGTTTTAAATGAAATTCGCTATAGTCTAGAAAACAGGGGTTGGGTGAACAAAAACACTAAACATAGGCTTAACATTATGAAAGAGCTTATACCCAAAAGAAAAGATTCATTACCTGATTTTTCATTGGATTTTTTCAATTGGCTTGAGAAAGCCGATTTAAATAAGATTGAAAAAAGGAACGAAATAAAAAGGAAATGGATTTACCTTAAAGGAAAAGTAAAAACAAAATTTAGTAACTAGTGTTTTGTCAACCTAATTATATAAAAGTGGATGTTATTTATTAACCCAATTGTTGCAATTAACTACGAGGAGGTAAAAGTATGCAACCAAAGATAAGTATAATAGTACCAGTATACATGGTGGAGCAATACTTGGAAAAATGTATTGATTCAATATTGTTACAGACATTTACAGATTTTGAACTTATTTTAGTTAATGATGGATCCCCGGATAATTGTAGAAGTATTTGTGATTCCTATGCAATGAAGGACCAAAGGATTAAAGTGATTCATAAAGAAAATGGAGGGCCCTCTTCAGCAAGGAATGCTGGTATAGAAATTGCTTGTGGGGAATATATTGGATTCGTGGATAGTGACGATTATATACACGAGAGAATGTATGAAATACTATTTGATATAGCTTCTAAAAACTTATCAGATATAGTAGTTTGTGATTACTATAAAGTCAAAAATAGCGAAACGCATGAAGATGGGTTAAATCCAGGTTATACAGAAACTAAAGGTTTTGTAAATTATACAAACTTACAGGTTTTAAATTTATTAATTGATTCAAATCTGGGAACTTTCATTGTTGCTTGGAATAAATTATATAGAAGTAGTTTATTTAATTATTTAAAATATATTGAGGGCAGAGTCTATGAAGATTTATTTTTAGCACATAAAATTATACATAAATGTACCAAAATAACATACACTCCTTTTAAATTATATTATTACCTTCAAAGGGAAGGCAGTATAGTAAACTCTCAATATACTGTTGAGAAATTTGATAAACTGTATGCTATGAAGGATAGGGCTAATTTCTTTAGAAATATAAAGGAGTATCAACTGTATGAAGAAGCCATCAGGCAATATACAGAAGTATTTTTTTGGAACTATTATAAAGCAAAACAGGAGTTACCTCATATAAGAGATGAGCTAAATCTATTAAAAAAAACAATGGATGAGAGTATCCTTTTAATTATGAAGAACAAACTAATAAGTTGGAAACAAAAAATAATGATATTATTATTTGTAATAAATCCTTCACTTCATGAATTCTGCAAGAAGGCTTCAGAAAATAACTAAAATGGGGTTCTTATTATGAGAAAAAAAATACTGTTTTCTATAGACTCACTAGATTGTGCCGGTGCAGAAAAAAGCCTTGTAACTTTACTATCACTTATTGATTACTCAAGATATTCGGTGGACTTAATGTTATTTGCACATGGCACAGTATTAGAAAAATTAGTACCAAAAGAAGTCAATATACTAAAACCGCTAAGGTATACTGAATTTTCAAACCTAAGTCTAAAAGAGGCTATTTTTGTCACTTTAAAGGATAAGGACCTACTACTTCTTCTTTCTCGGTTAAAATACTCTTATGAATTAAGAAAAAACAACAATTCTAATATCCAAAAGGCTCGACTATTTTGGGAAAGTGTTTCTAATGTAGTTGAAACAAATAGTAAAGAATACGATATTGCTATAAGTTATGCACAGGGGGTACCCAGTTTCTACATAGCAGAGAAGGTAAAAGCTAAGAAAAAGTTTACATGGGTAAATGTGAGTTATCGCTTGGATGAAAGAGAAAGGGAGTTTCAAAAAAATTTCTATGATCATTATGACAAAATTGTTGCTGTATCTGATTCAACCAAAGAAATATTTTCTCAGAATTTCCCTGGCATTTCAGAAAAAATGCAAGTTATATATGATATAAATAATCCTCATTTTATTTCCCGTATGGCTGATATTGGAAAGAGTTATGAGGATTCTTTTAATGGGATTAAAATCTTAACTATAGGCAGGTTAGCTAGGCAGAAAGGGTATGAAATTGCTTTAGAAGCTTGCAAGAAAATGAAAGATAACAATGTTAATTTTAGATGGTATGTACTAGGAAAAGGACCATTGGAAGAAGAAATTAAACAAAATATTAAAGAAAACAATTTAACTCATAATTTCGTTCTATTAGGAGTGAAAGCAAATCCGTACCCCTTCATTAAAAATGCAGATATTTATGTTCAGACATCCAAGTTTGAAGGTTTTGGCCTGGCTATTGCAGAAGCAAGGATGTTAAACATACCAGTCGTAACAACCAGGTTTGATGCTGTCTACAATCAAATGGTTCATAAAAAGAATGGTCTAGTGGTAGATATGAATGCCGACGCTGTCTATGAAGGTATTACTGAATTAATAAATAATAAGGAATTAAGAGAGAGTATTGTTCAATACTTATACTCTGAGAAAAAAGGGAATATTGAGGAAATTACTAACTTTTATAAATTAATTGATGAAAGAGAGCAGGAATATGAAGAAAAAAATCTTATTCATGACTATTAACATGAACGTAGGTGGAACAGAAAAAGCATTACTCAACATGATCGATGAAATACCTGAGGAGAAATATGAAATAACCATATTAATGTTAGAGGAAAGGGGTGGTTTTCTGAAGTACATCCCTAATGGTGTAAAAATAGAATACCTTAAGGAATATAATGAAATTAATGAAATTCTTAATAATTCGCCTCGTAAAACTGTATTAGACCTATTTAATAATCATAATGTAGAAAAAGGATTTAGCTTTGCTTTGTACCATTTAGTATCTAAAATTACCAAAGACAAAACGTATTTATTTAAGTATATTTTTAGGAAAACCCCAAAATTAAAGGGTGAGTATGATGTCGCTATTGCTTATGCTGGTCCCATGGATTTCATAAGCTATTTTATTGCAAATAAAGTGACTGCTAAGAAAAAAGTGCAATGGATTCACTTTGACATTAATAAAATTGGGTTTAATAAATTATTTATATCTAAGCTTTACAAAAAATTCAATAAGGTATTTGTTGTGTCAAAAGAAGGCAAGGATAAATTACTTCATCAACTACCTGATTTAACAAACAAAACAGAAGTTTTCTCAAATATAATATCATCTAAACTAATTACTCAAGAGGCTGAGTCTGGAATAGGTTTTCAGGATGATTTTAAAGGGGTGCGAATACTGACTGTTGGGAGGCTATCAGATGAAAAGGGGCAGGACATTGCCATCAGGGCATTGTCAAAGTTAATTACTGACGGATTTAATGTTAAATGGTACTGCATAGGAGAGGGGAAATCCAGAAAAAAATATGAAATGATGCGGGATGAGCTTAATTTAACAGATAAATTTATGTTGCTGGGGGAGGAACTTAACCCTTACAACTATATAAAACATTGTGATATTTATGTGCAGCCATCTAGACATGAGGGTTATTGCATTACATTAGCTGAGGCAAGAGCTTTACAAAAGCCAATTGTTACAACTAATTTCACGGGGGCAAAAGAACAAATAGTTAACAATAAAACGGGGTTAATTGTAAGAATAGATGAACATGATATTTATCAAGCTGTAAAAAAAGTAATTAAAGATCCTTTACTGGGTGGGAAATTCAGCGAAAATTTAGGTGAACAACCAATAGAGTATAATTTTGAAATGGAAAAACTATATGAACTTTTATAATTTACCTGGAAGGATTGACCAATGACCTAATCAATTATAGTTCTATATTGTATAATCTACTGGTTTTCCGTATTTTTATAACCGTACTGGTCTCCTTTAGTACAGATGTTTATGTGAATATCAGGGATGGCTAAAATATGATATTTAAGTTTGAAAACTAATGTGTATTGAAGTATCCATCTGTTTCTGCAATATTAGATGGCAAATACATAATTTCTGATTTAAAGTGACTTATGGAGGTTAAGAAATGAAGAAAGTTTTGTTCATGTTAAGTAGTATGAATATTGGTGGTGTGGAAAAGTCTCTATTATCTCTTCTGTCAGTTATGCCAGTGGAGAAGTATGATATTACGGTATTGTTATTGGAGAAAAAAGGCGGTTTTATAAAGCATATCCCTCAATTTGTAAAGGTGGAGGAAGTTTCATGGTATGGAACAGTGAAACCTATAATCATGCAACCACCGCAGCAAACCATAATGAATTACATGAACAGAAGAGAGTTTGTCAGGATTCCTTCCTTCCTAAATTCATATATTCTCTCTGAAAAAATTTTAAAAGATAGATATATATATTATAAAAATATTTTCAAGCGTATACCCCTTCATTCTAAAGAATATGACATTGCTATCTCTTTCCAGGGGCCGACAGATATAATAGATTTTTATATTGCTGAAAAGGTGACTGCTAGAAAGAAAATATCCTGGGTCCATTTTGATATATCCCAACACACGATTAATGAAAAACTATATAACAGGTTGTACAGAAAATTCGATAAGATATTTGTTGTTTCCAACGAAGCACGTAAGCGATTGATAGATAAAATACCGAATATCAAGGCTAAATCAGAAGTGATTAAGAATATAATTTCTAAAAAGGTGATTAACAATATGGCTAGAATGCCTGTAGAATTTGACGGGAATTCTAAAGGTATGAGAATTATAACAGTTGGCAGGCTTTCCAAGGAAAAAGGCCAGGATATGGCAATTAAAGCGTTATCTCGATTACGGAAGGATGGATATGAAGTGAGGTGGTATTGCATTGGTGAAGGAAAACAAAGGAAAGAATATGAACGCCTAATAGAAACGCATGGTTTAAAAGACCATTTTATTTTAATGGGTTCCATCCCAAACCCATATCCATTTATTGCAGAGGCAGATTTATATGTTCAGCCCTCAAGGCATGAAGGGTACTGTTTAACTTTAGCTGAAGCAAAATGTTTAGATAAACCAATAGTTACAACAGATTTTATTGGAGCAAAGGAGCAGATTAACGATGGATATAACGGATGGATAGTTAAAACAAATGAAGACGATTTATATGAAAAAATAAAATTTCTTATTGATAACCCCAATCAAACCAATGAGTTAAAAATAAAATTATCCGAATCTGATTTGGATACAACGACAGAGGTAGATAAATTATTAAAATATATTAGTTAGGAAAGGTATGAGAATGTTGAAGGAAGCAATTAAAAAATTACTAAAGCTTTTCAATAAAAGAGAAAAGAAAAAGTTAATTATATTATTCTTCATGATGGTAGTAGCAGCCTTATTTGAAGCGATAGGTATAGGTCTAATTGTTCCATTTGTAGGAATTGTAACAGATCCTGATATTATTCAAGAACAAGCAGTTTTATCTTTTATGTACGATTTGTTTAACTTCCGGTCAACAACTTCATTTGTTATATTCTCTGTTGTGATGCTACTGGTAGTATTTCTTTTTAAAAACCTATACTTATTGCTTTTCAACTATGCACAGTTTAGAGTGATTTTAAATCAACAAGTTAAGTTATCTCGTGATTTATTTAGAGAATATTTAACAAAACCATATACTTTCCACTTGCAACGAAATACGGCAGAGTTATTACGTAATGTAAATGGAGAAGTGTCTAAGGTGTTCCGGGGAATTGTGATGTCAGGATTTCAGTTAATTACAGAGGTCCTCGTTACTACTTGTATTTTGATTTTACTATTAGTGACAGCCCCAGTTGCAACTACAGTAGCTTCTATCTTATTAGGTGGAAGTGTTTTTTTGTTTTTTACATTACTTCGTAAAAAAATTAGTCGTTTAGGAAAAGAGCAGCAAGAAGTGAGCGGTACAATGATTAAATGGGTTAACCAAGGTCTAGGAGCAAGCAAAGAAGTTAAAGTATCAGGTAAAGAAAGTTTCTTTATTAATTCTTATACTGGCCAAAGCCAAATTAAAGCAAATAATAGCAGATATATGAAAATGTTAGAACTAGTTCCTAGGCTATTTATTGAAACATTGTTGGTATCTATTGTTTTAATTACGATGCTTATTCTCGTTTTTCAAGGAACAAGTACAACAGAGGTTGTTTCAACGATGGCACTGTTTGCTATGGCTGCTTTTAGGCTGATGCCGTCCATTACAAGAGTCACATCATTGATAACCGCTATTAGATATAATCAACCTGCGTTATCAGTTGTTTACGATGATTTATTTTTAAATAAAGATGAGAACACAAAAATTACGAGTAATAAATATTCAGTAATAATTAATCGTGGTGAAAGAGTGTTTAAAGAATCAATCAGACTAGATGATATTTCTTTTCGTTATCCTAACCAAAAAGACTATGCAGTGAAGGATGTATCGCTAACTATACCTATTGGACATTCAGTTGCATTTGTTGGGGAATCTGGTGCCGGAAAAACAACGATTGTTGATGTTATTTTGGGCCTGTTTAAACCAGAACAAGGTATTGTTTCACTAGATGGAAAAAATTTACTTGATCAGAAAGCAATGTGGCAGCAAAAAATTGGCTACATTCCACAATTCATATTTCTTTCAGATGATACTATAAGGGGTAATATAGCTTTTGGTATAAACCAAGATAAGATTGAAGATGAGGAAGTTTGGAGGGCATTGGAACAAGCGCAATTGAAAGAGTTTGTAGAAGAGCTTCCAGATAAACTAGAGACTACAGTAGGAGAGCGAGGAGTGAGACTTTCTGGTGGTCAAAGGCAGCGAATAGGTATAGCCCGTGCCTTATATCATAATCCAGAAATATTATTTATGGATGAAGCAACATCAGCATTAGATAATGAAACAGAAAAAGAAATTATGAAAGGTATTGATGGCTTAAAAGGTGAAAAAACATTAATTATCATAGCGCATAGATTAAGTACTATAGAAAACTGTGATACTGTATTTAGAATAAGTAATGGTAGATTGGCCTCAATTGATCATGATTTTAAACGTTCAGTTATGTAATAAGGGGGTAAGTGTAAATTGAAATTAGAAAATAACCTAAAATATGTGAAAGTAAAGGGTTTATTTATTTGCTTAGATAAGAATTATGTTATTTTAGCATGGTTGCTTCTATTTAAAACAAGGCCATTTAATTTACATTTACCTGCTCATAATAAGTATTTAAGGATCTTTCCAGGGAAATTTATAAAGGTTTTAAGGGTTTTTAATATAATTCAAAGACTTTTGGTATTTAAGAATAAAAAATATGAATCAAATGACGATGATATTATTAGCGTTCCTTATAATGGTCATATACTTATAAAGAAGTCAGGAGGATATAAAGTTTTTAATCTTAAAGAGGGCATCGTTGCTACTCAATACAATTTAGATGTAGAAGAAGACGATTTCTGTAGTATAACTAAAAATTTAAAGTACATTTCACAATTAAGCTTTGTCCCTCTTATTAAAGCTGTGGATTATCAAAATAAGTGCGTTTATGAAGAATATATAAACCTACGTAAAGCGAAAGGGTTTTATCCCATTTCGGCTTATTTTTACGATCGAATATTACCGGTTTGGGAAAGAAATATTACAGCATTGCCTAATAAAAATAAAAGTTTAGAAGAGTATATTTCGAATCAGAAAGCCATCATTTTAGGAAATATAAGTTATCTTACAAAAGGGAGCAGTAATGATGAATTAATATATATAGAAACATTTGTAAAGATGCTTTTAAAAAAGATTAGTTTTAATTACAACGAGAAAAACATACAACTTACATTATCACATGGGGACCTTCATGCATGGAATATCTTATTAGATGGCAAAGATTCTAAACTCATTGATTGGGATACACTCAAAGAAAGAACTGTGCTTCATGATTTGTTTTATATGTTATTTTATAACCTATTTGGAATGGAAACAAAAAATTATAATGAGTTCCTGAAGCAGTTAGACAAAGTCCTTAGTAGATCTTGTTTAAAATTAGACATAAATGAGAACGGACTCACTAAACCGAATCAAGATTTATACAGAATGCTATTTTATTTAGAGTATATAACTCTCTATATTGAAAAGAAAATCAATACTTATCCTAATAGGAAACTGATTCAAGATGGTATAAAGAAGTTAAATAATGATATTTTAGTTTTTAAAGAAGTAGAAGAGTATATATTCCATTATCAATAGCAAACTGTGAGTTAGAAGTTGTTTTAATCTAGTATACAAAATGGAACAATATATGGTAAAACATACCATAATGTAACACTAGTAAGTATTCGTATAGTGGATCTGAGGAAGTGAGCCTTATCGAAACAAGAATTCCAAATGATGGTAAATAGGCTAGATATAAAAAATAACCATCAGCGAAATACAAATATTGACTCGGTTTGGAGGGAAGTTATGTACATTGAAATAAGTATTATTGTCCCCATATATAATCTTGAACATTTACTACAAAAGTGTGTTGATTCGATACTAACTCAAACTTTTGTCGATTTTGAATTAATACTTGTTGATGATGGATCTACAGATAGAAGTGGTGAGCTTTGTGATGAGTATGCTAATCGTGACAATAGGGTAAAAGTTATTCATAAAAAAAATGGAGGAGTTGCATCCTCACGAAATGCGGGTTTAGAGATTGCGGCAGGTAATTATATTGGATTTGTTGATAACGATGACTATATCAATAAATATATGTTTGAAAGATTGTATAACAAGGCAATCGTTCATTCTTCAGATATAGTAGTTTGTGATTACAAAAATGTTGACGAAACTGAGTTACTTGATCCAGAAACAATTAATACAGACTATAAAGTACAACATTTTAATAATATAGAGGCATTAAATTATATTTACATTAATAAGAATAAACCCACATTTATATATCCGTGGAATAAATTGTATAAAAGAGATTTGTTCGAAAATATAAAGTATGAAGATGGAAACATATATGATGATGAGACTGTAGCTCATAAACTCCTTTATAGAAGTGATAAGATAACATATATTCATATTGAATTATATTACTATGTTAAAAGAAAAGGTAGTATGGTAAATTCGCCATTCCATATTAAAAAGTTCGATAGAATATACGCCCTTAAAAACAGAGAAGTTTTCTTTAGAGAAAAAAAGGAATTTGAATTACAACAAAAAGCACTTATGCATTATATGGAAACATTTTTTTGGTACTATTATTTGGCGAAGTCAAATCTGGATGGGGTCGACAAGGAGTTGAAAGAGTTAAAATGTACTTTCGATAAAAGTTTGATTCATCTGTTTAACCATAGGGCAATTGGTTGGAAACAAAAAGTCATGTGTGCATTGTTCAGTGTGAATCCATCTTTATTCGAGGTAGCCAAAAATACTGTAACAAAAGAGGTTGAGAAATAGAATAGTGCAGAAGGAGTTCAGTTACAGATGGTGAGGCTCAGTATTAATACTTAAGTCTAGATTTTAATATTAGTCAGGAAAATATAATCTTTGATAATTCCCCTAAAAATTATGAAATTCCTTATTGATTGAGGACTTATGAGTATTGGACCTTCATGGTGTGATATAGCTGGATTTTTAGGAGAGTCAAAGTATTCATTTGAAAGAATTCATACAGAATATATAAACAGTGAGGTCAGCAGTCATTTGGAGCCAATCGAAAAGTTATTTCTTGTATATACCATAATTGTTTTGTGGTTTACAGAGTTTAGTAAAGAGGAGTTTGATAATAGTCACGATATTTATCTTCGTCCAGCAATTGAGCTTCTGGAAGAGATGGCAACAGAATTAAACGAGAACCGATTAAAAGATGCTACGCCTACACAATTATATCTTACATAGAGCAGCAACTCATTCTAATTTGAGATGCTGTTTTTTTGTTTTTATTTTATTAAAAAAGGTGGTCTACTATGAAAGGAATTATTCTGGCAGGTGGAAGCGGAACGCGGTTATATCCATTAACAAGATCAATATCCAAACAGTTGCTGCCGATTTATGATAAGCCGATGATTTATTATCCTATTTCGGTATTAATGTTGGCTGGGATCAGGGATATCCTGATCATATCGACGCTGGAAGATACACCACGGTTTGAGCAGTTATTAGGTGATGGTGCGGAGTTAGGAATTAATTTATCTTACACCATTCAAGATGAACCCAATGGGTTAGCGGAGGCTTTTATTATTGGAGAAGAATTTATTGGCGATGACGATGTTTCCTTAATTTTAGGTGATAATATTTTCTATGGTCATGAATTCACTTCCCACCTCGAAAGGGTAACGAAGCAGCTAAGTGGTGCTACTGTTTTCGGATATAACGTTAAAGATCCTGAACGGTTTGGCGTAGTGGAGTTTGATCCGAATGGGAAGGCGCTTTCTATTGTAGAGAAGCCTAAGACGCCTAAATCTAATTATGCGATAACAGGCTTATATTTCTTTGATAATCAGGTTGTAGATATAGCCAAAAGAGTAAAGCCATCTGCAAGAGGTGAACTGGAAATAACTGATATTCTTCAAGAGTACTTAGAGCGAGATCAACTAAAAGTAGATTTACTCGGCCGAGGATTTGCCTGGCTAGATACTGGAACACATGAGTCATTGTTAGAAGCGTCACAGTTTATTGAAATTATCGAAAAGCGACAGCGATTAAAAGTGGCATGCTTGGAGGAAATTTCCTTTAATAAAGGTTATATTTCTGAGTCTAAGTTATTAGAGTTAGCGGAGCCTCTTAGGAAGAGTGAGTACGGTCAATATTTGATTCGGTTAGTGGAGATGAACAGGAATAAGGAGAGAGAAGGATTACATCTGATGAAGTAAATTAATAAATATCTTGGGGGAAAAAAATGAAACTAATTGATACAAAGCTTGATGGTGTGAAAGTTATTGAGCCAAAGGTTTTTAAGGATAATCGGGGTTTTTTCATGGAAAGCTTTAATTTTAAAAGGTTTGAAGAACTCGGGTTAGAATTTGATTTTATTCAGGATAATCATTCGCTTTCAGTAGATAAGGACGTTATTCGAGGGCTTCATTATCAGTTAAATCCAATGGCCCAAACCAAACTTGTTAGGGTAATTACTGGAGCAATTTATGATGTAGCAGTAGATATTCGTCAAGGTTCCCCAACATTTGGTCAATGGGTAGGGGTTACGTTGAGTGAGGATAATCACCGGATGTTTGTCGTTCCAAAAGGGTTTGCTCACGGATTTTGTACATTGAAGGAAAACACACATGTTCAGTATAAGGTAGATGACTATTACTCGGCGGAGAATGATAAGGGCATACTTTGGAATGACTCTGCATTTGGAATTGACTGGCCTGCTTCTAACCCAATTTTATCCGAAAAAGATGCTAAGCAGCCCTTGTTAAACGATGCGGAGATTAACTTCCAGTATCAGTTTAAAGAAGGTGTTGATCATGGAGTCTTATGATTACTTGATTGTCGGGGGTGGCATCATAGGACTGTCGATTGCAAGGGAATTGAAGAATAGATTTCCAGATGAATCTGTTTGTATTTTAGAGAAGGAATCTGATGTAGCTCATCACTCCAGCGGTAGGAATAGTGGCGTGTTACATGCTGGGTTTTATTATACTGCTAATAGCTTGAAAGCAAAGTTTACGAGAGAAGGCACCAAGGAATTGACGACGTATTGTGATGAACATGGTCTGAAGATAAATAAGTGTGGAAAGCTTGTGGTAGCCACAAATGAGGAAGAGTTACAGGGATTAAAAGAATTAAAAAAGCGGGCAGAGAAAAACGGCGTTAAACTTAAGTGGCTCAAAGAACAGGAAGCACAGTTGATTGATCCTAATGTAAAGACCTGCAAGTGGGCACTTTATTCACCAACAACCTCTTCTGTAGATCCAATTGAGGTATGTCAGGCAGTTAAAGCTGAAGTCATAAAAAAGGGCGTGGACATCAGGTGCAACACCCAATATAAGGGGAAAGTAAATAAAGATATTCGAACAAATAATGGAACCTTCACATGTGATTATTTTATAAATGCAGCTGGGTTATATGCAGATAAAATTGCTAAGGATTATCAGTTCGGTGAGAAGTATACAATTATTCCGTTTAAAGGAATCTATCTTATGTATGCCAAGAATAAATCGGATGTGAAGACAAATATATATCCGGTTCCGAACTTAGCTAATCCTTTTTTAGGTGTACATTATACGAAGACAGTTAATGATTCGATAAAAATAGGCCCAACAGCTATCCCTGCTTTATGGCGGGAAAACTACAATGGACTTCAGAATTTCAAATTTAACGAGTTTTTCAACATATTATTTTATGAGGCAAAGTTGTTTTTAACCAATTCGTTTAACTTCCGATCATTGGCATTTGAAGAAATAAAAAAGTATAAGAAAGCTTATTTTATAAACTTATCCTTAAAGATGGTTAAGGATTTAAATCCTAAAAACTTTGGTGAATTTATGAGACCCGGAATTCGTGCTCAACTATTGAACAAGGATACATTAGAGCTCGTACAGGATTTTGTTGTTGAAGGAGATAGTTGTTCCTTTCATATATTAAATGCAGTTTCACCAGGTTTTACCTGTGCATTTCCAATTTCACGATATGTTGTAGATGAAATTGTTAAAAAACAGGGGAAAAAGCTAGAGAAGGATAAAATCTCGTAAGGGGGAAGAAAGAGTGAAAAATGTGCTCGTAACTGGTGCTGGTGGATATATTGGAAGTATTTTAGTACCGAAGCTATTAGAAAATAATTATACAGTTACGGTAATCGATCGTTTCTTTTTTGGAGTTGATAAATTGCAACCTCATTCCAACTTAACAATTATTCATGAGGATTGCCGGCGGTTAAAAGAAGAGCATTTCTTAGATATTGATGCAGTTATTGATCTAGTAGCTATCTCAAATGATCCAAGTGGTGAGTTATTTAAAGAAGTTACGTATCAAGTTAACTATTCGGCAAGAGTGAACACGGCTATGCTTGCAAAAAAAATGGGTGTACAACGGTACATATTACCTTCTTCCTGCAGCATTTATGGGTTTCAGGATAAGGATACAATCGTTGATGAGTATGCTGAAACAAATCCATTAACAGTCTATGCAAAAGCAAATGAGAAGGCTGAGAATGGGGTTCTTCCATTAGCTGAGGATAATTTTATAGTGACTGTGATGCGGCAAGCAACTGTTTATGGCTATTCACCAAGAATGAGGTTCGATCTAGCGGTAAATGGGATGACTTATGGTGCATGGGAAAATGGAATTATTCCTTTAATGCGGGATGGATCACAATGGCGGCCAATGGTACATGTGGAAGATACGACTGATGTAATGTGCCTGTTGTTAGAAGCGGATGCTCATATCGTTAATGGTGAGATTTTTAATGTAGGATCTCAGCGAAATAATTATCAATTAGGGCCACTAGCGGAGGAAATTGCTGACGCATTGCCAGTTGATGTAAAGATTGAGTGGTATGGCGAACCAGACCAGCGCTCTTATCGCGTTAATTTTGAGAAGATCGAGAGCGCTCTGAATTGGGAGGCTAACTATACAGCGGCAGATGGGGCTCTTCAAATTTATAAAAAGTTGGAAGCTGGAACACTCGAAAAGACGGAGCAGACGATAACGCTAGATTGGTATAAGGAACTAATTAAATGGCAGGAGATAATGAAGCAGGTTAATATGTATGGAGGCGTTTTAGAAATACCAAAAAATGACCAGTTAAGTATAGCTCACCGGAGTCGGGGAGTGTTTTTTTAAGTTTGATTGTTCTTTATTGAGAAAGGTACTTTTATTAGGAGGCTAATGAATGGATAAAATAACGCGAGTTGGTATTGCTGGAACAGGGCTGATTGGTAAAGGAATAGCGTTGGAGGTTGAAAAGCAATCTGAATTAAGTTTAGCAAAAGTTCTCACGCGCCGTGATATTACTACTATGAATGATTATCCCTTTCCTGAAACACTTACAAATTCCGTAGAGGATTTTATTGGAAATTGTGACTTAGTAGTCGAATGCAGTGGTGATGTTATTTATGGAACTGAAGTTATCGATCAGGCAATTAAAGCTTCCTTACCTGTTATAACAATGAATGCTGAACTTCAAGTGACAACTGGTTCATATTTTGCAAAGAGAGGATTCATTACTGAAGCAGAGGGAGATCAACCAGGATGCCTGGCATCATTACATGAGAATGTCGTAGGAATGGGATTCAAACCATTAGTATATGGAAATATAAAAGGGTTTCTAAAACTTGATCCGATACTTGAGGATATGGAGTATTTTTCAAAAAGGAATGGTGTTCGTCTTGACATGACAATATCGTTTACGGATGGCACAAAGGTTCAAGTAGAACAGGCGTTAGTTGCTAACGGTTTGGGTGCTGGGATTGCTGTTGATGGTCTTCTTGCACCCAGTTCAAATGACTTAAACGAAACAGGTGCTGAATTAGCTGAAGAGGCTAAACAGTTAGGGTATCCTATCTCTGAATTTTTATTAGCACCAAAAGCTCCTCCGGGTGTATTTATCACAGCGGAACACGACAGCCGTCAAAAAGATGCACTTCGTTATTTTAAGATGGGAGCAGGACCGTATTATACAATTCTGCAAAACTTTCATCTCTGCCACCTGGAAGTTGTAAAAACAATCAAACGGGTTATTAATGGGGGTGGTGTTCTCTTAAACAATGGAGAAAATCCTTCTGTAGGAGTCGCTGCTATTGCAAAGAGAATACTTGAACCTGGGGAGAAAATCGAAAAGGGAATTGGCAGTTTTCAGGTAAGAGGAGAAGCCGTTAGAATGACTTCAAATCAAAATCACGTTCCAATTGGTTTGCTGGTAAATGCAGTCATGAAAAGAACAGTTGAAGAAGGGCAAATCATTACGTTCGATGATGTTGAACTACCCGAGAGTTTAGCTTTAACAGCATGGCTGGAGACGATTGAAAAGTTGCCAATTAATAGTTAATAAATAGCCCCTTTTAGCGGCGAGATAAAATTGATTTATATATGAAGGAGGTGCTCTCACTTGGAAAGAAACACTACAATTGATGTTGTAAAATGTTTTGCCGTTTTTATAGTTGTCTGTTTGCACACCGTTACTTTTGGCTACGATTGGCAAAGCAGTCAACATATCGCCTTTATAATAGGTGTTTTTCCAAGATGGGTGATACCCTTCTTTTTTATTGTTTCAGGATACTACTTTGGCCAAAAAGTGATGAATAACCTTACCTCAAAAGCCTATTTTGGCCGCTATATGTTTAAGCTAATTGGTCTGTTTCTTACTTGGTACATATTTTATTTGGTTTATGATCTTATGTTACAAACTGTGCTAGCTATTTATATGGGTTCAAACATCAGCTCTGAATTGAGCCAATACATAAAAACTTTCGTAAATATAGATGCTATTTATTATGGAGAAGGAATGACGTCCTATCATTTGTGGTACTTGACAGCGTTGATTTGGTCGATTGTTATCTTATATGTATTTATCAGACTTCGGAAGATAGGTGTGCTACTGATTTTAGGTGGTGTCTTAAATCTAATTGGTCTCTTTGGACAAATATACTCCAGTATATTCCACCTGCCAATACAAACAACAGACGCTTTATTTTTTGGGCTATTTTATACAACAATTGGCTGTTACATTGCCTATCATTATAAATGGATAATGCAGAAAGTCAGTGGAATTAAAGCAAGATACTTCATTTACTTGATCCTCCTGTTTTCAATAATTCAGGTTGTGGAGAGATTAATTACTGTATTTGTGCTGGAAGGTGAACGGACCTTTGGGGATTATTACTTATCAACTGCCCCTCTAACATTATGTCTTTTATTTATAACATTGAAAAACACATCGATAGGTCAAAATACATTTATAGCAAAACTGGGGAAAAATGCGGTTGGAATTTACGTTGCTCATTTGTTTGTAATAAGTGTATTGGCTTTATCTATTAACTTTGTCGGACTGGATTTTTTGAGAAGTGATATTTTATTTAATCTTCTATTTTCACTTGTGGTGTTTTTTACCTCTTATCAATTCTTTATACTATTTAATAAATTTATTCTTGGAATAAGATTACTATTTTCAAGGGTCCGGTATAGTAACTATATTTTTAGAACGAAGAAACAAGTGGATCAAGGTAAAAAAACTGCTATTTAATATATTAGAGGAGAGATGTAATGAAGAAGAGGTTAACTCAAATTGATATGGTTAGAGGAATGTCAATTATAGTAGTTGTAGCCGCTCATACTGACATGCCTTCAGCTTTAGGAAAGGTTTTAAGTTTATTTTGTATACCTCTTTTTTTCATGGTTAATGGTTACTTGTTTAGCCCCTCTAGATATTTATATAATTTTTCCGTCCTGGTTAAGAGGCGTCTGGTAAATTTAATAGTTCCGTATTTTTCTGCCTGTCTGCTTTCTTATATTTATTGGCTTACTGCTAGCCAAATTGGTTTTAAAGAAAAGATTATTTGGTATGAACCTCTGTTAGGCTCGCTAAACGGTAATGTAGGTCAACTTATTAATTTTCCACTTTGGTATTTGACCTGTTTGTTCTCCGCCCAATTATTATTTTGTTTAACTCAAAGAGTTTTAACGAGGTATAAGTGCAGTTTAAGTGTTCAAGTAGGCGTTTACTTTATATTAGGCTTGATTGGCTATTTAATAAGTAAGCTTGTGTTTTTACCGTGGGGATTAGATATAGCATTTACTGTACAATTGTTTCTATTTATAGGTTTAAAGTTTAAGGAGCATAAAGTGTTGGAAAATATGAAACCTGTAAGCATGTACACAATAGGAATTGCACTCATATTCATTTTTACTTTGGTTATTGACTATAATGAAATAGTAAGCGTAGCTACAAGGGATTATAATAATCTTCTAATGTTCTATGTTGGAGGGATAACTGGTAGTATTCTAATATTAAATCTAGTAAGAATGGCATCTAAATACCGGCTTATTGTAAATACACTTACTTCTATTGGCAGTAGATCATTGTCAATATTGATATTCCATGTCGGTGTTTCGTTTATTTTCTTAAGCTACGTAAATCGTTTTCTGTTTGGAGGAATTGAATTTAATTGGATCGTTAATACGATTGGTGGTGTATTAATTTCAATTATTCTAGGGGAATTGCTACGAAAACACCCTGTATCAAATTTGTTATTTAATGGGAGAAGAGAAAGTTACAAAACAATTGAGAATAAATCTGTTGAATTAAAAAGTCATACCGTGTAATGAAAATATAGAAGAGGTGATAACAGTGAAACTAGCATTTATTTCAGATATCCATGGCAATGCACTTGCTTTGGATGCCGTGTTGAAAGACATAGAGCAGAAAGAAATTGATAAGATTTATGTCCTTGGCGATCTGTGCTATAGAGGACCAGAGCCAAAGCGTTCACTTGATCTAGTCAGGTCACTGAAAACGGATGTCATCAAAGGAAATGCCGATGAATGGGTAGTTCGTGGTGTTCAAAACGGGGAAGTACCTGATCAGGCATTCGAAATAATGACTAAGGAAAGAGACTGGACTTACTCTAAGCTTAATTCGGATAGCATCGATTATCTTAGTCAGCTTCCAACAGAGTTAAACCTAGATTACAGTAACTTCAAAATTCATGCATTCCATGCGACGCCGTTAAGTTTGTTTGATGTGGTTCAACCACATGAGCTTGATGATGTCACAGAGGAAAAATTAATGAAACGAGATGCTGATTTATATATATATGGGCACATTCATAAGCCTTATATTCGGAATGTAAACGGGAAATGTATTGTGAATACGGGGAGTATTGGCTTGCCGTTTGACGGCCTGAGTATGGCTTCATACGTTGTGGTGAATGTTGAAAAGAATAGTTTTCAAGTGTCTATTGTTAGAGTTAAGTATAACGAACATGATGTGATTAACCAGTTTAGAGAATCAGATTACCCAAATAATAATATGATGGAAAATATTTTAGCAAACGCCAGAGTTTAAGGTAAATAGTAAGCTCTACAACGCCATTAATGATATTAATTTTAAAAATACGTTGTGTTTTGGGTGTGATCATTCTGGTTATTTTGATAACAACTTTAGAAGACGTAAAGTTTCTTAAAAAAATAACGACAATTTGGCTGTTGCATTTAATAAATAGTTGTAGTATTGTTCTTTATAAGGAACAATACTACAACTATATTGGGCGTTTTGGGATTAAAAATGATTTGTATGTACTTGATTAAGAATAAATGTACTGGAGGACGTTATGAGTGCAATTGCTGGAATTTATAATATAAATAAAGAACCAGTAACACAAGAGCATAGTCTTAGCATGATGAATTCACTGCAAAAATTCCCCGCTGATGATATTCAAATATGGCAAAAAGAGAATATTTTTTTAGGCTGTCATGCCCAGTGGATAACACCTGAATCAGTTGGGGAGCAGCTACCTTACTATGACTATGAACGGCAATTATCAATAACAGCAGATGCTATTATTGACAATCGCCAAGAATTGTTTCAGAAATTGCAAATTGATAAAGAAGAAGGAAAAATCATGCCTGATAGCAAGTTAATTTTACTTGCCTACTATAAATGGGGGGAGGATACTCCTAAGCATTTAATTGGTGATTTTACATTTATGATTTGGGATGAGAGAGAGCAAAAACTATTTGGTGCTAGAGACTTTTCTGGTTCTAGAACCCTATACTATTCCGCAAATGGTCAGAAGTTTGCATTCTGCACGGTAATACAGCCATTATTAACGTTACCTTATATAGAAAAGCGTATAAATGAACAGTGGCTTGCGGAATACCTTGCTATACCTAATATGATAGATGTTGTGGATAACTCATTAACCGTCATTGAAAATATTCATCAAATTCCTCCATCACACTCGATTTCAGTAGAGGATGGAAAGGTAAGTATAACAAGGTATAATATACTGTTCTCAGTTAAAAATCTCAGCTATAAAAAGGATGAAGATTACGTTGAAGCATTTAAAGAAGTATTTCAAACAGCGGTAAACTCACGCTTACGTACATTCCACTCAGTAGGATCTCAGCTAAGTGGTGGTTTAGATTCGGGTGCAGTCGCTAGTTTTGCAGCAAAGTCTTTGCAAAAAGAAAATAAACAATTACATACATATAGTTATATTCCAGAGAAAGACTTTATAGATTGGACACCTACTCACAGAATGGCTAATGAACAGGATTATATTAAATCAACTGTTAAATATGCTGGTAATATAGAGGGTCACTATATGCGTTTCGAAGGCAGAAGCTCCATTTCAGAAATCGATGAATGGCTTGAAATAATGGAAATGCCCTATAAATTCTTTGAAAACTCTCTCTGGGTAAAAGGAATATATGAGGAAGCAAGCCGGCAAGGGATTGGAGTGCTTTTAAATGGTGCAAGGGGGAATTTTTCAATATCTTGGGGACCGGCATTGGACTATTATGGACTCCTCCTGAAACAGATGAAATGGGTTCGCCTTCGTGACGAATTGCGTCATTATAGCTTAAACACAGGAATAACTAATAAATCCCGGTTACTTTCGGTTATTGGGAAGAAGGCATTTCCGTTAATGAGTCGATTGGGTGGATCACAAGAAGTTTATCAATTGCCGATGCTAATAAATCCTGAATTTGCAAATAAATATAATGTCTCTAACAGGCTTCAAGAAAACGGGATTGATATGGATGGAGTCTCTAAATATAACATTTATGAAATAAGAAAAAGACACTTTGAAAAGGAATTTATGTGGAATGCAACTGGAACTTCTGGAACGAAATTATCGTTGCGTTATGGGGTTTGGAACCGAGATCCGACCAATGATATTAGAGTAATTCGCTTTTGTTTATCATTACCGGAAGAACAGTTTGTGAAAGATGGATTAGACCGAGCACTTATTCGCAGGGCAACCGATGGATTTCTTCCTGATAAAGTTAGATTGAATCAAAAACTAAGAGGGATTCAAGGGGCTGATTGGATTCATCGAGCAGCTCCATCTTGGGATTTGTTTTTAGAAGAATTAAAAGAACTTGTGAAGGACCCTATAGTCTTGGATTTCCTAAATGTAGAAGTTCTCGAAATAGCTATTTCCAAGGCTGAGAAAGGACCACGACCGGAATATGCGTTTGATCCAGAACTCAGGGTTTTAGTACGCGCCTTAATTGTTTATCGGTTCTTAAAGACATTTTACTTTGAGGGGGGTGATATTTATGCAAAAAGAATGGCAGAGGCCAAAGTTGGAAGTATTAGACATTAACAATACAATGCAGGGGCCAGGAGTTAGAGATGTAGATGCTACATTTGAAGACGACGATGAGTTAGTTCAGCTTCATGAAAGTTAAATCTGGTTTTTACAGCAAGATGATGGATATACAGCCCTTATACATATAGGTAGGTATGAGGGCTGATTTCATACTTTAATCTTATTAATTGATTGACACTGTAACCGAAGAGTGGTAATTTTATGTTAATATTGTATTTTATAAAGAACAAAAATTCTTATAGTAGGGATTCCCGCATATATTTTTAAATCATTTGTTCTTTTGTGAGAACAAAGCCTTGGTGTGATTGATAAGGAGGACCCAATGAGTGCAATAACCGGAATTTTCCATGCTAATAGAGATCCCATACCATTTGACCATACGAATAACTTGATGAAATCCCTCTTACAATACCCCTCCGACGATATTAATACATGGAAAAACGATACTATTTTCTTAGGGTGCCATGCCCAGTGGATAACACCAGAGTCAATAGGTGAGCCCCTGCCATATTATGATTATGAAAGACAGCTAGCAATTACAGCTGATGCCATTATCGATAATCGGGATGAATTGTTAACTATGCTACAGGTTGATCGAGAACAAAGGAAGTCAATGCCTGATAGCCAATTAATTTTATTGGCATATTACAAATGGGGAGAAGAAATGCCGGAGAGGCTGCTCGGTGACTTTGCATTTATGATATGGGATGAAAAAGAACAAAAGTTATTTGGGGCCAGAGATTTTTCAGGTGCCAGGACTCTTTATTTCTACCGTAACGAGAGCAGGTTTGCGTTTTCTACGACGATGGAGCCATTATTCACATTGCCGTATGTTGACAAAGATCTGAATGAAGAGTGGCTTGCTGAGTTTATAGCAATCCCAACGATGGTTGAAGCGGTTGATATGTTCTCAACAGTTTACAAATCCATCCAACAAATTCCGCCTTCACATCGTATAACGGTTAAGCATGGTAAGGTTTCGTTTTCAAGATATTGCACAATTGAAGTGAATGAAACACTAAAGCTTAAGTCCAACGAAGAATATGAGGAAGCATTCCGGGACGTGTTTCAGAAGGCAGTAAAAGCTAGAGTTCGTACGCATGGTGAGGTCGGTTCACACTTAAGTGGAGGACTGGATTCTGGCTCTGTTGTCAGCTTTGCAGCACCAGAACTTAAAAAGGAAAACAAACAATTACATACTTTTAGTTATATTCCTGAGGATTCTTTTGAAGATTGGACTCCTAATTACTATGTAGCTAATGAAAGTTCGTATATAAAGGAAACTGTAAATCATGTAGGTAATATATCGGATAACTATTTAAGTTTCGATGGCATCAGCCCATTATCAGAAGTCGATGATTTTCTCGAAATTATGGAGATGCCTTATAAGTTCTTTGAAAATGCTTTTTGGTTAAAAGGAATAAATGAACATGCCCAGAAAAAAGAGATAAAAGTAATGTTAAACGGGGCAAGAGGAAATCACTCTGTTTCATGGGGGTCCATGAAATTAACGTACGATTTTTATACAGATTTGTTTAAGAGGTTAAGGTGGGTCAGACTTTATAACGAATTAGATGCATACTGTACTAATCATAATACTGGAAAGTCAGTAGTATTCCCATTTGTAGCTAAAAGAGCTATGCGGTCATTCGTGACAAAGAAGAAACAACATAATGACAATTTCCCTGTATTTATAAATCCTTCGTTCGCAAAAAAGACGAATGTTTTTGAAAAGCTTGAAGCTAATGGATTCAATTTGAACAGCAATCCTACTAATCTAACGAAATACAGAAATAATTATTATAAGCAGCTATTTACTTGGAATAAAAGTGGGGTGGCTGAAACAAAGTTGTCTTTACGATATGGAATATGGAATCGTGACCCAACCAACGATCTAAACGTCATACAATTTTGCCTGGCGCTACCAACTGAGCAATATGTAACAGGTGGTATGGAAAGGTCGATCATTCGGAGGTCAATGAAGGATTTCCTGCCTGATGAGGTAAGGCTGAACCAGAGAAAACGCGGGATACAAGGAGCAGATATCATCCACCGAATGAAAGCAGATTGGAATAGTTTAATTAACGAATTACATGCGCTTTCTAAAGACAGTAAAGTTAACGAGTTTATTAACGGGAAGGCGATTAAAGAAGCATTATCAAATATAGGGAGTGACCCAAAGCAAGAATTATTGTTTGATACAGATTTTAAATTTTTGACGCGGGGTTTGGTCTTTTCCCGCTTTATTAAACGTTTTGAATAAGAAGGAGGTGATAAGGTGAAAAAAGTATGGAAACAACCAATGCTTGAGGTGCTCGACGTTAGCATGACCATGAATGGACCAGGAAACGCAAATGCTGATTGTTTTGATGTTTCGGATGGGAAAGAGGAAACACATGAAGGTATGTCCAATGCTAGTTGTTTGGGTAGTTAACCGCACTACTTAAGAAAGTCGGCCCTTATACTTTAATAGGTATAAGGGCCACCATAAAAATGGGGGAACCGACATGATGATTAATACGCTAAAAAAATTCACATACAGAGCTTTTGGCTTAAGCATATTCAGTGAATTTTTTTTACCGGAATTGCCGCAAATAGACATGGAAGAACATTTAGCTAGTGTGAAAGTTCATAAGGCTGATTTAACAGGGCTGTGGTCTGAACTTTCCGAGGGTGCTAGATATTTTGTGGTGGAGAAGGACTTCACTATGTTTCATGTGCCGGATACCGCTATCTATTTAGTTAAAAACGGGCGGGAGATTTTCGTTTCACCCATCGAGGGTTCCGAGGAAGATCAGATACGTCTTTATATTCTCGGCACATGTATGGGGGCATTACTCATGCAAAGAATGGTTCTCCCATTACACGGCAGCGCATTAGTAATCTATGGAAAGGCATATGCAATTGTTGGTGATTCTGGTGCTGGAAAATCAACACTTGCTTCAGCATTATTAAAGCGGGGGTATCAGCTTTTAAGTGATGACGTGATTCCAGTCACCCTTTCTGAAAAGAATGTCCCGATAGTTACCCCAGCATATCCGCAGCAGAAATTGTGGCAGGAGAGTCTGGATCAGTTTGGAATTGAATCAAAACAGCTTCGGCCAATAATAGACAGAGAGACTAAATTTGCTGTTCCAGTTCTTGAACAGTTTGCTGAAGAGTCAGTTCCTTTAGCAGGTGTTTTTGAACTAATCAGATCAGATGTTAATGAGATTGAGGTTACTCCGATTCAGAAACTGGAACGGTTTCATACATTATTTCACCATACATATCGCAACTTCATCATTTCTCGTTCAGGGATGATGGATTGGCATTTCAGTACTTCTGCAAGCATGGTTAATAAAATAGATTTCCACCGGTTGATTCGGCCGACAACTCACTTTACAGCCGATAATCTAGCCGATTTAATTTTAACTAGGGTTAACAAGAAGGAGGAGATTGTATGATTAAAAACCAAAGTCTTTCCGTTCAACATCTGGTTAGTCAAAAAGAAGGAAACATCGTGAGTGATATGGATGGAGAAAAAGTGATGCTGAGCATTCACAATGGCAAGTATTATAATTTAGGCGAAATGGGCGGCGAGATATGGGAGCTACTAAAGGAGCCAATCACCATTCAGAATCTGGTTGCTGCTTTAACCGAACAATATGATGTCGAACATAGTGAATGTGAAGAGCAGGTCCTGTCTTTTTTAACCCTTTTACTAGAGGAAGGCATAGTAGACGCTACCTAATTAAGAAAGGAAAGACCCTTATGAAAAAGTTAGGTGTTTTTTTAAAATTAAATAGACAGTCGAAGCTGCTCTTATTTGAGTCTTATTTTTATTTAGGATGGGCACGTATTATTAAAGCCCTTCCATTTGCTAAAGTTGCACCTTCACTGGGGGATATTATGGTGGAGACACCGTTTACGCTGCAGACAGACAATAAAGTACTTCTGGCACATATATCCCAGACTATTCAAATTACCAGCCGTTACACGTTATGGGAGAGTCAGTGTCTTGTTAAAGCAATCGCTGCAATGAAAATGCTGGAACGAAGGAAAATCGCAAGCACGCTTTATCTTGGTACTGCCAAGGATGAGACCGGCCAGTTAATCGCACATGCATGGTTACGAAGTGGTCCATTTTATATTACCGGTTCTGAAGGAATGGAACGCTTTACTGTCATCAGTAAGTTTGCCAAAAGTGTTTGAGCAGGGAGGATAACTGCCAATGATTGATAAGTTCAAACTTGATCTAATAGATATACCAAAAGAATTACAGCTTATTTTTATGATGCTGAAGAGTGATTCACCTGCTCACCTTATAACACAACACCCTGAACTGTTAACAGATATTGATTGGGAAGAGTTCATTGATTTAACGATGCATCACCGTGTCTATCCAGTGTTAAGTCCCAAGTTAAAACAGATGGATAACGATATAATTCCTCAATATGTGAAAGAATTTCTCCACAAACAATATAAACGAAATACGTTTCAGATGCTTTATTTAAGTAGTGAAATGGAACAGGTAGGTAGGATGTTTGCTGACGACGAAATTCCACTGATTTTCCTGAAAGGGCCTATTCTTGCGCATGAGCTATACGGAGACATTTCGCTTCGTACTTCTAGTGACTTGGATATGCTGATTCCGATCAATCAATTGGAAAAGGCGGAAACCCTTCTTGCAGAACAAGGGTATGAAAAGGATGATTATATTCAAACGGTGCTAAATGACTGGAAGTGGCGGCATCATCATGTTACCTATTTTCACCCGCAAAAGAAGATTAAGCTTGAAGTGCATTGGAGGCTGAATCCTGGACCAGGAAAGGAACCGAGTTTTAATAACTTGTGGAAGCGAAAGTGCATTAGTAATCTTACCAGCTTTCCAGTTCATGTTCTCAGTAAAGAAGACATGTTTTTATTCCTTGTGTCTCACGGGGCACGCCATGGCTGGTCCCGTATGCGGTGGCTGCTCGATATTCGTGAATTACTCCATCAGCAAATGGATTGGCAGCTAACCAAACGTTTATTAAAAAAATACCAACTATATCAAACTGGAGGGCAAGCGTTAATTTTAGTAGAACAGCTGCTAGATAAAAAGCTTACTAGAGGGATGAAAGCATTAACCAATCATACCTGCCCAAAGGAACTAGCGCAAAAGGCACTATTTTATTATAAACAACAGGTCAACTTACATACCGATCCTGTACCTGGATCCATTGCCAGCTATCATAAACATTATTTATTTTCGTTAATGAGTACACAGCATAAGTTAATTTTTATAATGAGCTTTCTTTATCCATATCCAGAAGATGAGAGCACTTTACCATTACCAAAGGCAGTCCATTTTCTCTATTTTCCGTTGCGGCCATTTTTGTGGGCCTGGAGAAAAACAAGAAAGCATGCTTTATCCTAGGGGGATTATAATTGAAACATGTATTTTATTTTTTAAAACAAATTCATGCGTATTCCGGCAAAATCCTGTATATTAACCTTTTTGCAATGATAGGCATCGGGTTGCTTGAAGGGATTGGGATAATTTTACTGATTCCCTTAATTAGCATGAGTGGGATAGTCGATATGGATGCTGGAGGATCGCCATTGCTAAGTATGTTTAGTTTTCTGCAGGATATTCCTAGTTCGTTTGGTTTGCCGTTAATTTTAGCGATATTTGTGCTTGTTGTTGTTGGACAAAATGTTATGAACAGGCAGTTAACCGTAAGAAATACAGTTATACAGCAAAGGTTTTTAAGGCATATGCGAATGGAGACTTATCGGTCGTTACTTCATGCAAACTGGGATTTTTTCATTAAGCAGCGAAAATCTGACCTTATCAATATATTAACAGCTGAAATAGCTCGTGCCAGTGCGGGTACATACTCATTTTTACAATTTGCTGCTTCACTTGTATTTACGTTAATCCAGATCGGGCTTGCATTCTGGCTATCACCGAATATAACTGTATTTGTATTACTTTGTGGATTAGTACTTATCTTTTTTAACAGGAAGTTTCTTAAAAGGTCGCTTGCACTAGGAAAAATGAACTTTGAACTGGGAAGAAGTTATCTTTCGGGTATTACCGATCAGGTTAATGGAATCAAGGATATCAAAAGTAATACATTGGAAGACTCCAGATTAGATTGGTTTGGCTCGATAACGGAAAAAATGCAGAAGCAGCAGGTGGATTATACGAAATTGAAATCAACCTCGCAATTATATTATAAAATTGCATCTGCAGTTCTAATTGCTGTATTTATTTATATTGCGGTAACCATGTTTAGTGCGCAGGCAGCTCAACTAATGTTAGTTATCGTCATTTTTTCAAGGCTTTGGCCCAGAGTTGCAGGGATTCAGTCTTCTATGGAACAGATTGCAACAACGATCCCATCCTTTAAATCTGTAAATGCGCTTCAAAATGAATGTGAGACAGCTAGAGAATTTTCGATGGGTGGGAATCAGAATGTCCAGCCGCTTGCTATTAGAGAAGGCTTGCAATGTGATGGTGTTTATTTCCGATATAACCAAAATGAACCTCATTATGCGTTGCAAAATATCAACTTAAGCATCCCTTCCAATCAAATGACCGCATTTGTCGGACGTTCTGGTGCAGGTAAAAGCACATTAATCGATATACTGATGGGACTTAATCAAGCCGAAAAAGGGCAGGTGTTAATTGATGGAACCCCCTTAACGAGTGACAATCTTCTATCATTAAGGCGGTCGATTAGCTATGTGCCACAGGATCCGTTTCTATTTAATACGAGTATAAGGGAAAATTTGTTGTTAGTAGAATCAGACGCGAACGAACAGCAAATGTGGGATGCTTTGAAGTTCTCCTCAGCAGCTGAATTCGTCAAAGGACTTCCGGACGGTATTGATACATTGATTGGTGATCGTGGGATTAAGTTATCAGGCGGCGAAAGGCAACGTCTTGTATTGGCTCGTGCAATTCTGCGTAACCCGTCCATTCTTGTGCTGGATGAAGCGACAAGTGCACTTGATACGGAAAATGAAGCGAAAATCCAGGAAGCGCTGGATAGGCTAAAAGGGAAGATGACCATTATCGTGATCGCGCATCGTTTATCGACCATTCGGAATGCGGATCAGGTTGTTGTACTCGACGAGGGGGAAGTTATTCAAAAGGGTGGATTTACGGAGCTGGCCAGAGAAAAAAGAAGCACATTCAGCTATTTATTGCGAAATCAGACAGAAGTAACACAATAATGAGCATTGGGGTGGGTTATCATTGAAGAAGATTGGAGGCAGAATTTTACTAGGGGCTTTACTCGGTATTTTCATCTTTATTGGTTATATAGTTTGGGATAACAATCGAATTACCGTCACAGAGGAAGATATCGCAATTTATGATATGCCAAAAGAGCTTGAAGGCTTCCGGATTCTTCAGGTTTCTGATCTGCAGGAAAAAGAATTCGGTAACAACCAGAAGCGCTTGGTCGGTGCTATTAATGATATTGACTATGATGCGATTGTGTTTACAGGAGATATCCTCGACAATACAGAAAGCACTAATTATAAGTCCTTTTATTCGATAATTGATGGGCTAAGAGATAAAGAAAATGCCTGGTTCGTGCCAGGGAATGATGACCCCTATAGTTATCAACTTACCCCTGACATAGAAAAAAGTGAGTTTATTAAAGGTATGGAACAAAGAGGCGTTGAATTATTAGAGTCTGTTGAAACGGTTAAACTGGAAGGGACGAATATTCATTTTGTAAACTTCGAGTTGTCGATAATAAGCAGTCCTGAATATGTGGGCACAAGTGAGGGGATCGTCACACCACCGTATAATTCAAATCAGAACTATCTTACATATCAAAAAAAGTTATGGCAGGACATGAAATTCCTTGACGATATCAATGAAACAGATGTTGTAATTGCTCTTAACCATTATCCAGTGGCAGATAACCGGATTGATTTCATCCAAAAAAATGATAAAACAATTTGGAGGGATTATGACCTGATAATGGCAGGACATTATCATGGGGGGCAATTTCGACTGCCATTTGTTGGAGCAGTTTTCGTGCCGGAACCATGGAATAGAAGCAGTTTTTTCCCATCAAACAATCGTGTGAAGGGACTGTGGGAGTATGAACAAACGAAACAATATGTCAGTGCAGGCTTAGGAAGCAGTGATGCATTATCCTTTTTAAAGTTTCGATTGTTTAATCCGCCAGAAATTAATCTTTTAACGTTGAAGTGATGATTGATTATCAGGTTTGTATTTGCGACGTTGCGATTGATGCAGTAATATAGTACAATATAAGAATTGCAATGTTTGAAATGAGGGTACAAAATGAGTAAAACATCCATTTATGGACTAACATATGAACAATTAACAGACTGGTTAATGGATAATGGTCAACTGCGATTCCGTGCTGATCAGGTGTGGAACTGGCTTTATAAAAAACGCGTCACTGCGTTCTCTGAGATGAAAAATGTGAACAAGGAAACGATCGCACTTCTGGAAGAGAATTTCGTTCTTCACACATTGTCAGAGGAAATCAAGCAAGAATCAGCTGATGGTACGATTAAATATTTATTCAAGCTGTCAGATGGTAACATAATTGAAACGGTCTTAATGCGTTTCAATTATGGATTGTCTGTTTGTGTAACGACACAAGTAGGCTGTAACATTGGCTGCACATTTTGTGCGAGTGGTCTATTGAAGAAAAGTCGCGACTTGAATGGTGGCGAAATTGTTGAACAGATCATGAATGTACAAAAGCATCTTGATGAAAAAGATGAAGGTGAGCGCGTTAGTCATATCGTTGTTATGGGAATTGGTGAGCCATTTGATAACTTCACAAATCTGATGGACTTTATTAATGTCGTGAACGATGACAAAGGTCTATGCATTGGTGCAAGACATATCACTGTATCAACAAGTGGTATTGCAAACAAAATCTATGATTGGGCTGATGCTGGCACACAGGTCAACCTCGCCATCTCATTACATGCACCAAATAACGAACTCAGAACACGAATTATGAAAATAAACAGGGCATTTCCAATTGAGAAGCTCATGGATTCTGTCGATTACTACCTGGAAAAAATAAATCGCCGCATAACGTATGAGTATATCATGCTGAAGGATGTAAACGATCATCAGACAGAAGCAAGACAGCTTGCTAAACTGCTTGGTGATAAGAAGCACCTGACATATGTGAATCTGATTCCATATAATTCAGTTGATGATAATCAATATCAGCGAAGTGATTCAGAAACTATTCAGGCGTTTTATGAAACATTGAAACAAAACGGCATTAACTGTGGTGTTCGCTGGGAAAACGGAGCAGACATTGACGCAGCATGCGGACAACTTCGAAGCAAACAAATTAAGAAAAATAAAGAAAAGAAAACAGTATAGTTGCTAAGCAAAAAACCAATCGTCATTTTCAGCGATTGGTTTTTTTATGCTATTCAAAAATGCTATGTCCTAGTCACTTGTTGAGTGTTTTCTAATGGAAAACCGCATACTCCCTAATTCATTCAAGATAATAGCGACAATAATCAACGACGTTCCTAGCCATTGGACAAGTGTGATGGATTCGGAGAGGATGATACTTGCCGATATAATAGCGACTGGTAATTCAAACGAACTAAGAATATTTACGAGACCACCTGAAATCAGATGCGCTCCAAGCGCGAAAAATAATGGAGGCATAACAGATCCAAATAAGGCAACCCCTGCAGTTACCATCCATAGAGACCCATCAGTCACTGGGATAGACGGTATATCCCTTATAAAAATCAAAAGTACCAGTACGGTAGAACCTGTAACCATCAACGAACTACGGACCCAGGGGTCAACCTCTGTTGCTACTTTTCCGCTGAAATTAATAAATCCTGCATATGTGAATGCCGCAAGAATCCCATATACAAATCCCATCGCAGGCAACTTTTCCAGACTGCCATTTAGAATATTTGAGGCAAAAAATACACCTATTAATATAAGAGCCATTGCCGATAATGTCACCATTCCTGGTCTTACTTTACTTAAAATCCATTCAAATAGGATACCAATCCAAACGAATTGAAATAATAATATAATTGCTAATGAAGCTGGAAGGTATATCATCGATCCATAGTAAAAAATGCTTGTTAGTCCGACAAATGAGCCTGTTATCATAATTTGTTTCATGTTCTTTTTGTTTAATCCCCTGAATGAAGAGCGCTTTACGATGACGATAGCCCAAAGTAAAACAAGGGATATAAGCATTTGAACAATATTAATTTGCCCGAGTGTGTATCCATTGCTGAATCCTAGTTTGGCAAAAACAGGCGTGAACCCAAAACTGCCTGCACCTATTAATACAAATAAAATTCCCTTTTTGTCACCCATCTGCTACGCCTCCTGCTATAAACATAACAATGATAACATAGTTGATTAATCTATGGCGATTGAGGTTTTATGATTCTTCTATAAAGATGTATGAATAGGGTTATTGCAGGAAAGAATGCTAGCAGAATAGAGGCTGATAAAGGGGGGGGGGGATCGCCATGCTGGATACAGTAAAAGAATTACTTATTATTCTTGGCAGGATTGTTACTATTTCGCCGTTATTACTCTTCTTAACAATTTTTATGGGTAAACGTGCGATAGGGGAGTTACCAATATTTGATTTTCTGATTATCGTAACCTTATGTGCGGTGGTAGGTGCTGATATAGCAGATCGGAATATACACCATCTTCCAACTGCAGTAGCAATTATTGCTATTGCTGTACTTCAAAGAATTGTAGCTAAATGGAAAATTTCCAATCGAAAAATTGGCAGACTACTGACATTCGAACCTACCATCGTTGTCCAAAGTGGCAAACGGTTGCATAACAATATGAAGCAGATACGTTATTCCATTGACAATATCCTGGAGATGCTCCGCGAAAAGAATGTATTTGACTTAAATGAAGTTGAGACGGCTATTATTGAAGCGAATGGTTCACTAAGTGTGTTGAAAAAAGCATCCAGTAATCCACTTACTGCACAGGATTTGGACATCGTCAAAACAACCTCATCGATAACCTTTCCTGTTATTGTAGAGGGAAATATATATTCTGATGTGCTGCACCGTTTAAATCTGGATAAAAGCTGGTTGATGAGGCAATTATCCAACAGGAATATTGACAACATAGACGACGTTTTTTATGCCTCGATTAATTATGCACACGAGCTTCAAATCTCACTATTAGATGAACAGGGTGGAGAACCCCCCCATTCGGCATTAGGTTCTTCACTCCGAGTATCTCACAGACAGTGGCAGATCGACCATGCCATTCTTTACTGAAACAAGATTTTTACCGAGTTCCTTTGAACGAAGTAATAGGTGGTCGGCATAGATATAACCTTTTTCAATTGGTAAGTACTTACTAGTTTTATAGAAATATAATCCAAATGAAGCGGTATATGATATAGATACATTTTTTGAATGAAATTCTGCATGTACCGGGCTTTTCACCACACCATCTCGCATTTGTTCAACAAGTACCGAGCATTCTTCAAATGTTCTGTTTCTCAAGAATATCGTAAATTCTTCACCACCTGTTCTGAACAGGAAGTCTTCCTCGTCTAGGTATCTATGCAAAGTGGTAGCAAAACTCTGAATAACCTTATCCCCGACAGCATGATTATAATTATCATTATATTGCTTGAATTTATCTATGTCCGCAACAATTATCCCCAAATATTCACCAGATAAATTAAATTCCTTCATTTTCTTATCCATAAAGGCACGGTTGTAAACCTCTGTCATAAAGTCGGTATACGCCATTTGTTCAAACTTGTCACGCTCTACTTTATGTTGAATACTAAGCGACTTATCGACAAATGAACGACTAACCAAATAGTTTAAGATAAATAGGGCGATAACCATTTGCCAGCTTTCTGATTGTAAGAATACGAACAGGAACCCGTTTGAGAAAGCTATTTTACCCAAATCCGTTATACTGCGGCTCTTAATGAAGTTAATTGCTTCTTTGGGTGATCTAATATCACCGAAAAAATAGGATATGGTTATTAGATATATATCTGAAAGAAGGGCAACAACCATTGCTAGTATAATAATTAGCAGCCAAAATCCAAATGGTATGCTTTGAAATTTGGGATAGAGATAAAAAAATAAGTAGAAGGCAATGGTGTTATTAAGTGCAAACGAGCCTATATTATAAAATGTATGTAAAAATTCATCCGGATCACCGGTTTTCGTTACTCTTCGAATGATATATACAGAAAAACCGTAAAGAGCTTCATAGATAAATAGTCCAAGCGGTCCAGCGAAAAGTCCAATTGACATGCTATAGGAAACACCGTAATCCATACTTAACTTTCCGCTCGATGATTTCACTCTCAGGTGTGTGTAAAGGGTTGAGAAGAGCCAATACAATGCAAGGGCCTTCATAAATGTAGAGGATTCTATGGAAAGTGGTCCTGACATTAAAGCCAGAACGAAGGAAGTTAAAAATAGCATTATGATGAAGATTTTGACTCGCAACATAGAGAGGCCTCCCTTTGTAGATGCATAGGCCATACAACCTATATAATAATCTTTATCATACCATAACTGTCTTTTTTATGGCAGATAATTATAAAAATAGCGTAATCAGTAGCTTGAGTTTTAAAAGTACACAATATTGTATACATGTTTGCAAAATGAATTCAAAACGTTTGCATTTACGTTTTCTTGTACACAAAAACGTGTTCAAGTTGTTGTGAAGGTGTTTGCAATAGTGAAAACATGTATACAAGAAAGAATACGATAAAAGTCCGATTGCGTAATTCCAGCAAATCTATTAACGTTATAGTTGTAAGTCATTTTCACGAGAGGAGAAATACAAACATGACAAAATCTAGAATTGCAGCAGTCGATGTAGGAAATGATGCATTAAAGGCAAACTTTGGGAAAATGGAAAGTAATTGCTACATACCAAATGTAATTGCGAGGGATATGGAGGACAGGCCGGTTATTGGTATTGAAGACCTTGATAAAAAGGATCCAATAGATAACCTGCATATTCGTGTCCACTCCCCTGCCCTGGAAGAAAACAATGCGGTATATCGAGTCGGTAACCTTGCGACGAAAACGAATAATTCAACAGAACTTGATCCAGGAAGCAGCAAATCAGAGGAAGACCAGACATTAATAATGCTATTTGCTTCTATCGCTTATGACGCAGTAAGCAGTGATGCATTTAAGGCAACAAAAAAAGATGTAATTGATGCAAACTATACACTTGGGACAGGTCTTCCATTACGAGAAGTAAAGGAAGGGAAAGATGTAGGGTACCGTTCCCAGTTACTTGGTTCCGTCCATCAGGTTGAGTTCTTAGTAACCCCGCAACACCAAGGGAAAAAGGTAAATATTAAATTTGATGAAGTAAAAGTTTATCCGGAAGGCTTTGCAGCATATGTGAACCTGATTATGGATAATGATCTTAACGTAATTAATAAGGAATTAATTGATAAACAAATTCTGATTCAAGATATTGGCGGACTTTCAACGGATATCGCTGTTATTCGCGACCGAAATGTTGACGATGATAAAGCACAAGG
Organism: Virgibacillus sp. L01; assembly: GCF_052246775.1. Classification (NCBI taxonomy): domain Bacteria; kingdom Bacillati; phylum Bacillota; class Bacilli; order Caryophanales; family Bacillaceae; genus Virgibacillus; species Virgibacillus sp. L01. The sequence continues at coordinate 966,088 of NZ_JBQQCP010000001.1, read as the reverse complement.
ATTCCATCTTGGTGTGGCCGAGTCTCTAGAGGAGATCCGTGAAGAAATTCGTACCAGACATGGTGTTGAACTCGACAGCCGCCGTGATGTGGTTGATATAATTACACGGAAAAATGACCGTCATCACATTATGGTGAAAGGAAGTCGGACAAACGTCCATGACATTACCGATCGAATTTTGCTTGAGCTTGCTAAAAAAGAATATCGTTATCTGCGTAATGTATGGCAAAAAAATTCCCAATCGGAAATCTGTTATTTTGTTGGTGGCGGATCAGCGGTTCTGAAGGATTATCTGAAGGCGCTTAATAACAAACTTGATGGTTATAACCTGGACTTTTTTGAAGATGAAAATGAGAGTATCTGGATGATGGCTAATGCGTACTACAAGTTAATTACTGAGTTTACAAATAAAAATGCTCCAAAAGAAGTAAAGGAACAAGAAACAACGAAAGAAAAGTAGGGTGATAGTATGCGAGATTCCAAAAAAAGCATCGAACGCGGGCAATCCATCACATTTCGTGTCCCGTCAGATACACCTGATTACTTATTAAAGCAACTACAGCGACTCAAGGAAACGGAACGCCGGAATTTTTCGAGCGAAATCGCACAATATGTGCTTAGAGGCGTTAACGAGACCTTTGCAAGAGAACGGGAAACATTAACGGTTCCACTTCCAAAACAATTGACCAAAGAGCAGAAAAGCTGGTTGAAGCATGAGCATTCCGAAGCTTTAATTGGCAGTATTTTATACCAGCTGCTTCAGGACCCGATGCGGGCAACAACCTTGCTAGCGTCGTTAAACAGTAATTCCCGTGATGTGGAAGAGGCACTTTATTTACAGGAAGAAGAAACTGCTGCCTCAAATGAAGAACAGGAAATTAATTTAGACGCGGTGGATTTGGATAAATTAGATGATCTTCATCAGGAAAAAGAAGAGCCTAAGGAAAATGAGGAAGACCCATTAGGTGATTTTTTCTCTAAAATGAATAAATAGTGGAAGAGGCCGGGAGATAACTAAAACTCTAATCTCTATAAACTCCCGTTCCGCCGTCAGGGGTCGCTACGGGCGGATGCGCACCTTAGGGCAACGCTTCAGCTTCCTCGGAAGCAAAAACCGCTTCCTGCGGGATCTTCAGCTGTTGCTACGACGAACAGGACGTTTTAGCCGGTTCCCGCAGGGAGTCACCGTCCTTGGTGCGTGGAGTGTATTTCCGGAGCGGTGTCATTGCATTCAGCTTTTTTCTAGGTTACGTCGCATTTTATGTCTAATTAGCAACAAATAAATCCGAACTGATTCGAATTCTATTTCAGGGATTTGAATCTTAGTTCGGATTTTACTTTTACTGAAACACTTTTGTTACTGTCTTCTTTCGTATAATAATCGCCAATCATGTCAAACTAAGCCTATCAAATGATAAAGGAGTTTGGTTGATGGAGCTTGATTGGATTTGGAAGGCAGTACTCATCGTTCTAGGCGGAACATTCCTATTAAGGTTCGCGGGGAGAAAGTCTATTTCACAAATGACGCTTCCGCAAACAGTAATTATGATTGGTATTGGCTCACTGCTTATACAACCGGTCTCTGGGAATAACATATGGGAGACGCTTGCTGTAGGGGCAGTACTGGTTTTCACATTATTTCTAATGGAATATGCACAAGTTAAAGGAAATATATTTGAAAAGATTATTACCGGAAAATCCAAGGTTCTAATTAAAAATGGTCAGTTGCAGGAAAAAAACCTTAAAAAATTAAGGCTAACCGTTGACCAGCTTGAGATGAACCTCCGACTTAAAAATGTGTTAAATATAAGTGACGTAGAATGGGCAACATTGGAGCCGAATGGTCAGGTAGGATTCACATTAAAAAAAGAAGCGCAGCCAGTAACAAAGAAAGAATTTCAGCAGCTGGCAACTGATATCCAGGGAACATTGAATCAGTTAGCGCCAAGTAAAGAACTTCAGCAGCTTAATCAGCAATTAACACAACTCAATAACCAACTGACACAAGTAACCAACCAGAAAGATATTTTTAACGAATTGGATGACGATAGTCCGAAAACACCCTCGCCAAAACATTTACAATAAGGCGGGGGTGTTTTACTGTCTATACAAAAAAGAATCCGGCAGCAAGATATATTCCAACAGCAATTCCTACACCTATTGAACAAATCTTTAATTTATAACGCGCATAATCGACTAAAGGCATTTCCAGGATGGAGGCAGTTGTTATGGTTGTGTCCCCAAGTGGAGATGTCATGGCTCCAAATGAACCACTTGCAAATACAGCCCCAACCGTCAAAGGAATTGACGCGCCTGTCGATACTGCCAGCGCTATTCCGAGTGGCATGAATAACCCCCAAGTCCCCCAAGATGATCCAATAAAATAGGCAACAACCGATCCGAGGAGAAATATGATAGCCGGAATAGTAAAGCTTGGTAAAAAAGAGCCGAGCGTCGAGCTGATGAACTGGGAAAACCCAAGATCCTCTGCAACGAGCGACAATGCCCAAACGAGTACAAGCAGAATAATTGCTTGCATCAATTGGTTTCCTCCGTCAAAGAAGTGGAAGATTGTTTCCCCCAATTCCTGCTTACGTAGCATGTAAAAAACAAAGGTGATTATTAGTGTGATAAATACCGCCAGCAGCATGACGAACGTTGCATCAGCCTCTGAAAACGCCTGGAAAATAGTGTCCGCCCCTTTTGCAACGCCATCTTGCCATAAAAGGAATAATGACAAGCCCAGCAATAAAAATAAAGGCACAATCAGGTTCCAAGGCTGTGCTTCTACCATCGATAACTCCTTTTTAATTCCTTTACGATGATAGCTTTCTTCCTCATTTGATTTCTTTTTTTCCACTTCTTTCTCAGAAGATGACCAGAATGTTCGGATCAGACCAATGATCAGCATAACGATGGCGAAAAAGTTAAACGGAATACTAAGCAGGAAAACTTGATATGGATCCATATCCAGATTATGTTTCTGAATTCCACCTTCCACAAGTGAGACCATAAAACCGACAAATGCAGTCGCTACAGGTAACAGGACAATTACCGAACTGGTCGATACATCCATCGTGAAACCGACCTTTCGCTTGGATATCTTCATTTCACTCATTAGCGATTTTACCACTGGACCGATCATCATAATCCGAAACATTGGCATCATGAACGTAAATGGAAGTGTAAGCCAAATCAGGCTGAGCAATCCACGCTGCGAGTCTATTTTATCGCCAATCCACTCAGAAAATCCCTTAATTCCACCTGAGATGTTCATCATGCCTATAAGGCCACCAAATAAATAAAGAAAGGCGATAATCTTAATGTTATTTTCGTCTGATAAAGTCGTTACGATGTAATTGACCGTTTCCTGGGATCCACCTAACACACTAAATTCAATAAGCAACGCTCCGACAAGGAGGCCAAGCACTAGTCCAGGCAGGATTCTTTTAAGCCAAATGGACAATCCGATAACGATTATAAATGGAATTAAAGATAGCCAAGCATGTTCCATTGTAACTGCCTCCTTCCAAGTTACGTTTTCCAATAGACATTATTTGATTCTGTGTTACTTAACGTATTAGTTGTACTTGGGTATTCAAACAACCAATCGTTTTTTCCTCACATAAACTAGATATTATTCATAGTTAGTTAGGAGGCAAATATATGGAAAAAAAGCATAGGAATTTACGTCCGCGGATTTGCCTTTTTCCAGGATACAGATGGTGCGGGCCACGCTGCAGCGGACCAGGTTCCCCGATTAACGCTGTTGATGCTGCCTGTAAAGAACATGATATGTGCTATAGACGGTATGGTCCCTCATGTAAATGTGATGAGGAATTTCTTTGCCGTCTCCGCCCTCTAATCAACCCTTATACCCAACAAGGAAGACATGCAAGAACACTTTATTACGTCATGAAAATACAAACAATATTTTGCTAATTTAAGAACACTTACCCATTGAAAGGATAGTAGCTGTAAATCATGCTGAGAAATCGCCTCTGCATGACAATGGTCTATTTATCACGATTATTATCTTTATTTATATCCTTACCTTCCAGGGCTTCCAGCGCAGATCGCCGTTCTTTTCTTTTTCTTCGGCTAAGCTCTTTTGTTTCACGATGATCAATGTGAATTGTTGGTGGCTCATAATCCTTGGATGCCCTTATGTCTTCATTGGACGCTTTCATAAATGACCAGGCCATCAGGGCCATGATGAAAATGACTGGAAAACCGGCTACAATACTGGCTGTTTGCAGCGTCTGGAGGTCCCCGGCAATCATCAGAACAAGTGGCATTAGACAAAGTGTGAATGCCCAGAACAGGCGATTCCAGCGGAGGGGTTCTCCCTTCACTTCCTTCTGTACAACAGCAGACAATATATAGGATGATGAATCGAAAGTCGTTGCCAGGAAAATAATTGCAAGAATGGTGAAAAGGGTAACCATTATGCCGGACATTGGAAGCTGGTTCATAATGGCAATGATAGCTGCAGGTGCACTATTTTCATTCATAAAACCAATAACATCAAAGCTTCCAGTCAGCTGCAAATGCAGTCCATAGTTCCCCATAATTCCAAAGAACAGGATACAGCCTATCGTGCCATACATCATCGTGCCAAAAATCATTTCCTGTATGGTTCTCCCACGGGATATACGAGCGACAAACAAACCAACAAATGGTGCATAAACAACCCACCAAGCCCAGTAAAATACAGTCCAAGCTTCAGGGAATTCGGTTTCGGTAAATCCGTTTATATTTCCAAATGGTTCTAGCCATGTCGCCATTTTAAAGAAGTTATCGAATATAAGACCGATGCTTGTCAATGTCGTTTCACTAATAAACAGGGTTGGACCAAAGATAAAAATAAATAAAAGAATGAAGATGGCAAGCCATAAGTTGATATCACTCAACACTTTGATGCCGCGACGCAAACCGGAATAGGCGCTTACAGCAAAAATAGCAGTACAAATCAGCATAATCACAGCTTTTAAGGTTAGATTTACTGGTAAGCCGGTGATAGAATTGACACCTTCAGCAATCATCGGGGTCCCGAGGGCGAGTGTAGTTCCTGCACCACCCATTAGTCCAAACATGAAAAGGACATCAATAACTACTCCTAGTGGTGTATCAACTAATCGTCCGAGGACAGGTCTTACTGCTTCACTTATTTTCAAAACAGGTTTTTTTCTCACATAATAAAAGTATGCAATCGGTAGAGCTGGAAGCGTATAAATTGCCCAAGCGATTGGGCCCCAGTGGAAGATACCATATGCAGGTGCCCAGTTGATCGCTTCACGAGAGTTTCCCTCTATGCCAAATGGCGGACCTTGATAGTAGTAAGCCCATTCAATCATCCCCCAGTAAAGAATACTCGAACCTATTCCCGCAGCAAAAAGCATTGCCGCCCATGAAATGGTACCAAATTCCCTTTCATCATCTTCGTCTCCAAGTTTAATACGGCCGTTTTTGCTGAACGCAACAAAGATCAGAAATGCGAAAGCTGCGAGTCCGCCTAATAAATAGAGCACACCAAAATTCCCTGTCATGAATTCATTTGCAGCACTTACAATCTCTTTGCCCGCTTCAGGGAAAACGGCAAGTGGAATGGAAACAGCGAGGAGTAATATTAGTGCACCTATAAATGTTGGCCAGTCAATCAAATTTTTGTTCATATCGATATCACCCTTTCTAAAGATAGCTTTTCTATAACGGAGTAAGATATACACAATCATTAATCTTTCTTAGCAGTTTGCAGAAGACATACAGTACTGTGTGAGTCGATGTGGAGATAATAAAAAAGTGTTTTTAGTAAACAGTAAGCAGGAAAGAAAACTTATTAAAATGGACAACTGTTAGGAGGGATTTATATGAATAAAAACGTTATCTTATCATGTGCGGTAACAGGTGCGGGGGATACTACTTCAAAAAACCCGGATGTACCTGTAACACCAAAGGAAATTGCGGATTCATCCATTAAAGCGGCAAAAGCAGGTGCAACGATTGCTCATGTTCATGTACGCGATCCTAAGACAGGACAGCTAAGTCATGATGTGGAACTTTTTAAAGAAGTAGTGGAACGAATACGTGAAGCAGATACTGATGTAATTATTAACATTACTGCTGGTGGTGGTGGCGACTGGGTTCCGAGTGATACTAATCCTGCTAAGGGCGGTGAGGGTACCGACATGCAAACCCCTGAACAGCGCCATGAGCCTGTGGGGATGCTGCTGCCTGAAATTTGTACGCTTGATTGCGGAAGTGTTAATTTTGGAAATCAGGTTTATGTCAGCCCTACAGATTGGCTGCGAAAACAAGCAAAGCTAATTCAGGAAAGTGGTGTTAAACCAGAACTGGAGTGCTTTGATACCGGTCATGTTCGATTTGCCAATCAATTGGTGGAAGAGGGGTTGATTGATGGTGATCCAATGTTCCAATTTTGCCTAGGAATTCCGTGGGGAGCAGAAGCTGATGCAGAGACACTGGCATATATGAAAAGCCGCGTCGCGGAAAATGCTAGCTGGGCAGCGTTTGGTATCGGACGAATGCAAATGCCAATGGTAGCTGAATCAATCCTTCAGGGAGGTAACATACGGGTTGGATTGGAAGATAATATGTATTTGAAAAAGGGCACTCTGGCAACCAATGAACAATTGGTCGATAAGGCAGTTGGAATTGTCCATAGTTTAGGATCAAAAATCATGAATCCACAGGATGCGCGAGAATTATTAAATCTACGTAAACAAGACGGGAAGACGGTTTAACATGGGCGGGCAGAATACATCACAAATTAAAAACATTACAATCGTCGGAACTGGTGTCATTGGAAATGGCTGGATCACACGATTATTAGCGAACGGCTATCATGTTACAGCAACAGACCCTGACCCTGCAGCAGAAGGGCGGATGCGTGATGTAGTAGAACAAGCCTGGCCAGCAATCGAAAAAATGGGGTTAACAGATAAGGCTTCGCTGCATGACTTATCATTTGATACAGACCTTGAACGTGCTTTGCGTCATGCTGATTTTGTTCAGGAAAATGTACCGGAGCGTGAACAGCTTAAGCGAAAAGTTATTGCTGAAATAGACCAATTCGCGCCTGAAGAAGCAGTGATTGCGTCAAGTACATCCGGTATATTGCCAAGCATACTCCAGGCCGATTGCACCCATCATCCGGAACGCATTATGGTTGCCCACCCGTTTAACCCTGTTTACTTAATACCTTTAGTAGAACTGGTTGGCGGCAATAAAACAGCGTTATTTTTTATCCAAAAAGCAAAAGATTTTTATGATAAGATTAATATGAAACCACTTGTTGTTCAAAAAGAAATCGAAGGACATGTCGCCGATCGATTAATGGAAGCTATTTGGCGTGAATCACTTCATATTGTTAACGAAGGTATTGCTACAACGGAAGAGGTCGATGCCTCTATCATCTACGGACCAGGTTTACGCTGGGCATTGATGGGACCGTTTCTAACATTACATATGGGAGGCGGAAAGCAGGGCATGCGTCATTTGCTCCACCAATTCGGACCTTCGTTAAAGCTGCCGTGGACAAAACTTGTAGCACCAGAGTTAACCGATGAACTGGCTGAGAAGGTCATCACCGGATGTGAAAAACAAACGGAAGGCGTTGACATGGGTAAACTTGAAGAACGCAGGGACCAATTTTTAATTGAATTGCAGCAATTACTGGAAAAATACTGGCCGTGTGCAAATCTTACCGGTAAACTTTAATAGAAAGAGGGAGTAACATATGGGAGAAGCAAAAGTAATTATTAATGATCAGGTTCGAGAAGATTGGATTGACTATAATGGGCATATGAATGATGCTGAATATGTCCGCGCATTTAGCTGGGGTGTCGATCGATTTATGAAATTGGTTGGAATAACAGATGACTTTCGCGAAAATAATCACTATACGGTCTTTACAATGGAAAATCATGTTTGTTATCTGGCTGAAATGAAGCTTGGAGAGCCATTTGAAGTACATCTGCAAATGCTTGATTATGACGAAAAGCGTGCACATGTATTTTATGAGTTGTATGGAGAAAATGGAAAACGTGCTGCAACAAGCGAGCAAATGCTGATGGGGATTGACCAAACGTCAGGCAGACCTGCACCTTTTCCAGATGATATTTTTGCAAAGGTTAAAGATTTAGCAGCTAATCATACTCCAGTCGAAAAGCCTAAAGAAGCTGGGCGAGTAATTGGGATTCGAAGCAAGAAGAAGTAAATGTTGTGGACGTTGCTCATCGAGTGACGTCTTATTTTGGCAGTTAAAAATGCTGTTTTTACTGCGTAAGTGCAACTAAGGCTTATCTATATTAGCTTGGCTAACTAATACAAAGGGAGAGTGGCCTCTTTGAGAAAATACCTTCTTCTTACATTTGCACTAACATATTCAATACATACATCGTATAACATCGAGGTTTTGCCAGTTCCACCTGAGGAATCAAGGGAAGAATTATACCATGATTTGTTTATTACGTTACTTTTACCATACATTGATAAAGGTGTTGAGGATTATTACTCAGAATTATTAACTGATTCTCCAATTGATTACCCTTATATGGTAAAGGTTGTCAGTGCTGAAAGAAATTATGGTTATCGGTCTTTCAGGTTTTCGGCCATCTAGAAGTGACACTAGTTGTTGGTCCTCATATATCAGTTGGGAAAGATGAATTAACCTTTGATATTAGTTCAAAAACACCAAGATTAATTGAATATAATCATATAGAAACACACCAGTTTCCTGAGCATTGGAGGCACCTTGTTTAACCTTAGACCCTTTTGCCAAAGAGAAAATAATAAGATAGAAAAGGATAGAAGTATAAATGACGAATAAAAATTATCAAGCACCTATTAATAGGTTAAATTTGTATGCAAAAGTTAAAATTGTTAAAGGTGAAAACTTTGTCACGATTGAGGAGACAAAGGGATTAACTACTGAGGAAATGATTGCATTTATAACAAATTTTATTGATGACCTTGAACTCGGGGAAATCCCCAATGTGAACATTATGGTGAACAGTAAATTCACTGAAGAGGTCTATGAAGTGCTTCAAGACAATAATTTTCAGTTTCATGATGAAATGGTTACAGTTTATAAGAAACTTGATGAGGTAGTTTGGCAGGAATCTAATTTAACATTTAAGTCACTACATAGTATGTCGCAACATGAATTTCGGGAAATATGGGCAGAATCCATGGCCGATTCACTTAATGCCCCTTCATCCTTAACCCTTGATGAACAAATGAAAAGCCTGGAAATAGAGTTAGGGCCTGACTATAAAGGTTCCTGTTTAGTTGCTTATGAGGATGGTAGGCCAATCGGCGTTGTTATCCCTCATATTGAACCAGGCACACGCGATGAAGGAAGGCTTTTTTATTTTGGATTGATTCCAAGTGAACGTGGCAAAGGGAAAAGCATGCCCCTTCATAGGATTGCTTTACAGCTATTAAATGATGAATTTAATGCTTCCTGCTATATTGGCGGCACGAGTGAAAGTAACCAGCCAATGTTAAAAACTTTTATGGCCAATGGGTGTCATGTGATTGAGCGGAATAAGGTTTATAAGAAAATCAAGCGAGTGATTTAAACGAAATTGTTCACAAAAACCAGGGGAAATCACCAAAAACGCCTAAATTCACATCTGCGGGGTCTTAGGACACGTGCACGTGCTATTTCCGCTGGAATCACCGCGGATCATAGCACTCAAACTTTTTAAAAGGTACTTTGCAGGTTATGACTTATGTGTACATCAAGGCAACAATTAAAAATATCCTAAGATTATCAAGATAGCCGTTTGAGATTATTCTTAGGTGCGAAAGTTAAGTAATTATATTAAAACTTAAATCCTCCATTAAGACTATTTTTACATATCAATATTGCAAGAAGTAATATTCTGTGATAGTCTTTCAATACAATATATTGGTATAAAAAAGAAAGAAAACAACTATATATAGTATTACAAGTTAAGGTGACATCCATTGTCATAATAGGGAATCCAGTGAAAAACTGGAGCTGTCCCCGCAACTGTAAGTGTGGACGAACGAGTAACCCACTGTATCGAAAGCTTCACGGCTACGGTACGGGAAGGACTCTAGTAGACAGAAGCACGAGCCAGGAGACCTGCCATAGCTTGTAGTTTCAATTCCTCGGGGTAAGAGAAGGTGAAACGATAGAGAGAGCTAGATACATATCTTCTGTCGTTCTAACCGTTCATCCCCTGGGTGAACGGTTTATTTGTTTTGGATATAAAAGGAGGAAAAAACATGGTAATGACCGCAACTGGGCAAATTCCGCAATTGATTGACTATGCAACAAAAGGATTGAATATAAACAAGGAAATTTTGTTGGAAAAGGCCAATCAGACTGGAACCGCGGATAACCTGATAAAAATAGCGCTTGAAAATATCGATGAAGCCAACCCCGATTGGACCTATGCTGCAAGCCGTATTTATTTACAGGAATTATACAAAACTGCGGCAGAAAACAGGGGATACGATGCGAATTTACAGTATGGAAACTTCTATGAACTTATTACAACACTTACGGAAAAAGGTATCTACTCAGATCATTTGCTAAACATGTATAAGAAAGAAGAAATAGATTATTTTGCAAAAGTGATTGAACCAGAGAGGGACTTATTATTTAACTACTTGGGGCTTTACACGCTGGCAACTCGCTACCTTGCAGCAGACCATAACAAGAATACATATGAGCTTCCACAGGAAAGGTGGATGGTTATTGCGATGTATTTAATGCAGGACGAGGCGCAAGTAAATCGCAGTCATTATGTCGCAGAAGCATACTGGGCATTGAGTAATTTATATATGACCGTTGCCACACCAACCTTAACAAATGCAGGTAAATCGCACGGCCAGCTGTCCAGTTGTTTTATTGACACAGTGGATGACAGTTTGCAGTCTATCTATGACAGTAATACTGATATTGCTAAGCTTTCCAAAAATGGTGGTGGAATTGGCGTTTACATGGGGAAAATCCGTAGCCGTGGAAGTTCAATTAAGGGATACAAGAGTATGTCCAGTGGTGTTGTTCCATGGATTAAGCAGCTCAACAATACTGCTGTTAACGTAGACCAGTTGGGAACACGAAAAGGCGCAATCGCTATTTATCTGGATGTATGGCATAAAGATATCGAACCATTTCTCGATCTGAAATTAAACAATGGTGATGATCGGATGCGTGCCCACGATATTTTCACAGGTGTCAACTTACCGGACTATTTTATGGAACAGGTAGAGAATCGCGGTGATTGGCATTTATTTGATCCACATGAAGTTCGTCAGGTGATGGGTTATTCGCTGGAAGATTTTTATGATGAGGAAAAAGGTGATGGCACGTGGCGTCAAAAGTATCTGGAATGCGTGCAATCGACGGAGCTATCGAGTAAAGTCGTACCGGCAATAGATATTATCAAGCGGATTATGAAGTCACAGCTTGAGTCGGGAACACCATTCATGTTCTACCGTGATGAAGTGAACCGGAAAAATAATAATCCACATAACGGGATGATTTATTGCTCGAATTTATGTACTGAGATTACTCAGAATCAATCACCAACTGAATTTCTGGAGGAGTATGTGGAAGCGGAAAATACGATTGTGAAAAAATACAAAGCAGGCGATTATGTTGTTTGCAATTTAAGCTCGATTAACCTGGGACAAGCAGTCCCTAACGGTGTACTTGAGCGGCTTATTACCATACAGGTTCGTATGCTGGATAACGTGATTGATATCAACACATTACCAATCAAGCAAACACAGATGACGAATCAAAAATATCGTGCTATTGGTCTGGGGACATTCGGTTGGCACCATCTTCTGGCAAAAGAACATATTCATTGGGAATCAGATGAGGCAGTATCCTATGCCGATAACTTATATGAAAAAATTGCCTACCTGACCATAAAAAACAGTATGGAACTTAGTAAAGAAAAAGGGCACTATCCAGCTTTTGAAGGGAGTAAATGGCAGAAAGGGAGTTATTTTACCGAAAAGGGCTACTCCGATGAAAAGTGGATGAATCTGAAGCGTGATGTAGCAGAAAACGGAATTCGAAATGGCTATCTCATGGCGGTTGCACCAAATTCATCAACATCCATGATTGCTGGTTCCACTGCAAGTATCGATCCAATTTTCCAACCGTTTTACTATGAGGAAAAAAAGGATTTCAAGATTGCAGTCACTGCACCAGAACTAGATTACCAGTCCTATGATATTTACCGACGTTCTGCATATATTCTTGACCAGCGCTGGTCGATTAGACAAAACGCTGCCAGACAAAAACATATTGATCAAAGTATCTCGTTCAACTTTTATGTCCCGCACACTATTAAAGCATCAGTCATGCTTGATTTACACCTGCAGGCATGGAAGGAAGGTTTGAAAACGACCTATTATGTACGTTCAACAGCCAATGATGTCGAAGAATGTGTGTGGTGTGAGAGTTGAGAAGTTTAATAGCTTATCTATCATACAGTGGGAACACAAAGGAAGTAGCGGAAATAATTGCTGAGCAAGCACGATCAGATGGTATAACAGCAGAGATGCATCGTATTGGAATTGATCCTCCAACCGATGCATCTGAATACGATTATATTTTTCTCGGAACGTTCACGTGGGATATGGGCTATACGCCAGATGAAGTGAAAGATTTTGTGCTGGAGGTTGGCTACAAGCCTGAGCATGTTGCTGTATTTGGAACTGGTGACACGCAATTTGGCGGGGATAAGCTTTTTTGCAGTTCGGTGGATAAATTAACGACTTTTTATCATAGCCGGTGGCCCGGATTAAAAATTGAACAGTCACCGCGTGGCTCACAGGAGCATGCAATAGAAAAATGGGTAGAAGGAGTGTTGCACGATGTCAAAATCTTTGCTTAAAAAAGCCAAAACCTTGGAACCATTACACCCTAACAAATCAACAGCACTGTTCGGAGGGGAAGCAAGCGGAATCTTGAATTGGAATGATATCGCATATCCCCATTGGTATAAAATGTACAAGCGGCTTATCGGAAATTACTGGCAGGCTGATGAAGTAAATATGTCTGGTGACGTTCGCCAGTTTCCGTTGCTTACGAAAAGCGACCAGGATGCGTATTTAAAAATTATTGGACTGCTATCGACGCTTGATGCACCTCAGACGAGAACGGCGCTGCTCTTTTCCCTGTATGCAAGTGACCCGTCCGTCCAATCGATTATGGCAGTAATTGCCCAGCAGGAGGCCGTCCATAATGAGAGTTATTCCTATGTGCTGTCGTCTGTCGTATCACTGGATGAACAAAATGAAGCATTCCAACTCGGACGAAATGATTCGATATTGCTTAAACGAAATGATAAGCTCATGCAGCAATACAATACATTTGTGGACGAGCCATCGATGGAAAATATACTAAAAACAATGGTGTATACGGGATTGCTTGAAGGCATGTTTTTCTACTCGGGATTTGCGTTCTTTTATAATTTGGCCAGGCAAAATAAAATGGTCGGCACTTCAACAATGATAAGCTACATTAATAGGGATGAACTTGAGCATGGCCGGTTTATTGCTGAATTATTCCGGGCAACCTTGGATGAGAATCCGGATTTGAATACGCCTGCATTTACTGAATGGGTTTATGAGCAGTTCACGGATTCGGTCGAACTGGAAATAGAGTGGTCCCGTTATGTACTGGCAGATGTTGAAGGCATTGATTTAGACGAAATGTCTGGCTACGTTAAATACCGTGCGAATAAGATGCTGCGTATGATGGGGCTGAGTGAAATTTATCCTGATCATACCGACAACCCAATGAAATGGATCCGTGCTTATGTCGATAACTTCGATGGAACCAAAACTGACTTTTTTGAGCAGAAGTCAAGACAATATACGAAGACGAGCGATTTAAATGGATTTGATGATCTTTAGTTTGGCGTGAGAAAGGCTGATTGGCTTAAGTTGTCACAGAATCGGCTGAAATAAACACGAATTCGGCTCAAGTTGTCACAAAATCGGCTCAAGTTCACAAATTTCCGGCTCAAATGTTCACAATTAGCAAGTCTTAGGGTTCAATATATACAACAAACGGTGTGCTCCCTCCAGAGCACACCGTTTCCCCCTTATAATCCAGCCAATAAGACTATATCACCGGTAATAGCATTCACGCCATATGGGCAATCAAGCTTCCCGCACATAATATAGCTTTTTTGCTCCTGATCATATACATACACAGGTTCTGCTTCTACATATTCGCGAAGTTTTTCAAATGCTTCCTCCTGTGACACAGCAGGTTCAACCGCATCTTTAAAATGCTTGAACATATCAAGCAGCATATCATTATCAACATAATGAACCGCATGATAATTCTCCCGATCAATCATCAGTTTTATTTTGCGATCAAAGGCACGGTTTGTAAACTTCGTTGGTTTTAGTTCCGCGAAAATATAACCATTATCCAGATATAATCCGGTTAATTTCCATTCACCGCTTTCGTCTGGAAATTCAAGCTGTAAGAACCGTAACACCTCTTGCTCACATGTCGCTGCTTCTGTATTTGTAATCGGTATTGTGTCCGGATGTTGCTCATTCTCCAGTGCCTGGTCGAGCGTAACTTCAATCGATAAATCAATATCTTGTTGTGTGAATTCTCCCTCGATTGACTTCACCCATTTCAGGATCATGTCTTTGTGTATATAGGAAATTAGGCCCTTATCAAATGGAATTGTTCTTTCCCCATTATTTACTAGATAAATCTCTTCCATCCCGTAGATTGGCAGCCACTTTTCCTGATCCTTATCAGGAACTTCTATCAATTTACATTGCTCGCTTGCTATGGGTTCATACTTATCGGGGGTCAGTCCAAACGGTTCCCATTGTATTTGGTCCTCATCTGGAAAATCACCATCAATTGTAAATAGGGATAGCTGCCCCTCGTCATTAAACCCAATTTCAATGGTCCCAGTTGGTGCCACGGGGATATTGTCTACAGCTGCACCGAAGCTTAACATGTCATCTTCCTCGTGAACAATCAAAAACTGTCTGCCAAACGTTAAATCTGTCACTTCTTCAATCCATTCAATCGCACTCTCTTTTTCTGGAGTTGGATACAAGTTGCTATCAGCATATGAAACATCCTCCACAAAAATAATGCGCTTTAACGCTTTTGTGTGGAAATTAATATCAATTACCGCTGTCCCGGACGGGTTATAATCCTCATCAGATTGGGTTAGCTCTTTCGGAAACCATTCCATATTCAAAATATATGCTGTTTCATTTAAGTTATTTATCTCGCGAAAAAAATGATGTCTTTTCAGATAGTAATCATTTAGTCCAAGTTTTTCACGGGTATAGTCAATTAGATTCTGAAGCTGTTCATTCATTGTAAAACCTCTCTTTTTTCAAATTATGTCCATTATAACATTTCAATTAGTTCTTTCTATCCATATTAATTTAAACTGTATATGTTAGCCTAAATAACAGCATTATAAGTAAAAACAACATAGAAAAAAAGGAGTGTAACATATGGGTATTGAACATAATCCTACTTTGCTTTGGTTTGTGGGAGCCTATGGACTTATCATGATTATAATGGGTATTTACTATTCACGAAAAATATCCAATAGTGAGGACTTCATTTTAGCAGGAAAAGGGTTAGGAACGATAGTCTTAACAGGTACATTGCTTGCTACGTGGACAGGCAGTGGAAGTATTTCTGGCGGAGAAACATCAATGGCATTCACCTATGGGATTATCCCTGCACTAATGATGATGATTCCTACTCTTGTGGGTATTGGAATACTTTATTTAATTGCACCAAAAATTCGTGAATTCGGTAAGTATACCGTATCGGGGATTTTAGAAGAAAAATACGGTTCAACTGCCAGAATGATTGCAAGTATCATTATTATTCTTGCCTTCGTTGGAATCGTTTCGTACCAAATGACAGGTCTTGGATTTATTTTAAACTTAACAACTGGAATGTCAGTAGAAGTGGGTACCATTATTGGAGCAGTTCTCATCGTGTTTCTGGCATCAATCGGTGGCCTCCGTTCAGTCGCACCAACCGATGCATTAAGTGCATTTTTGGCAATCGCAGCATTGTTTATTACACTGCCAACGATTTATGTGATAGCAGGTGGCTGGGAAGGCGTAACGAATAATGTTCCGGCTGAACACTTAACTGCAACAGGTGAATTAAACAACATCCAACTACTCGGGTTCTTGTTACCGTCCTTATTTCTACTGTTAGGTGACCAGAATATGTACCAGCGTCTGGCATCATCGACAGGTGGTAAATCAGCAAAAAGAGCCCAAATTGGCTGGCTGATTGGAATGCTGCTTATTTCTCCAGCAATTTCGTTTATTGCTTTTGCATCAAGTTCCATGTTCCCAAATATCGATCCTGGGATGGCATTAATGGCTACAACCACTGTTATGCCGACAGTAATTGGCGGAATCCTGCTGGCTGCTGCAACAGCATTTATTGTAACCACAGGTAATTCTTATCTTTTGTCAGCAGCGACAAATGTGACATATGACATCGTCGGAAAATATATCAAAAAAGAAGCCTCGGACAAGCAATTATTAGGAATGACAAAATTTTTCATCATCCTGCTTGGTGTGGTGTCGTATATTTTGATCAGATTCTTCCCAACAGTCCTCGAAGTACAAATGTACGCATACACAGTTTACGGAGCAGGTCTTACCCCAGCATTACTCGCCGTTTTCTTCTGGAAGCGGGTAAATATGGCGGGTGGTATATCCTCGATGGTTGCTGGTGTCGTAACGACGTTAACCTGGGAAATTCTGCTTGGAAAGCCGTTTGAACTAAATAGTGTTATCGTAGCGCTTCCGGTAGCTGTAATCGTACTGATTGTCGTCACACTGATGACTTCCGATGACCGAAATAAATAAAGATCTATTCACCCTATAATCGAATCTCAATCCAATTAGGTGTCATAAATATATAAATAATTTATGGCACTTTTTCGGTTAGAGGTTCGATTATATAGTGACAACAATATTTTTATAATTGCTCCTTTACATTTACGTAACGTTAACGTTTATAGTAGTAATAGAAAGGGGTTAAAACACATGCAAATTAAAGAAGTTGCAAAACAGTTAAACACAACACCAAGAGCAATTCGATTTTATGAGCAAAAGGGACTGATTTCACCAAAGAAGGACAAAGAAAATCATTACAGAATCTTTTCTGAAAAAGATCTTCTGCACCTAAGTACGATTCTTGCCTTACGGGAAATTGGCATGCGTATTGAAAGTATAAAAGGAATTCTGGATGAACCTAATATGAGTATGAAAGATTATTTGAACGTTCAGCGCTCAGCTCTCTTTGAAAAATGGATTGAAATGAAGGATATGATCAATACTATTGATAAAATGGTAGAACAGACAGCAGATGATAACTACCAGGAACAAGATATCTTCATTCTTTCCCAGCACTTGAAAAACATGAAAAACCTGCGGAAAAACTGGGAGGACAAATGGAATTTTGATAAGCAGGCTGCAGGATATGATCAGAATATCAAAATGGCTGGCTATCGATTTAATGTTCATCAGCATTATGATAAGGCATTATCCAGAATTGCGGATACAATCAAGCTACAGCCAAATGATGTATGTGTGGATATTGGAGTCGGCACGGGTAACTTAGGATCGAGATTTCTTGAAAAGCGTGTAAATGTAATCGGTGTTGACCAATCAGAAGAAATGCTTAACGTTTGCAGCAAAAAACACCCGACAATTGAAACTCGGAAAGGACACTTTTTGGCGCTCCCGTTATTGGATAACCATGCTGACGCAATTGTATCAAGCTATGCATTGCACCATATCCCAGATAATGAAAAGTTGCTTGCATTAGAAGAAATGTCCCGTGTCCTGAAAGAATATGGGCAGATTTGTATTGTGGATTTGATGTTTAAGGATGAACAGCACCGAAAAGAAGTGATAGAAAGCTTCCGTACACAGGGTAATACCGAAGCAATCGAAGCAATAGAGGATGAATTTTATGCTAATCAAGCAAAGCTGGTAGAATGGCTGAATACTAACAATTACCACGTGGAGACATATCAGTTTAACGATATTTTGAGTATGATTTATGGGAAGAAAAGGTAGTGGAAAATTACACTTATGCTATCAATTGTTAAAAAAAGCGAGGCTGGGATATAACTAAAAATCTCTACTTTTAAGACGAATAATAACAGGATAGGTTGTTTAGAACGTTCATTATCAATTGCTGAATCTAAAACGTAATTGATATAAACTGCGAACTAACAGCTGGAGTAATCTTTATAAACTCTCGTCCCGCCGTACGGGATTGCTCCGGGCCGATGCGCACCTTAGGGCAACGCTTCAGCTTCCTCGGAAGCCAAAACCGCTTCCAGCGGGATCTTAAGCTGTGGCTTTGCCCGCAGGAGTCACCGCCCTTTGCTCGCCCAGACTAGTGTAGTGCTGTTACAGATTTATTCTATAGCAATTCCTACTCGAGTCAACAGCGATTTCCGAAGCGGTGTCATAGCACTCAGCTTTTTCTAGGTTACGTCGCATTTTTTATCTAGTCTGCAACATCAGAAAACTAGGCATTCACCAAACCTTTTGGTGAATGCCATAGTTGCACTCACTTTAACTAAAACACTTTTGTCCCAGCCACGCCTCCACTTTACTCATCAAAGTAATTCTTTAAACCTTCTACAATACCTGCTGCTACATTATTATGATAATCCGCTGTCCGAGCTGTATCTAAATCATAAGGGTTGGTGATGAATCCCAGTTCAATTAACACAGACAAATCATTATTCTCCCGCAGCACATGATATCCTTTTTGCATAATACCTCGATTTTTTAATGGAACTCTTTGTGCAATGGCAGATTGAATTTCACTTGCCAGAACACGATTATCCCCACCGGAATGAAAATAAGTGCTCACACCATTTATCGCCAGTGATGGATATGCATTATAGTGAAGACTGATAAAGGCATGTGTATTATAAGCATTACTGATCCTCACGCGTTCTTCAAGTGGGATAAAATAATCGTCTTTCCGAGTCAGGATAACGGTCGCTCCAGCATCACGTAACTGCTCTGCAACGTTATCAGCAGTATCCATGATGATACCTTTTTCAAACGTTCCGCCAATCCCAATAGCACCAGGATCTTTACCGCCATGACCAGGGTCAAGGACGATGTTGTATCCTGCTAAAGAGCCGCTGGATTGCTTTGTTGCATGATTGTCATTTTCGCTAGTTTTGGCTGGATGATTGCTCCTATTGGTATCCGTAAGCCATGAAGCAATCCATGCGACAGATCCATCGTTGAGCATAATCTTATTCCACTTATTTTCTGTTTTAATCATGGGGTATGTATCTCCAGAAGAAGCATATCCTAGTATCTCATGTTGTGTACCTGGACCTGTTCTGAGCCTCACCTCGTCAGCAGTAACTGTAATTTCCTTTTGGTTAACAGAAGTAACCCCATTAGCGGCAAACAAATAATCCGACGCCACCCATGCTTCTTGTCCGTTGTAATATGTTTGTACCCAACCAAAAGCTTTGTCGAAAACAACTACTCGGTCACCATCATCAAGCTGACCGATTACTTCAGCACTGTGGGCTGGAGCGGATCTGACATTCAGTGAATCAGTGCCAACCTCATATGTTTGGCCGGTACCGGCATGAACGGAGGGGATAAATACAAAGAATAATAGCAGAAAACTACCAGAAATCGTGAGAAATCGCTTTTGTTTCATGAAATCCTCCTTAAACGTAGTCGTTATTTTATTTCCTTTATTAAAAATAATAAACATTTTTTCTGCAAAATCAATCAAAAGAACTAGCAAAAAATGAAGGATTTATTTGGGAAATAGAGAATTAATTAATAGAGTAGAAAGGAGAATCATGATGAACCGAATCAATCTATTAACACTTGGTGTCGCAAATATAAGTGAATCGCTAAAGTTCTACCGTGATGGACTGGGCTTTCAGACTTCAGTAACGGACGATAATCCTGGGATTGCTTTTTTCGATAATAACGGGACAAAGCTGGCATTATACCCGCTGGAAGAATTAAAGAAGGATATAAATGCTGAACAGCCTCCTGTAAAACAAGGGTTCTCTGGGATCACCCTTGCTTATAACGCAAAATCAACTGAGGAAGTTGATGACGTTATAAAAAAGGCTGAACAAGCTGGAGGTACTGTAGTTAAATATCCTGTGCGTGTTTTTTGGGGAGGGTATAGTGGTTATTTCTCGGATCCAGATGGCTATATGTGGGAAGTTGCCTATGGCGAAGATTGGAAATTCGATGAGAATGATATGTTAATTATTGATTAGATAATGGGGTGTTGGGAGCGTTATGAATACAAATATATATTTAGTTCGTCACGCCCACTCGACTTATACGCCTGATGAGCGAAAACGGCCTTTATCTCAGAAAGGATGTATTGCAGCTGAAAAGGTTACGGAATTGCTCCAATCTGAAAACATTGATGTAGTGGTATCTAGCCCTTATATGCGTGCGATTCAGACGGTTGAAGGAATAGCAGAATACATAGAACAGGAAGTTATTATAGAGGAAGGGCTCAAGGAGCGGAAGTTAGCTGGAAAGCCTGTTAATGATTTTGATGATGCTATAACGAAAGTTTGGCAAGATTATAATTTTGCGTGGACCGGGGGAGAGTCAAATTACCATGCTCAACAAAGAGGCTTAAAGGCGATTAAGCATTTGTTGGAACAGTATAAAGGGGGAAAAATTGCCGTTGGAACACATGGCAATATTATGGCGATAATCATGAACTATTTTGATAATAAATATGATTTTTATTTTTGGAAAGAGCTAAGTATGCCGGATATCTATAAATTAACGTTCGATGAAAAAGCTTTGGTGGAAGTGAAAAGAGTATGGGAGGATTAAGGTAGATTAAAAAACGTAGCATTAGGCAGGAGATTAATAGGAGAAAGTTGTATGCAGCAATTACCATCATCTTAATTGTTATATTAGGTGTTGTTTCTTTCAATCAATATGAAACAAACAAAGATATGGAGAGTGAGCTGTATCGTAAGGAGTTATTAATTTTTCAAAATCATATAACAGGGACTGTGAGAGCTATAGAAAAGAGAGACAGTACCCTTATGGAGAATGTTTTGTTACAGATATCTACCTTGGAAACGTTTCACTCTACATCTTCTGATTTAAACGCTAACAGGCTTCTCTCAAATTATGAACAGGGCGTTCGTAATTTACTAAATAGTGATGCCGATTCATATAATAAAGTTAAAGGTACTCTGAATGAGATTTTCAATTCGCTAATTATATACAGTGATAAGGAAATGAACCAGGAATTATTCTACCGTATGACTAATGAACTGATGCCATTGGTGGAACAATTCCGGGAAGAAACTGAAAAATTTATTAAATAACTATCAAAAAGAGATTGAGCCGTACTTGGGGAGCATGAATAAGGGAGGACTTCTGTGGAGTTTATTATTAGCGTTTTGCTCGGTATCGGCCTGATCTATTTTGTTATGTTATCTTTTTATCTGTTCGTAATTTTTCGCAGTAAGAAGAAATAGCTTTTTGTTAATTAAACATAGAGGGGAGTCAATCATTATGAATCTATTAAAAAGCCAGTACGACTTAATTAAATATACCAGAGAGCAGCTCTTTAGCTTATGTGAACAGTTGGATCATGATGATTATGTAAAGGAAATTGAAGGGTTTGGCTGGGGGTCTGTACGAAATCTCCATGCCCATGTAGCTGAATGCTATCAGTCCTGGCTGGGTAAGTTCGGACTAAAGAAAAATATAACACCAGTGAACCCTGAAAATGTACGTAACGTTAAATATATGAGAGAAGTCTTTAATGAAATAGATACCCTAGTCTGCAGTTTTATAGATGAATACGAAGGTAAGTATGAATATAAACTGACAGGACGAGTTCCTTGGCAGGAAGATCACGAGGAACTCTCTGTATTATGGCTTTTCACACATACAACCACCCACGAGTTTCATCATAAAGGCCAAATTGTATCAATGGCTAGGCAGTTAGGATATATTCCATCTGATACGGATCTTTTAACCCCAACAGATATGAAAAATCTATTAAATAGGAGTGACACAAATGTATGAACTGAAAACAAAGGAAAATGACAATAGTGTGATAGAGTTCATCGAAAGCGTTGACAGCATTAAAAAGCGTGATGATGCATATAAGTTGCTGGATATATTTACGGAAACGACAGGCTATCCCGCGAAGATGTGGGGGCCGAGTATTATTGGCTTTGATTCCTATCATTATAAATACGCATCAGGCCACGAAGGCGATGCACCGCTTGTTGGTTTCTCACCACGTAAGGCGAAAATCAGTTTGTATTTTGCAACAGGTGACACGGAACGAGAGGAATTCCTTAAAGATTTAGGAAAGCATACAACAGGAAAAGCGTGTGTGTATATCAATAAAGTAGCTGATATTGATGTTAATGTGTTAAAAGCACTCATCAACCGTTCAATAGCATTTTTAAGAGAAATGTATCCAAATGAGAAGGGTGAATAACTTGCAATGCCGATTTGTCAAAACTGTGAGAACGAATGGACGTGGATTCAATCAATTATGGCTTTTAGGATGAAATGTCCTCATTGTGGTGAAAAACAATATGAGACAACCAAGTCAAAACAGAGAAGGTCATGGTTAGATTTCTTGCCGTTAGCTGTGTTCCAATTACTGTGTTACTTGACTTTAGTATGTGGCCGACATTGGTGATCATAATAGCGGTAATAATTGCTTCGTTGTTTCTAAACCCATTTATGTTAAAGCTGTCCAATGAACAGGAACCATTTTGGTGAAATGGGGAGCTTTAAAATTATGTACGTGTAAGTAAGGCGCATTTCTTTGCATAAAGAAATGCGTTTTTTAGGCAGGTATTTTATCGAATGAGTAGAAATTGTCAATAAGACTTTTTCATAAAGGACAAACCAATATTAATAAGTATAAACATAAGCTGATTAAATATCTATCAACTAAACTGTCCGGATAATGTGTGGTTGCAGCAGCAGGGTTAGAAAAGTCGGTGAAGCTAATCAAAAAGAGGGGGAATGTGGAGGGGCGCGATATATTAATGATTACACCGGTTTCTTCTATTGCCAGGGAATATTTTATGGAAAAATAATTCATTCATAAGTAAGTGACTGGAGGTATTTGTAATGCTGCAGCGCATTGTTTATTTTTTTAAAGAAAATAGCTGGGAAACTGTTTGCTTCACTCAAAATCTGGAGGAGTACGGAAGAGTTAAAGGTAATCTTAATGACGCAGGAATAATCACGAAAACAAAATCAGCCACACCAATGAATGGGAATTTAGGAAGTGTAAACTTTTCATCAACCTATGATATTAAGGTTAAACAGAAGTATCTGCATAAAGCACAGGAAGCTATTCATAAGAGCCGATATTAGAAGTATTTGAGCGGGGAGCATTTAAATAATCAACAAAAATGGCGCATACCTTCCATAAAGGATGCGTCTTTTTGCAGGACTTTTAATGATTAAAATAGAAGTTATCAAAAGGGAGGAGCGGTAATTGTTCAATGGCACGAAAAAGCGGAGGAGTTTAGGTATCTTAGTTGGATGACTCCCGGAATGTAATATCGATAACTTTTTCTGTTTCGGAATTAAATTCTATGTTAATGAAGACGCCGAACTCTTTGTCATTTTCCTTTAACCACAACTTGAATTTTTCAATTGTGGAGCTATCTTTCGTTTCACTTCCTATGTGAAGGTAATCGATGATATCAGCATTAGGGTATTTTGCTTGTGTCTCCTTCATAGCCATTCTTCCCCATTTAGCATAAGAAGGGATATCTTTTTCCGCAACTGCAATTTGTTGAACCGGAAATGCTTCTAGGTTGGTTGAGAATAGTAATAGAAATACACTGAGTAAAATGAGTAATAATCGCATGTACAAGCCTCCAATCTAACGTTTATTGTGTCATTACGACTGATTTTTATACGAAACATGAAGGGGGATAAACGATCTATGATGGAAAAAATAGATTTTGGAGTAAAACTGCTACTAGTTAGCGCAATCATATATGGATCAGCACTGATTGCATCTGCAATTTATGCTGCCGAATTTCATAATTTTAGCATGGCATTAAAAGAAATTGGCACAATCCCCCTTACAATAGCTTGTGTTACAGCGCTGGCAGGTATATATGTTATTATTTACGCAATAAAAAAATCATAAGGTAACGTTTCAGAGAAGGAGAGTCGTGCATGAACAAGACACTCACAGTCTATCTTATAAGCGCAATTGTTACTGTTGTGTTTTTTATAGGTATTGAATTTATGAACAATAAGGATGAGACTATGGAGATTGATCCTTCTTTTCAATCTGATGGAAAGATAGAACAGCTGTCATCAAAAGATAAAACCCGTATAAATGAACAGAAGGAAATGGAAGAGAAACTTCAAAATGAGTATGCGGCGGGAACCTATTCCTTTGATGATCCTCTTATTAAGGTTAATCCTTATGGAGTAACCCCATTAACAGCGTTGACTATGTTTGAAACAGATGAGCCAGTACAAATTACTGTAACAGTTGAGGGGAAAGATGAAAACGGGGATGTTCAGCATATATATGATCAGTTTAAAAAAGAACATTCCGTATCTGTTCTTGGCTTATATCCGGATTATGAAAATACGGTGACCATCGAAGCGACTGCTGAATCTGGTGAAACGATAAGCAGTACCGTGACAATCCAAACAAAGCCATTACCAGATGATTTCTTAACAACCAATGTTGTTGAGTCCGATCCAGAAAAAATGGAAAATGGAATGACATTTATTGTTCCAAGCTCACGGTATGTATATGCAGTCGATCATAATGCAGAGGTGAGATGGTACTCAACCTTATGGAATTCACATGTTTTTGAACGGCTTGAGAACGGAAATCTGTTATACATTACCAAGGAAGAGGGACAGGAAAAATACAATGAAATGCTGGAAATGGACATGCTTGGGAAAGTTTATAATTCCTATATAATCCAGCTTGGCAATTATGAAGATACAAACTTGGTCCACCACGGTGCGATAGAGTTACCTAATGGAAATTTTCTGGCGACGGTTCATGATACAGAATCGGAATATATTGAAGATGAAATGATTGAGATTGACCGGGAAACAGGGGAAACAGTACGTGAGTTTAGTTATCGGGATGTATTTCCGGAATCCATCTACCAGGACTATGAAGGTCCAAGCTCTGACGAGGGGGATTGGCTTCACCAAAATGCAGTCTGGTATGATGAGAAGGACGATTCGATTCTAATTTCCAGCCGTCATCAGGATCTTATAATGAAGCAGTCATACCCACAAGGTGACATACAATGGATTCTTGCTGCTGATGAAAAATGGCCAGACTCGTATGAGAAATATTTATTGACTCCAAAGGGAGAGGACTTCAAGTTTCCTGGTGGGCCACATGCGATGATGACAATGCCTGATCAGGATAATAACAAACAGACAGAGGACATTCTCTTGTTTGACAATAATATTGTGATCACAAGAGGTGAAGATCCACTTAGTGAAGATTTCAGCCGCATGGTACAGTATCGTATCAATCCAGAAAAAATGACGGTTGAAGAGGTCTGGGCATTTGGTGAAGAACGTGGGGAGGCATTATATTCACGCATTGTAGGAGACGCAAACTATCACTATGATACAGGAAATCGAATGCTCACATCAGGATATATTGAGGTAGAGGATGGCATGAATAGCAGAGTAATCGAGGTAAACAATGAGCAGCCTGCAGATGTAATCTATGAAATTGTTATATCAGATTTTGAAAAGGAAAGCCATCGCCAAGCCTATCGGGCCTTCCGATTACCATTACATCCAGAGGAAAAATAAAAAGGGACAGGGGGACAGGTTCCTTGTCCCAAATTACGTTTTACCTGGGACAAGGAACCTGTCCCTCCATCCCTCTAGCTGCCAAATTGCGTAAATAGTCCGCTTGGGTCGCTAATTACAGGCCCAATAAATACATATGGTAAAAACGGCATCATCATAACCATACCCTGAAAGTTATTATTATAAGTTCACATCTCCGTCATAACTTTGCGTCTAAAATGTGAAACACTGAACAAGCCAACCACAATTAAAAAAATCCATGTTATTATATAAGTGTAGTAAAGAGATTCACTCAAGTTAACTTGTGAAATACTGAGCAAACCAAAAAACATTAAGGAGATGGATATCATGTTTGTAAATTTCATTCGCAATAATAAAGTAGTTGCTGGCGTATTGGCATTTCTTAGAATATATATTGGGTACCAATGGCTGACTGGAGGATATGGAAAAATAACAGGAGGCAGTTTTGATGCAAGTGGTTTTATGCAGGGAGCAATAGCTGGTGCAGGTGGGGAACATCCAGCAGTTCAAGGCTGGTGGGCAAATTTCCTTGAAACATTCGCATTGCCAAACGCTGAATTATTCAGCTTCATGGTTATGTGGGGCGAGTTCTTAGTTGGATTAGCGCTAATCTTAGGTATTTTTACAAACTTCGCAGCTCTAATGGCGATCACAATGAACTTTGCATTCTTATTTAGTGGTACAGTTAGCACAAATGCTCAAATGGTATTAATTACAGTGTTCATCCTGGTAGCTGGATATAACGCAGGTCGATTTGGATTAGACCGCTGGGTTGTACCATTCCTGAAAGCACATTATCCTAATCAAAAACATAAAAATGAGACAGTGACTGCCTAAGTATTAAAAATATAGTGCATTGAAAAAAATACACACGTTAAACAAGCGTGTGTATTTTTTTTTGCTAATTCCAATACAGATCGGTGGCAATGTGAATCCTCGTTCGGCTAAATGCAGGAAAAGGAGTTCCAAGAGGTATGAAGAGGATCCTGATTCCGCTAAATGAACAAGATCAATGGAATATGCGCCTTCACAAGCGAAATAACGGAATGAGGATCCTAAACTAAATCTAAATGATGGATTTGTTGAAAATAACGGAACATAGTTCACCAAGTTCTTTTTCCACGTCTTTTGCATCAACTTCAGATGCGTTACCCATCATGCCATCAAAAATTCCCATAAGATAAACCTCCTATATATATTCCGTTTATTATAACAAATTTTACTACACTTTCATTAAATGTTTAAGTTTTCCAGTTTTGTGCAGAATAA
Source organism: Virgibacillus sp. L01 (assembly GCF_052246775.1). Taxonomy (NCBI): domain Bacteria; kingdom Bacillati; phylum Bacillota; class Bacilli; order Caryophanales; family Bacillaceae; genus Virgibacillus; species Virgibacillus sp. L01. Next base: position 938,878 of record NZ_JBQQCP010000001.1, on the reverse strand, counting down.
GGTTTGAGAAAAGAACTTCACCAAAACAGAAAGGAGCTTGCTAAACATGAAGAGGTGGGTTGTTTTAGTAGCTGCTTTGATACTTTTTATGGTATTGGGCGGTTGTGCTGATAATGATGATGAAATGGAGAATACCCAGCACCATGGAAGCAAAACGAGTGTAGAAACGCTAGGTAGCCTAAGTGAAGAAACGACAAAGGTTGATGTAACAATGTATAATAGTGACATGGAAGAAATCGGTATGGCAACAATCAGACAGGTGCATGATGGAACTAACATTACGCTTGATGCCTCGAACTTGCCGCCAGGTACTCACGGATTTCATATTCATGAAAAAGGAGTATGTGAGGCGCCTGATTTTAAATCGGCTGGTGGTCACTTCAATCCTACCGATGCGAAACATGGGTTTGACCATCCAAAGGGTCCACATGCAGGAGATTTGCCGAACATAGTAGTAGAAGAAGATGGAACAGTACGAGCAGCAGGTGTAAATGATATGGTAACACTGATAAAAGGTAAAAAGAATTCCCTGCTTGGAAATGATGGAACTGCATTAATGATCCATGCGAAACCAGATGATTATAAGTCACAGCCATCAGGTGATGCAGGTGATCGGATAGCGTGTGGTGTAATTGGCGAATAGATCATAACCCGGGATAATGCCCGGGTTTTTCACATGGTTTATTAATATTATAGAAAAAAACATCTCATTGGCTTCTATCTGTTAAACAGGGTGTTAGTAAACGATATAGAAGGTGTTTTTTTGGCTGAGATTATTCTATTTTCAATAATTGTTCTGATTGCCTCAATCTTGCAAACAAGCACCGGTTTTGGCTTTTCAATAATGGCAACACCTTTTTTACTTCTATTATTTGACCCACGTGAGGCGATTCAGATTAATTTGGTTCTGTCACTAATAATCTCCATTTCGCTCATTATGAAAATAAAAAAGGATATCGATATGGAAATACTTAAACGATTCATAATCGGTAGCCTAGTTCGATAAGCGTTGCTGCAAGTAGGATTCCTTGGCGTAAACCTTGATAACCTGTGACATGAGTAAGTACTGCAAGAGCTAATAAAATAGCTGATATCGCGGTAATATGGTTTTTGTATTTGTTAATAATTTTAATCATTTTTATCCTCTCTTTTCTTGGGTGTTCTTTTAAACAAGATTGAAATACAAACGTTGATATTGTCTTTTCGAACTGATCCTCATGGCCTTTGGTTGGATCAAGTTCCCACCGAGTGGTGTACATGCTAAGACTGTCTTCATCATTGCCTACCTCTTCTGCAACTGTTTATCTTGTTTTCTTTATACTTTTATTATAGAACTCTTTACTCCTAAATAAATTGATCGCCGTCAAGCTTTGAAAACTTTTATTGAATCTAAGCATTCATAAAGAAGTCCTGTTGAATGCAAAATCCTAAAATATACTACCAGAAAAATTAAATATTTATTCGATGCCACTTTTTGCTGCTGAGGTTCGATAGTAGTGGTGAAAGGAGGGGATCGAGATGGCCGTATCGCAAATAGTTACAACACGGTTGACGTTAACGCTGGATGATGGCAACGATATTTTAACAGGCAAAATCATCTATAAAACCAAAAGTTTTAATAACGTTAAACCAGCTGCAACTGCTGATCAGTTGTATGCAATTGCTACAGCTTTTGCAGGACTTCAGGAACGCCCGCTTTATAATATTGAACGTAATGACAGCTCAGAAATCAGTCAGGCATAATTTTAAAAAATAATGGGGAGGAGGAAACAAAATGAAGAAGCTTGAACTTAAATTTTTAAATGAGGATGGTAAAACTGTGACATATTCATTGGACAACCCAGTTGAGCCCGTTGATTCAGCTGCTGTCACAAGTGCAATGGACGAAATTATCACACAAGACGCATTCTCATCATCAGGCGGCAATCTGGTTTCAAAAAAGAGTGCGCGTATTGTAGAACGTAATGTCGTTGAAGTTGACTTAGCATAATAGCTAAGGGTAATCCTTATTAACTGTTCAAAAGACCAGTGGCAAAGAGCCCTGGTCTTTTCTAACAGATAACTACTTTCTCACTGCATAAGTGCAACTAAGGCAATTTTTAAACAGATATGTCTTTCTCAAGAATTCAAATCAGACAGGAGTGATTTCAGTGGAAACATGGCTATCCTTTGTGACAGAAGTTGGATTTCCGATTGTGGTAACATTTTATTTGTTACACCGTATCGAAGGTAAACTTAATGATCTAATCGTATCCATCCAGGCACTGCCAAGTAAGATGAAATAAGAGCTCTCGCATGAGAGTTCTTTTTTAAGGTATAAATTCCCTCAGAATATCCCATCCTTGTAAAAGTATTTAGTTTAAAAAACAGTACGTGTCATATACAATAATAGATAAAGAGATGGTAGAAGGTAGGGTACTTGTGTTTTGAAAAGTTTTCGTGATATCAATATACAAAAAATGTTTCCATCCGTTATCTATAGACGCGGTTTGGAGTATTACAACAAAAATCTAGTTAGTGAATTACTGTATGACATAAATTATCAAGTTTGGACTGCAACTGTACACGGAACTGAGGATTATTTTGTTGAAATTAATACGTCCGATTTTTCGAAGGGTTCCGTTGATGCATATTGTGATTGTCCAGCATTTGACACGTATGGCTCGTGTAAGCATATTGTTGCTACATTAATTTCAATCACTGCTAAAGAAACAAATAATCCACCCCGGAAAATGAGTGATAACTATCAAACTACTAATTGGCTGATTGATTCCATATCCTCATTAGCCGATTATCAGCCGACATCCGAAGTGTTATCACAAAAAATACCACTTCATGTTGAGTATTATGGCAAGTGGTCGTTTGAACGTAATCTGTTATTAGAGCTTAAAGTCGGTGAGAAACGGTGCCTTGTTGTTAAAAATGCACACGATTTTCTGGACGACGTATTACAAGGAAACGAGCATTATTTTACCAAAACATTTACATACAGTCCGGAAACACATTATTTCCTGCAGCAGGATATGGAAATTTTCGAGCTGCTGTATTCTATATTACGTAATGAAAAAATATACCTTGAACGTGGTATTTATCATTACCAGGACTCACCAGAGCGGTCAGTTGTTATTCCGCCATTACTTGCCAAGCAGCTATTGCATATGCTGATTAAACGGGACTTTACTGTCGAGACAAGGGATCAGAGCTTTCAGCACATTGATGTTGTGGAGGATGAATTGCCATTCCATTTTGACCTTGCGAAAAACGAACAGGGGGAACTGGTTTTGTCCATGGACGATATGGCTTCCATGACTTATTTCAAGCTATATCAGATGCTGTTTTCACATGGAGCGTTTTTCTTTCCAGCAAAAGAACAGATTCCAATAATCGAGCAGATCACCCAGGTGGGAAGAGAAAACGAAAGACTTCCTATTCCTAAAAAACAGGCTGATTCTTTTATTTCCGAAGTCCTCCCATCACTCAAAAAGGTCGGCGAGGTACAAATAGATGAAAATGTTGCAGCAGAAATTATTCAGGTGCCATTACGCGCAAAGTTATATCTGGAAGTGCAGGCAGATTGGATTGTTGGCAAACTCGAATACCATTATGGTGACTACCAGATTGATCCGTTTAGCGGCCGTGAACAGGATGATGTCATCATTATTCGTGATGTTGAAAAAGAACAGCAGATTATGCGTCTGGTTGAGCACGCAAATTTTCACTACAATGGTAAAGAATTATATATCGAAGCAGATGAAGAAAGTCTATATGAATTTCTATATAATGTACTGCCATTGCTTGATAAGTATGTTGAGCTATTTCTTACTTCGGAGATACGGAACTTCATCGTAGAAAACGAGCCATCCCCGAGTACAAGTGTAAGGCATGAATCATCTTCAAATCTGCTCGAAATCGGCTTTAATATTGATGGTGTGGATGATTCGGAAATCAGCCAGATTCTTAATGCTGTCATGGAGAAGAAGCGTTACTACCGAATGGAAAGCGGTGCATTACTTTCTCTTGAGGGAGACGAATTTTCCTCAATGAAGCAGCTTTTCGATGATCTGGATATTCAAAAAGATGACTTACAGGATGGAAATGTTCAAATGCCTGTCTACCGTGGTGCACAGGTTGATGAGTTAATCGACACAAAAAAGAGTTACGACCCGTCTTTTCGTAAGCTTCTGCATCAGCTGAAATCCCCGGAGGAACAAGTGTATCCACTGCCGGAAAATCTCAATGCAACATTACGAGGTTACCAGATGACAGGGTATCAATGGTTTAAGTCATTAAGTGCCTATTATCTTGGAGGTATTTTGGCTGACGACATGGGGCTTGGAAAGACGCTCCAGAGTATCGCTTATATCCTATCAGAGCCTAGTGAAAAGCCGCATTTGATTGTTGCACCATCATCAGTTGTATATAATTGGAAAAATGAATGTGATAAGTTTGCGCCTGATTTGAATGTGGCAATTTTAACTGGAGCACCATTGGAACGTGCGAAGAAGATTGAGGAATTAACTGATATGGATGTCTGGATCACATCCTATGCTACACTGCGCCAGGATATAGAGCTTTATCGCGAGCAATCGTTCCAAACATTGATTTTAGATGAATCGCAGTACATCAAAAATTATGCAACAAAAACGTCGCGAGCAATTCGTGAAATTAAAGCAAGTAGAAGGTTCGCTTTAAGTGGAACACCAATTGAAAATTCGATTGATGAGCTATGGGCAATTTTTCAGGTTATTTTACCGGGATTAATGCCAAATCAACGTAGTTTCAAAAAATTATCACATGAAAAAATTGCCCAGCTGACAAAGCCGTTTATTTTGCGCCGTCTGAAAAAAGATGTATTGAAAGAACTGCCAGATAAAATTGAAACAGTACATGTATCAGAATTAACAAAGGACCAAAAGGATCTGTATGTAGGTTACTGGCGCGAGGTGCAGCAAGAAGCAGCACAGTCTATGAAAGAAAGTGGCTTCAACCAAAATCGGATGAAGATTCTGGCGGGGTTGACTAGGTTGCGTCAGATTTGCTGCCATCCATCCGTTTTTGTGGAAAATTACCAAGGAGAATCAGGTAAGTTGAACCAGTTAATGGATACCGTTCGAAATGCAATTGCAAACGGGAAGCGGATGCTGATATTCTCACAATTCACAAGCATGCACGAGATTATTATTGAGAAACTGAAACAAGAGGAAATTGATTATTTTTATTTGCATGGGCAAACAGCTTCAGAGGACCGCGTAAAGATGAGTGAGCGTTTTAATAATGGTGAAAATAATGTATTTCTCATCTCACTTAAAGCAGGTGGAACAGGGTTAAACTTAACTGGTGCAGATACCGTTATCTTATACGACTTATGGTGGAATCCAGCTGTGGAGGACCAGGCTACAGGGCGTGCGCACCGTTTTGGCCAAAAAAATGTTGTTCAAGTAATTCGCCTCATTACAGAGGGGACAATCGAAGAAAAAATATATGACCTCCAGCAGAAAAAACGTGAGCTGATTGATCAAGTAATTCAGCCGGGCGAAACGATGCTGTCTAGCCTAAGTGAAGATGATGTCCGGGAACTTCTCAATATTTAAGGGTTGAATCCTTTTAATTTCTTTTGATTTACGCACGTTTGATGAAAATTTAAATAGGTTATTATAATTATAGAAGCTTCATAGAATCCATAAAGGGGATGGTGAGATTGGTTGGTGTGCTTAAAGGATTTGTGAAATTTTTTGTATCCAACCTAGCAGTAGTACTAGCCATAATACTCCTACCTATATTTCTAATAACCGATTCAGTAACATTCTTCGATGATATAATGAATTATTTATTTAACAACAAAAAATCTTAACACAAAAAACCAGATAGCCTATATCTGGTTATTTGTTGCTGATTAGCTGTGTGATGGACGTACTGCAATAAATACTTGAGTGCTTCACACCGCTTCGGTAATACATTTCGCTTTCCGCGGGCAACGCTTTAGCTTCCTCGGTAGTAAAAGCCACTTCCTGCGGGATCTTCAGCTGTTGCTATTCCCGCTGGAGTCTTCATGTATTTCCTACGCCGGGTGTTGCTGTCACTATATCCTTATCGTGACATTGCTTCTTAGCCATAGGGATACTTCACGTGCCTGAGGACCCCGGAAGAAGTGATCTTAGCGTCACGAGGAGGCTGGAGGGCGTGCCTGTGACTAAGAAGAAACTGTGAAAACATCAGATTGAGCAGATGCAGCCTTGGTATCCGGCCGGATCGGTGAAAGTGAATATTTCCCTGCAGTTCGATTTATAAAGAACTGCGCATTTCTTTGAGTTGCTAATTTAAATGATTTAGAGTTTTTCTTTTACTATCACAATAACATTCGTTTATTTTTAGGTTTGTAATACACAATCCAGCGAAGTGTATTTCCGCAGCGGTGCCCTAGACCGAAATTATTTTTCCACAGTACGTCGCATCATATATCAACTACTTATTGAACAATTGATAATGAATGTTATAAACATCCTGCCCAAATATTATACATCTTTAAAGTGGAAATTTTTAGTTATGTCCCAGCCACTTTTTGCTGGTATTCAACTTAAGAGAGTAGCAGTTTCATTACAAAAAATAGAGAAGGTGTCAGAGCAACTACGCATTACCCGGCTGATTACTGATCCAATTGAAATAATTTCCGTGGTCGTCCTTTTAAATATGGTTTTTCCTCGCCTACTACTTTAATGACTTCGCCTGACAATAGTTTTTTAACAGTACGTTCTGCACTCCGTTTTGTGACACGGTAATAACTTGCAATGTCATTGGATGAGAAAGGCTCATTATTTCTAATCTCTATAAATTCAATAAAGTTATAGGATAGCTCATTGTTCAGTTTTGCCTGATGAATTAAGGAACGGTACAATTCCGATGTATTAAATTCCTTTTCCACTCCAAGTGGGCCAATGGTGTCCTGTCGTTCGTTTACGATATAACATGTTCCGTCGTTTGACTGATTACAAGCTTCCAATGCTGACTTTGCGTTATCTTCGGCTTGTTTAGCAGTAAGGCCTAGTCCGAATCCGATATCTACCGAGGTGTTTAAGGCGCGTTCCATTTCCTTCAGTAGCGGGAAATCGCGATAGTGGTTAGTGATGTGATCTAAGATTCCTCTTGTTCCAAATATAACAAACTTATCGTTGCCATTTGATAGAACAGAAGCATATGTTTTTTGGGAGTATCTTAATAGAATTTGGTGTAGCTTTAACTGTAATTGCTGTGCCTGAAAGTCACCTTTTTCAGCTTTTATTTGATCAAATTGTTTTATTTGGACGTATCCAGCAACGATTTGAGCACTTTTAGATTGGTTTAGGGTTGCGAACGATACGGCTTGTTCAACTGCGCGTTCAATATTTAATAAGGGGATTCTCATGCAGCTTGTGGGAATACCTTTATCCACTAAAATAGACTCAACCTCTTCAATCGATGTTAAGGCGTAATCAATTTTACCCTCATTCCACAGGTTTTCATGATATTTGGCAATCCGTTCAATATCTACAGGTTGATCATTTCCATAACTATACGTGTATATTTCCTCGTTGTTTAATTCCATCTCATCGAGTACTTTATCGATATTTCTTTGACTCATCACATCGATTGAAAATCTATTCAGTTCTTGCCTGTGATGATTTCTGACTCGGTAAAAAGATGTTAAAATCATGTATTCATCAAAATCAACCTGAACAGCTGGAAGTCTTTTCTTCTCTACCTTATCCTTTGCGTATAAGTACGGCAATGACCCTGCAAATAAATAGATATCACACATAAATGCTTTTTCAACTAATTCTGCAGTTTCCTTTGATTCTGAATAAACAAATGGGAAAATTTCAATGTCCTCTTGTTTTTCAACATATTTAGTAATTCGATCAACTAGTTTTTCGCGCCCAAAAACAGCAATTTTTACCTTCACTATTACTCCTCCTCAAGATTGGATGTTATGTAATCAATTAATAGCTTTCCAATGTCTGCAATATGTCTTTTTCCTATTCCATTATTTTCCCAGCCTTCACTCATAACAACAGCCTCAACACGTTTGTTCTGATATTCAAGAATAGCAGCATCATGCTCAACACCGTTTAATTCTCCAGATTTATGGTATAGCTTTACATTTGAATCAAATGGTAGATAACTAGCAAGCTTACCATTGAGTTGCTGGTTTGATAATATTTCAAGAATTTGTGATCTGCTGTTGTCATTTATCGTCTTGCCGCGATTAGCAATAATCGTTAGGAAATGACACATATCGGATGCACTTGTGTAATTCTCAAATCCAGCTGCCTGTGATACTGTATCCATAAAATTGCGTTGAATCAGTGTGTGCTCGCATTTCAAATGTTTTGCCAATATATTAACCTGATCCATCTCTATCTTATCTAGGATAAGGTTGGCTGCCGTATTGTCTGAAATGATAATCATTAATTCCATCAGATTTTTATAACTATATACATTCGAACTAGTAAGGTGATTTATTACTCCTGCCCCTCCGACTTTCATATCTTGCTCAATATATACTAAAGTGTCAGCGCGGAACAGATCAGCTTCGAGTTGGCGAAAGGCTTCAATTAGGATAGGTAGTTTTACCAAGCTAGCTGCTTTTCTGGGTTCATAGGCATTGATAGCAATAGTGCCATCATCAGTACGTATGAAAATAGAGAATTTGTCTATCGTTTTGCTGATAATAGTACGAATACCAGCTTCCAATTGCGCATGATTCACGTTTACCTCCACATCCTTATACTAAATTTCACAAATTACGGTATATTTAGCGACACTATTCGTTAACACTAACATATTACGAAATTTTCACAATATTGTCAAGAAGGAAAGTTAGGAAAGTTTTAGGAGCTATTACTAAATATGGTATTCTTGTAAGAGGAATAAATAGAATAGGAGGGGTTTTGTTTGAATGATTTACTTAAAAAGCTGAGTATTGAAGTTCCTATAGTGCAGGCAGGAATGGCTGGAGGAATTACAACTCCAGAAATGGTAGCAGCTGTCACTAAGAATGGAGCACTTGGCACGATTGGAGCTGGATATATGAGTGCGTCAGCATTAAAAGAAAACATTCAGCAAGTGAAAATCCTAACCAATAATCCATTTGCAGTTAATTTATTTGCCACCAACCTGGAGACGTTCTCCACTGATATTCAGAAAATGCAACATTTATTAAATAACTATAGAAATGAATTGGATATTGACCCAGGAGAAGATTCGGTTAAAGTGAAAGACAATTTAGAAGAAAAAATTTATGTCATACTGGAGGAAAATATTCCTATAGTAAGCACAGCATTTGGTGTTTTGTCTTCTGTTTTGATTAAACGCTTAAAGGGAAATAGCGTCACCCTAATTGGGATGGCTACAAATCTTGATGAGGCTAAACAATTGGAGGATGCAGGATACGACGCAATTGTCGCCCAGGGGAATGAAGCCGGCGGGCACCGTGGCACATTTGATATGAAAAAATATCCGAATGGAAGCAATATTGGTTTGCATGTGCTGCTGCAGGAAATATCGGACAACGTCTCATTGCCGGTTATAGCAGCTGGAGGAATACATAAAAAGAATCAAATCGAAGCATTATTGGCTATGGGTGCAGCTGGAGTTCAGCTAGGCACACGGTTTCTGATGGCAAAAGAAGCTGGAACAAATGAAGCATATCGAAGAGCACTCATTAAGGCGCAAACAAATGATACCAAAATTACCAAAGTCTTCTCTGGCCGACCCGCACGCGCTATCAATAATAGATTCATAGCAGAAGTGGAGGCGAGTGGAATTCCGCCATTGCCTTTTCCAATCCAAAACCAGCTTACAAAGGATGTTCGGAATGCCGGAAAAGAATTCGCTGTTGGTGATGTCCAATCACTTTGGGCAGGGCAGGGTGTTGGAAATATTGAAAAAGAAGAAACAGTTGCTGAAATTATTCAGTCGTTAGTATAACCTCCTTAGTATGAGTTGACAATTTCTGGATCAGGTTGATAACCAGAAACTCAGGTCGATAACTCCTGATAAGAAGAACATTTCTCTACAAATAATAAAAGAAATCGGCGTTTTAGCCGATTTCCTCATAACCTAATTAACCTTGCATATTATAATGTTCTTTTACCTGTTCACGCAACTGGCGCTTCAGGAATTTACCCACTGATGTTTTAGGGATCTCATCGAAGAACAGTACATCATCTGGCAGCCACCATTTTGCGAATTGTGGACGGATAAATTCAAGCATATCATCCTTACCGACTTTGTCTGCGAACCCTTCGTGTAAAACTACGCATGCAACTGGTCGCTCCTGCCATTCAGTATCTGGAATTGCTATAACACTAGCCTCGAAGACAGCATCGTGTGCCATAAGGGCGTTCTCCAAATCAACGGAAGAAATCCATTCTCCGCCACTTTTGATCAGGTCCTTCGTACGATCGACAATTTTAAGTGTACCTTCTTCGTCTACTGTTACCACATCACCAGTATGGAACCAACCATCAACGAACGTATTCTCGCTTCGTTCATCCTTGTAGTATTCATCGGCTATCCATGGCCCGCGAAGGAGTAACTCACCCATTTGTTCACCATCCCAGGCAACTTCGCCATCATTACCCATGATTTTCATATCGAGACCAGGTATCAGTGCGCCTTGTTTTGCACGTTGATCCAATTTATCATCGTCACTTAGTTCTTCCTCCTGGTAGCTCTTCAGTCTGGAAAGCGTCACGAGTGGTGTTGTTTCAGTTGCGCCATAGGCATGGATGAATGGAATCTTATACTTTTGCTCGAATGCTTGGATAAGTCCCTTCGGAGCGGCTGAACCGCCGCAAAGTACTGCACGTAAACTTGACGTGTCATAATCCCCTTGTTCCAGTTCCCGCAGTAATCCTAACCATATAGTTGGAACTCCTGCAGTAATAGTGACTTTAAATTTTTCTATGAATTCGGCAAGTCGTTTTGGCGTGAACCGTGGTCCAGGCATGACTTGTGTAGATCCAAACCAAGTACATGCAAAGGGAGTCCCCCAAGCATTAACGTGAAACTGTGGTACGACAGCCATTGATACATCAGATTCTGATACCGCGGCTGAATCAGCTAGTCCGAGAGCATAACTGTGCAGGACTATCCCGCGATGCGAGTAGACAACACCTTTAGGTTTACCTGTTGTAGCGGATGTATAGCACATTCCAGCTGGGTCATTTTCATCGATTGTTTTTGAAAATTCATGTGTAGGATCTCCTGCATGCAGTAATTCTTCATAGGAATAAAGTGGTTGTAAAGTAGATTCTGGAAGTTCGGACTTGTCAGTCATAACGACAAATGCTTCAACTGTTTGAAGCTTATCCTGTACGGCTTCGATGAGGGGTAAAACGTCTTCGTCAATAAATAAAATCTTATCTTCCGCATGATTTATAATGTAAATAATGTGCTCAGGGGATAATCGAATATTAATGGTGTGCAACACTGCCCCCATACCTGGTGCGGCAAAATATATCTCCAAATGCCGGTGATGGTTCCAGGCTAGTGTACCAACTCGATCACCTTTTTGTATGCCCAAACCTTCGAGAACACTCATTAAGCGCCTTGTTCTTTCTCCGATATCGGCATATGTAAGCCGGTGAAGCTTATCGTGCGTTTGCGAGATGACTTGTTTTTTTGAGAAAAATTTCTCTGCATGTTCAAGCATGGGTCCAACTGTTAATGGGACTTGCATCATACGAAACATCTCCTTTTATATATTATACAAGCATACTTCTATAATATCATATTATTCGGATTATTAGAAAAACATTGTAAATAAGTTTCGCAAAAGGAGGAGATCATTGATCCGTGGTAAAATGAGAATGGAAATTATGAGAAGTTCTCGATATTAAGTTGAAGATCCCGAAACGATGTAAAGGATCCTGAATAAGGTTGAAGTAAGAAAGGCTGACATTTATGAAGAAACAGCATGATTTCACACAAGGGTATATTCTAAAGCAGTTGATTATATTTTCAGGGCCGATTATGCTGACTAATTTGCTGCAAACATCCTACCAGTTTGCCGACAGTTTATGGGTTGGTAACTTGCTTGGAGCAAATGCACTTGGTTCTGTTGCTGTTTCGAGCACCATTATTTTCACGGTATTATCATTTGTAATCGGGGTAAATAATGCTGCGTTAACAATTCTTTCTCAGCAAAAAGGTAAAAATGAAGATACGGGATTAAAACGTTATCTTAATGCGTTCGTCGTAATTTTGGTGTTGCTTTCAGTTTTATTAGGAGCTGTTGGTTATTTTATGGCAGAGCAGCTTTTACAGTTATTGGGCACACCGGAAGGCATGATGAGTGAGGCGAAGACATATCTGCAAGTAAACTTCCTAGGGATATTGTTTTTGTTTGGATATAACTTTATAAACACCGTTCTTCGTGCGCTTGGTGATAGTAAAACACCACTCCGGTTTGTAATGCTGGCGGTAGCGTTGAATATTGTGCTTGATCCATTGTTCATAGCTGGCTTTAATTTGGGTATTGATGGAGCGGCATATGCAACAATAGTAGCACAGGGAAGTGCATTTCTTTATGGGATTATCCATGTTTTGTACCGTAAGCTGGCCCCGTTCACTATGCCGTCACTTCCATCGAAAAAGGAAGCAGGCCTAATTTTAAATCTCGGCATTCCATCAGGGCTGCAAATGGCTGTTATTTCTGCAGGAGTAGCGGCTATAATGAGTGTTGTAACAATATACGGAGAAGGTGTAGTCGCTGGGTTTGGTGCTGCGCAGCGTTTAGATAGTATTTTGATGCTGCCGGCACACGCGCTTGGGACAGCTGTTAGCAGTATGGCTGGTCAGAATATTGGTGTTCAGAATTGGGCACGTGTAAAAAGCATAGCAAGGTATGGGGTCCTCTATAATTTTTCTGTTATGCTTATTGTAGGAATTCTAGTTGTATTTTTTGCTGAATACGGAATACGACTATTTATTCAGGATGAAGCAGCGATAGCATTCGGAACAAGATATCTGCAGATTATCGCATTATGCTATCCATTCCTTGGGATAAATTTTATATTAAATGGAATTGTTAGGGCGTCTGGAGCAATGTATCAGGTACTCGCTCTAAATGTTATTTCATTGTGGGTGCTGCGTTATCCGTTAACCGCTCTCTTTTCCAATTGGTTTGGCGAAACTGGTATTGCGATTGGTATGGGATCAAGCTTTTTGGTAAGCAGTTTGTTTGCATTTATGTATTATCGTTTTGGAAAATGGCGGGAGAAGGAATTATTCGCGAAAAAACACTAAAGTTAATCTAGGAAACTAGCAAAAGAATGACAGAGGGATTCTATGAAAACGAAAACCAAAAAAGCAATTAAACAAACGTTTGTAATAGCAGCTGTATTAATTGGTGCGTTCATTGTCGTGTCGATTCTTTCGTTTGAAAGGACAAGCAGCCAGCAATTTGAAGTTTCACGCCCGTCAATCAGTAAGCAGGTATGGGAATATAAACCGACTGTTGAAAAGTATGCAAAACAATTTGGTGTAACACAATATGTTGATGTCATGCTTGCAATGATGATGCAGGAATCTGGTGGGCGTGGGAATGATCCAATGCAGTCATCTGAAAGCTATTGCGGGGAGAGAGGTTGCATAGATGAGCCGGAACTTTCCATTAAGCAAGGAGTCTATTATTTTTCTCAAACTATTAAACAAGCAAATGGAGATTTGAAATTAGCTATTCAGTCATACAATTTTGGGAAAGGTTTTATAGATTACATCAACGATAATTCGGGTACGTATACTCAGGAAGCAGCTATTAATTTTTCTCAAAAAATGTATAATACTTCATCAAATAAATCGATATATACATGTTTGCGGGAAGAAGCAAAGCAATATAATGCCTGCTATGGTGATATATATTACGTTCGGGATGTGATGGAATATAGGGATGTACTTGCAAAAGAGTAGTAAGACTGAATATGGAAATGATAAAATTAAATTATAGAGGTTGTTCAAAAAGTCCGATAAAAATGACGCAACGATTTTCGTCGTTAGCAAGACATCGTTGGAAAAGTAAAGCCCTTTTCCTGCGTGCGATGCGGGTTCAGGGTAGCTATCCTTGTGCTCATGTTAAAACTACGCTGCCTCGGAATTTCGACTCACAGGGCGTTGCTAACTTAGCCGACTCGGTCATTTTATCCTCTTTTGAACACGCACTTATAGGGAGGAATTAACATGGTAAAAGCAATACATACTGCTTATGCGCCGGCTGCAATTGGACCGTATTCACAGGCGATTCAGGCGGGGGATTTCATTTATGTTTCAGGACAGATCGGAATTGATCCAGGTAATAGTGAGGTAGTTGAAGGGATAGAAAAGCAAACAGAACAAGTGCTGGCAAATCTGCAGGCGATACTGACTGAAGCTGGTGCGAATTTTTCCCAGGTGGTAAAATTTACAATCTACCTTAATTCAATGGATGATTTTGCAACAGTAAATGAAATATATGGCGGTTTTTTAACGGAACCATATCCGGCACGAGCAACGGTTGAGGTCAGCCGGTTGCCAAAAGATGTACTAGTAGAAATGGATGTAGTCGTATATACAAAATAACAGCAGGAGGCAATACGAATGGACAATTTTACATTTTATAATCCGGTCAAATTAATCTTTGGAAAAGGTCAATTGGAAGCACTTCCGAATGAAGTTGCTGCTTACGGCAAAAAAGTACTGGTTGTATATGGTGGTGGGAGCATAAAGCGAAACGGCGTATATGATGAAGTCATGAATCAATTAAGTAAAATAAATGCCGATGTAGTGGAACTTGCAGGAGTTGAGCCTAATCCACGTCTTTCAACAGTCCGAAAAGGTGTTGAAATTTGTAAGAATGAAGGTGTTGAATTTGTGCTTGCTGTTGGTGGAGGCAGCACGATTGATGCGACAAAGGCAATTGTAACAGGTGCTAAAACGGATATTGACATATGGGATATTGTCACGAAAAAAGAAAAGGTAAACGACGCGCTGCCATTCGGAACAGTCCTGACCATTGCTGCAACAGGATCTGAAATGAATGCAGGTTCGGTTATTACCAATTGGGAAACACATGAAAAACATGGCTGGGGAACACCATCAACATTCCCTGAATTTTCCATTCTCGATCCAGCAAATACATTTTCTGTTCCACGCGATCAAACAGTATATGGCAGTGTAGATATAATGTCGCATGTATTGGAACATTATTTTCACCAGACAGGAAACACGCCGGTACAGGATCAATTTTGTGAATCAATACTGCGAACAGTTATCGAAACAGCACCTAAATTATTGGATGACCTGGAAAACTATGAGTATCGTGAAACAATGATGTTAAGTGGTACCTTGGCATTAAACGGAATGCTGAATATGGGCTATCGTGGTGACTGGGCAACACATAATCTTGAGCATGCCGTATCAGCCGTACATGATATCCCGCATGGTGGCGGGCTTGCAATTATTTTTCCGAACTGGATGAAGCATGTAGTGGATGAAACAAATACAGATCGCTTCAAGCAGCTTGCAGTTCGTGTATTTAATGTTGACGCAGAAGGAAAAAGTGATCGTGATGTTGCACTTGAAGGAATAAGTAAGTTACGTGAATTCTGGAATGATATTGGGGCGCCGGCTACATTAGCCGATTATGACATCGGTGAAAACACAGTTGAAGAGATGGCCGATAAAACCGTTATTGCTCGTCCTGAGTATGGTAACTTTAAAAAATTATCTCGCCAGGATTCAGTAGAAATTTTCAAAGCTAGCCTGTAAATGGCAGTTTCCGACAAAAAATTTCCCGGGAAATAACAAAAAGTATGCACCTCAATAGGACGTTTCGACACTGCATTGCAAATAGGCATACTTAGTCGGATATTAATTCTAACAAAAAGAACTAGCTGTTATTGATAAACAGCTAGTTCTTCTTTTATGGCTGATCTTATTTTATTTAAACATTCTTCAGGTGTGTTACCGAAAACGCGTTTGTTGTTTACTAGTGCATATGGTTTAACCCGACATAGCCCGCAAAATGATAAGCATTCATTCATAAGCACGGCTACCTCTGGAAATTCCTTTTCGATGATGCCTTCTATATCTATAGTAGTGATCGCATTTCCGTCACAAACCTCAACAACGACAATTCCCATTGCTATCACTTTCTTTCTAATGTCTGAATAAATTATTGACTCTACTAGTTGTAGCATATTCAGTATAACAAATCAATATATTATTGTCGGGAATATTGTTTTAGTATTTATAATTTAGTGTAGAGACCCGGGATTACGAAGAGGAAAGTGAATGCGTCCGTTTCCCCTCATATTCGTGCTTATACCATGCTCCAAGCATTATAGCTCCGCCTATCAGGAGCAGACCACTTGTTACGAAAAACACTGCGGAGAAGCCGAAGAACCCAGCCAGCATACCTCCCAGTGCAGGTCCGATAATATTTCCTAAAAACCGTAAGCTGGTATTATACCCGAGCACTTCACCCTGCATTGACAATGGTGCTTCCTGTCGTATATATGCGACTCGGACTGGAACTAATCCGCCGATCGAAATTCCAAGAAGAAATCTTAAAACAACTAGCTGCCAAATATTGGTCACAAATGCTCCGGGTAAATAGACAATACCGGCCATGAATAATAAGAAAATCATTATCTTTGTGTAGCCTATACGATCCCCTAATCTGCCCCAGCGCTTTGCCATCAACAAATTTCCAAGACCTGCAGCTGAGAAGGCCACGCCAGAATAGAATGCAATGCTGGCCGTGCCGTGTATCTCAGCTACATATAAGGATAAAATTGGCTGGATGCTAAAATGTGCAATTTGAACCAATGTGGAGATAAGCATGACTACGAGCAATACCGGGTTGCGAATGATATGCATAAGTACTTCTTTAGTAGAATAAGATACCTTTTCCTGATTATCATCTGAAAACTGTATTAAAATCTCTCTTACACCAACTAACACAATTATAGCGGATAAAAATATTGTGATGGAAATCCACTTGAATGTGGAAGCATATCCGAAAGCATCAGCGAGCACACCGCCAAGTAAAGGCCCCATCAATGCTCCTGTAATACTTCCAGTCTGTAATGTTCCAAGCACCTGACCGGCAATTCGCCTCGGTGTCTGTGTTGAAATCATGGCCTGTGACATTGGGATAAATCCAGTAAATATACCCATAAATAAACGCAATAAAAAAAGCTCCCAAACTGAATTGGCGAACCCCATTAGGAGTACCGATAATCCAAGCCCCATAGCTGAGATAATCAGAATTTTTTTTCTGCCATACTTGTCACCAATGCGTCCCCAGATTGGCGAGAAAATAAAGGCGGTGACAAAGGTAATTCCGAAAACCCAGCCTGACCAGGTCTGTACATATGAATCAGAGAAACTGCCGAATTCTTCTATATATAACGAAATAAATGGAAGCACCATTGTAATACTTCCGGCAATAAAAAAGTTGGCGAACCACATAATAATTAAATTTCGTTTTATATTAGGATTTTGCTCTGAAATAACAAATCCCTTCTTTCAATATTATTTCGATACACTAAATATATAGTAATAGTAGCTAATTTTACAATATAATGCTCATTGTTTCATTACCACAATGTTAAATTGGTAAACGAATAGGGAAAAATGTATTCATAGTCATCATAAAGCGTTATAATGTATCGTAATTACTAATAGTATTAGACAAGCATCTTATAAAAAACTGACTAATAAAGGAGTAACTGTAATGATGAAAAGTTATTTGAAGTTTGCTGCTGTTTTAGTGTTGATAGTTGGCTTAATTACTAGTCTTGCAGCACCTGCTCAGGCTGCTAATAATGGTGGTATAAATGAAAAACTGGGTGTACCAATTGTTGTCTACGGTGATACCTTGTCAGACGACCAAAAAAGCAAAGTGACGGAGCTACTGGAAGTTACAGATCCTGAGGCGGTAAAAGAATATTCTGTAACTGGTGAGGATATCGCCAATTATATTGATGGTGATCCAAATTCAAGAATGTTTTCATCGGCAAAAATTACGCGTCAGGAAAAAGGTGAAGGCTTAAAAATTAATATTGTAACGCCAGAAAATATTACACAGGTAACAAGTGATATGTATGCGAACGCATTATTGACGGCTGGGGTAGAGGATGCAACAGTTGATGTTGCTTCACCAGTTAAAGTTAGCGGACACTCCGCATTAACGGGAATTTATAAGGCCTATGACGCTGAAGGGCAGCCGCTTGATAAGGAGCGAATGCAATTAGCTGACGAAGAACTTGGTGTCGCAACAGATCTAGCCAAGGATGGGTTAAGTCAGGAAAAAGTAAGTGAATTGCTTACAGAAATTAAAAAAGCAATATCAGAGCAAAATCCGGCTACAAAGGAAGATGTTGAGAGAATCGTTCAGGAGCAGCTTGATCAGTTGGGAATATCATTAAGTGATGCAGATCGTCAAATGCTAATTGATTTATTTAATAAAATGAAAGATTTGGATATTAACTTTGATGAAGTGAAGAATCAGCTTGATAATATTGCTTCTAAAGTACAGGATGTCGTGAACGATGAAGGGTTCTGGAATAAAGTGGAGAACTTCTTTAAAAAGTTCGCTAACGTAATTGGAAACTTTTTAGAAGGTTTGTTTAACTAATAATTTGGGTTTGATGGCAAAATTTACAGGTAAGGATTGTCCACTATTGGCATCGGGTTCAGTTTTGGTAGCGTAAAATGCTAATAACACTAATCAATTAGCATACAGTTCGCCCCTATTGTGGAAGAACCTATTTATTAGTGGAATGAGGATCCGGTTTACTGATTTGACGGATCCTCATTCCGCTATTTCCTTGAAAATCCACGTTTTAAGCTGGGGTTCGGATCCTCATTCCGCTATTTGTCATTTCTACCTCAAATTTGGCTGATTTTCTGCTTTTAAAGGAACGAGGATCCGTCTCACCCTTCAGAGAGCGCATTTTCTGCTATTTAGCGGAATGAGGATCCACTTCGACTGTTTATCGGATCCTCATTCTGAGTAACAATAGTTCATCCCCTCCTATTGCCAGCCTAAGTACAAACAATGCTTAACCCCATAAAACCTTTTAAAAACAAAAAACAACTTATTTATTCGTAATAGATCATTCCATACATTATTGATAACCATAATAGATAAGTACTAATGCGATTAGCAGGGTAATTAATGCGATACTTTGAAAACGTGCAAACTTATAGAAACGTTGATTTACTTTTGATGAAGGAAGTGGCTTGTCTTTCCATTCTTCAAGATAATCACTATGTGATGACATTACATTTCGAAACCTTCTGAAGCCGAATGTAACCCCATCAAAGAACCCGCCTTTCATTGTATACATTGCTAAAAATATGACAAGATAAATCAATGAAAAATAAAATATCATGTTAATGATGTGAACCAATGAGAAGGCTGGTGCCCGAAAATAAACCATGATAAAAATTATACTTATATTGAGAATCAGGATGAACCAATTTTTCCTGTACATTTATCTATTCCACCTTCAAAAATACAATAATATTGAGTATATCATAGTTTAAAATAGTTGAATTGTAATAAAGCTGTAAAATATTTAAGAGCTGATAATGATTGATAGGCAACCGATACAGAGAGACCCGTTTTAATTTTCACAAAAAAGCCTTTACAAACTTGTAAGAAAAATTGTATAATTCTATTTAGTAGATGAAATCTGCTAAAAAGTCAGAAAAATTAATATTATCAAGGGGGTAATTTTCAACATGAAGTTGAAGAAGGTATGGTTTTTAGCACTAGCTTTAATGCTAGGTCTCTTCCTCGCAGCTTGTTCCGGTGGAGATGACGGAGGAGATACGTCGTCAGAAGGCGGAGATGACACAAGCACTGAGGAAAACAGTGGAGAAGAAACAGGTGAAGAAGAAGCTTCAGAGCCTGAACAGGTATTAAATCTTATAAATGGTGATACTATTCCATCAATGGACGCATCTATGGTTACTGATGAATATGGTATCAAATTCTTAGGCGCGACAATGGAAGGGCTTTATCGTATGAAGGATGGCGAAGTTGTACCTGGTATTGCTACAGATCACAAAGTAGGTGAAGATGGTTTAACTTGGACATTCACACTTCGTGAAGACGCAAAATGGTCAAATGGTGACCCTGTAACGGCACATGACTTTGTTTACTCTTGGAAGCGTGCGGTAAATCCTGATACTGGATCAGAATATGGTCCATATATGATGGGTGGCGTTATCAAAAATGCGACAGCTGTTAACGCAGGTGATGTACCGGTTGAAGAATTAGGTGTAAAAGCAATAGATGATTATACATTTGAAGTTACACTGGAAAGCCCAGTACCTTACTTTGAATCATTGACTACATTCGCAACATATTATCCGTTAAATCAGAAATTTGTTGAAGCGCAAGGTGACAAGTATGCTACAAGCACAGACACACTTGTTTTCAACGGACCATTTACTTTGGATAACTGGGAAAGCACAAGCAGTTCTTGGGAGCTTAATAAAAACGCGGACTACTGGGATGCTGAAACAGTAAAACTTGAAAAATTGACTTATGAAGTTGTAAAAGATCCGCAAACAGCGGTAGACCTTTATGAATCCGGTGAAATTGACCGTGCTGGTTTATCTTCTGACCTTGTAGATCAATATGCTACACATGACGATTATCGTGTAGTACCTGAAACATCATTATTCTATCTAAAACTTAACCAAACAGGAAGCGAAGCGCTTGCAAATGTTAATGTCCGTAAAGCGATAAGTAAAGCATTTGACAAAGAAGCATTAGTTAACGAAATTCTTAACAACGGTTCACTTGTATCAACTGGATTTGTTCCAAAAGACTTCGTTCAGACTCCAAGTGGCGAAGATTTCCGTGAAGCAAGTGGTGATCTTGTAACTTACGATAAAGAGGAAGCGAAGAAACTTTGGGAAAAAGGTCTTGAAGAGATTGGTAAAGATTCTGTTACACTAGAATTCCTTGCAGGTGATAGTGAAACAGCGAAAACAATGAACGAATATCTTGCTAATCAGCTTGAAACGAATCTTCCAGGACTAACAATTGAATTGAAACAGGTTCCATTCGAACAACGTCTTGATTTGGATACGAACATGGATTACCAAATTCAGTTCTCTGGTTGGGGTCCAGACTATCTTGATCCATATACATTCTTAAATCTATGGATTACTGATGGCGGAAACAACAAAATGGGATTCTCAAACGAAAAGTATGATAAGTTACTAGAAGAGACTGCAACAACGTTAGCACAGGATCCTGAAGCTCGTTACGCAAACTTCCTTGAAGCGGAAAAAATTCTAGCTGAACAAGCGGCTGTAGCACCTATCTATCAAAGTGCAATGGCTCAACTAGTTCGTCCTAAAGTCCAGGATGTTTACGTAAATGCGTTTGGACCTACTTACGAGTACAAGTGGGCAAGTGTAGGAGCGACAGAATAAAAATTATTTAATAAAATATGCTATAATTTGAAAGGGAAGAGAGTATATGACCTTATGGCATATGCTCTCTTTTGCCCTTTTCGCAAAAAAGTCATATAATATTGAATATTTTTTAAACAGCAGGAATAAACAGAAATTCAGGAGGTGCAGAAATGCTTCGTTATATATTAAAGCGTGTTTTTTATATGGCAATTACTTTATTTATTATTGCCACCGTCTCGTTTTTTCTTATGAAAATGCTTCCAGGAAGTCCATTGTCGGTTGAAAATAAATTAAGTGAAGCACAGCAGGCAGTTGTTTTGGAAAAATACGGATTGAATGACCCCATTCCTGTTCAATACGTGAAATACATAGCAGGTCTTGTACAGGGTGATTTAGGTATATCCTTCCAGTTTGATAATACCCCGGTAACGGATATCATAATGGATCGTATCGGTCCTTCTATGGTACTCGGTGCACAGGCCCTCGTTTTTGGGACAATCCTAGGAATATTATTTGGGCTAATTGCAGCAATTTCCCATAATGGTATTCTCGATTACGGCTCCACTATCATTGCTGTATTGGGTACTTCTATTCCTTCCTTTATATTTGCAGGGTTATTACAGTGGTATTTAGCTGTGAAATTTGAATGGTTCCCTGTAGCATTGTGGGGGACATATGAACATACCGTATTACCTACAATTGCATTGTTGATTTTCCCAATGGCGATAGCAGCTCGTTTTACAAGAACGGAAATGCTTGAAGTACTTGGTTCTGATTTTATTACGACTGCCAGAGCTAAAGGTGTAACTGAATTTGGGATTATTTTCAAACATGGTCTAAGAAATGCTCTTATTCCACTAGTTACAGTTGTAGGACCAATGGCTGTCGGCTTAATGACAGGAACACTGGTTATTGAACAGATTTTTGCCGTTCCGGGAATTGGTGAACAATTCGTTACATCTGTCATGGTAGTGGACTACCCTACCATTATGGGGCTGACGCTATTCTTTGCGTTCTTATTTGTGGCAATAATCTTGATAATCGATCTTCTATATGTATTAATCGACCCAAGAATCCGACTGACGGGAGGGGAAAGTTAAATGACACAAGAAAACGAGCATAAAGACGTACCTAAAGAACTTTTAGTTCCCCTCGAACGGAAAGAGGATACAAGCGAAAAAATTTCTGGTCAATCCAGATCATTTATGCAGGATGCTAGAAGGACCTTTTTTAAGAATAAATTTGCAGTTATTAGTATGATCCTGCTTGTCATTATCGTTCTCTTAAGTATTATCGGACCATATTTCAACGAATATAAGATGGATGGTCAGGATCTTTCGAGGGCAAAAATGCCACCACGTGTACCTGTTCTAGAAAACATTTCTTGGCTAGGTGTAAATGGTACATTAACAAGTGAGTTTGACGGCGATACAGTTAAAGAAGCAACCAAGAATGCTGTTATGCGTTATGATAACAATGAAGAATTTATTGACATTAAAGTACTGGCTGAGGGAGATGGTTCAGCTGACTCAGCTGAAGTAGAGGCTACTTATCACATATACGAAGCACAGGAAATGATGGATCAATATTATTGGTTAGGAACCGATACACTCGGACGTGACCAATGGACACGAATGTGGCTGGGGACAAGGGTTTCTCTAATTATTGCTTCAGTTGCTGCACTGATTGATCTGGTGATAGGTGTGGCTTATGGTGGTATCTCCGGTTACTACGGCGGAAGAATTGATAGTATCATGCAACGTATAATTGAAATTCTCGTCGGTATTCCTAACCTAGTTGTCATCCTGCTGATGATAATTGTACTGCAGCCAGGCATAATTTCAATTATCATAGCCCTTACGATAACCGGATGGATAGGTATGGCACGTATTGTAAGGGGTGAAATTCTGAAGTTGAAAAACGAGGAATTTGTGCTTGCTGCAAGGACACTGGGCCAGTCAGGTGGAAATACTATTAGGAAACATTTATTACCAAATGTTGCTGGGATAATTATTATTAATACAATGTTCACCATCCCGAACGCGATATTCTTCGAAGCATTTCTAAGCTTTATTGGACTTGGAATTGTACCACCCGAGGCGTCGCTTGGTGCATTAATTAATTCAGGATTTGATGTCTTTAGACTTTATCCTTACATGGTATTCTATCCAGCTGTCTTGATTTCTGTAATCATGATTGCATTCAACTTGATTGGTGACGGACTTCGCGATGCGTTTGATCCGAAAATGCATAAATAAAAAGGTAGGTGTCTTTGAGTGAGTAAATTATTGGAAGTAAAAGATTTAAGCGTATCATTTAACACCTACAGTGGTGAAGTTCAAGCTGTTCGGGGTGTAAGCTTTGATGTGGAAAAAGGGGAAACCCTAGCCATTGTTGGCGAATCAGGTTCAGGGAAATCTGTCACAACAAAAGCTCTTATGCAGCTGCTTCCGAAGCCACAAGGTCAAATAAAATCAGGACAGATTTTATTTGAAGGAAATGATATTGCTAATTATTCAAATAAACAAATGCAAAAAATTCGTGGAAAAGATATGTCCATGGTATTCCAGGATCCTATGACCTCTTTAAACCCAACTATGAAAGTAGGGAATCAAATTATGGAGGGTCTTATTAAGCACCGGAATATGAAGCGTGGAGAAGCAAAACAAAAAGCAATAGAACTTTTGGAACAGGTTGGGATCCCCCATCCCATGCTAAGATTAAATCAGTATCCGCACCAATTTTCCGGTGGTATGCGACAGCGTGCAGTAGTTGCAATAGCACTTGCTTGTAATCCGAAAGTACTTATTGCAGATGAACCAACTACAGCACTTGATGTTACCATTCAGGCACAAATTCTCGATCTCATGAAGGACATTCAGCGGGAAACAGACAGTGCGATTGTATTCATCACACACGATTTAGGTGTTGTTGCGAATGTTGCAGACCGAGTTGCGGTTATGTACGCCGGTAGAATTGTCGAAATTGGTAAAGTGGATGAGATATTCTATAATCCTAAACATCCATATACTTGGGGCCTTCTGGGTTCAATGCCAACACTTGATAGTGAAGAAGAAGAGCTCTTTACAATTCCAGGAAGTCCTCCAGATATGTTGAATCCACCTAAAGGGGATGCATTTGCACCAAGAAATCGATTTGCTTTGGAAATTGATACGAAGATGGAACCACCAATGTTTAAGGTCTCTGATACACATTACGCTGCAAGTTGGCTGCTGCATAAAGATGCACCGTACATGGAACCACCTGATTCCGTCAAACGAAGAATGCAAGGATTTGCTTCGACAGACGATAAGGATGGTGAAAAGTAATGGAAAATGAAAAGCTTCTTGAAGTAAAAAATTTACAGAAATTCTTTAAAGCCGGACGTAACAACACCATCAAAGCAGTGAATGGAATATCGTTTGATATTTTTAAAGGAGAAACATTTGGCCTTGTAGGTGAATCTGGTTGTGGTAAATCAACAACAGGCCGGACAATAATCCGATTATATGAAGCTACCGGCGGTGAAGTTAAATTTAAAGATGAAAGTGTTCATGGGAATAAATCCAAAGAGGAATTACTTAAGTTTAACCGCAAAATGCAGATGATTTTCCAAGACCCATCATCTTCATTGAATCCAAGAATGACAGTTATGGATATCATTGCAGAAGGTATTGATATTCATAACCTGGCTAAAAATGAAACTGAGCGTAAGGAACGTGTCGAATCATTACTGGAAACAGTTGGATTGAATAAAGAGCATGCGACTCGGTTCCCACATGAGTTCAGTGGTGGGCAAAGACAACGTATCGGAATTGCCAGAGCCCTTGCAGTTGAACCTGAATTCATTATAGCGGATGAGCCTATTTCGGCACTTGACGTGTCAATCCAGGCACAGGTTGTGAACTTGCTTAAAAAACTACAGCGTGAACATAACCTTACATTCCTGTTTATTGCACACGACCTTTCAATGGTGAAATATATTAGTGATAGAACAGGTGTTATGTATTATGGTAATATGGTGGAACTGGCTGATAGTGATGAGTTGTACAGGAACCCGCTTCACCCGTATACAAGATCACTGTTATCAGCGATTCCATTACCAGACCCAGAATACGAACGAGGTCGAACAAGATTTGCTTATGATCCTGCTGATTATGAAACTGATGAAGAACCTGAGTTCCGAGAAGTTAAACCGGATCACTGGGTGCGCTGTACCGAGAAAGAGTTTCAGCAGTATCAAGAGCAGTTAAAAAATAAATAGGTAAAGAACCCCTGCTGAATAAACAGCAGGGGTTTTAGTTTTGGAATAGATAGGGATACAACAATATAGTTGGAGTTCGTAATAATATATAGTTTTCAAAAAGCCCACTTGGTGAAATAAGAAAGACTTACAATTATATTATTTGAGTTTTTGCTACTCTTTAGATTACGACGAACTAGATTTCAAGCTATTTTCTTCCTTTTAGCGGACCCACATAAATCGACACCTGCTTAAAAAAACAGCGGATTTTATTATGAACTGGTTACAATGAAGTCTAACATTCTATCAAAACAAGCAATTTGCATATAAATATGTAACAAAAATAGTATTATGAAATAAATCTATTATAATTGTAATAAATCTTCGATAGTTTGGTAATCCTTGTAATAGACTCTTAAAAGTCTTGTAACTGCATTGCCTATTGAGCTGTGATACTATGGGCAATGTCAGAATTTAAAGGAGGGACTACCTATGAAGAAATTAGTAGCATCAATCGCTACGGGTGTCATTATTGCTGGCGCGACATTAACCACTGCTTCTGCAGCAGAATACAAAGTAGAAAAAGGAGATAACCTCTGGGATATCGCAGAGGAATATAATACTACCGTAGATGAATTAGTTGAATCAAACGAACTTAAAACAACAGTAATTCAACCAAAGCAAAAGCTGTTTATAAATGAGACATATATGGTAGAACAAGGTGATACATTAACTGGAATAAGTAAAGAATACGATGTATCCATAAAGGATCTGAAGGATTGGAATAAGCTAAACTCAGATTTAATTGTAATTGGACAAGAACTTGAAATAAAAGGTGTTAATGTAGCGAAGGAAGATTCAGCTCCGGCAACAGCTTCAATAAAAAGTTCATCAAATGAATCTTCAAATAACGAGAGTTCATCAAATGAATCTGCAAAATCTAGCAAACAGGAAAAGTCATCACAAGACAGTCCAGAGGGTAAAACAATATCAGTAAGTGCGACAGCATATACCGCTGACTGTACTGGATGTTCTGGGGTTACTTCTACTGGGGTTGACTTAAATGCAAACCCAAATGCCAAAGTAATTGCCGTAGATCCAAATGTAATCCCACTTGGGTCAGAAGTATATGTTGAAGGTTATGGTTATGCTACAGCTGCTGATATCGGTGGTGCAATTAAAGGAAATAAAATTGATATTCATGTTCCAACAAAAGATAAAGCATTTGACTGGGGCGTTCGCACAGTCGATGTAACAATAATTAAATAGAAGACATAAGATAAGGAAAGCATCTTTTAATAGATGTTTTCCTTTTTTATTTTGCAGTTAAACATTAGTTAACAACAAGTGTATTTTCATTTTGTTCGTCCACGACGTTGTTTGTATCATTAGTAGATTGGGTATAACCTATTATACCGAAGCTTAAAATTAAGATCATAAATAGCACCATTAATAGTTCTTTCATATTTTCTACCTCACTTTGATAATCTACTTACTATTATAGTAAAATAGTGATATACATACTATAGTATTTGTAACAAAATATTAGGTAAATGTTACAAATATGAAATATAGTTGGAAAGTAGGGAGTTATATGGTAGAGAAACGAAGTACAGCTGACCTTTTAATACTCTTATCGACAATACTGTTCATAGTTTCCTTATTCTTTCCATGGGTAGGTCTAGCATTCACTGATAGTGCGAGTGGATTTGCACACCGTGGTTATTTTATTCTTATTTTGTTTGTTTATCCTATTTTTACCGTATATGCTAAAAAATCACCAGGATTATTAGGGTTAGCTGGGTCAATAGCTGCAGTAGTTTATTTGCTCTATTACATTATACAGGTTTCACAGCATTATATGGGTGAGCGTGTCAGTGGAGCTGAATCTGGTCTTTATCTAGCAATGATTTCATCACTAGTTTTAGTTACTGGCGTTCTTTTTAAAATAAAAGATGAAAAGCGTGGAACGTATGAATCAAACGGTATTGTTAAATAATACGTGCAATGTGTTAAACTATATTTATTGACTATTGTTTACATACTTTAAGGAGGAAACGCGAATGACAAGTAAAGTATTACATTCATTCTTGGAAGAAAATATTTCAGACCTAAAAGAACGTGGTCTTTATAATGAAATTGACCCTGTTCAGGGAGCAAATGGACCAACAATTACTATCAATGGAAAAGAGTTAATAAATCTTTCATCAAATAATTACCTTGGACTTGCAACAGATGAGCGTTTAAAAGAAGTTGCAAAAGATGCAGTCGACTCACATGGTGTCGGTGCAGGTGCTGTTCGTACGATTAACGGTACACTGGATTTGCATCTTAAGCTTGAAGAGAAGCTGGCAGAATTTAAAGGGACAGAAGCGGTTATTTCTTACCAGTCAGGTTTTAATTGCAACATGGCCGCCATTTCAGCCGTCATGGATAAAAATGATGCAATCCTTTCAGACGAGTTAAACCATGCATCAATTATCGACGGATGTCGTTTATCGAAGGCGAAAATCATTCGTGTAAATCACTCTGATATGGAAGATTTAAGGAATAAGGCTAAAGAAGCAGTTGAGTCTGGCCAATACAATAAGGTAATGGTCATAACAGATGGTGTTTTCTCGATGGATGGAGATATTGCCAAATTGCCAGAGATTGTTGATATAGCTGAAGAATTTGATTTAATTACATATGTCGACGATGCACATGGATCAGGTGTGTTAGGTAAAGGTGCTGGAACAGTTAAGCATTTTGGCTTACAGGATAAAGTTGATTTTCAAATGGGGACGTTATCAAAAGCTATTGGTGTCATTGGTGGATATGTCGCGGGAAAAACTGAATTAATTGATTGGCTGAAAGTACGTTCACGTCCATTCTTATTTTCAACAGCCGTATCACCAGCAGATGCAGCAGCAAGCACGAAAGCAGTTGATCTGCTCATCGAATCCACGGACCTTAATGAAAAGCTATGGGAGAACAGTGATTACTTAAAAGATGGTTTAAGAAATTTAGGGTTTGATATTGGTAATAGCGAGACTCCAATTACTCCTTGTGTTATCGGGGATGAAAATAACACACAGAAATTCAGTAAGCGACTGAATGAAGAAGGTGTTTATGCGAAGGCAATTGTTTTCCCAACAGTTCCAAGAGGAGCAGGTCGAGTCCGTAACATGCCAACTGCAGCACACACTAAAGAAATGCTGGATAATGCTATAGAAATTTATAAAAAAGTAGGAAAAGAAATGGGTCTCATCTAATAAAGGATGAGATCTTTATCTGAAGGAATTGCTGGGGGTAAATATTATGAAAAAAATACTAGTTACAGGTGCTTCTGGCCAGATTGGTTCAGAGCTTGTAACAACATTACGTAAAAATTATGGGGCGTCAAATGTAATTGGATCAGATATTCGAAAGAGAGAAGATGAAGAGGGTCCGTTTGAAACAATCGATGTTACCAACGCAGAAAGTTTATTTGAAACAGCAAAGAAGCATAATGTAGACACTATTATGCATCTGGCAGCCTTACTGTCAGCAAAAGCGGAGTCAGTCCCGCAAACAGCTTGGAATCTTAATATGGGTGGCCTGATGAACGCACTGGAAGTAGCCCGTGAGCTTAACCTGCAATTCTTTACGCCAAGCTCAATTGGCGCATTTGGTCCACTGACCCCAAAATTGAAGACGCCACAGGATACAATAATGCGTCCAACGACAATGTATGGAGTCAATAAAGTTGCTGGAGAATTGCTTTGCGACTATTATTTTCATCGCTTCGGCGTTGATACGCGTGGAGTCCGCTATCCAGGTTTAATTTCCTATAAGACACCTCCCGGCGGTGGAACAACTGATTACGCAGTAGAAATTTATTATGAAGCAGTTAAGAATAAAAAGTACACATCATACATAGCTGAAAATACATTTATGGATATGATGTACATGCCAGACGCGCTAAATGCAATTATACAGTTAATGGAGGCAGACTCTGACAAACTTGTACATCGAAACGCATTTAACATTTCCTCGATATCCGCAGCACCAGAGGACTTTGCAAAAGAAATTCAAAAACATATCCCTGAATTTGAATTAAATTATGATGTTGATCCTATACGTCAGCAAATTGCTGAAAGCTGGCCAGATAGTATTGACTCCTCAAACGCAGCAGAAGAATGGGGATTTAAGGCTGAATATGACATTGCCAGGATGACAAAGGACATGATTGAAAAGATTAGTATAAAGTAATATGTACTAACTCGAGCGAGAAACAGCAAAACTCGAGCGACAAGCAGCGCAACACGCGCGACAAGCAGCGCAACACGCGCGACAAGCGGTCCAACTCGCGCGAGAAGCAGCAAAACTCGAGCGAGAAGTCAATCCAAAACGAGCAACAAAAAAAGAGACTGGATTTGAATAAAACTCAAATCCCGGTCTCTTTTTTAATTAATTGTACATCTCGGCAATTTTTTGCTGCAGTTTTTGGTCAGAAATGTATTCATCATAGCTCATTTCTTTATCGATAACTCCATTTGGTGTAATTTCAATCAAACGGTTTGCTATACTTTCGATAAATTGATGGTCATGTGACGTAAATAAAATGGATCCTTTAAATCTAACCAATCCATTATTTAAGGCAGTAATGGATTCCAAGTCCAAGTGGTTTGTCGGTTCATCTAATATCAACACGTTCGCACTGCTTAACATCATTTTGCTCAGCATGCAACGCACTTTCTCACCACCGGATAAGACACTCGCTTTTTTCAATGCTTCTTCACCTGAGAACAGCATACGGCCCAGGAATCCACGCAAGAATGTCTCTGTCTCATCTTCAGGTGAATATTGACGCAGCCATTCGACAAGTGGCAGGTCATTGTTTTCAAAATAGGCACTATTATCTTTAGGGAAGTAAGATTGTGATGTCGTTACACCCCACTTAAATGTACCTGCATCTGGTTCCATTTCACCCATAAGAATTTTGAACAGTGTGGTTTTTGCAATATCATTTTTACCGACGAGGGCAATTTTGTCATCTTTATTCATCGTAAAGCTGAGATTGTCCAGTACCTTTGTATCGCCGATCGTTTTTGTTAATCCTTCTACACGCAATAAATCATTACCAATTTCACGTCCAGGTGTGAACGAAATATAAGGGTATTTACGTGAAGATGGTTTGATATCATCCAATGTGATGCTATCCAGAAGTTTCTTTCGTGATGTTGCCTGTTTTGATTTCGATGCGTTGGCACTAAACCTGGCGACAAATGCCTGCAGTTCCTTTATTTTTTCTTCTTTTTTCTTATTTGACTCTTGTGCCATTTTTGTTGCTAACTGACTGGATTCATACCAGAAATCATAGTTTCCGATGTAAATTTCAATTTTTCCATAGTCAACATCAGCAATGTGTGTGCATACTTTATTTAAAAAGTGACGGTCATGAGACACTACAATTACTGTGTTTTCAAAGTTAATCAGAAATTCTTCCAGCCATTGTATTGCTTGGATATCCAGGCCGTTTGTAGGTTCATCCAATAACAGAATATCCGGGTTTCCAAACAGTGCTTGTGCAAGCAATACTTTTATCTTCTGGTCAGCAGCCAGATCAGCCATTTTCATCGTATGCAACGACTCATGAAGTCCAAGTCCTTTTAATAAGACTGAAGCATCAGACTCTGCCTCCCAGCCATTCATTTCAGCAAACTCGCCTTCAAGCTCAGCAGCACGCATACCATCTTCTTCAGAAAAATCTGCTTTCATATAAATAGCGTCTTTTTCTTGTTTTACGTTATATAATTGTTCATGCCCCATTAGAACAGTATCAAGAACATTATATTCTTCATACGCAAAATGATCCTGTTTTAAGACAGTCATTCGTTCACCAGGAGATAAGGAAACATTACCTGATTGTGGCTCAACTTCACCTGACAATACTTTAAGGAAAGTGGACTTCCCTGCACCATTGGCTCCAATTAGGCCATAGCAGTTCCCGGGAGTAAATTTCAAATCCACATCTTCAAATAACTTTTTATCACCATATTGTAAACTTACATTAGTAACATTAATCATGCTTTCAGCGTCCTCCATTAAATAGTAATCAACGTAAGCTTACGGGATTTGAACCATTTCGTCAACGTAAACGTTCAAAAAACTCACTTCGAGTACTAAATTTTTACCTCTGTTTTAGAATTTTCGGTCTATTTTAAAAATAATAATTTTTTACCCTTTATATAAAAAAAGACTATATTTTTCTTGGAATATATGTAACAATAAAATAACGACAAATATCATGTTGACAAGGTGCCATTAAGAAGCGGGTAACCTACGGAGGGGAATACTATGGGAGAGAAAACAATATATTTTCTCTTTACTGATACAGGGACGTATTTATCTAAGGCAATCAATTATTTCACAAAACAGCCTTTAAACCATGTCTCCATTGCATTTGAGCCTGACTTACAGGAAGTATACAGTTTTGGTCGAAAAAAGCCACGAAACCCCTTTATCGGTGGTTTTGTGAAGGAAGATATTCGCAGCGATTTTTTAAAGAATTCAACTTGTGCTGTATATTCATATCAGCTTTCCGAAACCGATACGAAAAAAATTAAGGAAAAAATTGAAGAGATTGAATTACGGAAAGATAACTATAAATATAATTTTCTAGGGTTGATTGGGGTATTGCTGCAAGTTGAGATAAACCGGGAAGATGCATTATTTTGTTCACAATTTGTTGCCACGGTTCTTCAGGATGTTGAATCGCTGGAATTCCAAAAACCAACCTGTTTTACGACCCCAGCAGATATTCGGAATCATGATGGGCTGCAATTAGTATATCAGGGAACACTAGGTTACTATCAGGAAAGTCAAAAGGATTTTATAGCAGAACGAAGGTTGATGAAAGAAAGACAATTAAGAAAGCAATCATTTATTTTCTTATTATCTAAAAAAGTTAAACGACTAGTCATCAAATGAGAAGAACCTTACATTATATGTAGAGGTTCTTTTTGCCAGTTAAGGAAAGAATTACTATTGGTGCGACTAAGACTTTCGACATTAGGCTTGAAGATAAGCTGCCATTTCTAATCGAAGGGGGATGTTTTTATGGAAAGAAGCAGTAATTATCGATTATTGAAAATCAGGGAAATTTTATTAAACGAAACGGATGAATATCATCAAATAGGTATAGACGAATTAAGTGAAAAAATTCGTGTTATGGCTGGAGATGTTTCATTTGATAATCGGACGATAAGGCGCGATCTTGAGGCTCTTGATGATATGGATTTTGAAATTGTCCAAAATAGAGGCAAATTCGGCAAGATCCTGTTCAGCCATCAGGCAAGACTATTTGAAACATACCAGTTACGACTGATTATCGATGCCATTTTATCGGCACGTTTTATAACAACAAATGAGAAAGAGAAATTAATTCAGAAAGTAAAGGAACTGACGAGCATACATATTGCGAAAACATTGCCAGAACCGATTTTGTTCGACCAGTCAGCCAATATTGATTATGAAATGGTCAAGATTAATATTGATTGTGTCCATCGAGCCATTTCAGAAGGGAAAGTTCTTACCTATCGATATGGCAAATTTAACGTAAAAAAAGAATTCGAGTATCATCGTAATGGGGATCTCTATCATGTAGAGCCTTATGCATTGATTTGGCAGAGTGATTATTATTACCTAATCGGGCGGTTTCAGGATACAAATGAATTAAGACACTATCGATTGGATCGAATCCGCCATATTGGGGTGAGTGAAACGCACTTTACAAAAAGTGAATTCAATCTTCAGGAGTATGTAAACCAAAGCTTTCACATGTTTGCCGGAGAAGAAATGTGGATGAAAATACGCTTCCAGAACAATATGGTTAATGTGGTTTTGGATCGCTTTGGACAAGAAGCGGATATTAAAGAGATGGATGACGATCACTTCATACTGACGACAAAGGTCAAGCTGTCGGATGGGCTGATTAATTGGATTCTTACATGGGGAAACAAGGCAAAAGTTCTGTCACCAGATCACCTTGTTGATAAAATGAAGGACAAGATCAGTCAAATGCGTGAGGTATACAAGGATTAAAGCTTGGGATCAGGTCTGATTCTAATTAAATGCTATGTTCGGAAGTTCTACATTGTCCAGTTAGATAATCTGTGACACAGTGCGGAGGGCATCTGCCTGCAGAGTGGGCTTTTTTGGCATAAAAACTGTTTAAAACTGAATAATCCTAAATGACAACTGAATAGACATAGCCGGAGACTGATTAATTACTCATATTAACCATAAAGACTGAATAAACGCCGGGAAGACTGAATCACCGGAGTCTCCCCAACACTTCACTTAACTATTCTCTTATTCTTCCGTTTCGATTCCTAGTGATTTATACGGGACTTTAATTTTAAATGCTAGATTGTTTGCTTCTAAGTCAATATGCTCAACACTAACCTGAAAATTACTTCTGATTTCCATGTCTGTCACAGCAAGGTAAATCTCTTCATCCTTGGGACTAACGGTAACCCATTTTGGCATTGGCAAGTACTTTTTCATATACTCCATAATTTTTTGATTTGGAAGCTCAAGTAATCCAATTGAGATAGATTTCTGTTCTAAAATAACGTCACCATTCTCCTGTACAAAAGGTTCAAAGTGAACAGATAGTGGTACTGTTGATGAAAATACAGGAAGTTCTCCTATCAAATGGACATCTTCTTCCAATGATACCTTATAATGGTGGTTAGTACCTTTTAGAAGCTTATCAGTATATGCATTAACTAGCTCATTTAAGTTCTTTTTTGTTGTACGGACGACGAACTCCGAACTTTGCTGGGCATTTTGCTTATCATTAGCAGGTGTTTCTGTGTCGGAAACAGGCCAAAAAATAAGTGCTACTATACATATTAATATCACAACATTTAAACCTATTAGAATTAAAAAAAATCGCTTCCATCTGTTTTTTGGCTTTTTATGTTCCGCCAAACCACTCACCTCCTAGTCTGTTATGTGTTCCAATACACGTTTGGCGATTCGTTGATAGCCCCGATGATTTGGGTGAAAGTTATCATCTGCGAATAAATCTTTTTCTGTATCTTTAAATAAATCAACGGTAGGTATATATGTCGCGTTGTCATACTGTTCTGCAACATTTTTACCTGTGTTGTTCCAATTTTCAACAATCATACCAAGTTCTTTGAGATCTTTAAAATATTTTTCAAAGGGATTGTAGAAACCTAATAGATATATATCAGCTTCTGGGTTTAATTCTTTTATTCTTTCAAAAATATTCTTCACCCGTTCTTTATATGCCACCCGTTCCTGGGAAAAATCCTTAATCGTCAAGTCAGAAAAGTTTTCTTTGACGACTTGCATAATATCATTTGCACCTATGGTAATCAATACGATATCCGCTTTTTCAATCGATTGTTCTATTTCTGGCTGTTCAAGCCGCTTTAATAGCTGGCTGGATCGGTTCCCCCGTTTACCATAGTTCTCAAATGTTACCAATTGTTTTTCTTTATTAATGGTATTATCGAGGATTCCTACGTAGCCACCATCCACAACTTTATCACCGACGCCTTGTGTTAATGAATCTCCAATGGCTGTAACATGTGCTTCTTTATTCGTGAAAAAGTCAATTGTACCTTGAAGAGCATCGCTTATTATTTCCCCGAACTGCGCGATTGGTTCTTTAGTTTCTTGTTCTGACTGACTATCTTCTGTATCTTTCTCCTTATCTGCCTTGGTTTCCTGTTGTGTCTGTTCCTGCGAATTATTATCTTTTGATTCTTTTAATTTTGGCCCAGGCTGGTTTAAGGACATAATAATAGCTAAACCTACAAGCAGTATACCCAAAATAATAACAATGTATCTTCTTTTCACAAATCTCACACCTATACTGAAAATATTCTACCTATATATATTGAAATGATAATTTGTCTTAGTACATATCACGTTCATTACTATATATGTACCCATTTTGTTTGGCAAGTATCAGTAAATCATATTTCGATTGTGTTACACTTTTGCCTAATTAAAAATAATTCCCTGTAAATCATATGTTTAAACGAAAAAAATTCGCCTTCATAAGAAGACGAATTTATTTGGCAGATAAGAAAGTATAAATCCTTCCTAACTGCATAAGTGCAACTAAGGCTTTCGCCATAAAGGCTTGGCGACAAGCCAAGTTTTCTAACAGTTAGGAAAGTAGTACCTTCCTAACTGCATAAGTGCAACTACTAACCTATAGCTATTGGTGCTCGCTCTTTTTTAAATAGTATACAAAAATCCTCAATCATGGCACTTGCGGTCGGGAAGGACCCT
The DNA here is from genome assembly GCF_052246775.1 of Virgibacillus sp. L01. NCBI lineage: Bacteria > Bacillati > Bacillota > Bacilli > Caryophanales > Bacillaceae > Virgibacillus > Virgibacillus sp. L01. The sequence goes on along the minus strand of NZ_JBQQCP010000001.1, from coordinate 902,871 downwards.
GCACCTGGTCCTGTAAAAGTTAAGTCACCAACAATATCGCCTTTAATATGAATAGCGTTGTTTACGCCTTCAACAGCATATAATGGATGCTCTTTTGAAACAGCTTCTAGTTCAACGCTCGCAGTAAGGTTCCCTGCAGCATCATGGCCTATCTTTGCAATATGCTTTAATCGCTTGCCTTCTGTTTGTAAAGCCTGAATGGATTCTTCGGTGGTATTACGTATACCAACGCGTGTAACATGCTCTATATCTGGCTGTTTTTCAAAAATAAGATCACTGAGAATCATTAGCTTATAAAATGCATCAAATCCATCAATGTCATTTTCAGGATTTGATTCGGCATAACCCCAGTTTTGTGCCTCATCCAATGCACTGGAGAATGTTATATTCTTTTCCCGCATAGCTGACAGGATAAAGTTCGTAGTACCATTTAAAATTGCTTGCACATATTGGATCTGATTTGCTTTTAACAGCTGTTGGATAGTCTGGATAATCGGTATACCACCAGCTGTTGTTGCATCATATCCAATTCGCACATTGTACCGGGAGGCAAGATTTTTCAGCTCGTCACCGTGAGTTGCAAACATTTCCTTATTAGATGTGATGACGTGTTTTTTTGCCTGAATGCATTTTCTTAGCAATGAAAAAGCTGGTTCTTTTCCAACAATTGCTTCAAAGACAACATCAATTTCAGGATTATTTAAAACAGTATTAACATCTGTTGTAACGTTTGTCTTGGCTGCGATTTTCTGATGTTTGTCAGGATGCTCAATAATAATTGTTGAAATGTTGATGGGGGCCCCGACTAGTTTTTCGAGCCGCTGTTGGTGAATGTGCAGTGTTTGGTAGACACCACATCCAACAGTTCCAAGCCCGATTAACGCAATATTTATCGGTCTCATCTATTAAACCCTCCTCTTTTTTAAAAATAACCGCAGATCCCCCTGTTTTTTATTCTTACGCTTCTACAAGCACGCTTCCAGAGTTATTCCCTCGAATACGAACCGCTTCCTGGTAGATGTTTTTATTTGTAATCACAGAAAGCCCAGCAGCTTTCGCATGTTTCGCTGTTTCATCTGTATTTTTTGGATTTTCCACCCAAACTATTTTACCGTCCTTATTAGTAAATTGCTCAATTGTTTCTGGTGCTAGCGTATTGTTATAGGACAGTACGGCGTCAATTTCAAGTGGCACATCAGCTAGCTGTTTATATGTTTGTTCATTCAATAATGCTTGTTCCGATGAACTTAACGGCACAATTTGAAATCCTAACTGCTGTAATTGCTTTGTACTTTTATAAAAGGAACTAGATTGATCTTCTAATCCGCTAACCGCAACAACTTTTTGGCGGATACCACCATCTTTACGGTCAAAAGGTGATGATAAGAGCCATTTGACTGCATCTTCTTCTGTTACCTGGAATGATTTTGCTTCACCAGTAGCATTAGCAATTGCTTGGTCTAAATCAACTAATATATCATTGGTTGATTCAAGTCCAATAGAAAGTCGGACTAGCTCTTCCGTGACACCACTTTTAACCAGGTCTTCTTCACCTAATTGCTGGTGTGTGGTTGATGCTGGGTGGATGATTAACGACTTCGCATCACCGACGTTGGCAACATGTGACCAGAGTGTAACACCGTCAATCAATTTCCGGCCTGCGTCACGGCCACCCTTTATTCCAAACGTTATAATCGATCCATAGCCATTCTGTAAATATTTAGTGGCTAATTCGTGTGATGGATGATCCTGTAACCCAGGAAAATTAACCCATTCAACTGCAGGATGTTTTTGTAAATATGCTGCAACTTCTTCGGCATTTTTGTTATGGCGCTCAACACGTAAGTGCAATGTTTCCAGACCTTGAAGAAACAGGAATGCATTCTGTGGACTTAGGCAAGCACCTATATCACGCAGTAGCTGTACGCGCAGTTTGGTAGCGAATGCTGCTGGCCCAATATCGACATAGCGAAGGCCGTTGTAACTCTCGTCAGGTTCAGTGAAGACTGGGAATTTACCATTTCCCCAATTGAACCTGCCGCCATCAACGACAACGCCGCCGATAGTTGTACCATGGCCGCCGATCCATTTAGTGGCTGAATGTACAACAATATCTGCTCCCCATGTCAGTGGCTTCGTATTATAAGGAGTCGCAAATGTATTGTCAATGATTAATGGAACCCCGTTATCATGGGCAATTCCTGCAATTTTTTCAACGTCCAGCACATTGAGACTTGGATTTGTAATAATCTCTCCGAAAACAGCTTTTGTTTTTTCGGTAATTGCGGCACGAATACTCTCTATATCTGTACCATCGACAAATTTAACATCGATCCCGTAACGAGGAAGTGTGTTAGCAAATAAATTATATGTGCCACCGTATAGATTGCTGTCAGCAATGATTTCATCACCACTGCTTGCAAGATTTAAAATGGCCAATGTAATGGCTGACATCCCGGAGGAAGTTGCAACTGCGGCTACACCATCTTCCAGTAATGCGATTCGCTGTTCGAATGCATCAACAGTCGGGTTCATAATTCGTGAATAAATATTACCAGGTTCTTGTAGTCCGAAAAGATTTTGTGCATGTTCAGTATCCCGAAAAACATAGGAAGTGGTTTGATAGATGGGTACTGCACGTGATCCTGTTGCTGGGTCCGGCTCCTGACCACCGTGAAGTAACTGTGTTTCCTGATTGTGAAGATGAAAATTTGACATGATAAATTCCTCCTTTAAATTTTTCTGTATTCTGGAGGGAGAGGAGATAATAAAAAGCCCTCTTCCTAAGAAGAGGGCGTAGTATGTAACGATCCTCCCCTTATCTTCCAGATCATACTTGACCTGTAGGATTTAGCACCTTACTAAGCATTCTGAAAAGCTTTTAAGGTTGCTGGGTTTCACAGGGCCTATTCCCTCCACCACTCTCGATAAGAGATGTAACTTTATTGGCAGTTAAGAAAGCATAAATCCTTTCTTACTGTATAAATGTAACTAAGGCTTGGCGTTAAGCCAAGTTTTCTAAAGTTATTGAATATTATAAACGCAGCAATGATTGTACGTCAAGTGAATTCTGAAAATTATTTTTAATTTTTCTCCTTAAGCCGAACTGAGCTGCGATGTGCAGAAGCCATGTAAATAATTAGTGCTATCCAGATTAGTGCGAACGATATAAAATGCGCCAGTGAAAAAGTCTCCTGGTAAACGAAAACACCTAGAAGAAGCATGATAGTTGGTGCAATATACTGCAGAAATCCTATCATTGATAATGGAATTTGTTTAGCTCCGCTTGCAAACAATAACAGCGGGATCGCAGTAACAACACCAGCGCCAAACAGTAATAACCCAAAACTGGAAAACATTGAATCAGCTGCCAATGAACTGTCAGGAATAGATAACAAATAGATAAGAGCAATAGGGGTGACAATCAATGTCTCGATGGTTAAACCGAACATTGCACTGACATCGACTGTTTTTTTCAGCAAGCCGTAAATTGCAAAACTGAATGCCAGCAATAACGATACCCACGGGAAAACACCATAACTGATTGTCAGATTAATAACACCAACTGCAGCCAGCAGAAATGATAACATCTGCCCTCGTGTCAACGTTTCTTTTAGTACAATCATTCCTAGTAAAATGCTTACAAGCGGGTTTATGTAATAACCGAGGCTTGCCTGAATTACGTGTTCATTGTTAACCGCCCATATAAACGTAAGCCAATTGATACTAATGGCGATTGATGCGAATGTAATCCCGGTCAATTTCTTTTTATCGTTTAAAATAATTATGCATTCTTTCAGGAAGAGGTACCATTTTTGCACAACTATAACCACAATAATCATGAAAATAAATGACCATAATATGCGATGTGCTAATATTTCATCAGGTGGAACCTGGTCTATCAGCTTCCAATAAGCAGGAAGAAATCCCCATAATAAATAGGCGCCTGCTGCATATATAATTCCAATCTTATTGTCCTGATTCATTTTGAAAACCTCATTTCTACGATGTGTCCAGATTTGAGAAACACTACTGACATGCAGACTACTAAACTAAATAATTCAACCTTCACTGCCTAAAATAAACGCATAGACCTTGAAAGAATAAGAAAGGCTGAAGATACACTACTGAAGTTGACTTTGGATCAACGGTGAGTAGTTAATATAAACTGCGAACTACTTTTTAAAAAGTTTGAGTGTTATGGTGCCGCTCCGGAAATACACTTCGCGCACCTAGGGCGGCTGATGAGCCTCCTTGTTCCTACGTCGCTGCGTAGTCTCATCTAGGGCTCAGCTCCCACAGGAGTCTACGTGTATTTCCTACGCTGTTAACTGGAGTAAAAATCGCTATAGAATTAATGTGTGACAGCTACACTAGTCCGGGTGAGCGGAGGGCGGTGACTCCAGCGGGAACCGGCTAAAATCAGTCACGTCCTGTGACCAACGCCGGTACTAAAACGTCCTGTTCGTCGTAGCAACAGCTGAAGATCCCGCAGGAAGCGGTTTTTGCTTCCGAGGAAGCTGAAGCGTTGCCCTAAGGTGCGCATCCGCCCGTAGCGACCCCGGACGGCGGGATATGTTATAGAGATTATTCCAGCAGTTACGTCGCAGTTCATATCTTATGTGTACAAAAAACTTTTATCAATGTTGTCAAGGCAACAATTAAAAACGCTCTGTGATTACCAACGTCCCTGTTTGAGCTTATTCTATAGATACGAAAGTTGAGTAAGTAAACCAATTCTAGATTTTCTTTCTGAAAAAAGCAATAACTCTGCTTTTAAAAATTCCTCGGAAAACGCTTTCAAAAAGCCGGTGAATACAATATGATAGAAGTATATGAGATTACAAGAATGTTTATCTAGGGGGAATTACTAATGGCAAAAAAGCATAAACACTTTGAAACATCGGTTATTCATGAAGGATATGACTCGAAAGACATGTTGGGTAGCCTGGCAACACCTTTATTTCAAACATCAACCTACACATTTAAAACAGCAGAGCAGGGCGAACGACGATTTGCTGGTGAGGAAGAGGGCTATATTTATTCGAGGCTGGGTAATCCGACTGTAAGTGTATTAGAAGAACGAATTGCAGCTTTGGAGAATGGCGAACGAGGGCTTGCTTTTGGATCAGGGATGGCAGCTGTGTCTGCTATTTTGATTGCACTGACAAAGGCGAATGATCATGTGCTGTGTTCATCAGGACTGTATGGATGTACATTCGGTTTACTAGCCATGATGGAAAAGAAATATAATATTTCACATGACTTTTCAGCAATGGAAACAAAAGAGGAAATTCGATCATTGATTAAGCCTGAAACGACATGTATTTATGTCGAAACACCCATTAATCCAACAATGAAGTTAATTGATCTTAAAATGGTAGCTGAAGTGGCACATGAAAAAGGAATTCCAGTAGTTGTCGATAATACATTTTCATCACCATATTTACAACGACCAATTGAGTTGGGGTGTGATGTTGTACTCCATAGTGCAACAAAATATATCGGTGGCCATGGAGATGTAGTTGCAGGGCTTGCCGTTGGAAAAAAGGAATTTTTGGATGAAGTTGCAATGACAACCTTAAAAGATATTGGTGGAATTATGTCACCAATGGATGCCTGGTTATTACTAAGAGGACTTAAAACACTGCCTATCAGGATTGACCGCCATTGTGATAATGCCGAAAAAATATTTGAGAAATTGCGTAAACATCCTAAGGTTGCACGTGTTTTTTATCCTAATGATGAAAGTCATCCGGATTTTCCGATTCGTCAAAAACAGATGAAACGGGGCGGAGGTTTAATTTCATTTGAAATAGATGGGACAAAACAGGATGCACAACGAATGCTGAATAACCTGAAGTTCCTGAAAATTGCTGTCAGTCTTGGTGATGCAGAGACATTAATACAGCATCCGTCAACAATGACACATGCTGTTATACCAGAGGAATCACGTCTTGACATGGGAATAACCGATCAGCTTATCCGGTTATCCGCAGGTCTTGAGGCCTGGGAAGACATTTGGGCCGATCTGGAACAAGCTTTGAACAACCTTTAATTATTATGGTCGCATGTCCCATGGTTCTAGCGTCCCAACAATGGTTTCATTATTATCGGTTGTGATAGCGTGAATGACACCGTCTGAAATTTCAGTATGCGTAAGCCAGCGGGAATGGTTATCTTCTAAAATAAATCCTAAAAAGACGCGTCTGTACAAGCAATTTTCTGGTACAGGCGTGTTTTCTTTTTCAAAAAAACGGGCACTACCCTGTATATGAATTAATCGCCAATTAGTACTTAAATCCTGTTTGCCTATCATATCCTTAATTAAAGGAAGGGCTTGCGGAGCTGTTGAATGAATCCAGCTGACCACAATGTCAGGTATACCATGCCTTTCAAACAAGTTAAGTAATTCGTTTGATAAACAAGTACTGTTTTGATAATCAACAGAAATTCCATGAAGTTTTTGTGGCTGTGTGATCTCTTGCTTAAGTTTATTAAGCTTCGTTTTGTTCCGTCCGATTACAGATACATGATATCCTTGTTCTATCAGCCAATGACATACATTTTTCAGCATGCCAGTACCTCCAACAACTAATGCGTGTTGATTTTTCATTTTTCCACATCCTTTATATATAATACTAGGCTAACGTATTAGTTGATTTTATGCTATATTAAAGGATAATGTAACTGCTTGGTAAGGAGAGATATACACGTGAGTTTTTTGTCTGTTTTCTTTGGTTTTATACTTTTCTTTAATATTGCATTGGCATTAGCGATTATCTTTCTGGAACGAAAAGATCCAAGCTCAACATGGGCCTGGTTAATGGTATTGCTTTTCATCCCAATTGCCGGGTTTATTTTGTATTTGATTTTCGGTAAGAGATTAAGCTCCCAGCGGATATTCACATGGGATACAAAAAGTAAGCTGGGTGTAAAAAGGGCTGTACAGCAGCAGTTGCGAGCTATTGAAGAAAATAATTTTGACTTCAAGCATAAAGAATTAGTGGAGTATAAGGACTTATACTACCTGCATTTACGGAATAACGATGCCCTTTTCACACAAGATAATAGTGTGAAAATATATACAGATGGTGAAAAGAAATTTAATGCATTACTTGAGGATTTGGAAAAGGCGGAGGACCATATCCATTTACTTTACTATATTATTCGTCATGATCAATTAGGAAAGAGAATTGCCGATGTTTTAATCAAGAAGGCTGGTCAGGGTGTTGAAGTACGTGCGCTGTATGATGATATGGGTTCGAGAGGAATCAGTAAAAAGTTTCTCAATCGTATGCGTAAAGCAGGGGTGCAGGTTGAATCATTTTTTCCGCCGAAGATACCCAAAGTTAACTTGAAAATCAATTACCGTAATCACCGAAAGCTGGCAATTATCGATGGTACAGTTGGCTATATTGGTGGGTTTAACATTGGTGATGAATATCTTGGCCATAACAAAAAGTTTGGCTACTGGCGTGATACGCATTTACGTATTAGCGGTGATGCTGTGCCAAACATGCAGACACGCTTTATTTTGGATTGGAATCAGGCATCACGTAACGATATTATGTATGAAGACCGTTATTTCGAAGCAGAAAGTGACGGGGATGTTGGGGTGCAAATCGTTTCAAGCGGTCCGGATTCTGATTGGGAACAAATTAAAAATGGCTATATTAAAATGATTATGACAGCAAAAGAATATGTTTACATACAAACGCCATATTTTATTCCAGATGAGAGCCTTCGGGATGCATTACGAATTGCTGTGCTATCAGGTGTTGATGTAAAGATAATGATTCCGAATAAACCGGACCATCCATTTGTCTACTGGGCAACACTTTCTTATATTGGTGATTTGCTTAATGCAGGTGCAGTTGTTTATATTTATCAGCATGGATTTCTTCATGCAAAAACGATTGTTGTTGATGGAAAGATAGCTTCTGTTGGGACCGCGAATATTGACGTGAGAAGTTTTCGGTTAAATTTTGAAGTCAATGCATTTTTATATGATAAAGGTTTAGCAGAAAGATTAGTAGAGGCATTTCACGATGATGTTGCACATTCAACGATAATGACAAAGAAACTATACGCCAAACGCTCATTAGGAATAAGGTTTAAAGAATCGGTTTCCAGATTACTTTCACCTATATTATAAAGAGTACATCGGGAAACAATGGGGAAATATAATGTAAGACTACTATTTAGGAGAGATTTAAATGGAAAGTAAAGCATGCACATATTCTTTGGCGGTGAAAACATCACACGTTTTACCACCAGATACCAATTCACATGGTACATTGTTCGGCGGTAAATTAATGGCACATATTGATGACGTAGCCGCAATATCTGCCGGACGACATGCCAGAAAGCCGGTTGTTACCGCGTCAACTGATTCAGTAGACTTCCTGGCGCCTGTTAAAGAGGGCGATACTATCTGCGTAGAAGCATTTGTTACATGGACTCACAATACATCAATGGAGGTGTTTGTGAAGGCTGTAACAGAAGACTTGCTGACTGGCGATAGAAAAGTATGTACAACAGCATTTATGACATTTGTAGCCGTTGATGATGATGGAAAGCCAACACCAATTCCTTCCGTTTATCCTGTAACAAGCCAGCAAAAGAATTTACACGAATCTGCACCTGTTCGTGCAGAAAGGCGGAAAGAACGCAGAAAGCATTCAAAAGAGGTTGCATCTACTTTTGGTACAGATTTCCCTTGGAATCAAGGGGATTAGGGATTTTTTCCCATTGAGATTAAATATGAGTTTGAGTTATAATAACTATTTAGCAGGAGCCATTTTTATTGGCTTCTATTATTTCTTTTGGTGAAAGATTACAAACCAGCATATTGGGGAATACCCTTTTAAATATGGTTTGAAAGGGGAACAAACATCATGGATTTATTCGAGAAAATACTTGGAATAGCAAACGAAGCGATGTGGACATATATTTTAATAGCAGCCCTAATCGGGGTGGGACTTTGGTTCACTATTAAAACGAAATTTGTTCAATTTCGTTATCTGCCAGAAATGTTCCGCGTACTATTTGATAAACGAACAATTATTGCTTCAGGAAAAAAAGGTACATCATCATTTCAGGCATTTGCAATAAGTGCTGCATCACGCGTTGGCACCGGAAATCTTGCCGGGGTTGCGTCGGCAGTTGCAGTTGGAGGCCCAGGTGCTATTTTCTGGATGTGGCTGATTGCGTTGCTGGGCTCAGCTACTGCATTTATAGAAAGTACACTTGCACAAGTTTATAAAGTTCCAGAAGCTGATCAGTATCGTGGCGGACCCGCATATTATATGGAAAAAGGGCTTAATAAGCGCTGGCTTGGGATAGTTTTTGCAATCACCATTACATTTACATATGGGCTTGTATTTAATTCTGTTCAATCCAATACAATAAGTCTTGCCTTCAATGGTGAATTTGATATAAGTAGAAACGTAATGGCTGCTGTTCTGGTTCTGTTAACGGCAATCGTTATATTTGGCGGACTAAAAACCATTGCAAATGTAACACAAATCATCGTTCCGGTGATGGCGATTCTATATATTATCATAGCTATTTATATTCTTATTATTAATATAACTGCTGTTCCTGAAATGATTTCACTAATTTTTGCCAATGCATTTGGTATTCGTGAAATTGCTGGCGGCGGATTTGGCGCTGCCATTCTGATGGGAATTAAGCGTGGGTTATTTTCCAATGAAGCTGGGATGGGTAGTGCGCCGAACGCTGCTGCCACTGCTGAGGTTTCCCACCCAGCCAAACAGGGTCTGATTCAAGCATTAGGTGTATTTTTCGATACGATCCTTATTTGCAGCGCGACAGGCTTTATCCTGATTTCTGCAGGTGGTATTTACGGAAGTGAAGCGGATGGAATTCAATTGACACAAAGTGCATTCGAGTTCCATATTGGTGACTGGGCAGCAGTCTTTATAGCCATCGCAATTTTCTTTTTCGCCTATAGTTCTATTCTTGGAAACTATTACTATGGGGAAAATAATATTGGTTTTATTAAAGAAAGCAAGATAGCTCTATTTATCTATCGTATCGCTGTATTGGCAATGGTAGTATTTGGTGCAATCGCTACATTCGATCTAGTGTGGGCGATGGCCGATCTGACAATGGGTATTATGGCACTGATTAACCTCTATGCCATTTCCAAGCTGTTTAAAATTGCGAATCGCGTCTTACAAGATTACCGCGAACAGCGGAAGGCCGGTAAAGATCCCGTGTTTTATCGTGACACCCTGGATGACCAGACAGGTATTGAGTTCTGGGGTCGTGACCAAACATCTGAAAAAGAAGAATAAATGCTGCGGTGCTGTCTGCTTCCTGATGGGGAGCAGGCAGTTTTTGTTATTTTTCGGCTGAAAGGGTGAATTCGCTGAAGTTGTCACAGATTCGGCTGAAAATCACAATGATTCGGCTCAAGTTGTCACAAAATCGGCTCAAGTTCACAAATTCCCCGCTCAAGTTCATAATTGCACCCACACCGCCACTCTCAAAATTAAAGTTGCATCATCAAGGGAAAACGCTTACAATATAAAGTAAGAAAATTTCAATATTGAGGTGCGATTATGTTTTTACATCGGAAACTGCAATATTCACTCACCAATAATAACGGATACCCAGGAGGCATGGTTTAACGACCATAGCCTCCTTTTACTTTGTGCGCTTTATTATAGTAAAGCGATGATACGGAGGTGCAATATGATTATTTTAACAGATGAAACGTTGTCACTGGAAGATGTGAAACAGGTTGTTTTTGACAACGAGCAAGTAGCTTTAGCACATGATACCGAAATGAAAATTAGGGCCAACCGAAAGACCGTTGAGAATATGCTTGACGAAAAGCAGACCATGTATGGGATCAATACTGGATTTGGCAAGTTCAGTGATGTCTTAATTGCCGAGGAAGACTTGGATGAACTGCAGTTAAATCTGATTCATTCACATGCATGTGGGGTTGGTGATCCATTCCGAGAAGCAGTTAGCCGGACGATGCTGCTGTTGCGAGCCAATGCGCTTGTTAAAGGATACTCGGGGGTGAGGCCGCAATTGATAAATCAGTTTATCGAGCTGATTAATGCGGGGATTCATCCTGTTGTTCCTCAGCAGGGTTCACTTGGAGCTAGTGGTGATTTGGCGCCACTGTCACACCTTGCATTGGCATTGCTTGGTGAGGGGGAAGCTTTTTATAACGGAAAACGGATGAAAACGATGAATGCGTTAAACGATGCAGGCATCCCCTCTTTAACACTTAAAGCTAAAGAAGGGCTTGCACTTATTAATGGAACACAAGCAATGACTGCTGTCGGTGTGGTAGCCTTTTTAGAAATGGAGAAGCTGCTCCATCAAAGTGAACAGATTGCAGCTATGACAATGGAGGGATTGAACGGAATAATGGATGCATTTGATCATGACTTGCATCAGGTACGTGGCCATCAGGAACAAATTGATGTAGCTGCACGAATTCGCGCAATTCTCTGCGACAGCAAGCTTACAACTAGGCAGGGTGAAATTCGGGTCCAGGACGCGTATTCATTAAGGTGCATTCCACAAGTGCTCGGAGCATCATGGCAAACAATTAATTATGTAAAAGAGAAACTGGAAATTGAGGTCAATGCCGTAACCGATAATCCGCTCATTTTTTCAGATGAAAATAAAGTGATTTCTGGTGGGAATTTTCACGGACAGCCGATTGCTTTTGCGATGGATTTTCTGAAACTCGGAATTGCTGAGACTGCTAATATTGCAGAGCGCCGAATTGAACGACTGGTGAATCCTCAGCTAAATGATCTGCCACCTTTTCTAAGCCCTAATCCAGGACTTGAATCAGGAGCGATGATTATGCAATACAGTGCCGCTTCACTTGTTTCGGAAAATAAAACGCTCGCACATCCGGCAAGTGTCGATTCAATCCCATCTTCCGCTAACCAGGAGGATCATGTAAGTATGGGAACGATTGCGGCACGTCATGCACTGCAAATGCTGCAGAATGCACGGCATGTTGTTGCGATTGAACTTATTTGCGCTATGCAGGCAGTTGAGTTTCGAGGTATAGATAGTATGGCATCGCAAACGCGTGAATTTTATAAGAAAGCTCGTAATCTGGTTCCTAGTATCACAAAAGACCGAGTATTCGCGACGGACATTGAAAGACTAGCAAACTGGCTGAAAAATAATCAGGAAAGTGAAGTAAAACATAAAGGAGGGGTTTTACATGAGTAAAGTGACAGCGAAAAAAGGATTAGAACTGGAGTGTAAAGGGTGGGAACAGGAGGCTGCATTACGAATGCTGTACAACAATCTTGATCCGGAGGTAGCGGAAAACCCGGATGAGCTTGTAGTCTACGGCGGAATTGGGAAGGCTGCACGAAATTGGGAAGCGTTTGATGCCATAGTTAACACACTTCGCAATTTGGAAAATGATGAAACAATGCTGGTTCAGTCCGGTAAGCCTGTTGGCGTTTTTAAAACACATAAACATGCACCACGTGTGCTTCTTTCCAATTCAGTATTAGTTCCAAAGTGGGCAACATGGGATCATTTTCATGAGCTTGATAAACAAGGGTTAATGATGTATGGACAAATGACTGCAGGGAGCTGGATCTATATTGGAACACAAGGGATTCTGCAAGGCACATATGAAACATTTGCAGCACTTGCTAAAAAGCATTTTAACGGATCATTGAAACACACAATCACATTAACGGCAGGACTTGGCGGGATGGGCGGTGCACAGCCTCTTGCGGTCACGATGAACAAAGGGGTTGTTATCACTGTTGAAGTAGATAAGAGCCATATCGAAAAAAGAATGAAGAAAAAATATTGTGATGTGATGACAGCTAATCTTGATGAAGCAATTAAACTGGCAAAAGACGCTAAACAGAAAGGGAATCCTTTATCAATCGGATTATTGGGAAACGCAGCAGAGGTACACCATGAACTTTTGACAAGAGATATTCAAATCGATATCGTGACAGACCAAACATCAGCACACGATCCGTTAAATGGCTATATTCCAACTGGTTATAATGTCGAGGAAGCGGCTGTGCTACGCAAAAATGACCCAGCTAATTATACCAAACTGGCAAAACAGAGCATGGCTAAACATGTGGAAGCAATGCTTGACTATCAGCAAAATGGGTCAATTGTGTTTGATTATGGAAATAACATTCGCCAGGTTGCTAAAGATGAGGGAATTACGGAGGCCTTTAATTTCCCAGGCTTTGTACCAGCATATATCCGGCCATTGTTTAGTGAAGGTAAGGGACCCTTTAGGTGGGCAGCATTATCAGGCGATCCGGAAGATATTTACCGTACCGACCAATTAATTAAAGAACTTTTCCCGGAAAACGAAGAACTTATTCGCTGGATTGATATGGCACAGGAACAAGTTGCCTTTCAGGGATTGCCTTCACGTATTTGCTGGTTAGGCTATGGAGAACGGGCAAAAATGGGACTCGCAATAAATGAATTGGTCCGAAATGGTGAACTGAAAGCACCAGTCGTTATCGGCCGTGATCATTTGGACTGTGGATCTGTTGCATCACCAAACCGCGAAACAGAAGGTATGAAGGATGGCAGTGACGCAGTCGCTGATTGGGCCGTTTTAAACGCCTTAATTAATACAGCTGCTGGTGGTTCATGGATATCATTTCATCATGGTGGAGGAGTTGGTATGGGTTATTCATTGCACGCAGGCATGGTCGCTGTGGCCGATGGGACTGACTTGGCAAAAGAACGCCTGGAACGGGTATTAACAACAGACCCAGGAATGGGCATAATCCGTCATGCTGATGCAGGCTATGAAAAAGCGCAGAAATTTGCAGAAAATCATGACATTACAATTCCGATTAAAAAGTAGGGGGCACTATTTATTATGAAAGCAGACACACTTATTACAAACATTGGGCAGCTATTAACGATGGATAAAAAAGGACCTGTCAAAGGTAGTGACATGAATGACTTAACGGTAATGGAAGGAGCCGCCGTTGCAACTGAAAACGGGAAAATTGTCTGGATTGGTTCAGCAGAAAAGGCGGTTAACATTCAAGCTGATAAAACAATCGATGCAGAAGGTAAACTTGTTACACCAGGACTTGTCGAGCCTCATACTCATCTGGTCTTCGGTGGATCCCGTGAAGAAGAAATGGCACTAAAACAGCAAGGTGTACCTTATTTGGAAATCTTAAAGCAGGGCGGAGGCATATTATCAACGGTAAATGCTACACGGGAAGCGTCATATGATGACCTGCTGGAAAAGGCACTATTTCATATGGATCGAATGGTAATGCATGGAATTACAACTGTCGAGGCGAAAAGCGGATATGGACTTGATAAACAAACTGAACTCAAGCAACTGCAGGTAGCTAAGGAAGCTAACGTCAAACATCCGCTCGATATTGTTTCGACATTCATGGGTGCTCACGCAATTCCACCCGAATATAAAGAAGATACTGAAGCATTTTTAGGTCTGATGAGTGAACTTTTTGATGAAATAAAAGAAAAGAACCTGGCAGAATTTGTTGATATTTTTACTGAAACAGGTGTCTTTTCTGTTGAACAGTCGCGCCGCTATTTAAAAAAGGCAAAAGAAAAGGGATTTGGATTGAAAATACATGCCGATGAAATTGATCAATTAGGTGGAACTGAGCTTGCTGTAGAGGTTGGCGCTATTAGTGGAGAGCATTTAGCTGTGGCCTCTGATAATGGGATAAGCCAGTTAGCTTCATCGAATACAATTGGCGTTATCCTTCCTGGAACTGTTTTTTATTTAGGAAAGGATACGTATCCTCGTGCCAGGAAAATGATTGATGAGGGAGCGGCTATCGCTGTTTCCACTGACTTTAATCCGGGAAGCTCGGTAACAGAGAATCTGCAGTTAATTATGTCAATTGCAGCATTAAAATTAAAACTAACGCCAGCTGAAATATGGCATGCTGTGACAGTTAATGCTGCACATGCGATTGGCCGGGGTGATAAAGCTGGAACGATCGCTACCGGTCGCATGGCCGATATCGTTATCTGGGATGCTCCTAATTATATGTACGTTCCGTATCACTATGGCGTTAATCATGCAAAAACGGTAATTAAAAACGGTGAGGTTTTATATGAAAGAGGAGAAATACGATGAATTTACGTCATGTGAAACCAGCTGGTGAGGCTATTTTTAAAGATCGATATACAACAAAAGCTAAAGAATTATTAACGCCATGGCAAAAGGGGACGACTCATGACTTTTCAGTTGTTGGTGTCCCATTATCCAAACCATCGATAAGTCATTCAGGAGCATCGCAGGCACCGGGCGCGATTCGGGCAGCATTACAAAGCTATACAACATATTCTGCTGAAGCTGGAGTTGAATTTACCGAACCGATAATTGACTTTGGTGATATTTATATGGACCCTACGGATATCAAGGGCAACCAGCACCGTATATATGAGGGGTTATCAGATGTCTATTCAACAAATGCGGCAAATCACTGGATGGTACTTGGTGGGGATCATTCCATCAGCTATTCATCTATCAAGGCATATGCCAAAGACAGGACAGTAGGCGTTATCCAATTTGATGCACACCATGACTTGCGCAATACCGAAGACGGTGGTCCGACAAATGGAACACCATTTCGCCGCTTGCTTGATGACAGCATTATAGACGGTGAAAATCTTGTCCAAATTGGAATTCGCGACTTTACCAATGCTAAAGCATACCAGGACTATGCCGATGCGAATGGGGTAGCTGTATATACAATGAACGATGTGGACCAAAATGGAATGAAAGCTATTTTGGAAAAAGAATTAGCAAGACTTGCCGGAAAAGTGGATGAGATTTATATGTCGGTCGATGTCGATGTTTTGGACCAGGCATTTGCACCGGGTTGCCCGGCAATTGGCCCTGGCGGCATGGATAGTAATACACTTTTGGAGGGGGTGTTATTTGCATCTGAAAACAAAAAGGTCAACACAATGGATATCGTTGAAATTGACCCAACAATTGATTTTCGTAATATGACAAGCCGGATTGCAGCATATGTCATGTTGAGTTTTATGAAAGGGAAGCGGATGAATTTTAGAAATTAAAAAGGAGCCCTAAACAGCAGGCTCCTCAACTATATTATACTTTGCTTTCATCGATATCTTCCATAGATACCCAGTCATCAGCCCAATGCTGAATTTCTTGAATAACCGGTTTTAAAGCTTTCCCTTTTTCAGATAATGAATATTCAATTCGAACTGGGAATTCCGAGTATATATTACGTTCAATAATTTCTTTTTGTTCTAGCAATTTTAATCGATCAGAGAGCAACCTCCCACTAATTGGCAAATCCGCTTCCATTTCGGAAAAACGTTTTGTGCCTTCTAGCAGTTCAAACAATATTAAACCAACCCAGCGTTTACTGATAATTTCCATTGCATTTTCAAAACGCGGACATAAATCACTCATACAGATCACCTCTCTGACGAAATAATTTGATTACAAATAGTAACCTATTTATATAGTAACATATAACAGGGGTTGCGTAAATTGAATATGATTCGAAATACCTGTCTGTATCATTTGGTAATTATTTAGATTTGTGAAATAATAACGATAAACGAAATATTATTTTTTTTGGAGGTAAAAATATGGTAGATCAACAAACAAAGGAAAAGTATGCTGAATTAGCTTTACGTACAGGGGTTAATTTGCAGGAAAATCAAGCTTTAATGATAAATGCACCAATTGAGGGAGCAGATTTCACAAAAACTGTTGCCCGAAAAGCGTATGAAATGGGCGCAAAAAATGTACATATTAATTGGGTGGATGATGAATTAACCTTATTAAAATACGAAAATGCACCAGATGAAGTCATTGCCGATTTCCCTGAGTGGCGCGTCAAATTATATGACACGTATGCTGAAGATGGAGCGGCAGTATTGTCAATTCGCTCTACAAACCCTGACTTATTAAAGGATATCGATTCATCACGTGTTGCTAAAGCAAATAAAGCTGCTGCACAAGCGATGAAGAATTTCCGTCAATATACGATGAATGACCGAATTACATGGTCAATCATCTCGATACCAACAGGTGACTGGGCTCAAAAGGTTTTCCCTGACAAATCCAAAGAAGATGCAATCGAGGGTCTATGGGATGCGATTGTCAAAATTGTTCGTGTTGACCAGGATGACCCAATTGCTGCATGGAATGCACATAATGAAACACTAAAAACTGCACGTGAAATATTAAATAAGAAAGCATATAAAAAGCTTATTTATAAAGCTCCAGGGACTGATTTGGAACTGGAACTTCCAGAAGGGCATATCTGGAAAGGCGGATCTGCAGTATCTGAGCAGGGTACTACCTTTAATCCGAACATGCCGACAGAGGAAGTGTTCTCCCTGCCACATAAATATGGTGTTAATGGAACAGTTTCCAGTACAAAACCACTGAATCATGGTGGAAGCCTGATTGATAATTTCAGTCTGACATTTAAAGACGGAAAAGTTGTTGATTACAAAGCAGAACAAGGCGAAGACACACTCAAACACTTGCTGGATACAGATGAGGGTGCACGCCGATTGGGTGAGGTTGCACTTGTGCCACACGAGTCACCAGTATCACAGTCAGGTCTGATCTTTTACAACACTTTATTTGATGAAAATGCATCTTGTCACATTGCTTTAGGCAAAGCATACCCTACAAATCTTAAGGGTGGAGCTGAAATGAACGACGAGCAGCTTGATAAAAACGGTGTGAATGATAGTTTAACGCACGTTGATTTCATGATTGGTTCAGAGGAACTAGATATTGATGGCGTGCTGGAAGATGGCACAACAGAACCCGTATTCCGTAACGGAACATGGGCATTGAATATTAAAGGTGACTAATAATAATGGAGGAATTGGCAGTAATGTCGATTCCTCCTTTTTTTATTAATTCAACTTTCGCAGCGTAAAATGAACGCATAAACCTTGAAGGAATAAGAAAGGCTGAAGACACACTATTTGAGTTGACTATATAAACAGCGAACTAACATGCTGAGTGCTATGACACCGCTTCGGAAATACACTCCGCGCACCAAGGGCCCAAGGGCGGCTGATGAGCCTCCTTGCTCTTACGTCGCTGCGTAGTCTCATCTAGGCCTCAGCTCCCACAGGAGTCTACGTGTATTTCCTACGCTGTTGACTGGAGAAGGAATCGCTATAGGATAATTGTGTGACAGCACTACACTAGTCCGGGTGAGCGAAGGGCGGTGACTCCAGCGGGAACAGCAACAGCTGAAGATCCCGCAGGAAGCGGTTTTTGCTTCTGAGGAAGCTGAATCGTTGCCCTAAGGTGCGGATCCGCCCGTAGCGATCCCGGACGGTGGGACGAGAGTTTATATAAATTATTCCAGCAGTTACGTCGTAGTTTATAGTACAAAAAACTTTTATCAATGTTGAAAAGGCAACAATTAAAAACGTTCTGAGATTACCAAGGCTGTTTGAGCTTATTCTATAGATGCGAAAGTTGAGTTATAATTATCGTTTCTCAATCACAAAAAGTAGCATGTAAAAATTACATGCCACTTTCTATACTATAGGTTCGATTGTAGTAGTGAATCATAGCTGGGATAAAGTCCTAATCAGGCAAGGTTATTTTTCACAAGTACTGCCTTAATTTTCGTATAATCATATCCTTCTGGTAATGATTCTTTTAGAGCCTTCAGTTTGGGCTCTTCCAATTCATTACGGGCCTGCATGACTGTTTGTTCTTCATCACTGGTAAAAAATATCTCCCATGCGATTGGATGTCCATCTTTAAACGCCTTGAAAATGTGGCCTTCAATCGTTTGCTGGGATAATTCCCGGATAACAGCGACGTCCCTTATCTGTTTACCATCCTTAAACATCGTGTAACTAATAATGTGACTTGGGCGGTCATCAGCCTGTTTAGCCTTTTTAGGAGAAGTAGATCCGACCCCGGATATAGGCACAGCTTTTGTCACATTTGGATTGTCACGGCGCCATGCCTGAACAACAGCAAGGAAGTCAGCACCAAATTGGTCATATTTTTTTTCACCGACACCCTTAATCGACAGCATATCTTCTTTTGTTTCTGGAAAATAACGGCTTAGTTCCTTTAATGTTGCATCTGAAAATAATACATATGGTGGAACGCCTTTCTCATCAGCCATTTTCTTGCGTAATTCTCTAAGCAAGGTAAACAATTCTTCCTGATAATCTGCTTCCTCACCTGCGGGAATCGGTGCCGTGTACATCCACACTGTTCGACTGCCTTTTAAGACATCAACCGAGTTCTGATTTAATTTTACTGTTGGAAATTTGCCCTCTTCGGTTGCGAGTATTTGTTCAGCTATTAAAAAATGAATCCATTCGGTCAATGCTTTTTCTGTGTAGGCAGATAATATTCCATAGGTGGAAATCTTATTCAAGCGAAAATCATTTATTTTTTTATCCTTCGATCCTTTTAGAACCTTGGCAGTCATTCCGACACCAAAACGTTCACCCATTCGCTTTACACAGGATAGAATCATTTGTGCTTCTTCTGTTATATCAGTCCGTTCCTGTCGGTGAAGACAATTACTGCAGCGGCCACACGTTTGGTTCGAAGGATTATCATTAAAATAGTCGAGAATAAAAGATGTCAAACAGCTATGTGTATGGCAATAGTTGATCATTGCCTGCAGCTTGCGGTATTCACTCTGCTTTGCGTCATCATCCATGAGTGATTGTTCAATGAGGAATTTTTGCAGTTGGATATCTTGTGGAGAGAATAGCAGAATACAATCACTGTGCTCTCCATCTCGACCAGCTCTTCCTGCTTCCTGGTAGTACGATTCAATTGTCATTGGCATAGCGTAATGGATAACAAAACGCACATTGGATTTGTCAATTCCCATCCCAAACGCATTTGTTGCAATCATAATTGACTTTTCATCATGGATAAATGCTGCTTGTGCTTCTTTTCGTTCGGTTTCGGATAATCCAGCGTGGTATTTGGCTACGGAAATACCTTTTTTAGTTAATTGATCATATAATGCATCTGTCTGTTTTCTTGTAGCAGCATAAATGATGCCAGATTCATTTTGATGTTCGTCTAAAAAAGACCGGATATAAGTCGGTTTATCCTTTCCTTTAACGATATGGAACGCCAGGTTTTCCCGTTCAAAACCGGTGTTAACAACATGTTCACTTTCTATATCTAACAACGATTGAATATCTGATATAACCTCTTCGGTCGCAGTTGCAGTTAAACCAACCATTACAGGAATATTGGATAATCGTTTTAAGTTCGGAACGATTGAGCGATAACTTGGTCTGAAATCATGCCCCCATTGCGAAATACAATGTGCCTCATCAAAAGCAATTAACGCTAATTTAATTCGCTTTATAACAGATACGAAAAAAGAAGACTCGAAGCGCTCTGGAGCAACATAAACGAATTTATAACGACCTGCTTCGATATCATTCAGCCGCGACTGTTGTTCACTTGCTGAAAGTGAACTATTTATGTAAGTTGCAGCAATTCCCAGAGACAAAAGTGCATCCACCTGATCCTTCATGAGGGAAATTAGTGGTGAAATAATAATAGCTGTTCCATCTAATGTTAGACCAGGAATCTGGTAGCATAGCGACTTACCACCACCAGTTGGCATAACTGCTAATGTATTCTGTTTTGAAGTAATTTTATCTATTGTCTGTTTTTGTCCTGGCCGGAATGTTTCATAACCAAAATATGTTTGCAAGACTTTTTCTTCTTGTTCAATCATCATGTTTATTCCCCTTTGCTTAATTTATATTAACATATTTTTAGTCGTAAAAAGAGCCAACTTGCCGACAAAATTTAACAAAGATTTGGGTAGTGACATAGATCAAAAAAAAGAGGCTTGGACAAACGTGTTTTAGTCAAAAGAGATCCAAACTATGATTCAGAATTCCTGAAATTAGTTCGGAATTATTTTGCAGCTAAGAAATCAACATGGCGGCCGAATAACGGCCACCATCTATCATGAAAATGATTTTGTAATCGAATTAGAGAGGTAATTTCATATAGCTGCGGGGTCTTCGGACACGTGCTATTTCCGCAGGGAGTCACCGCCCTCCGCTCACCCGGACTAGTGTAGCTGTTACACAATTATTCTATAGCGATTCCTACTTCAGTCAACAGCGAAGTGTATTTCCGGAGCGGCATAATAGTACTCATACTTCTTAAAAAGTACTTCGCAGCATTATATCAACTACGTATTAGATCCAGGCATTGAAAATGGACGTCTAAACATTTTATCCCGTTATTATTTGTCTTTAAAGTGGAAAGTCTTGTTATGTCACTGTCCATTAGCTTGAGTAAGAGGGTGCCAGGCTGCCTTTGAATAGGTATCCAATTATCCCGCCGATTATTGCTGGGATGAGCCATCCTAGTCCGAGTTCGAAAAATGGTAAAAATTCCATAGCAGATGAAACAGCTGGCATCGTTAATCCAAACGCAGTCAAACCATCATACAATGAGACAATCCCTGTTAAAAGAATCGCACCGCGGTATACCGATTCAGCCCCATTAAATAACCTTTGGGTAAAAGTAAGTAAAATCAGAACAATCGCGATTGGATAAATAAATACAAGTACTGGTACAGAGACACTAATAATCGTGTTTAATCCTTGATTTGCAGTCAGGTAACTGGCAACTGTTACAAGCAGAATAATCCAATTGTACGAAAAACGAGTTATTTTGGTGAAAAACTGCCCGCATGCTACAACAAGACCAACTGATGTTGTAAAGCATGCTAAAGCCACGATACCCCCAAGCAGTAAAGCGCCAAAACTGCCAAACATAAGATTCGCAGCACTTGATAAAATATCGCCACCGTTGGTATAGTTTCCATTAGTTGCCATTTTGGCGCCAATCCAGCCAATTGAACCATATACCGTTATAAGTCCAATTCCGGTTACAATCCCTGCCTTTAGGGTAGATTTTACAAGCTCTTTTTGTGATGAAATACCACGTTCTTTGAATGCATTCACAACGATAATGCCAAATGCTAAGGCTGCAATTGCGTCCATCGTCAGATAACCTTCGGCAAAGCCGGTGAAGAAGGGTGATGCAGCATACTTTTCAGTCGGTCCTGTCATAGGGCTGTCCAATAGTAAGAAAGCTCCGACACAAAGGGAGACAATAGCAATAAGTAAAACAGGTGTTAAATATTGTCCAATCCGATCAACCATTTTGGATGGATTTCGGCTAACAATATATACTATTAGAAAGAAAATAGTAGTGAATAAAAATAAAGAAAGTGTTGAAGTATCCGCGAAAGGTTCGACACTCATTTCATAAGCTACAGTTGAAGCACGAGGTATTCCGAAAAACGGTCCGATTGCTAAATAAACAACTGAAGTGAAAATAATTCCGAACATCGGATGTACACGATCAGCAAGTTCCCTTGCATCGTTTTTTACAAACGAAATAGCAGTTACAGCAAGTATCGGCAGACCTACGCCAGTGATAACAAAGCCAGCAATGGCCGCCCAATAAGAGGTGCCTGAATCAATTCCCAATGTTGGGGGATAGATTAGGTTTCCTGCCCCAAAGAATAATGCGAATAACATAAAGCCAATGATAAATGTATCTCTATTCATATGTTTCGTTCCCTTCTTCTACGATGTTGTGTCATGCCGTAAAGATTACTTTAATTATGTAATAGTTCAGATAATTTTGCTTCTGAACTGCCAAAAAAATCTGGTGAAAAATTCGAAAAATAGCTTAAAGCAAAATAATTCTAACAATCCAGGAAACCGCTGTCAATGTATTATATGAGTTAGTTCTAACATTTCTGTGAAACATAACTAAAGGAACTTGAGAATTGTACGATGCTATCTGTTAAATTAAAATTGTTTACATTCAATCATTACACATTTAAAATAACTTATTATTGACTTATTATCGAAAATTTTAGTTAGGGGGTCTGATATGGTAGCAACTTTACTGACCGAAATAATGCTTATAGGTCTTTTAGGGATTGGCTCTCAATGGATTGCATGGCGCTATCGAATGCCAGCGATTGTCGTCATGTCCATTACTGGTTTACTGGTAGGTCCGATATTTGGATTTATGAATCCCGAAGAAGACTTTGGAAGTTTATATAAACCTATCATTTCTGTGGCTGTAGCAATTATCCTTTTCGAGGGAAGCTTGAATTTGAGTTTCAAGGAAATTCGAGGACTGGGACGCCCGGTATTCCGGATTTCAACAGTAGGGGCATTTATTGCTTGGATTCTTGGTTCACTGACTGCGCACTATATAGCCGGGTTGTCGTGGGCTGTTGCATTTGTAATCGGCGGCCTGTTTATTGTGACAGGTCCAACCGTTATTATGCCACTGCTGCGCCAGTCAAAACTGAAGCCAAGGCCTGCAAAAATTCTCAAATGGGAAGGTATTATTGTTGACCCAATTGGCGCACTGCTCGCCGTTTTTGCTTTTGAAATTATTGCCTTCCTGACTTCGGCTAACCCGGATGGTTCGGCATTACTATTATTCTTCGCTGCTTCTGTATTTGCTGCAATATTAGGCTGGGCATGTGGCCGTGGAATGGGCTGGATGTTTGAGACGGGAAATATTCCGGAGTTTTTAAAGTCACCTGCTATTTTCATCGTTGTCATATTCTGCTTTACATTAGCGGATGAGGTTATGCATGAGACAGGGTTACTCGCTGTTACAGCTATGGGTATGACGTTAGCCAATATCGGAATAAGTTCAGTCGCAGACATGCGCCACTTTAAGGAAAACATATCAATATTATTAATTTCCGCAATATTTATCATGCTTACAGCTTCATTACAGGTAGAAACGTTACTGCAAGTGTTTGATCCGCATATTATTGGATATGTAATACTAATGATGTTCGTGGTTCGTCCGATATCCATTTTCCTATCAACATTTGGTACAGATTTATCATTAAACGAAAAATTATTGCTAGGATGGATTGCTCCGAGGGGAATTGTTGCACTGACAGTCTCCAGCTATTTTGCTTCTATTTTGGGTGAAGCAGGATATGAGGATGCATCAATTATTACGACACTAACCTTTGCATTAGTATTTTTTACCGTTGTTGCGCATGGTTTCACAATACGCTGGACGGCAAGAAAGCTACATCTTTCAATGGAGGGAAGACCTGGTACATTAATTGTGGGGAGTAATAAGTTTACGATAAATCTCGCTAAATCACTTAAAAAACAGAAAGCACCAGTCATCATTGTGGATTCTTCATGGGAACGATTAAAATTGGCCCGTGAAGCGGGAATTGCATTTTATCACGGCGAAATGCTGTCAGAGCAAACAGAATACCATTTAGATACAATTCCTTATGATTATTTAATTGCAGCAACTGACTTTCACTCGTATAATGCACTTGTCTGTACAACGTTTATTCCAGAATATGGTCGGACGAATGTATTTAAAATCAGTCCGTATAACCTGGTTGACAGTGATGTGAACAGTACTGTTGATAAAGTTGGTGGAAGAATTCTGTTTAAAGAAGATGTATCAAAAGAGGAACTAACCAATAAAATCTCAAGTCACTATAAATTTCGCCAGACTGCAATAACTGATCAATATAGGTATAAACAATATTTAGAAGAAAAAGAAGATGAGTCAATTCTTCTGTATATCATTAAGCCATCCGGTCAAATCAAGTTTTACTCAGAAGAAATGAGAGTAACACCAGAGAACGGAGACACAGTAGTTAGTCTCACACCACCAGTAAAAGAAATTAAAAAAATACGTGAACGAATCGAAAATCAACGCAACGAAAATGAGAATGGAAACGGGAATGAAAGTGAAAAATGAGGAGATACCTCTTCCCGATTAATGTCGAATGTATTAGCTGAAAAACAGGGCTGTCAGAAAGTTATTCTGTCAGCCCTGTTTTTACATAGGCAGTCGACCAATTAAGGCATGCAAGGGGTTCTAAGAAAGCAAGATAGCATTTCTTTTTCTAATTACTTCATTTCTTCTAGTTTGCGATTAAATTCAGCAAGTTGTTTTTCTATCTGAATTAGTTTCTTTTCGCCGGCCGCTGTATTTACACTAAATGATGTTGCTTTTTCCAGATCCCCTTGAATACGGATATAGTCAGACTTCAGTTCTGCGATTTCCGCTTCAATTTCTTTTTTTGTCATGAATATCACTCCTAGGTAATAGTTTAGCTGAAATGGTCTTTACAAAACAAGAAATTAAGTTACTATTATGTAAATAAAAGGGGGCTTTCTGTATGGATATTAAGCTCGAAGTTTCTCTCGCAAATTATAAGAAAAGTGTTGAATCGCTGCTGATGGAAAGGGAGGCGTCTAATAACCTAATGCTTGGAATACTCGATCGGCTTGCCAATGATAGTGATTCCTATAAAGAAGGCTTTCATTTAGGACTGGTCGAGCAAAATGGTGAAACAATCTACGCATTTATGCAGACTTCAACGAACAACTGGATACTTGCTGACGTCGGTAATGTACATAATAATGTTATTCGTCAGGTCGCAGCATTTCTTTATAATAGGAATGTTGTTGTTCCTGGGGTATTGGGGCCCACTGAGAAAGCGGAAATTTTTAAGAAAGAGTGGGAAAGGCTGACGCAATTACAGGCAACGATCGAAATGAAGCAGTTAATATATCAGCTGGATCAACTGAATGAAATTTCAGAGACCAAAGGGGAACTGCATGAAGCTAAACCTAAAGACCGTACACTCGTGAAAAAATGGCTGATGCAATTTGGTGTTGCAGTAAGTGAAAATATCTCTGAGGAAGATGCTGATCAAATGGCTCAATCGTTTATTAGTAACCGAACAATATATTTCTGGGTAGTAGAGGGTAATCCGGTTTCCATGGTTAATCGTTCACGAAAAACCAAGAATGGTGCAACGCTCAATGCGGTTTTCACCCCGGAGGAATATAAGCGGAATGGATATGCAACAGCTACCGTAGCGAAATTAACAGAAAAACTTCTTAAAGACGGCTTTAAGTTCTGCAGCTTATATACGGACCAAGCCAATTCAACTTCCAACAGTATTTATAAAAAAATAGGCTATTATGAAGTAGCATCCTCAATTGTATATACATTTAACAATAGACACCATTTGTAAATTTTGTTGCGTTTAATCCTTGGACTACGACATAGCATGGAAAAGAACTTGAGTGCTATGACACCGATGGAAATACATTCCGCTTTCCGTGGGCGGTTAGTCTGTGTGTCAAAGACAACAATAATTACTGGAAGAAACTAAAAAAGTAGCATGGAGTTTTTTCCACGCTACTTTTCACATAAACCAATCGAATTAAATTAATGCGTCATCCTGGTTAGTTTTTGATCCCTGGTATGTTTTATAAAAATGCACGATGATTGTTTTCACTACTGCATAGAACGGTACTACAAAAAGAATTCCCAGAAAACCAGCAATGCTCCCAGCCGCAAGAATTAAGGTAATAACTGTTAGCGGATGAAGCTTTAATGCACGTCCCATTACATTCGGTGATACAAAGTTACCTTCGATTTGCTGTGCAATAACCATCACAACTGCTACCCATACACCTGTCATCGGATCCTGGAAAAAACCAACGATGATAGCCGGAATAACAGCAAGAAATGGTCCAAGAAATGGGATAACACACATGACCATACCGAATAATGCTAGTGTTAACGCGTATTCTAAGTTGATTATTAAGTAGCCTATGAATAGTAAAACACCAATACAGAAGCTGACTATCAACTGACCTTGGATATAAGAAGTCAATGCATCATCGATTTTTTGCATTAATGCACGAATGTTTTCTGCCTTTTTCTTTTCAAAAATTTGTGTCATAAACGGCGCAAATCTTTCGCCATCCTTCAACATGAAAAACAAGAAGAACGGTACAAGCACTAATGCAAAGACAAATCCAATCAGCTGACTGACAAACCCAAATATAAATGACATGGCAGATTCAATGTGTGATTGTATGTTTGACATAAAATTATCAATGGTGTTATTTACTTCTGGCGGAATCAGATTTTGGTTGGCCTGCCAATATGTTATGATATCTTCAGCGCCAGAAACCATTTTAGGTATATTATCAATCAGGTTTGTGAATTGCTTTTGGGCAATTGGTGCAATATAAGTGGAAATTAAAAATCCAAGTAAAATTAAGAGAAGAAATACAATAATTATCGAAAACACACGATTAATTTTATAATTTTCCAAGAAGTGCATGACTGGCTTTGTTAAATAAAAGAGTATACCAGCGCCAACGATAGGTATGGCAACAGCGCCCATATATTTGAAGATAGGATCAAAAATAAAATTCGTGGCAGATATAAGTAAGATTAATAGAAAGATAAGTATAAACATTGTTAATGTTTGAAACCATCGTTTTTCGAGCACCATTATCACAACTTTCTTTTTTATAGTTCATTTTTTCCATTCTAACTGTTTTTGTCAATAATAGGAAGGTTCCTTCACTATTTTCACCTGAAGCAGCTACGAATAAACATAAATTTTCATAGAGAAATAGAATATAGGCACAAAGTATGCTAGAATTTGAGCAAATGTAGTCGTCATTAAGAGGGGGATACACCTTATGGATAATTGGGAAGCGGCATATAAAAAGTGGAGATCATTTCAGTATCTTGAACCATCGTTAAAAAAAGAGCTGGAAAATATAAAGGATAATAAAACGTTGGAAGATGCGTTTTACAAGGAATTAACTTTCGGTACTGGTGGTATGCGCGGCGTGCTTGGACCTGGCATTAACCGTATGAATATCTATACAGTTCGAAAAGCCGTGAGTGGTCTTGTAAATTATTTGAAGGTAAATTGTGTGAATGTGAGAGACCGGGGTGTAGTAGTCTCCTATGATTCCAGGTATATGTCCCAGGAATTTGCACTGGAAACAGCAAAGGTACTCGGTGATTTTGGCATTAAAGCATATGTCTTTAATACATTGCACCCGACGCCATTGCTGTCGTTTGCTGTGCGATACCTTGGAACAGTCGCTGGCGTTATGATTACCGCTAGCCATAACCCGCCTGAATATAATGGGTTTAAAGTATACAATGAGGATGGTGGACAGATCACTCCAGATGAAGCAAGTGATATAACTGCTGCCATTCAGGAAGCCGGAGATGAACTGATAATTCCGTACATGGAAGAAAAAGATCTGGAGGAAAAAGAATTACTCACATGGATTGGCAGTGAAATTGATAATGCTTATTTGGAATGCTTAGAGCAAATTTCCAATTTGAATGAGGATGAACGTAAGCAGGATAAAGACCTACAAATCGTATTCACGCCACTACACGGAACAGCTTATGATTTAGTGATGAAAGGACTGCATCAATTAAACTTTAACGATGTAGAAGTTGTTAAGGAACAAGCTGAACCAGATCCGGAGTTTTCAACTGTTACGTCACCTAACCCGGAGGAACACCAGGCATTTAGTATGGCTATTGAGCTTGGGAAACAGTCGGGTGCTGATATTCTGATTGGTACAGATCCTGATGCAGACCGATTAGGTGTTGCTGTCAGAAATGAAGCCGGAGAATATAATGTTCTCACTGGAAACCAATTGGGGTCATTATTATTGGACTATATTCTGTCACATAGTGGACAGGCATTACTGGCAAATGGCCGTATGTTAAAAACAATTGTAACATCAGAGCTAGGCCGGAAAATTGCCGATTATTATGGTGTTAAGACGATTGATACTTTGACTGGTTTTAAATTTATTGGTGAAAAAATCCGCCAATTTGATGCAACAGGTGAAACGTTTGTATTCGGTTATGAAGAAAGCTACGGCTACTTAATAAGCAGTTTTGCGCGGGATAAAGACGCTGTCCAGGCAGCGGTATTCGCAAGTGAAATGGCTTATTATTGGAAAAAACAAGGAAAAACGCTACATGATGCGTTAAATGAACTGTATGATAGACATGGGTATTACCTTGAAGGAATGTCTTCTCTAACATTAAAAGGTAAAGAAGGTTCCGAAAAAATCAATGCTATTATGAAAACATTTCGAAAAGATCCGCTTACTGCAATAGCAGGTTTACAGGTTGAGCAGATTGAGGATTATGATTCTGGCGAGCGAACTATAGTAGGAAGTGAGCAATCGACTGAACAAATTGATCTACCACAAGAAAACGTCGTTAAATATAAGCTGGAAAAAGATAGCTGGGTCTGTTTACGACCATCCGGAACCGAACCGAAGATTAAATGTTATTTTGGGGTGTGCGGATCTAGTAAACAGGAAAGTGGTGATCGCCTGGAAGCAATGAAGGCATATATGGATAATAGGATCAATCAGATGTAGGAATATTTTATTTGGGAAACGGGTATTGTATAACAAACAATACATTTAATGGTAAACCCAGGAACTGATTTCATTAGTTGACAATTAACGAAGAAAAAGGTTAAATTTAAGTAACATAATATTCCTGAAGGGGAGTAGCTGGACAATTATAGCCGTCATTTCGAGATTATATCTCCGGCGTAATTGGCAACGTGCGTTGTTAGCGAGACCTTTACCACTAAACGGTAAGGGTCTTTTTTAATGGTCCTTACCTGTTGGTGGGGGCCATTTTTTTGGCAGATAAGAAAGTATAAATACTTTCATAAGTGCAACTAAGGCTTGGCGATAAGCTAGGTTTACTAATGAAGGAGAGATTTAATTGGATATACAGTTATTAATTGAATATTTATGGGTATTAGTCATATTAATCGGTCTTGAAGGTCTCTTGGCTGCAGATAATGCACTAGTTTTAGCAATAATGGTGAAACACTTACCTCCAAAAAAACGTAAGAAAGCCTTATTTTACGGATTAGCAGGGGCTTTTGTATTACGGTTTGGCTCACTATTCATTATCTCGTTCCTTGTTGATGTATGGCAAGTACAAGCATTAGGTGCAGCATACTTGTTGTTCATTTCGATCAAGCATTTGTATGACAAACTCTGGTCTAATAAAGAAGAAAAGAAACCAAAAGAGTCAGGCAGCGGTTTTTGGATGACGGTTGTAAAGGTTGAATTTGCTGACTTGGCATTTGCAGTTGACTCTATTCTGGCGGCAGTGGCACTTGCGGTTGCTTTACCACCAACAGATTGGCCAAGTGTAGGTAGCCTTGATGGTGGACAGTTCGCTGTAGTACTTGCCGGTGGTATGATTGGTCTAATCATTATGCGATTCGCTGCAAACGTATTCGTTGATTTACTGAATAAACGGCCTGGCCTTGAAATAGCCGCATTTGTAATTGTCGGTTGGGTAGGTGTGAAACTAGGATTAATTGTACTTGCACATCCTGACATTGCTTGGATTCCACATGACTTCCCGCATTCTACAATATGGAAACTGATTTTCTACGCAGTATTAGTTGCGATTGCAGCTGCCGGATGGTTTATGTCAGGTAAGAAAAAGGTAGAAGAAGAGGAGTAAATTCATAAAGGGGTGTTTTAATGCCTGTACAAATGAAGCGAATTTATGAAGACGTCGAAACAAATGATGGTGTACGTATTTTGGTAGATCGTGTCTGGCCACGGGGGATGTCAAAAGAAGATGCTCATCTGGATCATTGGATGAAGGAAGTCGGACCATCGAATGATTTGCGTAAATGGTTCGGACATGACCCAGATAAATATGATACATTCAAAAAGAAATATAAAGAAGAACTTGAACATGGTGATCAGCAGGAAGAACTCCAAAAACTAAAGGACTTAACCAAACAGCATAACAAAAATCTGACATTATTATTTGCAGCAAAAGATGAACAATACAATCAGGCACGCGTTTTAAAAGAAATATTAGACCGGCAATAGACAGAAATCCCCACTATTAATTTAGTGGGGATTTTTTCGTTAAGTTTTTGTAAATTTAACTGCCTTCATGCGGTTAATATGTTATTTTTAATAGGAAGAAATTTGGGAGGGAGGGACCGAGGTCTGTTATGAAGAAATTAACAGAAATTCTAAGTGCTTCGTTAAAGCTGGGACTCACTTCTTTTGGAGGACCGGTCGCACACCTGGGTTATTTTAAAGATGAATACATCGACAAGCGAAAATGGCTCGATGACAAGACATACGCTGATATAATCGCCTTGTGTCAATTTCTTCCTGGTCCTGCTAGCAGTCAGGTAGGGATTGCCATCGGTATGCTCCGTGGCGGCTTTTTAGGAGGCGTAGTGTCGTGGCTTGGTTTTACAATACCATCTGTTATTGTGCTTGTAATGTTTGCACTTTTATATCAGACATTTTCATTGGAAGGGGCCGCCTGGATTGGAAGCTTGAAAATTGTAGCGGTGGCAGTTGTCGCCCATGCTGTGATTGGTCTCGGTAAAAAGTTAACACCCGATCAGCCAAGAATAGCGGTGGCATTAATTGCAGCGATGGTTATGCTGTTATTCCCGTCAGCAATTGTACAAGTATCCGTAATTATTGGAGCGGCCATAGTAGGGTATTTCCTCTTTTCCAAGCAAGCTGAATCAAAGGTACAGCCTTTTTCTGTTTCAGTTACAAAAAAACAAGGGATTGCTTCAATATCGATTTTAGTTTTATTATTGATCTTTCTGCCAATTCTTTCGCAAACTGCATCAAACATCTATCTTTCTATTTTCGATACATTCTTTCGTGTTGGAGCTATCGTTTTTGGTGGGGGTCATGTTGTACTTCCATTGCTGGAGCAGGAAGTCGTTCCGAATGGCCTGTTATCGAGTAGTGAATTCTTGGCAGGATACGGTATGGCTCAAGCGGTTCCAGGACCTTTATTTACATTCGCAAGTTATTTAGGAACGATGATTAGTGGGGTTGCCGGTGCTATTGTTGCAACGATTGCTATCTTCTTGCCGTCATTCCTATTAATTGTTGGTGCGCTTCCTTTCTTGAGTGAATTACGTAAACGTTCAAGTTTTCAAGGGATTCTAACTGGTGTCAATGCAAGTGTGGTTGGGATTTTACTTGCAGCACTCTATGACCCTGTTTTTACAAGTTCGATTAATAACGGAGCTGACTTTGGACTTGCAGCAATTCTATTTGGCCTGCTCCATTTCTGGAAAACACCTGCATGGCTAATCGTAATTATTGGTGTTATAGTTGGAACTGGTATAAGTTATACTCTTTAAACATGAGGTGATTCAATGGCTGAGCATCATTTTCGATTAAAAGCAGACTGGCCTGGTGGACGAAATAGTACAGGTTCAATTGAAGCAGGGAACTTACAAACGAAAATCTCTATTCCACACGAAATGGATGGCCCTGGAGTAGGAACAAATCCCGATGAGATGCTATTAGGTGCAGCTGCAACATGCTATCTGATTACATTAGCGGCAATGATTGAAAGGGCAAATCTGCCGTTGAAGGAAATGGGACTAGAATCAGAAGGCATTGTTGACGTGACAAAAGGTGTTATTACGTATAAAAAGATCATCCACAGGCCAACAGTTGCACTTCAGGAAAATGCAGAGGAAACGGATTATAAGAAATTGCATAAACTGGTTGAAAAAGCAGAAACAAGCTGTATGATATCCCGAGCTCTAAAAGGTAATGTTGAAATAGAATTGCAAGCAAATATAACGTAACAAGGTCGCATTTTGTGGCCTTGTTATTTTTTATGAGGTTGAAGATCTCGAACAGAAAGGCGGTTGAAGTTCTTTTACATTTTATGAAAGGTCCCCTAATCTACAAATCTATGAAAACATACTTCCATGATTGACAATTCATGACATATCATTGTATATTATAAAGCATACTATTTTTATAGGAATTATATACATAAATTAGTATCATTTCTTTATGATGGATCATATAATGATGCCATAGCATAAAGCAAAATAATTTCAAAAAGGAGGGATTTATCGTGGACTTAGCATATATTTTAGTGAACATCGCGGCCTTAGCAGCAATCATAGGAATTCTTATATACATGCAAAAGAAACATTTTTCATTTAGCAAACGCGTGTTTACAGGTTTGGGACTAGGTATTATTCTTGGTGCTATTTTGCAAGCCGTCTACGGTACAGGGTCGGAAGTGTTATCACAAACGACTGAGTGGTATAACATTGTTGGCAGAGGATACATCAGCTTATTAATGATGATTGTCGTGCCGCTGGTTATGGTCTCAATTATCCAATCAATTATTAACTTGGAAAAAGGGTCTGAACTTGGAAAAATGGCAGGATGGATTATTGGTATTTTGGTAGGAACTGCGATGATTGCAGCACTTGTAGGAATAGGAAGTGCCGCAATATTTGACTTGAATGCGAGTGAAATTGAGGCAGGTCAGGCAGAAAACGATCGAGGAACAATGCTGGAATCAAGGTTGGGTGATGTAGAAGATCTGTCTACACCTGAAAAAATTCTAAGCTTTATTCCGTCAAACATATTTCTGGATATGACGCAGCAACGGTCTACATCTGTAATCGCAGTAGTAATATTCTCGATAATTATTGGTATAGCCGTTCTTGGTTTACGTAGAAAAAATCCAGAACAGGCAGAAATGTTTACGAAAATAGTAAATTCAATATATGCAGTGGTTATGCGAATTGTAACATTGGTTTTGCGATTAACACCGTTTGGTATACTCGCATTAATGGCAAATACAGTAGCCAACACAGATGTTGCTGGTATTATGGAGCTAGGTAAGTTTGTTATTGCTTCATATGTAGCACTGGCTGTTATGTTTATCATCCACCTTGTTATGGTAGGCGTATTCGGATTGAATCCAATGACATACTTGAGAAAAGTGCTGCCGGTACTTGGCTTTGCATTTACTTCACGTTCAAGCGCCGGAACAATTCCGCTGAATATCCAAGCGCAGCGCAACTCACTTGGTGTTGATTCTGGGATTGCCAATATGTCTGCATCATTTGGTGCGACAATCGGGCAAAATGGCTGTGCAGGAATTTACCCAGCTATGTTAGCTGTCATGATTGCGCCATCTGTTGGAATTGATCCATTTACACCGGGATTCATCACCCAATTAGTACTCATCATTGGTATTAGTTCATTTGGGGTAGCAGGTGTCGGTGGTGGCGCAACATTCGCCGCATTGATAGTCCTTTCATCAATGGGTCTGCCAGTAGCATTAGCCGGACTATTAATCTCCATTGAAGCGCTAATCGATATGGGGCGTACAGCACTTAATGTAAATGACTCCATGCTCTCAGGTACTCTAACATCACGTATAATGAAGAAATTAAACCTGAAAACCTTTAACGATAAAACAGCAATCGAACAGGAAACATCACTATAAATTAAAAAATAGTCGCTCCGGATTGGGGGCGACTATTTTATTGCTTAAAAAGGGGCTCAACTCGAGCGAGCTGGCATGCAACTCGAGCGACAGCGCCTAAACTCGAGCGAGCCGGGACGCAACTCGATCGACAGCGCCTCAAACTCGAGCGAGCTGGCAATCAACTCGATCGACAGCGCCTAAACTCGAGCGAGCTGGCACGTAACTCGATCGACAGCGCCTCAAACTCGAGCGATTCAGCACTCCACCCCAGACTACCTCTCCACAAGTCCCAAAATCTTATCCATAATTTGCGATTTCCCCACTTCAAAATAACCATCGAACGGGCATCCATCCTTCTTCACGCGATCAACAACATTAGTAATTGTGAACGCGTCAGGTGTGAGCCCTTCCTTTACTTCTTCCCAGAATAATGGTGCTGAGACTGTTGCATCATCCCTTTTCCGCGGAGAGTATGGGGCAATTAATGTTTTGTCTTTACCATGCTGTAAATAGTCAATATACAACCGATCTCCTCTGTTTTTTTTGAGTCGCTCCGTTGTAAATAAATCAGGGTGCTCCTTTTCAATTGTCCATGCGATTGCTTGGGTAAAAACCCCTGTTTGATCATATGTCATGCTTTTTTCTGGGATAGGAATGTGTATTTGGATCCCTTTTCCGCCGGATGTTTTGACAAATGAAACAAGTTCAAGGCTGTCGAGCATTTGTTTCAATAGATTTGCAGCCTTAATCGCCAGTGGAAAAGACTCTCTGTCAGGAGGGTCCAAGTCGAATGCGATTTCTGTTGGGGTGTCACTACCGATCGGCTGAAAGGGAATGTGAAATTCAATTGCTCCATGATTGGCAAACCATAAAAGCGAATCCAACGAATCACAAATAAAAAATTCCTCTCCATCAATAGTGATGCTTTTAATGAAGGATGGTGCGTAATCGGGAAGATGTTTTTGAAAAAAAGATTCTTCATTCACGCCATCCGGACAGCGTATAACAGTTAAACGTCGATCATTTAAGTAGGGGAGCATATAAGGTGAAATCTCCCGAATGTAAATAAGCAAGTCACCTTTCGTCATGCCACCCTGTGGCCAGAAAGTCTTATCTGTATTTGAAAGTTCAAATGTATCTGGAGGCATTGTGATATCGATTTTTAATTGATCAAGCGTACAATCAGACGCCGCCATATTAGGCAGTATTTGATTAAATTCAGGCTCTCGCAACTCATTTTTATACAAATCTAATGTGTGGATTTCAGCACATATTGCTGGGGGGAGACTATAGCCATCTGCCTCTTTTGTCCCATTTGCACGAAATAGTTCTTTCAGTGTAGTAAACGCCTCGTCTTCAATCCCATGTTTACATTTCCCAACAGGTATTACTTCATCATGATCAAATACACAAACAGTGAAATAGTCATTTTTGGTATTATAAAATGTCAAAAAGCCATTTATGTTCCGCCAATTTTTGATTTTGAACCAATCTTTATGCTTCTTTTCATCTTCGTAAATACTGTTTATGCGTTTGGCAACCAAGCCTTCCCCTTTATAGTCAAAAATTTTCCCCCACAATTCGTCCGAGTCGTTTGAAAAAGGTACAAAATATAAACGGTTTTCAATCGGATACTTTTCAAAAATGGCAGCAAGCTTTTTTTTCCGTTCAGCAAACTTTTCGTCGACTAGTGTTTCACCCTTGTATGCCAATAAATCAAACGCCATAAAGCTTGCTGGACGATTTGCAGCAGCATTTTGAATCGGTTCCTTATTTTTCAGCCGGCCACGCTTTTGTATTAAGGAAAAGTTAGCCTGATATGCATTATTCAAAACGACCAGTTCACCATCAACCCGGAGCGGAAGAGAATCCTCGATGGACGACTGCTGGGAATGGCATGCCTCAATAATTTCTGGAAAATTTGCAGTTAAGTCTGTATCGTTCCTGCTGATTATGCGGATTGATTCTTTCTCCCAATGAAGAACACAGCGAAATCCATCGTACTTTACTTCATATACCCACTCAGACCCAGTGGGTATATGCTCGCTGGCAATTGGCTTCATTAACTTCACGGCTAACACACTCCTTTTATATTAATGTTGCTCATACTGCGTGAAAATATCAAAAGGATAAAAATAAACCATGGCGGGACACTATGGGGAAAAGGGAGGTTAGAATAATGCACACGATGTGGAAGGGAACCATCAGTTTTGGACTTGTGAACATCCCTGTGAAAATGCATGCTGCAACTGAAAATAAGGACGTGAAATTGCGACAGCTCCACAAGGAATGCCAATCTCCGATAAAATATCAGCGTACATGTCCAGTATGTGATCGTGAAATTGAAAGTGATGAAATAGTAAAAGCATATGAATATGCTAAAAATAAATTTGTTGTGTTGGATGATGAAGATTTAGAGAACTTAAAGAAGGAACAGGCTGATAAAGCTGTTGAAATTGTTGATTTTGTGAAATTAGACGAGATAGATCCAATTTATTTTGAAAAAAGTTACTTTCTCTCGCCGAGTGAAGGTGGAGGGAAAGCATATAGTCTGCTTCGTTCTGCACTTGAGGACACAGGTAAGATTGGGATTGCTAAAATGATTATCCGTTCAAAAGAGCAACTTGCGGTTATCCGTATTTATCAGAATACACTTGTAGTGGAAACAATCCATTTTCCCGACGAAGTTCGTAATGTTCAGGATGTGCCAAATGTTCCAGAAAAGACAGAGACACCGGAAAAAGAATTGGACACTGCTAAAATGTTAATAGATCAGTTGACAACAGAATTTGACCCGGAGAAATATAAAGATGAGTACAGATCTGCCTTATTGGATTTAATTGAAGAAAAGAAAAACCAGGAAGAAGTTACAACAGCGAAAGACAAGCCGAAGCCTGAAAAAGCAACAAATCTGATGGATGCACTACAAGCTTCATTGAATCGTGCCCAGGATGATCAGCAGAAAACCAAAGAAAAAGAAAATACGAATACAAAATCAAAAAAGAAGTCATCAACTCAAAAAAAGAAGGCTGTTAAATAAAACGAGCATGTCACCTTTCCTATAAGAAAGGGGCATGTTTTTTTACACTGACATTTCAATTTTTCATTCCATTTACATTTCAATAACAACCTCAATAAATCAACGGTATGCTGTCGTATTTCTGTTTAGAAACGGGTATAGCATTATAGGGGTGCAAGATTTAAATGTAAAAGGGATGAGAAGCATGGAGCGAAATGCATTTTTTGATAACGCGAAAGTATTTTTAATTTTTCTTGTCGTATTTGGCCATATGATACAGCCCTTTACAGATGGTTCACGGGGAATGAATTCACTTTATTTATGGATTTATACGTTCCATATGCCAGCTTTTATTTTCCTGGCAGGTTTCTTTGCAAAAGGATCCGGGAACAAGAAATATATAACAAATTTAGCTAAAAAATTATTAGTACCATATATTATTTTTCAGGTTCTATATACAGTTTATTACTTTTTTATTGGAAAAGAAGGATGGCAGGCAGGAGTGTTCTATCCGCACTGGTCATTATGGTTTTTGTTTAGTTTGTTCAGCTGGCACATACTGCTTTATTGGTTCAAAAAAATCCCAGCAGTATTCAGTGTAATAACTGCCATAACCATTGGTTTAGCTGTTGGCTATTTTGGAGAAATTGGTCACACATTTAGTTTATCCAGGACATTTGTGTTTTTCCCATTCTTCTTAATGGGTTACTGGCTGACACAAAATCACGTTATGTGGATAAAGCATAAGAGTGCGAAAATAGCATCTGTTGCAATTATGGTGACGGTAGCGGTAGCTATATATATGGCACCTGAATTCAATTCAGGCTGGCTGCTGGCTTCGAAGTCATATAGTGATTTAGGGCAGCCCGAGTTTGGCTTGTTTGCACGATCACTCGTGTATCTTACGTCAGCTATTATGGCATTCAGTGTATTAGCATGGATTCCAAAAACTCAAAATAAATTCACGAAGTTTGGCACAAGAACATTATATGTCTATCTTTTACACGGATTTTTCATTCAATTTTTCCGGCAGGCCGGTTTATTTGAAGTAAATAATGTACTGGAATTTGTTGGTTTAGCTGTGATTTCAGCAGCAATTGTGCTTGTTTTATCAAGTAAACCAATTCAAGTAATAAGCCAGCCATTTATAGAAGCAAATATTTCTAAATTGAAAAGAATGATTAATCAACGACAAAATAAAAATCACCACCATCATGCTTGATTGGGAAAGGGAAGGTGAAAAGAATGAAAATATGTATATTTGGAGCAAGTGGTTACACAGGTGCTTCCATATATAAACTGTTAAAAGAAACTACGGATGTCGATGTGATTGGCACATACCTAACAGAACCAACCATGTTTGATGATTTATATAAACTTGATATTAATCAGCCAGAATCATTTTCCGATTTCTTTAAGAAGGAACAACCGGATGTAGTGGTATGGTCAGTGATGAGCGGTCCTAATGAACATGAACTGGTTGACCAGGGACTTATGCATTTAATCACGCATCTTACACCGCAAACAAAACTAGTTTATATTTCATCTGATTTTGTATTTACCGAGGGTAAAGGACCATATGATGAGGAAGATCCAATGTCAAAACTGCCTGAGGACCATTTACTTGCTAACTATGCGAATGCAAAAGTGAAGGCAGAGCGCTTTATCACGAATGAACTGTCCAATTATGCTATTTTACGCGCTGGGCCAATTTATGGAGAGAATAAAATAGGAAAACTTGACGACCGAACCGATAAGTTATCATATCATCTTCGGTCCGATAAACGAATAGCATTTAGGGATGATTTAATTCGTACGTTTGTTCATGTTGACGATTTGGCAGCTGTAGTAGCCGAATTAGTCCAAAATGATGTTACGGGCGTATATCATGTTGGGCCAGATGAGAACCAAAGTTTTTATGAGTTCATACGGCAAAAGGCTGAGGAATTTGGCTACGATATGAATCTTGTTGAAAAGAAATCGGAGCAAGAGGCAGTGGATCAGGAAGTACCGAAAAATACTTCACTCGATACCAAAAAAATTACGAATATAACGAAACAAAAATTTCGTTAAAACGTATACTATAATACCCCCTTTTATTAATTTATAAATAAAGCACCCCACCATTATGAAATGGTGGGGTGTTTGTTTTTTACCAAAAAATTGTTGCAATTGATATAACTACGACACCGCTCCGGAAATACACTTCACTTTCCGAGGGCAACGCCTTCAGCTTCTAATCAATCAGAAAATCTTTGCCGGTTAAAAAAATTTTAATTGTACAGCTTATCTTTTCAAAAACAACAAACTACACTACTTCTTTAAAATAACATATGCGCTATTAACGTGATAATCGGCAATGTTATCAGTGTTCTCAATAAGAAGATGATAAATAAATCCTTAAATGAGACAGGTACTTTTGAGCCTAGTAGAAGTCCACCAACCTCTGACATGTAAATTAACTGTGTTACCGATAGAGCTGCAATAATAAATCGGGTTATTTCAGCTTCAATGGAGGACCCGATGATGGCAGGCAGGAACATATCAGCAAATCCAATTAGAATGGTCTCGGATGCTGCCTCGGCATATGGAACCTGCATAAGCTCCAATAATGGAATAAACGGAAGTCCAAGCCATGTAAATACCGGCGTGAATTCTGCGATAATCAATGCAATTAACCCAAAAGCCATTACGATTGGCGCAACACCCATCCACATATCGAGGATGTTTTGACCACCTTCTTTAAAAAATTTAGTGACACTTGTTTCTTTCCGACTGCGATCCAATGCTTTTTTATAGCCAAATGTGAATGTATTATAACCCTCTGGAATCTCCTCTTCAATACCACCCTCAGCTTCAGTAATATACGTATTAGCCTTTGTGGACAGCGGTGGTATTCGTGGCATAATTAGTGCCGCAACAAACCCTGCTGCAATTACTGTTAAATAAAACGGAATAAACATATGCATTAGGCCTACTTCACTAATAACCACCAAGGTGAAAGTTATCGAAACAACCGAAAACGTTGTACCAATAACGGATGCTTCACGCTTGGTATAATAGCCTTCCTCATACTGTTTGCTCGTCAGCAGGACACCAATTGTGCCATCTCCGATCCATGACGCAAGGGAATCAATTGATCCGCGTCCTGGAAGTTTAAATAGTGGGCGCATTATTTTGGTCATCAATGTACCAAACAGGTCAAGCAAACCGTAATTCATTAACAGTGGCAGGAATAGGCCTGCAAATAAAAATACGGCAAAAAGCACATGCAGTAGATCGCCTAATAACAACTGTCCTGTAGCTGGGCCATGGATAGCTTCCGGTCCTAAGCGAAAATAAACCATGATTGCAAAAATAGCCGCGAGTACACGTGTTATTGTCCAAAATATATTTACATGGAATAATTGTTGAAAAAAAGGAGTCTTACTAAATGCTTCCATACCAAGAAACCTGGCAACAATGGTCATAACTGCTGTTATTATAATGATGACCATCATAATTGCTGACAGCTGGTTGGCAAGCAGTTCCTGCACCCAACCGGCTAAAACAGCAATCGGTATTGTCATGCCGTCATCAGTTCCAACTGGAGTCATAAATAGGAAGACCCCGAGTAGCGATGGGATGATAAATTTTAAATGATTGTTCATATCATATGAATTATTATTCATAAGTTCCCCCTTGTGAAATGAATAAGGTTTCTTTCCATTATAATTGAATCTTATGATTATGACTAGAAAAAACAGGCTGATCATCGAATAGATGATCAGCCTGTTCTGAATTTGATAAATATTACCTATTATCTATTACCTTTGTCTTTCCCATTTCCATTATTCGATTTCAGCTCAATCTCATATTCAAATGGAACTGGATCTACTTGGTCAGATGGTGCCGAATACCATGTTGTCATATAGTTGGTTCCTTTTTTGAACAGTTGTCTTAATTGTAATGCATCCTCATCCGTAACATTAAATGGGTCAATGTGCATTACTTTGTATTTTCCATGCTTATCTTTATTGATAAATGAAACGGAATAATTGACATAGTCTTCTGCTAGCTCTGCTTTCGACAGGAAATCATCCGTATTAGAGCCATCATAACCTAAACCAATTTCTGGAATAGCGATATTGTCAACAAACCATCCGGTGTCATTATACCCCCAATCTGTTAAATAGCGGAAGGAGATGTGAACCTGCTCACCAGCATATTCGGAAAGATCAAAGCTTTCCTGCTCCCAGTCTTCAGAATGTCCAGTGAATCCAGGCAGGTTTTCCTTAATTTTTGGATAGCCCTCAGGAACTACGTCTGAGCGGGTATTTTCATTAGCGAGACTAGTCCATGTCTGGCCATTGTCAGTTGAAACCTGGACAGCACCAAAGTCCCACTGTTCTTCAATATCCATGTAGTGATCAAAATTAAGTGTTGCCTCAGATACATTGGACAAATCAGCCTCAAAAATTAAATTATGATCAGCTTCATGTCCTTCATTACCCCAGAACACATCGTTTGCTGAACCAAGAGGATCTGCAACAGTCTCCCACTTCATTGGTAAGAAGTCAATGCCATTAAAAGTGATATCCTTAATTTTGCTGTCAAAATCTAATACCTTATAGTCAGCGCCCCATGCCGGAACACCATCTTTTTCATATAGCTTGGCTTTTTCAAAATTCACCGTTGTACCACGTTCAGTTCCTTCGTCATCGACAGGAAGCTCACGTAAGTCAATTAGGTCGAAGCCGTAAATACCTTTTTCACCTTTAACATTATCAGGTTCGTCCATCAAAACAGCCGAAGCGAATTTTTCGTAAACACTCTGGAATGTTTCGTCAATTCCGTTTTCCTGATATGCCTGGTTGTAGCTTTCAATTGAAGTCAATGGACTTTTGGCAACATCTAAAATGAAATCCTGTCCAAATTGTTCATAGTTGTAAAGGGTGAACAGGTAAACCAATCCATAGTCAGCAATCGTTTCCGGACCTGTTTCAGCATTTACATGGTCATCCCAATTTGTTAATGAATTCTCTGGGTGGTCTAGCAGGAAGTTGATTGATCCCGCATCATGGCCATAACCGCCTAGGTATTCGGAAAATGTGGAGAACCCTTCGTTTAGCCAAGATGTTTCAGTTGGATCATTGTCTGCGTGGATCAAGTGTTGCATTTCATGAATAGTGGTGGAGTAGAATGTACCTTCTAATCGTTCTTCCCAATTATTCGCATCAATTGTAATTATGTTACGGTCCATATACTGTTCCAAGGTTTGCCAGAAGAAACCTGCGACAAAGAATGGATAGGTAGGATCCGAG
Source organism: Virgibacillus sp. L01 (assembly GCF_052246775.1). Taxonomy (NCBI): domain Bacteria; kingdom Bacillati; phylum Bacillota; class Bacilli; order Caryophanales; family Bacillaceae; genus Virgibacillus; species Virgibacillus sp. L01. The sequence goes on along the minus strand of NZ_JBQQCP010000001.1, from coordinate 860,309 downwards.
TAGTTGTCATCTTTAATATTATCCACCAGCATGATTACTTTATCGTTGCCATCCTCAGATTGGTAATATCCCTCTGGCAGGCCAACCATCCCAGGTAATGGTGAATTACTTCCATCAAGCGAATCTGGTGTACCAAAGAAATCCGTTACGGTCGGATAGATATTAGATTCAAATTCGTCACGTAACTTGTCTACTTGTTCCTGTGTGACAACTTGTGTATCGCGAGGGTCATCTTCAGGAAAACTAAGGTCATTAGCAACCCAAATTTCTACATTACTACCAACACTGCGTAAGGTAAAATTCTTAAACGCAAGATCACGATCTAAGAATAGTTTGGTCCCGCCATCATATGTGAAATTTTCATCACTTTTAGAAGAACCATCATCTGAGTCACTGTCATTTAGTTCCTCGGCTGACTCCTTAATAGTCTTCCTTGCTTGTTTTTGGAACTCCTCATCCTCGGATAATTTGTTCAGTTGAGACGTAATGTCAACTGTATCCCCATAACGTTCTGCATCCCAATTGGATACATCGTCCCGCAGTTCTTGCGCGTCGTTAGCTGCTACAGGAACTGCTAACGATAAGACTAATGCACTAGCTGAAAAAAATGCTATTAACTTCTTCATAAAAAACCTCCCTGGATTCATAGAATTATATAGCAAGGATTCGCTACATAGTCCTATTATAAACAAGGGGGAAGAAATATTCAAAATATTGGTAATAGTTAATTGTAACTATCTTTGCGACTATTTTCTCACTTTCGTAGATATAAAGAACTATTTTTTGCGCAGAAAAATTAATTTATCGACAGAACTGTACAATGTTTTGGGGAGGGTCAATAATTACAGAACAAAAACTATCCATCCGTGGATGAAATTATTATAATCTAGCTTATTTCAGTATTTACTTCATTTGAAAAAAACTTACTAGAATGCTCTGTGTAATGATAAGTAATATTCGAAAATAGCATAGAAGATTAGTTACGGATGATTATGATACAATAATGGAAACAATGAATTATTTTTACCGAATCTTTCATTTTATCAAGCTATGTTAGACTGGCTGGAAAATGGGGAAAGACATTAACAACGTAAGAAGGATCAGCATATAAAGCTGATATACCATTTCTATTTATTGCTAGAGGGAATTATTTTTGCGATGATTGTGGTAGGTGCTTATATAATTCATAATTTGCGGCACCTATCAAGGATTATTTTTAGTAACGCTTTTAGTTGTTTTTAGAAAACCTTGCTTTTCGCCAAGTCTTAATGGCGAAAGCCTTAGTTGAACTTATGCAGTAAGAAAGGATTTATACTTTTCTTATCTGCTAAAAAAACACTATTAATTTATAATCAGAAGCCAGTAGGGGGTGTAGAGAATGAGTGATATTTTAAGAAAAGGATTTTTATTAGGCCTCGGTGCAGCAGTAAGTGGGAAGGAAAAGCTTGATAGAAAACTGCAGGAGCTCGTTGATAAAAATGAGTTGTCACAGGAGCAGGCAAGGACTGTCATGCGTAACTTCGTTGAAAAAGGCGAAATGAAAACAGACGAGTGGAGTACCAAGCAATTTGAACAAACGCAAGACATGGCAAAGGAACTTGGTTTAGCAACAAAAGAAGAGATCAACGAATTACGCGCACGTATCTCAGTTTTAGAAGAAAAATTGGATGAAGAATAGTGTGAAAGCAGATTTCTGAAGGATAAGTGGTTCAGTTTCGGAGTACGAGTTAAAATTCGTACCCTTAATTGAACCGCTTTTTTTTATCTGGTACGAAATAGACTAGGAAGGGCATTTTCCAATTAGGAATTTCTCTTTTTTGATAGATAAGAATAATGTTAACCGAAAATGAGGTTTGCGGACACCAAAGACTTATTTGGTACAAATGGACTTTATTAACCATGATATTGGTGAAATAAGGGTTCTGTATCCTGATAACTTTGAAAAGGTCCCTTTACATAGAAATAGCGTCTGCTTTGTCCGCTAAAAAGCTTAACGAACAACCAGGTTTTCTATGTTTGTGGTGGATAAAAGTAGTAAATGTTTAATTCCGCAAAAGAAAGGATAATAGTCAATTAAATTACCATATGTAAGAAGGCTGATGATCCCGATGAAAAAAATACTGTTAGTTCCTATATTCCTATTATTAACAGGCTGTGAGATTACTGTACTAAATCCAAATAGTGAGACAGGAAATGACCAGGCATTTTTAATCGTGTTCAGTTTTGCGCTAATGATGGTTGTCATGACTGTCGTCGTTTTATTGTTTGTTAGGTTTGTCTGGAAGTATCGTGAAACAGATGAAAATAGAGGTGCTATTCCAGCTGAAGTAAAAGGAAATAAAAAGCTGGAAATCACATGGACCGTACTGCCAGTTTTGTTAATTGTGGTACTTGCTGTTCCTGCAGTGGCTATTACATATGAACAATCGCCTGACAAAACAGCGGCAACACAAGAGGAAGCTACACATGTTGACGTTACCGCACAGCAATTTGCTTGGACTTTCACGTATGAAAACGGAAAGGAAACGATTAATAAATTGGTTATTCCAGAAGGAGAGACGATTGTTTTCCATTTAAGGTCAAAGGATGTTATCCATTCTTTCTGGATTCCAGAGTTGGCAGGTAAGACCGATGTTCTGCCGAATAAAGAGCTCATTTATGAAATCAAAGGTGCAGAAATCGGAACATATGCAGGTAAGTGTGCAGAATTTTGTGGAACACAACATGCTAACATGCGTTTTACCACAAATGTGGTTTCTGAAGAATCTTATAATCAATGGCTGAAAAAATAAACGAAATACAGCATGGAATTCAGAATAGAGGTGTACCAAATGTCCATACCATTTTTGGATCAACTATTTTCTATGCCATCAGACGTCATATCGGCATGGATTATGACGATTATTATGGGAGTACTTTTAACAATCTATATTTTAAAGAAAAAGAAGCTGCCAATCATTTGGAGTTATATGCGCACAACAAATCATCGGAAAATAGGGACACTCTATATACTGTTTGGTATTTTATTTTTTCTTCGGGCTGGAATAGATTCCTTGTTAATTCGTACTCAGCTAGCAGTTCCAAATAATGATTTCTGGGTATTTCAAGGCGATAAATATAATGAACTCTTTACAACCCACGGCACGATGATGATTTTCTTTGTGGCAATGCCATTATTAATTGGGCTTATGAATGTCGCTGTACCATTACAAATAGGTGCCAGAGACTTGGCATTTCCATTTTTGAACGCGGTTAGCTTCTGGCTGTTTTTAGCTGGTGCTATCTTATTTAATATGTCATTTTTCTTTAATACAGCCCCGAATGCTGGGTGGACTGGCTATGCACCTCTATCGACAGAAGTTTTCACGCCAGATGTTGGAAATGATTACTATGTATTTGGTCTTCAGATATCGGGCCTTGGAACGATATTTTTTGCAATTAATATGATCGTTACCATTATCCGAAACCGTGCTCCTGGTATGAAGCTGACTCGTATGCCCCTTTTTCCATGGTCAAGTTTAATCACGTCATTTTTAATGCTAATTGCCTTTGGTGTATTGTCGATTGCTTTATACTTATTAATGTTTGATCGGATGTTTGGTACAGCATTCTTCTCTGGTAATGAAGGTTCACCTGTCTATTGGCAGCATCTGTTTTGGATTTTTGGCCATCCGGAGGTCTATATCCTTGTCCTGCCTGCCTTTGGTATTTTCTCAGACGTCATTTCAACGTTTTCGAAAAAAAGGATATTTGGTTATCCGGCGATGGTCGTGTCGATTGCTTTAATAGGATTTCTTGGTTTTATGGTTTGGGCACATCACATGTTTACCGTAGGGTTAGGACCAATGGCAAACACATTTTTTGCCATCACGACAATGCTTATTGCTGTTCCGACTGGAATTAAAATATTTAATTGGCTGTTTACGATTCGAGGTGGCGTTGTCAGAGTAACTACACCAATGCTTTTTGCGCTTGGCTTTATTCCTACTTTCGTTATGGGTGGCGTGACAGGGGTTATGCTCTCAGTTGCGGCAGCGAACTTTCAGTACCATGACAGCCATTTTGTTGTGGCACACTTTCACTATACGATAATTGGAGGTACTATTTTAGGTATTTTTGCTGGTCTATACTATTGGTATCCAAAAATTACTGGCAAAGTACTCGATGACAAGCTGGGCAAATTTCATTTCTGGCTATTTGTGGTTGGCTTTCATTTAACCTTTTTGCCGATGCATATTACTGGTCTGGAAGGGATGCCGCGTCGCGTTTTCACATACCAATGGAGTGACGGAATATTCCTTTTAAATCTGACAAGTACAATCGGCGCATTTTTAATGGGGAGCAGTATGTTATTTTTCGGATGGAATATTTATAAAACCCATAAATATGGTGAACATGCTGGTAATGACCCATGGAACGGACGTACGCTGGAATGGACTGTCAAATCACCTTCACCGGAACATCCATTTGATCCTATGCCGGTAGTGAAAGAAATTGATCCATACTGGTATGCAAAGGTTAACAACAAAAGCATGCGAACAACTACAGATACGCGCCCTGCCCCAATTTCGGTGAATACTATATTGCCAATACTGTTTGCGTTTTCGTTATTTGTTATTAGTATCGGCATGATCTATACCTGGTATTGGATGTCGGCTATTGGAGGCACTCTCACTTTCCTTTTATTTATTGTTCGCACGTTAACGGATGAACGGAAAGCGTTATACAGGGAGGAGCATTCACATGAATAAGCAGCAATCAACCATTTTTAAGGATAAACAATTTGGATTTTACATTTATATATTTGTCGAGAGTATTATGTTTGCGACATTGTTTGCCACATATCTGATTTTCACACCGTCATCTGCGGGTCCTAGTCCGAATGAGGTATTTGAAGCCAAAAGCGTCATTTTGTCATCGATTTGTCTGTTGTCCAGCAGTGGAACTTTGATAATTGCCGAGAAGGGATTGGAAAAACGGCAAACTGTTAAGGTTGTATTTGGCATTAGCGTAACATTATTACTCGGGCTACTATTCTTAAGTCTGGAAGTTCATGAGTTTTATAAATATGCTCAGGAAGGTTACAGCATTGGTGTAAATAATTTTCTTTCATCATTTTATGTACTGGTTGGTCTTCATGCGGCACATGTTATGTTCGGTCTGTTCTGGATGATGGTGCTGCTTATTCAATATATTATGAAAATATCATATGGACTATATAGAGAAAAACAGTTGATATTTGCGTACTATTGGCATTTCGTTGATATTATATGGGTATTTATTGTCATTCTGGTTTATCTCCCTTATTTAGTTTAAAATTAGCAATTTAGGAAATTATTACCATGTAAAAGTCGATATCCACAAAAGATAGGGATATTTTATCAGTAATTTTAACAATTTAGCAAATTTTCTGTTGATAACCTTTATAAATAGCGATACAATTAAAAAAGGGGAAATATCGGCGTATCATAATAGGGGGGATATAGCGTTATGAAAAGCTTTTTGCATCTATTGGAGGACACGGAAAAAAAGCTTGGAAGGCAGCTGTACGAGAACGAAGTAGAGTTTTTGCAATGGGTTTATGAACGCTATACGAGGGAGCAGCAGGTAAACGTCTAAATCATTTTTAATCTTGTTTCTGCTTTCACTTACATAATGAACAAGAAATAGTATAATAGAGTAATCTAAAAAGTCTTGGTGATAACCTCCAAGGCTTTTTGTAATTCAGCTTATAGTGTTATACTTAATTGAGTTTAGGATTGAAACAAGGAGTGGTTATCATGGCAGTGGAAACAGATACAATCATACAAAAAATGATGAAAGAGCTAACACAAGCACAGCAGAAAAGCGATGATAATAACGCAGTACAAAAACATATTGAGAATGTACAGCTTCTTTGTGAACTACTATTGGAAGAAAAGCCAAAAGCTGATAGCAGTGAGATTTCAACAGAAGAAATGAAAGCAATGATCGGAGAAAGCAATAATAGTCGAAAGCAAACCATAACACGTCGTAATCATGAAGAAGATGACGATGCAAATGGCAGTTCCTTATTTGACTTTTAACAGCATGAAGAAGAGAGGTGCATTATCATGAAGTTATTTTTAATTCTTGGAGCAATAAACGGATTTCTGGCAGTTGCCCTTGGTGCATTCGGAGCACATGGACTCGAGGGGAAGTTGTCCGAAAAAGCCTTGAAAACGTGGGATAAGGCAGTTAACTATCAAATGTTCCATACAATGGCATTACTTGTAACCGGTCTATTACTAGCAAAATTACAAAGTGGCGGCATGGTCTGGGCAGGCTGGATGTTCCTGGTTGGGATTCTATTATTCTCCGGAACACTATATATCTATTCAACTACCGGCATCAAAACATTTGCGATGATTACGCCAATTGGCGGCGTTGCATTTCTAATTGGCTGGGTGCTTCTTGGGTATGCCGTTATGAAGTATCTATAGCTGAAAAAGAAGTATAGTAGTGACAAGCATAAGCATAGCAGCCTTAACAAACTGTTTAGCGCCATCTGCTGTATTATGCGTGTTGATTGCGATAAGCGCTTCACAGAAAATACTGATAGATAATAAATATAAACTAAACAACATAATGATGAGAATACCTTGAAAGACTGAAATAAGCCCAATGATCACAACTAAAACAAGGGTTATTAATTCAAGGCGAATGAATTTTTCATAAGGATGTCTCATTTGAGTTCCCCCTGTTGTTGATATTAGAAAAACTTGGTTTTGTACCAAGTTTTTCTAACGTTCAATAGTTGTTTATCGCGGTGGATTTTGGGTCATTTGTCCTTCGTTGCCATATGGATATGAATAATTGATTTCCCCTTCAAACGTTACATAGTCGAGGTAGATCATTAGCAGTAAATACCTTTTTCCTGATTGAGGATCGCTTAAAATAATATGATCTCTCCCAGCTGCTTCAATAATTCCTCTGAAAATTTTAGCATTCCACTGGCTGTTACTTTCAAAAGTCATATACACTGTTGCGGCTTTCCCCTCGTTAAGTCGAAGTATATTTTCAATGTACGATTGCTCCATTGGAAGCTGCTCATTACCAGCCTGCAGTTGCCCCATAACATCAGCCTGTTGCTGCTGTTGTGTCGGCTGGTTCTGCGGACTCTGAGGTATTTGTCTAGGGTCATAAGCTGGATAATACGCTGGAGAAAATTGTGGGTAGTAATAGTAAGGATATTGCTGGTAAGAATTTGTAAAGCCCTGATTTACGTTTTTCTCATTTTCACTCATAAAAAAACCTCCTATTTGTATGCTTTTGGACATTCAGATGCTGGGGGACAAAGAAACAATGTGTCTTGTACCTGCCAAGGTCCATTGACCATTGGGCTGAACATGCGCCTTCAGACCTGGTTTGATGCTGGACAGCACCTTACCTTACGTGCAAAAATTTATATCCTTCTGACGAGCTCCTGATAAATTGTTTTGCTCCAAACCCACCAGGACTTTGGAAAATCATCTCTTTTAAATTAGTTATTTTTGTGAATTCGAAGTGGTCAATATGGAGTCGGTTCACACCAGTATTTCCAACCATAAGCATTCCAAGTTTGCCGTCACCTTCAACTTCTGCCCGCATTAACCTTGCCAATAATTGTACTCCAATTTGGTTGTATCTAATTACAGCCACATCAAATACACCTCACTTCTGTAGCTCATGCTGGTTGGGTCTACTAAATATGTGTATGTAAGCATGGGCGGAATAATGACTGTCCTGAAAAGGAATTTTTATTGATTGTAGTGGCTGAAGTTGTTCTTATGAGGTTGAAGAACCTGAATCCGATTGAAACTCCTCCTCCAATTTAAATAAAAAAATTGCCTCGAATATCTCGAGACAATTTTCCGTCAGGCTTAAACATGTAAGTAAGCGTCAATCTCATCTTTTGCCAGGTGGTTTCCAACGAAAAACTCGCCGAACTCACCAAAACGTGCACTTACTTCATCAAAGCGCATTTCGTAAACAATTTTTTTCAGCTGTAATGGATCATGAGCAAAAAGGGTTACGCCCCATTCCCAGTCATCAAAACCGAATGAACCGGTGATGATTTGTTTAATATTACCTGCGTATTTACGGCCTGTCTTACTATGTTCATAAAGTAATTTTGCCCGCTCTTTGAAGTCAACTGAATACCAGTTGTCTTCACCATCGCGACTTTTATTCATCGGATAGAAACTGATATGCTCCCATTTAGGCAGAATCGGTTTCAGGCGTTCCTGTGTTCTGGGATCATCCTCCGCATGTTGAGGGCCATATTTTGAAAGCTCAACAACTGATACATACGAATGGGCAGGAAGTAGAAACTCGGCAAATTTTGATTTATTAAATTCCGTTTCAATATCAGTCAGCTCATTCATAGTTGGACGTAAAAACATAAACATTAAGTCAGCTTTTTGGCCAACAACTTTATATAGAACATGACTTCCATTTTCTTCATTTTCAACTGCTTCCCATTTGCTAAGTAGGTTTTTAAATTCATGAATTGCTGATTCGCGTTCTTCACTGGATGCATATTTCCAGGATGTCCAGTCAATTGTACGTAAATCATGCAAACAATACCAGCCATCCAAGGTTTCAACTGCTTGAACTGCCATTCTATCTCTCTCCTTCATCAATTTGGGATTAATCATCATATGATTTTACTATATCATAATTAGGGAAAGATAATCATGGAATAAGGTTTTGTCACCACTCCGTCAAAATTACTGTAAAAATCAAGGGTGATTTCTTTTAATAGGCTTGATAATCAATTATCATTTTAACTAGAATATAACGCTAATAGGAGGTGCTCAATCATGAGTAATCTTTTTGATCAATTAAGTGATAAAATAAAAACAACTGATAAGTCGATCGTTTTTCCAGAGGGGATGGATGAGCGAATTCTGACCGCAGCAAGCCAGCTTGGTGCTGCTGGTGTTCTAACCCCTGTTTTATTAGGCGACCGGAGTAAGATGAAACAGAAAGCAGAAGAAATTGGTGTCGATATTGCCACATCCAAATTAATGGATCCAAAAGACTTTGCTGAGTTTGAATTAATGGTGGAAACATTTGTTGAACGCCGTAAAGGAAAAGTTACCGCTGAACAAGCACGCGAAATCTTGCTTGATGAAAACTATTTTGGAACGATGCTTGTATACATGAACCAGGCAGACGGGCTTGTTAGTGGCGCGACACATTCAACGGCAGATACCGTTAGACCAGCATTGCAGATTATTAAAACAAAAGATGGGATTAAAAAGACCTCCGGCGTATTTATCATGGTTCGTAACGATGAAAAATATCTGTTTGCCGATTGTGCAATCAACATTAACCCACACAGTCAGGACCTGGCGGAGATTGCAGTAGAGAGCGCGGTTACTGCCGAATTGTTTGATGTAGATCCACGTATTGCGATGCTCAGTTTTTCAACAAAAGGATCGGCTCAATCTGAAGAAACAAATAAAGTTGTTAACGCATTAGACCTTGCAAAAGAAAAAAATCCTTCACTCGTAATCGACGGTGAGTTTCAGTTTGACGCAGCATTTGTTCCAAGTGTTGCCGAGAAAAAAGCTCCGGATTCCGTTCTGAATGGCGATGCAAATGTATTTATTTTCCCAAGTCTTGAAGCGGGAAACATCGGATATAAAATAGCCCAGCGGTTAGGTGAGTTTGAAGCGGTCGGTCCAGTTCTGCAGGGGCTAAACAAACCAGTGAATGACTTATCACGAGGGTGCAGTGCTGACGATGTTTATAAACTGGCAATCATTACAGCGGCACAAGCATAATTGGAAGAGAAAGGCTTACAGCAGGTTAAATTTCTGCTGTAAGCCTTTTTTAAGTTGATATCGTATGCTGATTGGTTGATAAATGAGCTTTTAGGTTGATATATGGATATACAGGTTGATAAAAAGAATATCGGGTTGATATCCAGTTATTGCAGTCGATAAATCAAATCCCCGGTCGATAAACCGCATATCAGGTTGATAAACGAGATTACAGGTTGATAAATGAATTTCCGGGTTGATAAACGATGTACCGGGTTGATATACCGTTATTGCAGTCGATAAATCACTGCATCCCAGCAATCCTCTCATTCCGCTTAACCATTTGCTCATATCTAGTTTTAAAAGCCTCCAGTTCATCAGCGGAAAAGTCATCCGTTACAATCGTGTCACTAAAGTGCTCAAGTGATTCTAGAACACGGTCCTTCATCCCATCAACAGTTATTTTTTTCCCTAAAAGTTCAGTTAGTGAAGCCATTGTTGATGGATCAACATCTGGATAGGAAAATTTGGTTTCAGTGTCATTAATTCCCACACTATAAAAATCACGAATTAATGCTGCTCGCTCAACACCTTTTCCTTCCACATCCAAGTATATTTGAATGGCTGCTCCATCTTTCACACGGCGCTGTGAAATTCCGGCAAATTTTCGCCCATCGATACTTAAATCATAGTCTCCAGGGCAATAGGAACCGACAATTTCATATGCTTCTATATCATTCGTCAAATCACGTAGCATGTACTGGATAAAGCTCACCATCGCCTCATAACAATCATGAATGGAAATATGCTTTACATCAGGCAGGACCAGCGAAATATTCAAAACTCCAGCGTCCAGTGCGACTGCTAACCCACCGGAATTCCTGACAATAACATGATATCCCTGTTCGTTTAGCAGCTCTACGCCTTCTTCAATAAAAGGCAATCGTGCGTCAGGGATGCCTAACACAACAGTGTCAGGGTGTACCCACAACCTTATTGCCGGAGCAGTGTTTTTTCCGCCGACAGATAGCGCCAGTACATCATCGATTGCAAACGACGTTAAAGCTGTATAGGCTTTTTTATCAAAAAAATTTTCTTTTGAATGATCAAGATAGCGAAACTGCTTGTGCCTGATGATATCCTTCCAGTTTTTCATAGTTTTCTCCTTCTGCTTAAAAAGATTGGCTCTTTTATCCTTAGGTTATTCATTATATAATAAAATAAATAATGTCGAAAAGAAACGGGTTGTAAAAATGGCGTATAAAGATGAACAATTAAATGAAGAAAAAGTATTTAAAGATCCCGTCCATAGATATGTTCACGTAAAGGATCGTGTTATCTGGGATTTGATTGCAGCACCGGAATTCCAGCGATTACGCCGGATTAAACAGCTTGGAACAACTAATTTAACGTTTCATGGAGCAGAACATAGCCGCTTCAACCATTCATTAGGCGTTTATGAAATTGTCCGCCGGATTCTTTATAATTTTGAAAACCGCCCGCATTGGAATGATGATGAGCGCCTGCTGTGCTTATGTGCTGCTTTACTGCATGACCTGGGTCATGGACCGTTTTCTCATTCGTTTGAAAAAGTATTTAAGCTTGATCATGAGTATTTTACCCAGCAAATTATTATGGGTGACACACATATACATACAATTTTAGAGCGCGTTTCACCTGGTTTTTCTAAAAAGGTTGCCGACGTGATTGATAAAACATACGAGGACAAGTTAGTTGTCAGTCTCATTTCAAGCCAGATTGATGCTGATCGGATGGATTATCTGCAGCGTGATGCTTATTTTACTGGTGTCAGCTACGGTCATTTTGATATGGAACGAATTTTACGTGTGATGCGTCCGATTGATGATCAGGTTGTCATTAAATCAAGTGGGATGCACGCGGTGGAAGACTATATCATGAGTCGCTATCAAATGTACTGGCAGGTTTATTTTCATCCTGTAACCAGAAGTGCAGAAGTCATTCTGTCAAAAATCCTCCATCGTGCCAAATATTTATTTGAAACAGATTACACCTTTAAACTGAAGCCAATACATTTTATTTCATTTTTTAAGGAAAAGGTTGATCTGGCTGATTATTTGAAGCTGGATGAATCGATTGTCTCGTACTATTTTCAGCTATGGCAGGAGGAAGATGACGAGATTTTGCGTGATTTGTGTGAACGGTTTGTGAATCGTCGCCTGTTTAAATATATTGAATTTAACCCGAACCAGCAAATGAATGAGTGGATGGAGCTTTACCAGTTGTTTCAGGAAGCCGGAATTGATCCGGAATATTACCTTGTTGTCGATTCATCATCTGACCTGCCATATGATTTTTATCGGCCTGGTGAAGAGGAAGAACGACTTCCGATTCATTTGATGATGCCCAACAATGAGTTGAAAGAGCTTTCCCGTCATTCGGAAATTGTTGAAGCTATCTCAGGGAAAAAACGTACGGACCATAAGCTGTATTTTCCTAAAGATTCGTTGGATGACCTTCGTGATGATTGTCCAGCTAAACGAAGAATTTTTGAGTTATTATATGGTGAAGGAGCGGAAAAATAATGTTAACTAATCATGCGAAATTAATGCAATTTTTTTCAGTAGCAAATGAGGTTACTGGTCGGAAAAAGCTGCAGAAGATGATTTATATTTTACAAAAATGTGATATGCCGTTTGAGGAAAAGTATCAATTCCATTTTTACGGACCGTACTCTGAAGAACTTTCACTCCGTACAGAGGAACTATGTAATCTGGGCTTTATTGCTGAGGAAAAAAAGGATAAGAGTAACTATTTTCAATATAATTACAGTATTACCATGGATGGACAGGAATTTCTGAATCAATTTAAATTGGACATGCCTGATATGACAAAGCAGGTTTGGCTATTGAAAGGGAAGAGTTCGCGCTTTCTTGAACTTGTATCGACCATGCTTTATTTTGATGATTTAACGGAGATGGACATGATTGAAAAGATACATACCGTCAAGCCGAAGCAAAAGTATACGAATGATGATATAACTGAAGCAAGTCAGTTTATTAAATCAATTAACCCACCTCATTAATGGTGGGTTTTTATTTTGGCTTTGCTCGCAAATAGGCTGAAGCGCTCCCCCATGGAATGTTTCTACCCAAATAGCGTGAAGCACTCACTTCAAGGCGTATGAGAACCCAAACTCTCTTCAGATAGCGAGAAACGTGTCTTCATCGAAGTTATGAGAACGCGAATGCTGCTTAATTTGTATAGAAAATGTCTTCATCAGGATTATGAGGACGCGAAAGCTGCTTAATTTGTATGGAAAGTGTCTTCATCAGGGTTATGAGGACACGAATGCTGCTTAATTTGTATAAAAAATGTCTTCATCAGGGTTATGAGGACGCGAATGTTGCTTAATTTGTATGGAAAGTGTCTTCATCGAAGTTATGAGGACGCGAAAGCTGTTTAAATTGTATAAAAAGTGTCTTCATCAGTGTCTCATGAGAACCCGAAAGCTGTTCAAGTACTATCACTCATCGGAGTTATGAGACAAGTCGAGTATTTCTCCGCATTGTGTTGCAGTCTTTCGATTATAAATTGTAATGGATGAAATGGAGCTTGCAGTTATGCTAGAATAATAATTAAAACCTATGTAGGAGGGTTCCGAAAGTGAGTTCAGAAGGTCAAAATAAAAAGACGACTAATCAATTTACAATACTTAAAGATGATTCAACGGACGGTCACGGAGGGTATGGTGCCGGTACAGTCAGTTTGGAAAATATGTCGCCGGTTATTATAGATCCAAATGAAGACCGTGCGTTTGTAGATATGGGAGCAATGCATGCCCGAAGTGAAATAGAGCGACGTGTGAAATTTTTACCTAGCAAAGAAGAAGTGCCAAATGGAAAATTATACTGGATTGTTTGGGTGAATGTTGAAAAAAATGAAAATGGTGCCTATTTCTCTGGTGTTTGCGGAAGTGAAGTTCGTGTTGACCGTTCCATAAAACGAGCTTATAAATCAATGCCTCAGCATGTCACGCACATGGAAAAATCATTAAAAGGTAAGATTATGCTTGAACACATGGATGACCATTCGAAAAAGCTATTAAAGGATTTCCTTGCTGATTTTGAAGGCGGGAGTATGTGGGGAAATTCTACTGATGAACTAAAAGAAGTTCTTCCGAAATAATGAACAATTTGTGACCGTATTATGAACAATTGAATTACAACTTGTACTTTAATCAAGAAATTTGTAAAATGTATATACATGGGCTAACTCATGTATTGCTAGGACAAAAAAGAAGCTGACTCCAGACGTAAGATGGACCTTACAGGAGTCAGCTTTTTTTATTTGGAATTTAAAGAAAAACTTAGAAAAGCACTCGTTGCTCATCTAAACAGTCTATCAAACCATTTCTCGAGCATTCCTTTTTGTTTTTTACTTTTTTCTGATTTGCTATCGGGCAGGTGGACTGAGCAATATTCTGCTGGTTCTGTTCCTTTTTCAAAGTACATGACACGGCTTGTGTCACAGTATGTTGTTGCCCGCTCGCCTGAAGCGGGATCAATTGGTACTCCTACAACACCTGATGGAGCAGTGAACCTTTGTAATGGTTTTTCCTCGTGAGCTGCTTCCATAAAGCTTGCCCAAACATTTTTGGCATAACGGACTTCTTCGGTTTTTACCAATGGTTCATTATTGTCATAGCCTGTCCAGATTCCTGTAACAAGTGAGGGGCTGTACCCGATCATCCAGCTGTCCGTGTTCGTTGTTCCGGATTTTCCAGCATACGTACGGCTCAATTGATTGGCGATTGATGACCCCGTCACTGCCATATAGCCATCCAATGATCGATCAAACATCCCGGTCATTAAATGGGTTAATATAAATGCGGATTTAGGGTCGAGCACTTGTTCAGATTCTTTTTGATTTCTTTTAAATACTGTATTCCCATGGCGATCAATAATTTTTGTGATGGTATGTCCACTTATCTGATTGCCGCCATTAGCTATCGTGCCATATCCGGTCACCATATCCTCAACAGAAACCGCAGCCGTTCCAAGCGCCAAGGACGGAACAGCAGGTAAGTCGCCATCAATTCCAACTTTCTTTGCCGTATCAACGAGTGTTTCGGCACCAAGGAATAAATTCGTTCTTACGGCATAAACGTTATCGGATAAAGCTATTGCCTGAGCTAAGGGTATTTCCTGATTGGCATAATAGCCATTATAGTTACTCGGCTGATATACCTTTCCATCCTCAAGTTCAAATGCAGTTGGTTTACTCATTAACATAGTGTTTGGTTTATAGCCATTGTTTAAAGCGGCGTAATATAAGAATGGCTTAAAGGCTGATCCTGGCATCCGTTTTGCGCTAATGGCACGGTTAAATTGGCTTTTCTGATAATTCCTTCCACCTACAAGAGCGCGAATCCCGCCTGTAGCTGGGTTCATAGCCATTGCACCGATATTTATTTCGCTTTCAGGCTGAATAACATTTTTAGTGCTGCGTTCTAGCTTTTGCTGCAGGTCAACATCCAATGTCGTATGAATTTCATAGCCGCCTGATCGCACCAAGTCAGATTCTACGTTAAGAATATCAGCGGCCTCTATTAAAACAGTGTCCTGAAAATAAGGAGCTGCTGCAACCTTTTCCAGTTCTTCCTGTTCTGTGAAAGTAAGGTTTTCCCTGCTGGCTAAAAAATACTCCTGTGCTGTTATGTCACCGTCATTTTGCATCAGCCCTAAAATTCGTTCTTGCCGTTCTTCAGCATTACCCCGGTCGTTAAGCGGAGAATAGTAGGTAGGACCTTTTGGTATTGCTGCCAGCATCGAAGCTTCAGCTAATGATAAATCCTTAGAAGTTTTGTCAAAAAAATACCTGCTGGCAGCTTCAATGCCATGAGCCCCATGACCATAGTAAATCGTATTTAAATAGCCCTCCAGAATTTCATTTTTGGAGTAGTACATTTCGATCCTAACTGTATGAAAGGCTTCCTTCAGTTTACGCGACCACGTTTTTTCGTGGGTCAAATATAAATTCCTGGCGTATTGTTGTGTGAGTGTACTCGCGCCTTCTTTTAATGAAAAGCTCTTTAAGTCAGATAATACCGCGCCGGCAATCCGTTTTAAATCAAACCCATTATGGTCATAGAAATGCTGATCCTCGATTGCTAGGGTCGCATTAATTAATTGAGGAGACATTTCTTCCAAGTCAACCCAGTATCGATTTTCGGTACCGCGTTCCTCGCCAATCACTTCCTCATTTATGCTATAATAAATTGTATTTTGATCGATGGTAAGCTTTGGGGGCCCAAGTAAAAAGCTTACCAGATAAACCCCTGCAAGGCACACGACCCCAAGAATGAACATACTAATAGGAATTAATAGAATAAGCTGGCTTTTTTTCAATCGGAAAAGTTTTCTCATAGGCTTTTATCTCCAGTAAGATTTCATTACTTCCATTATGGGAAAAGATAACCAGAAATAAACGTAGAATCATGAGGGATATATAGTGATAATGGGTAAATAACTACTTTATGTTGATAAATACATACGATTATCGCTATAATAGGAAATTATATAAAGCAGGAGCGATTTGATGAATTCAGAACCAAAAGAGGTTTCGATTGAACTTCAGACAGTAATTACCGATGATGGACAAACGGAGTACAATACCGTTAAGGAGAATGGGAATTTTTATAAAAAAGATAATATAGATGTACTTACCTTTAAGGAGAAAGCGGACGATGGGTCGTTAATAAACAATCTGATAACCATCCATGCTGACAAGGTTAGTATAAAAAGAGTAGGAACCATTAAAATGCATCAGCAATTTCGTTTAAAGCAAACATCAGAAAATGTATTCCAGCATGCTTATGGTCACTTACATATGGAAACTTTTACAAAATCAATGCAATATCAGGAGCTTTCCAATCAGCAAAATGGACTGTTGAAACTTAACTATACCGTGAAGCTGAATGGCCAGGAAGAGCGAAAACAAAAAATCATACTATCGATCAAAGAGGAGGACTCCCAATGAACGTCTTGGCACAAACAGAGGATGTATTGAAGCAGGAAATTGCCACTTCCGTCCTGAAAGCGAACCTTGCAACGGAAGATGAGATGCCATCTGTTATTTTAGAAAAACCAAAGGACAAGGCCCATGGTGACTTCGCAACTAACATTGCGATGCAGCTGGCCCGGATTGCCAAAAAAGCACCACGTCAGATAGCTGATGATATTGTGGCAAATATCAATCAATCAAAAGCAACAATTGAAAAAGTGGAAATTGCCGGACCTGGGTTTATTAACTTTTTCATGAAGAACGATTACCTTGGTCAACTTGTCCCGACAATATTGAAAGCCGATAAAACATACGGCCAAACGGAAGCAGGGCTGGGAAAGAAAGTTCAGGTTGAGTTTGTTTCCGTTAACCCAACTGGTGATTTGCACCTTGGACATGCTCGTGGCGCAGCATTTGGTGATGTGTTCTGCAATGTCCTTGATGCAGCAGGCTATAATGTTGAACGGGAATATTACATTAACGATGCCGGAAATCAGATTGATAACATGGCACTATCCATTCAGGCGCGGTATTTGCAGGCACTGGGATATGATGCAGAAATGCCTGAGGGCGGGTATCATGGTGAAGATCTAGTTGGTATCGGCAAACAATTAGCCACTGAATATGGCGATAAATGGGCCGATGCAGATGAAATGGAACGTGTGACGTTTTTTAAAGAGTATGGATTAACATATGAGCTTGATAAACTGAAAAAAGACTTGAACGACTTTGGTGTCTATTTTGACAACTGGTTTTCCGAGCAATCTCTATATGATAACAACAAAGTAACCGAAGCAGTCCAAACCTTAAAGGATGGTAACTATGTTTATGAGCAGGATGGCGCAACATGGTTCCGTTCAACGGACTTCGGTGACGATAAGGATCGTGTGTTAATAAAACAGGATGGCAGCTATACGTATCTGACACCTGACATTGCCTACCATAAAAATAAAATTGAACGTGGCTTTGACCAAATTATCAATGTTTGGGGATCTGATCACCATGGCTATATCGCCCGAATGCGTTCAGCAATCGAAGCACTTGGCTATCCGGTTGAAAAATTCGATGTAAAAGTCATTCAAATGGTAAGCCTGTTTGAAGGCGGCGAAAAGATTCGCATGAGTAAGCGGACAGGCAAAGCTATTGCGCTACGTGAATTAATGGAAGAAGTGGGCGTTGATGCCGTCCGTTATTATTTCGTGATGCGTTCAAATGATTCACAGCTTGACTTTGATATGGACCTTGCACGTTCCGAATCGAATGATAACCCTGTCTACTATGTTCAGTATGCCCACGCAAGAATCTGTACAATGCTGAAGCAGGCAGAAGAAAAAGGGCTCGCAGCTGATGAGAACTTTAATGCAGAACTGTTAACTGCTGAAAAAGAAATTGACTTACTCAAAAAACTTGGTGAATTTCCAAAAATGATTGCAGAAGCTGCCGAAAAGCACACACCACACAAAGTAACGCAATATGTGTTTGACCTGGCAACACTGCTGCACAGTTTTTACAATGCAGAAAAAGTCTTGAACCAGGATGAACCAGAATTGACAAAAGCACGTATTGCATTAATGAAAGCAGTCCGGATTACCATCGCAAACGGATTAAAAATCCTAGGTGTATCCGCACCGGAAAAAATGTAAGCAACTTGCAGGGGCATGGCCTCTGCAAGTTTTTTAAATTAGGCTACTAGTGCTTGATGAAGATTTTTAATTGGAGATGAACTTCAACCGGACACGAGCAAATTCAACCTCATACGAGCAACTTCGACCGGATTTCGAGAACTTCAACCCTTGGCGAGTTTCCAAATTGATTGCTGAAGCTGCCGAAGTAATGAAGCAAGATTATAAAACAACTATTTTAGCGGACACAGGATACCTTATTTACTGAAAATCATCCAAAAATTGCAATAGATTACCTCAATAAGGGCTCTGGTGTCCGTCTAAACCTTAAATCACCTCATTTTGTCACAGATAGAGGCCGTGGTGTCTGCTAACATCCTAAGAAAGAAGTTCCTTGGCAATGAATTTTGCGTGACATAAGGAGGGAGTGCATATTTTTAATTACAATCGTTTCTAAACCTAAAAAAGTGGCATTGCTGCCAGACTTTTTTTAGCAGCAAATTAATTATGACAATTATCACATCTTCCTAAAAATCAGTTGACTGAATGATCATTCACATATAAAGTATTAGTATATTAAACTTAAAAATTAGTGGCGGTACGCATCTATAATTTTTTATAATTAATGCAATCGCTATCATTTTTCGTTATACTAAGACAAAAGGGGGAGCGGATGATGGACACATTTTTATTGATAAATTTGCTGGCGTTTATAGCAATCGTCATCTATGGTTTATATTTATTCGCTAGAGTAGTAGCTACACGAATATCATATATTAAACTCGGTAAGAAATCTGAGTTTGATCGTGATTTTAAGGAACGCTTCCGTCGTATAGGAAAAATCGTTTTTGGTCAATCGAAACTATTGAAGGATAAAAAATCCGGGACCATTCACGTAATGATGTTCTATGGTTTCCTACTCGTGCAATTTGGTGCGATTGATATGTTTATCAGAGGATTGGCGCCAGGAAGTCATTTACCATTTGGACCATTATATGAAGGGTTCACATTTTTCCAGGAACTTGTAACGTTGATGATACTTGTTGCTGTGGTATGGGCGTTCCACCGTCGTTACGTCGAAAAACTTGTTCGCTTGAAGCGTGGTTTTAAAGCAGGACTTGTTCTTATATTTATCGGAACGTTAATGGTATCTGTTTTAGCAGGGAACGGTATGGCCTTAATCTGGCATGGTGAAGGACTGACATGGACCGAGCCTATTGCTAGTTTAGTAGCAGCAGCATTTGGCTGGATGCCGCAAACAGCTGCTATGGTTTTGTTCTACGTATTTTGGTGGATTCATACGATCACGATACTATCATTCCTTGTTTATGTACCACAGTCTAAACACGCACACTTAATTGCAGCACCAATTAACGTATTTTTAAGCCAGCGTGTTCCGGGGAAGTTGAAAAAAATAGACTTCGACCTGGATGAAGAAGAAAATGAAGATGAGATTTCATTCGGTGTTGGGAAAGTAGAAGATTTTGAACAGCATCAGATGATAGACTTTTATGCATGTGTTGAGTGCGGACGTTGTACGGATGTATGTCCGGCATCTGGAACAGGTAAAATGCTGTCACCGATGGATATTATGATCAAAGTTCGCGATCATTTAACAGAAAGAGGTGCAGCAGTCACAGGTAATTCACCTTGGGTACCCTCTTATGCATTTTCAAATACTAATGGAAACCAAGCTGCGAATGCTGGAGCAAATGAAGCAGCAGCAGGCATGGAAAGTGCAAGCCTGATCGGTGATGTTATTACACAGGAAGAACTTGCTGGCTGTACAACATGCCGTAACTGTGAAGATGCTTGCCCGGTAAATAATGAACATGTTGGAACAATCATTGATATGCGCCGTTACCTTGTCATGACAGAAGGGACAATGGATCCGGATGCTCAACGTGCTGTTATGAACATAGAACGTCAAGGTAATCCATGGGGACTATCGAAGAAGGATCGTATCAAATGGCGTGAACTTGATGAAGAAGCATACATTCCTACCGTAAAAGAATTGAAAAAAGAAGAAAAAGAATTTGAATACCTTTTCTGGGTTAGTTCCATGGGTTCATTTGATAACCGAAGCCAAAAAATCGCATTGGCGTTTGCTAAGTTAATGAACAAAGCAGGAATCAATTTTGCGATTTTAGGTAATAAAGAAACAAACTCAGGTGATACGGCACGCCGTATCGGAAATGAATTCCTATTTCAGGAAATTGCAGAGAAAAATATTAAAGAATTTGAGAAAAATGGTGTGACCAAGATCGTAACAATCGACCCACACGCATATAATATTTTCAAAAATGAATACCCTGACTTCGGTTTTGAAGCAGAAGTTTATCACCACACACAAATGCTCTATGACATGGTGATGAATGGCAAGCTTGAACCAAAACGTGAAATCAACCAAAAGCTAACTTACCATGACTCATGTTACCTGGGAAGATACAACGGTGTTTATGACCCGCCACGTGAAATTTTAAAGTCTATTCCAGGTCTTGAGTTGGTAGAAATGGAGCGCAATAAAGAAAATGGTATGTGCTGTGGTGCCGGCGGTGGTCTGATGTGGACGGAAGAAACAACTGGTAACCGCATCAACGTTGCACGTACAGAACAGGCAATGGAAACACAATCAACCATGATCTCCAGTGCTTGTCCATTCTGTCTGACGATGTTAAGTGATGGTACAAAAGCAAAAGAAGTTGATGAAGATATCAGCACATTGGATGTAGCGGAAATTCTCGCATTGTCCGTATTTGTTGAAGACGAAGCAAAAACTGCTTAAATAATAGAGGGGTAACGTCGCCCCTCTTCTTTTTCGGTAATATATTGAGCGAGCGTTCAATCGAATTATGAAACAGATAATTGCAAGAGCATTCTGTTTTTTAATAATTATTTTAGAAAGCGTTATCAAATAAATCTTTGAAAGGATGTTGAGTATATGCGAAAAACAGTTATCGTATCTGGAGCTAGAACACCATTTGGTAAATTTGGAGGCGGGTTAAAGCCCTTCACAGCATCACAGCTTGGTGGTAAAGCAATTCGTGAGTCATTAAATCGTGCAGGTCTTGATGAAAAAGAAATCGATGAAGTAATTATAGGAAACGTGTTGCAAGGTGGCCAAGGGCAAATCCCTTCACGTCAGGCAGCTCGTGAGGCAGGAATTCCCTGGAATGTCAAAACAGAAACAATCAATAAAGTTTGTGCATCTGGATTACGCAGTGTAACACTTGCTGATCAGCTTATTCGTCTGGGTGATGAGGATGTAATTGTTGCTGGAGGCATGGAGAGCATGAGCAACGCACCATATTTTCTCCCGGATGCTCGTTGGGGCAACCGTATGGGAGACAAAAAGGTAAAAGATATGATGGTCCATGACGGGCTAACATGCTCTTTTGAAGGCGTGCACATGGGTAATTACGGAAACAGCACAGCTGACGAATACAATTTGACGAGAGAAGCACAGGATGAGTGGTCATACCGTAGTCATCAGCGTGCAGTAAAAGCAATTGAGGATGGAAAATTTGCAGAAGAAATCCTATCGGTGGAAGTCCCGCAGCGCAAAGGAGATCCAATTGTTGTTGATACGGATGAAGCGCCCCGTAAAGATACAAGTGTGGAGCGTCTAGCTAGTTTACGCCCTGCTTTTGATAAAAACGGAACAATTACTGCTGGCAACGCACCTGGCGTAAATGACGGCGCTTGCGCATTTGTTGTAATGTCAGATGAAAAGGCTGAACAACTTGGGAAAACACCGATGGCAACAGTACTTGGTCACGCAGAAGTTGCTGTTGAGGCAAAAGATTTTCCGCAAACGCCAGGACTTGTTATTAACAAATTGCTAGAAAAAACAGGCTATTCCAAAGATGACATTGACTTATTTGAAATTAACGAAGCATTTGCAGCTGTTTCACTAGCAAGTGGCAAAATCGCAGGCATCAATCCGGAAAAAGTGAATGTAAATGGCGGAGCAGTAGCACTTGGACATCCAATCGGAGCAAGTGGTGCACGCGTTATTTTGACATTAATCCATGAACTGAAACGTCAAGGAGGCGGAATCGGAATTGCAGCAATTTGCAGTGGCGGTGGTCAAGGTGACGCAATGCTGATTGAAGTACCGAAGCAATAACAGGCTGTTTGGCTCAAACGGACACACATTTGGCTCAAGTTTACAGGAAATCGGCTCAAACTGTCACAAATTCGGCTCAAGTTCACAACTTCCCGGCCCAAGTTCACAATTTTAATCAATCAAGAT
Source organism: Virgibacillus sp. L01 (assembly GCF_052246775.1). Taxonomy (NCBI): domain Bacteria; kingdom Bacillati; phylum Bacillota; class Bacilli; order Caryophanales; family Bacillaceae; genus Virgibacillus; species Virgibacillus sp. L01. Next base: position 837,618 of record NZ_JBQQCP010000001.1, on the reverse strand, counting down.
CAAGGAGGAACCTACATCATGGCAATTAATAAAGTTATGGTAATCGGAGCAGGACAGATGGGCGCAGGAATTGCCCAGGTCTTTGCACAATCAGGATTTGACGTCCTGTTAAATGATATGAACAAAGAAGCGCTCGAAAAAGGCATGAACAATATTGAAAAGCTCTTAACACGGGCTGTAGACAAAGAACGGATCAGTGAATCAGATAAAACGGAAACACTAAACAGACTGACACCATCCTCTGAATTGAAGGATGCACAATCACGTGATTTTGTTATTGAAGCAATAGTTGAAAATATGGATGTCAAAACGAAAGTATTCGGTGAGCTTGATGCAATTGCTCCTAAACATGCAATCCTGGCTACAAACACATCATCACTGCCAATTACCGAGATTGCAGCAGCAACAAACCGTCCGGACCAAGTGATCGGGATGCATTTTATGAACCCTGTTCCAGTGATGAAGCTTGTTGAAATCATCCGTGGATTGCAGACCAGTGACGAAACCTATCAGGCAATTGAGGATATGACTCACAAACTATCAAAAAGCCCAGTAGAAGTAAACGACTCACCAGGATTTGCCGCAAACCGTATTCTTATGCCGATGATCAATGAGGCGATCTTTTCATTACATGAAGGAGTAGCATCGGTAGAGGATATAGATACAGTAATGAAACTTGGTATGAATCATCCGATGGGCCCATTAACACTGGCGGACTTTATTGGACTTGATACATGTCTGTATATTATGGAAGTGCTGCATGAAGGGTATGGCGATAGCAAATACCGTCCATGTCCATTACTTAGAAAATATGTAAAAGCCGGCTGGTTAGGTAAAAAATCAGGAAGAGGATTTTATCAATATTAAAAACTACCAAGAAAAACAGGAAGGGGGGCATTTAGAATGAATCTTAATTTTTCCGACGAACAGGAAATGATGCGCAAAATGGTTCAGGATTTTGCCCAAAAAGAAGTGCAGCCAGAAATCGAGAGAATGGAACAAGAGGATCGTTTTCCAAAAGAAATTATCGGGAAAATGGGTGAGCTTGGATTGATGGGGATTCCAATTCCGGAAGAGTACGGTGGAACCGGGATGGATTATACATCCTATATTATCGCTATTAATGAGCTTTCAAAGGTCAGCGCAACAATCGGTGTTATTTTATCTGTACACACATCTGTCGGCACAAATCCAATTTTATATTTTGGAAGTGACGAACAAAAGAAATACTATCTGCCAAAATTGGCATCAGGCGAGTTTCTTGGCGCTTTTGCCGTTACCGAACCTGGTGCAGGGTCTGATGTTGCAAACCTGAAAACACGAGCAAAAAAAGATGGCGATAACTATATCTTAAATGGTTCAAAGATGTTTATTACAAATGGGGGAGCGGCTGATACATTTATTACGTTTGCCCGTACAAGTGATGTGGCAGGCGGGAAAGGTGTTAGTGCGTTTATAATTGAAAAGGATACACCGGGTTTTGAAATCGGTAAAGCAGAGAAAAAAATGGGGCTGCATGGATCAAGTACGGTACCACTAAGTTTTGACAATTGTGTTATTCCAAAAGAACAACTTCTCGGCAATGAAGGTGATGGATTTAAAATTGCTATGGCGAACCTGAATGTCGGGCGCATTGGAATTGCTGCCCAGGCGCTGGGAATTGGTGAAGCAGCAGTCGAGCATGCAACCGCATATGCAAAAGAACGCGAACAATTCGGTAAGCCAATCTCGAAAAATCAAGGTATATCATTTAAAATAGCGGATATGGCAACAGAAGTCGAGGCAGCAAAACTATTAGTCTATAATGTTGCATCACTAGTGGAACGCAACGTACCGTGTAACAAGGAAGCATCGATGGCGAAAATGTATGCGTCCAAAACTGCAAGAAAAGCTGCAATCGAAGCTGTCCAGGTGTATGGTGGTTATGGTTATACTGAGGATTACCCGGTAGAGCGCTTATTCCGTGATGCCAAAGTAACCGAAATCTATGAAGGAACAAACGAAATACAGCATATTGTAATAGCCAAAAACCTTTTAAAAGACTAAGGAGGACAACAGATTATGAATTTTCAACTAACAGACGAACAAGAAATGCTGCGTAAAATGGTCCGAGACTTTGCAAAAAAAGATGTGGAGCCAACTGCGGCTGAGCGTGATGAAGAAGAGCGCTTTGACCGCGATATTTTCGATAAAATGGCTGAGCTTGGCCTGACAGGAATTCCTTGGCCGGAAGAGTACGGTGGAATCGGCGCAGACTATGTAAGCTATGTAATTGCAGTTGAGGAGTTATCACGTGTTTGTGCATCAACAGGTGTTACATTATCGGCGCATCTATCGCTTGCAAGCTGGCCAATTTATAAATACGGAAATGAAGAGCAAAAGAAAACATTCCTCTATCGATTAGCTACAGGAGAAGCATTAGGTGCTTATGCATTGTCTGAGCCTGGTGCCGGCAGTGACGTTGTATCCATGAAAACCGTGGCAAAAGAAGACGGTGACCATTATGTCCTTAATGGCAGCAAGGTCTGGATTACCAACGGTGGTGTTGCAGATATCTATATTGTTTTTGCAAAAACTGATAGTGATGCAAAACATAAAGGAATCAGTGCTTTCATCGTTGAAAAAGGAACAGAAGGATTCACTTTCGGTAAAAAAGAGAAGAAGCTCGGGATCCGTTCATCACCAACTACCGAACTTATTTTTGAAAACTGCCGTATCCCGAAAGAAAATATGCTAGGTGCTGAGGGAGACGGATTTAAAATTGCCATGACCACACTCGATGGTGGCCGTAACGGAATCGCAGCACAGGCACTGGGAATCGCCCAGGGTGCATTGGATGCATCTGTTGATTATGCAAAAGAACGCGAACAGTTCGGCAAGCCAATTGCTGCGAACCAAGGTATATCATTCAAGCTAGCCGACATGGCAACAGAAATCGAAGCATCCCGTCTCTTAACCTATCAGGCTGCATGGTTGGAATCAGAGGGGCAACCCTATGGAAAAGCCTCTGCAATGTCAAAACTTTTTGCCGGAGATGCAGCAATGCGCATAACAGTCGAAGCTGTTCAGGTATTCGGCGGCTACGGTTACACAAAAGACTATCCAGTGGAACGCTATATGCGTGACGCGAAAATTACGCAAATTTACGAAGGAACAAATGAAGTTCAACGTATGGTAATCGGGCGTATGCTGACGAAATAACGCTCCAATAACCAGTTTGGCTCAAGTTGTCACAAAATCGGCTCGAGTTCACATGATTTTGGCTCAAGTTGTCACAAATTCCGCTCAAGTTCACAAAATATCGGCTCAAGTTCACAAATTCAAGCGACGAGCACAACGAATTTGAGCGGGCGGTCGCTAAGTCAAGCGAGCGCACAACAATATCGAGAGGTCCAACCGAAAAATTGAAGCACCACAATATCAAGCAAGCTGAAAGGATGCCACGACATGCACAACCTTGTAGAACGGATGAAAGAAAAGGATATACGCGCATTGGCACGGGCTATCACTATGGTTGAAAATGACCATCCTGATAAGCTCGCCATGCTAAGTGATGTATTTTCGATGAAAAAGAATGCGCGCTATGTTGGTATTACAGGGTCACCTGGTGCAGGGAAAAGTTCGCTGGTGAACCGTCTGATTACCCACATCCGTAGCGAAGGAAAAACTGTAGCTATTATCGCGGTTGATCCAACAAGTCCGTTTAGTGGTGGTGCATTACTTGGTGATCGGGTTCGGATGAATGAACATTTCACTGATAATGGTGTTTACATCCGCAGTATGGCAACGCGTGGCAGTCTTGGAGGCTTAGCCCGGGCAACAAAAGATGCTGTGCGGATTTGTGATGCTTATGGATTCGATGTTGTGATGGTGGAAACGGTTGGTGTTGGTCAATCAGAGCTTGATATTATGAAACTCGTTGATACAACGGCACTTGTTTTAACACCGAACAGTGGTGATGTCCTGCAGATTTTTAAAGCGGGGATCATGGAGATTGCTGATTTATTTGTCATTAACAAAGCAGACCTTCAGGGAGTGGGAAAACTGAAAGCGCTCCTGAAAGAGCTTGTGATGATGACAACTAAAGGTGACCATGAGCCATCTATCGTTAAAACAATTACAACGGAAAATAAAGGTATCGATAAACTATGGGAAAAAATTAACCAGCACCATGAATACTTATACAGCACTGACGAAGGAAAAAAACGACGAAAGCAGCAACAGGAGTTAGAGGTATATGAACTGGTCCGCGAAGAAATTTGGCGTGATGTAAAAACGTATATCGAAGAAACAGACATAACCATTGAGGCGAACAGTGATCCATATCAATTGGCGAAGGACTTATTTGATAAATGGAAGGGGGGACACTAAATGAATCAGAACCAGAACCAAATCCTTTCCTCTGTAAAAAATATTGAGCTTGTTGAAAAGCGTCGCAATCAGATGATTAAAGGTGCAATCACTTTGTTTAAAGAAAAAGGATTCCACCGAACGACAACACGAGAAATAGCAAAAGAGTCTGGCTTCAGCATTGGTACACTTTACGAGTACATTCGGACCAAAGAAGATTTGCTGTTTCTTGTATGTGATGCCATTTATGAGCAAGTTCATGAGCGTCTTGAAGCTGCCATTGATTTGAAAAACCCATCTGTTACCAATCTGGAAAAAGTTGTTGAATCTTATTTTTACTTAATGGATGAAATGCAGGAAGAAGTCGTTATCATGTATCAGGAAGTGAAGTCGTTAAAAAAAGATACCAAAGAATATGTACTGCAAAAAGAGCGGGACATGGTTGGTATGCTTGAGAAAGTTATCGTTACTTGCCTGCCACATGAAATTTCCAAGCAGGATGCCGAATTAGTGGCGAATAATATTTTCATACAGGGACATATGTGGGGATTCAGACGGTGGGTCCTGCAAAAACAATTCACATTGCAAGAGTATATTGATCGTCAAATTCATTATTTAATGGCGTCACTAGCAATTGACAGAACAACAGTAAAAGATAAGGAGGCTTGATGATGATGGAACAACCAGAACTTTATAAACCGGCAAATCCGGTACGTTTTGTAACAGCATCAAGTTTATATGACGGACATGATGCATCAATTAATATCATGCGTAGGATTCTTCAGGCAAGTGGAGCAGAGGTTATTCATCTTGGACATAATCGTTCAGTAGAAGAAGTTGTTTATGCCGCCATTCAGGAGGATGCACAAGGAATTGCCATGTCGTCCTATCAGGGTGGTCATGTTGAATATTTTAAATATATGATTGATTTACTAAATGAACTTGGTGCCACGCATATCAAAGTTTACGGTGGTGGTGGCGGAACAATCATACCACGTGAAATTAAAGAATTGCATGAGTACGGAGTGTCATGGATATTTTCCCCGGAAGATGGCCGTAAATATGGGCTTCAGGGTATGATTAACCTAATGCTGGAAGAATGTGATTTCCTGCCACCAATCGATCTGAAAAAAGATAAAGATAAATTGCTGACAGGTGAGCGTCAGGCGATTGCCCGATTCATCACCTATATGGAAAGTAATCAAAAGGACAATGAAGAAAAACAGCAAGTTCTTAAGTCCTTGCAATCCGAATCCAACAATGCCCCGGTTCTTGGTATTACCGGCACAGGTGGCGCAGGGAAAAGTTCACTAACTGATGAACTGATCCGTCGCTTTATTAATGAAGTTCCGGATAAAAAAGTTGCGATAATTTCAATTGATCCGACGAAAAAGAAAACAGGTGGCGCATTACTCGGTGATCGAATCCGGATGAACGCAATTTTTACCGATCGTGTTTATATGCGATCCTTGGCGACACGTGACTCAAGAAGCGAACTATCTAAAGCAATTCAGGATGTAATCGATGTTGTCCGTGCTTCAGGATATGATTTCATTATTATTGAAACAAGCGGTATCGGGCAGGGTGACGCTGCGATTACGGATGTAACGGACTTATCCATGTATGTCATGACAGCAGAATTTGGCGCGCCATCACAGCTTGAAAAGATTGACATGATTGACTTTGCAGACTTTATTGTAATTAATAAGTTTGAGCAAAAGGGTTCTGAAGACGCATTGAATCAGGTACGGAAACAATATCAACGAAGTCATTTGCTTTTTCATGATGATAAAGAAAAGTTCCCTGTCTTTGGTACAATTGCCAGCCAATTTAATGATGCAGGGACGAATGCATTGTTCGCATCTCTTATCGATACATTAAATGAAAAACATGACTGGAATGATGAAATCAGTTTTGAACGTAATATTATCGCGGAAAAACAAAACATGATCATCACGAATGAACGCCGCCATTATTTACGTGAGATTTCAACGCACGTACGTAACTATCATCAACATGCGGAAAAACAAAGCGATATTGCCCGGAAACTTTTCCAGCTTGAAGGTGCTAAGGAAGCAGTAGAGGATGAAAACACGAAAAAGGTTATTAATCAAACGTTTGATCAATACGAGGAAAAGCTCGATCCGACTGCGAAAAAGTCACTTGAGGCATGGGATGAAACAAAAGAAAGATACAGCCAGGATAAACTGACATTTTCCATTCGAGATAAACAAATTGAAATGGATATTACTACAGAGACACTAGCAGGTATAAAAATCCCTAAAGTTGCATTTCCGAAGTTTTCGGACTGGGGAGAACGTTTGAAGTGGCTCATGAAGGAAAATGTACCAGGATCATTTCCGTTTACTGCAGGCGTTTTTCCATTTAAACGAAAAGGGGAAGACCCTACACGTCAGTTTGCTGGAGAAGGTACACCTGAGCGAACAAATCGCCGCTTCCACTATTTATCAAAAGGCGAGGAAGCAAAACGCCTGTCAACTGCATTTGATTCAGTGACACTGTATGGGGAGGATCCTGCACCACGTCCTGATATATATGGTAAAGTCGGCGAAAGTGGCGTTAGTATATGTACGCTCGAGGACATGAAAAAGCTGTATGATGGTTTCGATTTAATAGATCCAAAAACATCGGTGTCCATGACAATCAATGGCCCTGCTCCGATTATTTTGGCAATGTTTTTCAATACGGCAATTGACCAGCAAGTTACAAAATTTAAAGAGGGAAATGGCCGAAAACCAAACAAGGAAGAATACGATAGGCTCAAAGATGATACAGTGTCTGTTGTACGCGGAACAGTCCAAGCGGATATTTTAAAAGAAGATCAAGGGCAAAACACATGTATCTTCTCAACAGAGTTCGCACTGCGCATGATGGGTGACATTCAGCAATACTTTATTGATAAAGAAGTTCGCAACTATTATTCTGTTTCGATTTCCGGTTATCATATTGCAGAAGCTGGAGCTAACCCGATAACACAGCTTGCCTTCACATTGGCAAATGGCTTCACGTACGTGGAATACTATTTGAGCCGTGGAATGGACGTTAACAAATTTGCACAGAATCTGTCATTCTTCTTTTCAAATGGATTGGATCCGGAGTACACCGTAATTGGCCGTGTCGCGCGCCGTATCTGGGCAGTAACAATGCGTGATAAATATGGAGCAAATGAGCGGGCTCAGAAACTGAAATATCATATTCAAACATCAGGCCGTTCCCTGCATGCACAGGAAATTGATTTTAACGATATCCGTACAACATTGCAAGCATTACTGGCAATTCAGGATAATACGAATTCCTTGCATACCAATGCATTTGATGAAGCTATCACAACACCTACAGAAGATTCTGTTCGTCGGGCAATGGCAATTCAAATGATCATTAATAAAGAGTTTGGCTTAACGAAAAATGAGAATTCGCTACAGGGTTCTTATATCGTTGAAGAGCTGACAGACTTAGTTGAAGAAGCTGTTTTGCAGGAATTTGAAAAAATGAATGACCGTGGCGGCGTGCTAGGCGCAATGGAACGTCAATATCAACGCGGTAAAATTCAGGAAGAATCCTTGTACTATGAAGGTAAAAAACATTCCGGTGATCTGCCGCTTGTTGGGGTCAACACGTACTTGAATCCGAACCCGCCTTCAGAGGATAAAATAGATTCAATGGAACTTGCACGAGCATCTAAAGAGGAAAAAGAACATCAAATCAATGAACTGCACAATTTCCAGGGTGTTAACGAAGACCAAACGGAAGCGGCATTATCAGCCTTAAAAGAAGTTGCAGCCTCAGGCGGAAATATTTTCGTTGAACTAATGGAAACAGTAAAAGTGGCAAGCCTCGGGCAAATAACAAACGCCTTATACGAAGTAGGAGGACAATACAGACGGAATATGTAAGTGTGAAAAGCCGGATTGAAGTACGAAGCAATAACAGGGTGTTTGGCTCAAATGAACACACATTTAGCTGAAGTTCACTGGAAATCGGCTCAAACTGTCACACATTCGGCCCAAGTTCACAACTTTCCGGCTCAAGTTCACAATATAGCCAATTAAGGAGGAACCTACATCAAAGTTGAGGAAATTATCTCTTTTTCTCAACTTTTTTGTAGTTTATACTAGCATATTAAGGTGAGAATTGTTTATAATGTATGGTATGGTTTATGGAAAGCATATTAAATAAAGTTTTTTAGGAAACTTGGCTTATCGTTAAGGGATTCTTATGAAAGCGTAATTTGCTTTGTTAGAACGTCTTATACTTTGGCATGCAAGCTTTAAGATACTTATAATATTTATTCACTAATACATGAAAAAGGGAGTGCGGTATCGTGAGCCTGAAAAAATATAGCCGCGAAGAACTTGAAAGCAAACCAATGATCGAAGTAGCACATTTAATTTTAACCGACAAGAAAAAGGCCCAGGATTTCTATGAGGTCTACGATAAGGTTGCAGATCTAAAAGGATACACAGAAAAGCAAAAAACGGACAACATAGCACAATTCCATACTAATTTGACAGTTGATGGCCGGTTTATGGCTCTTCACACGAGTAGCTGGGGTCTGAAGCGTTGGTATTTAGTAGAGGAAACAGATGAGGAAGTAGCTGCAGCTCCTAAGAAGAAGAAGAAAGCAAAAGCTAAACCGAAACCTAAGAAGAAAAAAGCAGCTAAGAAAGAAGAACCGAAAGAGGAAGAAGAAGAAAAAGAAATCCCTGCTGATGATATAGAAGTGCTTACAGGAGACTTTAAAGAAACTGGGGACGATGGCGAAGATAAAGATGATCTCTTCGATGAAAGTTTGGACGATGAATCAGACGACGAATTTGATGATGACGAGTTTGATGAAGATGATGACGAATTAGACGAAGAGGAAGAAGACAAAGACGATAAAAAATAATAAGGCTCGTTTCGTAAGTTTTGTTGTTTTTTACTTTTAGACTCCTAGGGGAAAAGGACTTTAGCGTAGTGTATTTCCGGAGCGGGCAATTATTTTTCAATACTAGGTAGCAGTTTATAACAACTACGCCTAAGGTTCATTGTTTGGAAAAAGCACAATCTCTTAGAAAACGATAAAAAATAATAAAAGGCTCGCTTGACTTTTTCAGCCCGTATGAGTACAATTTTTATTGGGCTCTTTAAATTCGAAGTCATAAAGCGTTTCCCTTGAACAATAGGGGAGGCGCTTTTTTTATTTTATGGCAGATAAAGGCATTTCGCCTAAGACAAGCAATTCTAATGTTTAACCCCTGTTATTTATGCAGAACATAGCGTTAGAAAGGTTTCTAATCAGACAGGCAAAATATAAATTTAATAATTAGAAGAGAAAGACGAGGGATGAATAGTGACGAAGTATATATTTGTAACAGGTGGTGTTGTTTCTTCACTTGGAAAAGGAATAACAGCAGCATCATTAGGTCGGTTGTTAAAGAACCGAGGCTTAAAAGTAACCATCCAAAAGTTTGACCCGTACATTAATGTTGACCCGGGAACGATGAGTCCATATCAGCATGGTGAGGTTTTCGTGACAGAAGATGGCGCAGAAACTGATCTTGACTTAGGGCATTATGAACGGTTTATTGATATCAATTTAAATAAGTACAGTAACATAACAACCGGAAAAGTATATTCCAGCGTTATAAAAAAAGAACGTCGCGGTGACTATCTGGGTGGAACGGTACAGGTTATTCCGCATATAACAAATGAAATTAAGGAACAGGTTTTTCGTGCAGGACAAGCTACAAAAGCAGATGTTGTTATTACGGAAATTGGTGGAACAGTTGGGGATATTGAATCCTTGCCATTTTTGGAGGCAATTCGTCAAATTAAGAGTGACATCGGGAAAGAACATGTCATGTATATTCATTGTACGTTAGTACCGTACATTAAAGCTGCAGGTGAAATGAAAACAAAGCCGACCCAGCACAGTGTGAAGGAATTACGCTCTTTAGGCATACAGCCAGATACGATTGTTTTGCGAACAGAACTGCCAATCAGCAAGGATATGAAAGAGAAAATAGCATTATTCTGTGATATAAACGAAAATGCAGTGATTGAAATGCCTGATGCAGATACATTATACCAGGTTCCTATTTCATTACAGGAGCAGCAACTGGATCAGCTGACATGTGATCATTTCGGACTGGAATGTCAGCCAGCAGATATGGATGAGTGGAAGCAATTAGTCAATAAGGTAAGAAATCTTTCCGGAACGGTTACTATTGGACTTGTTGGGAAGTACGTTGAGCTACCTGATGCATACCTCTCAGTTGTCGAGTCGTTAAAGCATGCAGGATTTTACTATGATACGGACATTGAAATTAACTGGATTAACGCTGAAAAGCTTGATGAAGAAACAATTAAAAATGAGCTGAAGCATGTCGATGGTATTTTAGTACCTGGTGGTTTTGGTGACCGTGGAATAGAAGGAAAAATTGAAGCAATTCGCTATGCTCGTGAAAATAAAATACCATTTTTCGGAATCTGTCTTGGGATGCAGCTTGCAACGGTCGAATTTGCCCGTAATGTACTTGGGTTGAAAGGTGCGCATTCAGCAGAAATTAATCCAAAAACACCATATCCGATTATTGATTTATTACCTGAACAGAAAAATATATCAGATTTTGGTGGCACATTAAGACTAGGCATTTATCCTTGTAAATTAACAGATAACACAAAAACCAAGGCAGCATATGATGGGGAGGATATCGTTTATGAACGTCATCGCCACCGTTATGAATTTAATAATGAATACCGGGAGCAAATGAGGGAAAATGGATTCATTTTTTCTGGAACAAGCCCTGATGACAGATTGGTCGAAACAATTGAGATTACCGACCATCCATGGTTTGTCGCGTGTCAATTTCACCCGGAATTCAAATCACGTCCAACGAGGTCACAAGCATTATTTCATGGCTTCATTGGTGCAGTAGTCAATAAATAAGCTAACGATAAATATAATATAAAAAGACCTATATAGAGAACGTACATTCGTTTTTTATGTGGGACTTTTTTATTATATGTGAGTTTCCATCACTATTTGATGAAAATATGTTCTTTAAAAAGAAGGAATTTCCGCTATCTATGTAGAAATATGTGAATTAGAGAGAAGAAATAATGTTCGAGGTGGGAGAAGGTTATTTTTATGAAAAAAGAAATATTAGTGGTGGATGACCAACCAGGTATTCGCTTACTCTTACAGGAAATATTCACAAATGAGGGGTATCATGTAACGTTGGCAAAGACGGGAAAGGAAGCGTTGAATATCTTAGATAATAGTTCCTTCGACTTGCTGATGCTGGATTATAAGTTACCTGTTGTAGACGGTGTGCAGGTAATACAGCAGTTGGAGCATGATAAGGTTGAAATCCCTATTATTTTAATGAGTGGCTTATCGGAAGAAATAGTGGAGGAATCTCAAAAATTCAAGTTGGTAAAAAAAGTCCTTGAAAAGCCATTTAATGTTCAGGATGTCAGTGACTTTACAAAAAGTTTAATTGGATGACGTAACGAAAAATAGATAGCAATAGTGCAGCTGACTTTCTACCATTAGCTGCTATTTGTTATGTGGGATACAGCTGAATAGGCACTTTCGCTTTTGTTCTTGCGACTTGATGATGTTGTTGGTATTCTTATATTGTAGTTTATTTTAATAGAGACAGACATAGTCATCTAAGGAGGATATGGTATGCCATTAGTATCAATGAAAGATATGCTCGAAAAGGGCAAGGAAAATGGCTATGCAGTTGGACAATTCAATCTAAATAATATGGAATATGCCCAAGCAATTCTGCAGGCTGCTGAAGAAGAAAAGTCACCAGTTATTCTTGGTGTTTCTGAAGGCGCCGGAAAATATATGGACGGATTTAAAGTCGTGGTTTCAATGGTGAAAGCACTCATGGAAGAGTACGGTACAACTGTTCCTGTCGCTATCCATCTTGATCATGGTTCAAGCTTTGAAGCATGCGCAAAGGCAATTCAGGCAGGCTTCACTTCTGTAATGATTGATGCGTCTTCACAACCATTAGATGATAATATTGCATTAACAAGGAAAGTGGTTGAACTGGCACATATTCATGGCGTTTCTGTTGAGGCAGAACTTGGCCGTGTAGGCGGACAGGAAGATGACATAATTGTTGAAGATGCAGAGGCTGCATATGCAATCCCTGCTGAGTGTGAACGACTTGTCAACGAAACAAATGTCGATTGCTTTGCACCGGCTTTAGGTTCCGTACATGGTCCTTATAAAGGTGAACCAAACCTAGGATTCGACCGTATGGAGGAAGTTATGAACCTGACGAATATTCCACTTGTATTACATGGTGGTACGGGGATTCCAACAAAAGATATTAAACGAGCGATTTCATTAGGTTCAGCAAAAATTAATGTCAATACAGAGAGCCAGATTGCTCAAGCGAAAAAGGTTCGTGAAGTATTAAACGAAAAACCTGATCTTTACGATCCACGTAAATATTTGGGGCCAAGCCGTGACGCAATTAAGGAAACGGTCATTGGAAAAATGCGTGAATTTGGTTCTTCCAAACAAGCAAAATAGTACGAGCAATATAAGCATAATGTAAGTAGAAAGACAATTGTATGAAAGCGAGGGACATAAACGATGAAATTTTTTATCGACACAGCAAATATTGAAGAGGTCCGTTCCGCAAATGAACTTGGTATTTTAGCAGGCGTGACCACGAACCCAAGTCTAGTAGCAAAAGAAGGTATTTCATTTCATGATCGGTTAAAAGAAATTACCGATGAAGTGTCAGGTTCAGTAAGTGCAGAGGTTATTGCTGAAGACGCTGTAGGCATGATTAAAGAAGGTAAAGAACTTGCGGCAATCGCACCAAATATAACCGTTAAAGTTCCGATGACACTGGAAGGACTTAAAGCTGTAAAAGCATTCAGTGATTTGAATATTAAAACGAACGTTACATTAATTTTTAATGCTAACCAAGCATTACTTGCTGCACGAGCAGGTGCATCGTATGTATCGCCATTTTTAGGTCGTTTAGATGACATTGGCCATGACGGAATGACGTTAGTTTCTACGATTTCCGAAATATTTGATCTGCATGATATTAGCACAGAAATCATTGCAGCATCAATTAGGAATCCATTACATGTTATTGATGCTTCACTAAATGGAGCACACATAGCAACAATTCCATATAAAGTTTTAGGTCAGCTTGTTAAGCATCCATTAACAGATCAAGGTATTGAAAAATTCCTGTCTGACTGGAATAACCAAAAATAAGCGCATAGAATTGGAAAAATTGTGCAACATAAAAGGAAATAAAAGTGTGTGTTCAAAAAGGAGGATGAAAATGACCGAGTCGGCTAAGTTCGCAACGTCCTGTTGCAACACCGACACTAGCACGTCGTGTGCGTCGAAAGTTTGAGGCAGTGTAGCTTTGAGTAGCGGAATGTATGCTTTTAATACATGAGCACAAGGAAAGCTACCCCGAATCTACATCGCACGCAGGAAAAGGGCTTTTCTTTTCCAAGGAAAGGAAAAGTAAGCTAACGACGAAATTCGATGCGTCATTTTTACCGGACTTTTTGAACAACCTCTAAAAGTAAACCAACAGGAAGTATGTTTTTCAAAATTAACTTTTTGATTAACCTCAACCGGCAATAGGGGCTATAATTGTGGCCACTCCGGAATTAGTACGTTCTGTACGTCAAAAAGTGAGGTGCCCCAAATGCAGAAAATGCTAGTGGAAGGCGGAAATTTGTTAAACGGAAAGGTTCGAATCAACGGAGCTAAAAATAGTGCTGTCGCATTATTACCTGCTGCACTTTTAGCTGATTCCCATGTAATGATTGAAGGATTACCAGAAATATCAGATGTATACACCCTTGGTGACTTGCTTGAAGAAATTGGTGGTGAAGTTAGCTGGGATGGGCAGACAGTGCATATTGATCCGGAAAATATGGTATCAATGCCACTGCCGAATGGGAAAGTGAAGAAACTCCGAGCGTCCTACTATTTCATGGGAGCGATGTTAGGGAAGTTTAACCAGGCAGTTATCGGTCTGCCAGGAGGCTGTCACTTAGGTCCTCGTCCAATTGATCAGCACATCAAAGGCTTCGAGGCACTTGGAGCCGAGGTTACCAATGAACAAGGTGCAATCTACATTAGAGCCAATCAACTTAGAGGTGCACGAATATATCTGGACGTCGTAAGTGTCGGTGCAACCATTAATATTATGCTTGCTGCTGTTAAGGCAAAAGGTAAAACAGTCATTGAAAATGCAGCCAAAGAACCAGAGATTATTGATGTAGCGACGTTGCTGACAAATATGGGTGCGAAAATCAAAGGTGTCGGAACCGATGTTATCAGAATTGAAGGTGTTGAGCATTTACACGGATGCCGCCATACGATTATTCCAGACCGAATTGAGGCTGGAACATATGCAATCGCAGCTGCGGCCCAAGGTAAAGAAGTAATTATCGACAATGTGATTTCACAGCATCTAGAGTCCGTATTAGCCAAGCTACGTGAAATGGGCGTGGTGGTGGAAGAAAAAGACGAGCAACTATACATTGCACCGAAAAAGCCACTCAAGAGCGTAGATGTTAAAACACTCGTTTACCCTGGCTTTCCTACCGATTTACAGCAGCCTTTTACAACGTTATTAACCAAAGCAGTTAATACAGGTGTTGTCACAGACACAATTTATTCAGCAAGATTAAAACATATTGATGAATTACGGCGAATGAATGCTATAATAAAAGTTGAGGGTGGTTCTGTAATTGTCTCAGGACCTGTGCAGTTAGAGGGTGCACGCGTAAAAGCATCTGATTTACGTGCGGGTGCATCACTGATTATCGCTGGTCTAATGGCAAATGGAATTACCGAAATTACCGGCCTGGAACATATTGATCGAGGATACGAGAAAATTACAGAGAAACTAATCGACCTCGGTGCAAATGTATGGCGGGAAGAAATGACACAACAGGAAATAGAGCAATTTCAAAATTCGTAGAGAGAAAAAAATAAATGCTCGACTTCCGCGTTGTTACCTCCATATTTAATATCTTCTTGGGATGAGGATATTACATTTAAAGGGAGAGAGATATTATGGAAAGAAGTTTAACAATGGAAATCGTACGCGTAACGGAGGCTGCTGCCCTATCATCAGCTCGTTGGATGGGAAGAGGCAAGAAGGAAGAGGCAGATGATGCTGCAACGTCAGCTATGCGTGACGTTTTTGATACAATCCCGATGCAGGGAACAGTTGTAATCGGCGAAGGAGAAATGGATGAAGCGCCAATGCTTTATATTGGTGAAAAACTTGGTACTGGGGCTGGTCCTAGTGTGGATATTGCTGTTGACCCGCTGGAAGGAACAAACATTGTTGCCCAGGGTACATGGAATGCACTAGCAGTTATTGCGATTGCTGATCATAAAAAACTTTTGCATGCGCCAGACATGTACATGCAAAAATTAGCTGTCGGCCCGGAATCAGTAGGCAAAGTAGATATTAATGCATCAACACTTGACAACTTAAAAGCTGTTGCCAAGGCAAAAAATAAAAACCTTGAAGACCTTGTGGCAGTCGTTTTGGATCGCCCGCGTCATGTGGAGCTGATTGAAGAAATACGCGCTGCAGGCGCACGAATCAAGCTACTTCCAGATGGCGATGTAGCGGGTGCAATGAACACAGCTTTTGATGATACAGGTGTAGATATTTTATTTGGAACAGGCGGAGCTCCTGAAGGTGTACTTGCTGCCGTTGCCCTGAAGTGCCTAGGCGGTGAAATCCAAGGGAAGCTTGTCCCTTCAAACGATGAAGAAAGAAATCGTTGTAAAGAAATGGGTATAGCCGATACAGATAAAGTATTTTACATGGACGATTTCTGTGGTGGTGATGATGCAATCTTTGCTGCAACAGGAGTTACTGACGGTGAATTGCTGCAAGGTGTCCAGTTTAAAGGTGCCAAAGCAACAACACAAACAGTAGTTATGCGCGCCAAAAGTGGAACAGTTCGTTTTATCGACGGAGATCATAGCCTGAAGAAAAAACCAAACCTCGTCATGGAACCATAATAAATTATTATAGAGGGGAAGCCATTTTAGTTGCGGCTTCCTTCTCTATTAATCATCCAACTGGCAATAATATAAAAAATAGAGTTGAATGTTATAATACGAACAGGTATTATGGTAGATGTTTAATACTAGTAAAGAATGGTTAATATAATTTATAAAAACAAACTTCTATTCTAGCTTCCGACAACTCTTCATTTCTGTTAGAACAGACCATATAACTAATAAACCCGAGTAACTTAATCTAAAAATACAAGAACTTCATACTTTTGTTTAAATTTTAAAATGTAAAAATGAATAGGCGTGGTGATTAAATGGCTGAATTATCAATCTCTCACCTAGAGACGTTAACATTGAAAGATGTATATGCTCTAGCACGTGAGCACAAAGTTTCTTATTATTCGAAACTAACAAAAAAAGAACTTATTTTTGCTATTCTTAAGGCGCAAGCTGAGAAAGATGGCTACTTATTTATGGATGGTGTACTGGAGATTATTACGTCGGAGGGGTTTGGCTTCTTACGGCCAATCAATTATTCTGCAAGTGCAGAAGACATATATATATCTGCATCACAGATTCGCCGTTTTGATTTAAGAAACGGGGATAAAGTATCTGGAAAGGTACGTCCTCCAAAAGAAAATGAACGCTATTATGGACTTTTGCATGTTGATGCGGTGAATGGCGAAGATCCTGAAACGTCAAAGGAACGTGTGCATTTTCCTGCTTTAACAGCGCTGTACCCTGATCGGTTTATGCAATTGGAAAAGAACACGAAAAGTCTTTCTACCCGGATTATAGATCTGATGACTCCAGTTGGCTTTGGACAGCGTGGTTTAATTGTTGCGCCGCCAAAGGCTGGCAAAACTGTACTATTAAAAGAAATAGCGAATAGTATCTCAGCTAATCACCCAGATGCAAAACTAATTATTCTGCTTGTGGACGAGCGCCCAGAGGAAGTTACCGATATCGAACGATCGGTACATGGTGATGTCGATGTTGTTAGTTCAACATTTGATGAAGGTCCTGAAAGCCATATTAAGGTATCTGAACTAGTATTGGAACGAGCGATGCGATTAGTTGAACATAAACGTGATGTAATTGTATTAATGGACAGTATTACGCGATTAGCACGTGCATACAATCTTGTTATTCCACCAAGTGGCAGAACACTTTCAGGTGGTATTGACCCGGCTGCATTCCATCGTCCTAAACGATTCTTTGGAGCTGCACGTAATATTGAAGAGGGTGGAAGCTTCACGATTCTGGCAACTGCTCTGGTTGATACAGGTTCACGGATGGACGATGTTATTTATGAAGAATTCAAAGGAACAGGTAACATGGAACTGCATCTTGACCGCAGCCTGGCAGAGCGTCGGATATTCCCGGCAATCGATATACTAAAATCAGGCACACGAAAAGAAGAACTGCTTGTCTCTAAAGAACACCTCGATAAAATCTGGGCTATCCGAAAGACGATGCAGGATTCACATAACTTCCTCGATCGCTTCCTGAAACGACTAAGAGCATCGAAGGATAATATGGAATTTTTCCAGCAAATGGACGAAGAAATGAGCCGTAAAGGGATTAAGAAGTAACCTGGCAGTTAAGTAAGCATAGCCTGGAATTGGCCAAGTTGTCTTATCTGAAGGAAGTTTTTTGCTATTGCAATCAATCCTATAGACTGTTATAATCTTTTTATGTGAGTTTAGATAAGGTATTATACCTATGACGGCTCTTGTAATAAACTCTGTTCCAAAGGATTCAGGGCAAAAAGGAGTGGAAAGAGATGAAAAAAGATATTCATCCAGAATACAGAAAAGTTGTGTTTCTTGATACAAGCTCAGATTTTAAATTTATGAGTGGCTCAACACAAGACTCAGAAGAAACAATTGAGTGGGAAGATGGTAATACGTATCCATTGATCCGTGTTGAAATCAGTTCAGATTCACACCCGTTCTACACAGGTAAACAAAAAGCTGACAAAGTTGGCGGACGTGTAGACCGATTCAAGAAAAAATATAATATGAACTAAAAGGCTTAATGAACTGGGGAACCATATATTTTGCACAAAGCGTGCTTTTGTACCCCAGTCTTAAAGCTGGATTGATAAAGGACTGACTAAGTTCAGTCAAAAGTAGAAACAGGCAAAATGTCTAACCTTTGCCTGTTTTTTTACTTCCATTTTTAAACAATGATTTAGTATGTGGGATAGGATAACCTAATATTAGAAAACTTGGCATATCGCTTATACAATTTTTTTAATTGCCAAGGTAAAAGTCCTATCATTATTTGTCGAAATAAATGATTTGTCGAAATAAATGTTAAACTATAATATAAATACATATACGTTGAAGGGAGATCCCGCATATGTACATTATGAAACAAAGTGGCTGGGTAGAAGTAATCTGTGGAAGTATGTTTTCCGGTAAATCAGAAGAACTAATACGCCGCGTTCGCCGTGCAACATACGGCAACTTATCTGTACGCGTATTTAAGCCAGCAATTGATGATCGTTTTGCCGATGATTCAGTTGTAACCCATAACGGCACATCGGCTATTGCTCGCCCTGTCAAAAACTCGGATGAGATCCTGGAAGATATCGATAATGAGGTAGATGTAATCGGTATTGATGAAGTCCAATTTTTTGATGAAAATATTACAGCTGTTGCTGATGAATTAGCAAATAAAGGAATTCGTGTAGTCATAGCAGGTCTGGACACAGATTTTCGCGGGGAACCGTTTGGACCAATGCCAAAATTAATGGCGCTAAGCGAATCGGTGTCCAAGCTTAATGCAATCTGCCCAGTTTGCGGATCGCCTGCAAGCCGAACCCAACGCTTAATTGATGGGAGACCGGCATCATATGATGACCCGGTAATAATGGTAGGTGCATCTGAATCCTATGAACCAAGATGCCGCCATCATCATGAAGTCCCAAACAAACCCAAAAATGAAGTGGTAAAAACCCTATCAAAGTTATCTAAGTAAAAGAGTGCATTAGCGCTCTTTTTTGTATTTGGTTGGAGATGTGTCAGCCTGATTTGGCCTGAAAACTGAATAATCGCTAGTGAGTACTGAATAAGGTGCAACGAAAACTGAATCGGCACGGTTGAAAACTGAATAAACGGCAATCTGACTCGAATTAGACTGAATAATCCAGGTGAAAACTGAATCACCCGAGCAGGGATGCCCCAAGATAGGAAGATTTTCTGCTGAGGCAGAAAATTACCATCTTCTGGATTCGCCCGTTTTTGGCCTGAAAACTGAATAATCGCTAGTGAGTACTGAATCAGGTGCAACGAAAACTGAATCGGCACGGTTGAAATCTGAATAAACGGCAATCTGAGCCAAATCAGACTGAATAATCCAGGTGAAAACTGAATCACCTAAGCAGGGAGCCTCAAGATAACAAAATATTATGCATTCGGCTTATTATGGCTTGAAAACTGAATTACTCGCAAAAAAAACTGAATTCAACAATAAAATTCCCAATATTGTACCCTAGATGGACAAAATTAGTAACGGAAAATCATAAAACTAACTGAATTTTGATATCAAAATATAAAAGTTACCCCTGCTTTTTAAGTGTATTTTTAATTTCTAACGTAAGCATTTACGGTAAAATACTATTTTCATAAAAAGGACCACAAGTTGTATATAACAGTGTATATTAAGTTTATATTACTTGAAAGGTTGTGGAAAAATGATTATTAAACCACATGAAATGAACATCTATAGTTTGAAGTTAGAGGCACTGGGCAGAAGGACGGAAGATTACCACCGAGAAAATAGGAAGATTCAGGATGAAATTGTAAAAACCAAGAGTGGTATAAAGGGAGAACGTGAAATCAGCTATCCTCTTTCGTTTCTTACACCTGAAGATTACTTAATTCTGCATAACCTCCGTGTTCCCAGCTTACAAAGTCACTTTGAAATAGACACTCTTATTCCAAGCAGAAACTATTTTTTAATTGTTGAGGTTAAAAATTGGTATGGCACGTTATATTTTGATGGAGAGAACCAAGTGATTCGCGTAGGAGACGACGGTAAAGAGGAAGGTCTGCCTAATCCAATTCCTCAAGTCCAACTACAGCGCCACAGATTACGGTTATGGCTAGATCAGCAGAACTTCCCACAAATTCCGCTATTATACTTCGTTGTTTTTAGTTCCCCAAGTACGATAATTAAACCATTGTCTCCTAATAATCCTGTTCCGAAAGAGGTTATTCATAGCAATTTACTTTTTCATAAAATAAAAGAATTAAACCGCCAATTCAGGGGTCCGATTTTTGATATGGACATGCTTCAACAACTATCTTCTAAACTACTAGCTGATCATACACCTTATGATAACAATGTTCTTAACAACTTTAGCGTCAAAAGAAGTGAACTGATTAAAGGAGTATTCTGCCCAAAGTGCTCATCGGTACCAATGGAAAGACTGAATCGTAAGTGGCATTGCAGGCATTGTAATCACTTTTCAACAAATGCACATATACCAGCATTGAATGATTATTATTTATTGTTTGGTGAAAACATAACGAACAGGGAGGCGAGGGATTTTCTAATGGTAGACTCTCCTGAGGTGATGAAAAATTTGTTGCTGAACAGCGGCAACAGTTATACTGGTAACACAAAATCAAGGATTTATCGATTAGTGTTAAAATGAGATATTCGAAAACTGAATTAGCGCTATCGAGTGCTGAATCAGGTGCAACGAATACTGAATAAGCTGCAGCGAAAACTGAATAAACGCCACATTTCCCCAAATAAGACTGAATAATTCGTACGAAGACTGAATCGTGCAACAGCGCACTCGTGCAACCGAGCACCAAATTAAGAAGACGCTCTGCAAAGCGCAGATAATCAATCACCAGTCCAAAGTAAACTTTGACCTCCTCACGGGAGTATACTATAATTATACTGTTAATCAGAAAGAGGTGACCGTGGTGTTAGATCGTATACAATCATTGGAAAATCGTTATAATAAGCTTAATGAACTACTTAGTGATCCGGATATTATAAGTGATACGAACAAATTACGGGAGTATTCGAAGGAACAAGCAGGTCTTGAGGAAATCATTCAGGTTTACCGTGAATATAAAGATAAGATGTCACAGTTGGATGATGCGAAAGCTATGCTTGAAGATGACCTTGATGACGAGATGGATGATATGGTTAAAATGGAAATTGAGGAATTAAAAAAAGATACAGAATCGCTGGAAGAGAAGCTGAAAATTCTCCTTCTGCCAAAAGATCCGAACGATGATAAAAACGTTATTATGGAAGTTCGTGGTGCTGCCGGCGGTGATGAAGCGGCTCTATTTGCTGGTGATCTTTACCGTATGTATTCCAAGTATGCCGAGATGCAAGGATGGAAGATCGATGTCATTGAGGCTAGCTCTACAGGAGTTGGCGGGTACAAAGAAATTATTTTTATGATCAATGGTACTGGTGCTTATTCCAAGTTGAAATATGAAAATGGCGCACACCGCGTTCAGCGGGTTCCGGAAACAGAATCTGGTGGCCGAATTCATACATCAACGGCGACAGTAGCTGTGCTGCCTGAAACAGAAGATGTCGAAGTTGATATTCATGAAAAAGATATTCGTGTAGATACATTCGCATCAAGTGGCCCTGGTGGTCAAAGTGTTAACACAACAATGTCTGCTGTTCGACTCACTCATGATCCAACAGGTGTTGTAGTATCATGTCAGGATGAGAAATCACAGATTAAGAACAAGGAAAAAGCAATGAAAGTATTGCGTGCCCGTATTTATGATAAATTCCAGCGTGAGGCACAGGCTGAATATGATGAGCACAGAAAATCAGCAGTTGGTACAGGAGACCGTTCGGAACGTATTCGTACGTATAATTTCCCGCAAACTCGTGTTACCGATCACCGCATTGGTTTAACAATTCAGAAGCTTGACCAGGTATTAGAGGGTAAGTTAGATGACTTTGTTGATGCAATGTTAGTAGAAGAACAAACTAAAAAACTAGAACAAATTGGTGAATAAAATGGAAAAAGAATCCAAACAACATGAAGTCCTTCAACGGGCTTCTCTTTTTTTAAAAAAACATAACCGTGAACCAAGAGTTGCCGAGCTGTTGCTGCAGTATTTTCTTCATGTATCAAGATCCGAATTCTTCATGATGATGCGTGATCCTGTTCCGGTAAAAGTCGCAGCGCAATTTCAGGATGCTATTGAAAAACATGCAGAAACCGGCGTTCCCATCCAGCATATGATTGGTCATGAGGAATTTTACGGCAGGAAATTTAGTGTGAACGAGCATACGCTTATCCCAAGACCTGAAACGGAAGAGCTTGTCCAGCAGGTTATTCAAACTGCAGCAAACGAGCCAATTACAATTGTCGATATTGGAACAGGCAGTGGGATAATTGCTGTAACGCTGGCACTCGAACTCCCAAAGGCGACTGTTTTTGCGACCGATATTTCAGAGGGAGCGCTAACTGTTGCACATCAAAATGCTAAACAATTGGGTGCAGACGTCACATTCCTGCAAGGTGACTTCCTGAAACCGTTCATTGGGAAAAAGGCAGACATTATTGTTTCGAACCCGCCGTATATTGCACATCAGGATAAAGCTGATCTCACTGACACTGTGGGGAAATTTGACCCGGATCTTGCGCTTTTCGCTGATGAGAATGGGTTAGCCGCATATCGTCAAATCATCGCAGATATTCCTTGTGTCATGAATGATTCTGCAGCTGTTTTTTTCGAAATTGGAGAAAGCCAGGGTGAAGCTGTTCGGGATCTTTTAACCGAGGAATTCCCAGCAAGTAACGTGCAAGTCATGAAAGACATCAACAAAAAAGACCGGATAATTCAAGCCCATATCAAAAAATAATAGATTGCTAGTTTAAAATAATAATCCCTTGCCCATACTGTTTGTAAATCAGATGGAGGGGGATCATAACGATGAAGAAACTAGTAATTTCGGCAATTATATTTTTTATTATAATATTATCGATGCCAGTCAAGGGAGTAAGTGATGAGTCACATTCCGATTCTAATATTAAAGTTATACCGGATGAGGCAATTCGGCTACGCATTTTAGCAAATAGTGACAATGAGGAAGATCAGCAATTGAAACGAATGGTCCGCGATGAGGTCAATGCTGTTATTTCCGAATGGGTGAAAGAGATAACGGACATCAATAAGGCGAGAAAATTAATTGAAACACGCATTCCAAAAATTAAAACAATAGTAGCAGAAGTTCTGAAACGGGAAAACAAAGAGCAATCGTATAAGGTAGAATACGGAACAAACGTCACATTTCCAGCAAAATTATATGGAAATTTTCTATATCCGCCTGGTGAGTATGAAGCCGTTTTGATAACGCTTGGTCAAGGTGAAGGTGCTAATTGGTGGTGCGTTCTGTTTCCTCCATTATGTTTTTTGGACTTTTCTAATGGGACAAGTGTAGCCAGTGCAAGTACTGACAAAGAGCTAGATGCCACAGAGGAAACTAAAGAAAATGAAAAAGCTGAAGTAAAATTTTTTCTCTTTGAATGGTTTGGTTGGTCATAGACTTCATAGTTTTTGCATAGAATATTAGAAAGCGTGGCTTATAAGTAAGCTTAAGTTAAAACTATCAAAAATCATAGAGGTGAAAAAAATGAAGCTAATCGCAGCGAACCAAACATCTCAGGAGAAACTGGAAAACTTTCTGAAAAGCAATGACAATGTGGAACAGGATTTATTGAAGAAAAAAGGCTATGTCGTGGAAATTGAGGATAATATTCAAGGGTGCTTTATATTGGATTCCATCGAGGAAGGTATATATTGGCTAAAACAGCTTTATATTACGAAGGACTATGCAAAATCATTACCTGTTTTACTGGAAGCAATTCTAGCAATGGCAAAAGAAAAACAAGCGAAGAAAGTATTTGTACACAGCCACCAGCCAATGGTCGATGTTTTACTGGAAGCATTGCAGTTTTATCCACAAAAAGAAAATGATTTAGTGGATAAAAGCCCAATCGACAAAGGTAGTTGGTGGACTTATAACGTATCTTAATCACATATCCACACTTATGCACAGATTCCTGTGTATAAGGTGTTTAAAAACTGTGGATTTTAAATATAACTTATTAACAATCCCCCGTTAATAAGGCATAATTTGTGGATAGTCTGTGGAAAAACCTCCAACAGGCTATTTTTTTGCTCGTTTTCTAATAGATTCTTGTTAATAAGAATCTATACATTGTTAAGTAATGTGGAAAAATATTTGAGTGAAATACACCGCTCCTGAAATACACTACGCACACCTTAGGGCAACGCTTCAGCTTCCTCGGAAGCAAAAATCGCTTCCTGCGGGATATTCAGCTTTGCTGTTCCCGCTGGAGTCTCTGTCTATTTCCTCCGCTGGATTTTGCTCACTTTAGCCTAAAATGTGAAGTTCTTTTTTAATTTCAGCTGTGGAAAAATACTCATTCAACAATATTTACATAAGGCAGTCAATTTCATAAATACTTATATTCATCATTTATCCGAAAGATTTTGCGAACTATGTTTTACAGCTCGTGAATTCAAAGTGCTAATATTGTTGATTGGAACGGAAGGCAGCGACTCCTGCGGGAATAGCAAACGTTTTTTTGCGATTGAAGTGAAGCGGAATGAGCATGAGCCTTGAGACCCCGCAGTGCGACTAAATGAAGGCCTGACTAAAACCGTCCTTTGCGGACAACGTCGGCAAACCCCTTGCCGGGGCAAGGAGGCCCAAGCCATGCCCGCGGAAAGCGTCCGCCTGTAGTGGAAATCAACAGGCCTTGCACATTTACAAATAATTTGGATTTACAGCATTATTTTTGAATTATGAAATTGATTTAAAAAAGCTATTCTTTTGCCAAAAAAACTGCCATCGACTAAAATTAACGTTAGAAAAGAGGTTCAACGATGGTACAAACAAAACGATGGAATGTACAAACAAATAAAATGACAATCTCAGAAGCGGCAGCCCTACTAAAAGACGGTCAAACAGTAGCATTTCCAACTGAAACGGTCTATGGTTTAGGGGCAGATGCAACCAATGAAACTGCAGTATCAGGAATTTTTGAGGCAAAGGGAAGGCCTGAAGATAATCCGTTAATCGCCCATGTTGCTACAAAAAAGCAATTAACCAGTCTGGTAAGCTCATTATCACCAATTGCAGAAAAGCTGATTGATGCATTCACACCTGGTCCGATAACATTTGTTCTGCCAAGTAATGGAACATGCGCAGAAAATGTAACTGCAGGGTTATCCACAATCGGTGTTCGATTACCAGATCATCCAGTTGCGAACAAATTACTAAAAGAATGCGGCATACCAATTGCAGCTCCGAGTGCAAATGTTTCCGGAAAGCCAAGTCCAACAACAGCAGATCATGTTTGGACAGACTTAAACGGAAAAATTGCTGGACTAGTTGATGGTGGGCCAACTGGAGTTGGCGTTGAATCGACGGTTATCGACTGTACACAGGAAATACCAATCATCCTAAGGCCAGGTGGTATAACGAAAGAACAGCTTGAACAGGTAGTGGGTAAGGTTATGCTTGATCCAGCGCTGGCAAATGTATCCGAAAAGCCAAAAGCACCTGGAATGAAATATCGGCATTATGCGCCAGAAGTGCCGATGTGGCTAGTTGAAGGTTCATCTGAAAAAATGCAGGAAGTAATAAATGATCAGCGAGTTCAACAGAATCGTGTAGGCGTGATGGCAAGTACTCTCACCTCGCACAAACTGGAAGCTGATCGAATTATTTCGCTTGGCGTCGACATAGCGGAAATTGCCGCCAATCTTTATGATGCGTTACGTGAATTTAAGGATGGGGAGATAGATTTAATTCTTTGCGAAACATTTCCAGAAACAAGTATCGGTGAGGCAGTTATGAATCGCCTGAAAAAAGCATCCACAGACTATCTGAAAGAATAACATCACATATTTCCACTTGGACATGCATATAGTTTAATAGCATATCCGAGGAGGATGAAGGATGTCGGCTTATCAGATTGGGGAAATAGTATCACTTTTATTTATGGCACTTGCGTTAGGAATGGATGCATTTTCAGTTAGTTTAGGGATGGGAATGCAACAGGTTCGGCTAAAGCGTATCGCACTCATTGGGCTCATAATTGGATTATTTCATATCATCATGCCATTTATCGGTATCATGCTGGGACAAGCAATCTCCACACAAATTGGGCAGTTCACAACACTTGCTGGAGGTCTGTTACTAGTAGGAATCGGGGCACAAATGGTATTCTCGGCATTTAATCACGGTACGAAAAAAATTGTACAACCAGTCGGAATTGGTTTATTATTTTTTGCCATTAGTGTCAGTCTTGATAGTTTTTCGGTTGGGTTAAGCCTAGGCATGTCTGAAGTAAAAACAATGATAGCACTTATGCTGTTTGGTGTTGTCAGTACGGTACTGACCTGGGCAGGAATGATTTTAGGAAAAAAAGTACATGGATTGCTAGGTGTATACAGTGAGATTTTAGGCGGCAGTATCCTTTTCAGTTTCGGTCTTAATATTCTATTCGGATAAGGTTGATGCGCCGGGTTTTCTGCTTCTGCAGGAGACCTTTTTTAAATGGGGGCAAAACTCGGCGGCTTCGAAGTTTGTAATTTGGTTTTCTAGAAAACAAGCTATAAAATTGTCTGACAATCTCCTTAATTCTATGATATAGTTTTAATGTGGATTTAGATAATCGGAGGTATCCATATGAAAATATTGTTCGTGTGTACAGGTAATACGTGCCGGAGCCCAATGGCAGAAGCATTAATTAAACATAAAATGCCTGACATTCAGGTGCAGTCGGCGGGGATTTTTGCAGGGGAAAATCAACGTCCGAATAACTATGCAATCCAAGCCCTGCTTGAACGTGGAATAACTTTGGACACTAAATCACAACCTGTAACAGATAAGCTCTTGCATTCGTCAGACTTAGTGATCACAATGACGACGCAACATAAGCAGTCCCTAATTTTGCAGCATCCTAATTTTCAGGACAAATATTTCACGCTGAAAGAGTACGTATCAGAAGCGGATAAAAAAGTATGGAATGAGCTTAAAAAGGCCTATGCTGACTATGAAGAGAAACGATCCCAGTTTATCCACAAAAATCAGCATGAGCTTAAGAATCATCGCTTGGAAGAAGAGCTTACAAAACATTTACAGGATGACATTGAGCACATTCGGAAATTAGAGGCTAACTTGATAAATTATGATATTTCCGATCCATTCGGAGGCGATTTTAAAACATATCAAGCGACCCTAGAGGAACTGGAAAAGCATATTGATTTACTGCATAAGAAAATTAACAATCCTAACACTTAAAAAATGAAACGATTTGATGCATAATAAAAGTAGGACAATTCCAACAGGAGAAGGAGAGATGGGCGATGAAAGTTATTTTAACAGCAGACCATGCGGGTATGACAATTCGCAATGAAGTGAAAAACCTGTTGGACGAAATGAACATTGAATACGAAGACACAGGTTGTTCATGCGAAACATCAGTTGATTATCCAGACTATTCATTACCTGCCGCTGAACGTGTTGCCAGTGGTGAATTTGACCGCGGTATCTTTATTTGCGGAACAGGGATTGGCATGTCAATTTCAGCAAATAAAGTAAAAGGTATAAGATGTGCACTGACACATGATGTTTATAGTGCCAAATTAACCCGCCAGCACAATGATTCCAATGTTCTTGCAATGGGTGAGCGGGTAATTGGCCCAGGTCTTGGCCGCGAAATCGCCAAAACATGGCTGGAAACTGAATTTGACGGCGGGCGTCACGCAAATCGTATTGGAAAAATCACATCATACGAAGATAAATAAATCTCCTTAAACAGGAAGGTGAATTATGATGGCAGATTTAATACAGACAGTAGAGCGTGGTGTTGAAGCTGTTGTTACCGAATGGATTGACAGTGGCCATCTTAAACAGGGCGATCTATTTGTAGTTGGTTGTTCAACAAGTGAAGTAGCTGGTTCACAAATAGGCACGTCAGGAAATGAAGAAATTGCTGCAGTTATTTTTAAAACGTTAACAAGGCTTAAGGAGCAAACCGGCGTTCAGCTCATTTTTCAATGCTGTGAACATCTGAACCGATCTTTGGTTATGGAGAAAGAAACAATGCAACAGCAACGACTTGATGAGGTTGCCGTTATCCCGGTGCGAACAGCAGGTGGATCGATGGCAACGTTTGCTTATAAGAATTTAAATGAACCAGTTGTTGTTGAGACCGTCCAGGCAAACAGTGGGATGGATATAGGTGAAACAATGATTGGCATGCACTTAAGGCAAGTAGCAGTACCAATCCGGTTTGAACAACGGATGGTTGGAGATGCACGGGTGACCACTGCGCGAACACGGCCAAAATTAATTGGCGGGAAGCGAGCAGTATATGAAGATATCGATTTAAATAATCGTTGCACTTAATTGACACAAGGGGGAAGTAAAATGGAACATGTTAAACAAGCAGACAATGAAATATACGAGGCAATTCAAGCAGAAAAAACGCGCCAGCATGAAAAAATTGAACTAATCGCATCTGAGAATTTCGTATCTGAAGCAGTTATGGAGGCAATGGGGTCGGTACTGACAAACAAATATGCAGAAGGATACCCGGGCAAACGCTATTACGGTGGCTGTGAGCATGTTGATGTCGTGGAAAATCTGGCACGTGATCGCGCGAAGAAATTGTTTGATGCAGAACATGCCAACGTTCAGCCGCATTCAGGTGCGCAAGCGAATATGGCAGTTTATTTTACCGCGCTGGAACCAGGTGATACGGTTCTGGGGATGAACTTGAACCATGGTGGTCACCTAACACATGGTAGCCCAGTCAATTTCAGTGGTAAGCTTTATAATTTTGTTGACTATGGTGTCGATAAAGAAACAGAGCAGCTTGATTATGAAGCAGTTTTAGAACAGGCAAAAGAAGTACAGCCTAAGCTGATTGTTGCAGGTGCCAGTGCCTATTCACGTGAAATTGACTTTGGCAAATTCCGCGAAATTGCCGATGCTGTAGGTGCATATCTCATGGTTGATATGGCACACATCGCTGGTCTTGTAGCTTCAGGCCTTCACTCTAATCCGGTGCCACATGCGGATTTCGTCACAACTACAACACATAAAACATTACGTGGCCCACGTGGCGGGATGATTCTTTGTAAAGAAGAATACGCTAAAAAAATCGATAAATCCGTTTTCCCTGGTATGCAGGGTGGTCCGTTAATGCATGTGATTGCTGCAAAAGCAACCTCATTTAAAGAAGCATTATCAGATGATTTTAAAAAATACTCTAAGCAAATCATTGAAAATGCAAAAACATTGGGTGAAGCATTGACGAAAGAAGGAGTTCGCGTTGTTTCAGGTGGGACAGACAATCATTTGTTATTACTCGATGTTACACCGCTGGAGCTTACAGGTAAGGTAGCTGAGAAAGTACTGGATGAAATTGGTATTACAACGAATAAAAACACAATTCCATTTGATACGGAAAGTCCATTCGTAACCAGTGGTGTCCGAATTGGTACTGCTGCTGTCACAACACGTGGTTTTGCTGAAGCAGAAATGAAAGAAATTGCATCAATTATTTCATTTACGCTAAGAAATCACGAAGATGAAGTTAAATTAAGTGAAGCTGCAGATCGCGTTATGGCGTTGACTGGCAAGTTTCCGCTATACGCATAATAATTCAGGATGTTCCTTTATGAGGAGCATCCTTTTTGGCAGATAAGAAAGTAGTACTACTTTCTTACTGCATAAGTGCAACTAAGGCAATTCGCCCAAAGGCTTGCACTCCAGAGTATAAGGGGTTCTAAGAAAGCAAAATACGCTTTCAATAAGAATCCCTTTAACGGATACCAATTTTTCTAACAATATTTTAAAAGTAACTGGTTAAAAAAGTTATTTTAACGGTTCACTTGAAAGCTTGTCCGTTTTTCAGTACAATTTTAAAGATGCAACTATTAATAAGGAGTGATCAGCAAAATGGGAAATGTGCACGTACTGGATCATCCGTTAATTCAACATAAGTTAACGTACATAAGAGAGAAGACTACAGGAACAAAGGAATTTCGTGAGCTTGTTGACGAGGTTGCAATGTTAATGGCATTTGAAATCACAAGAAATTTGCCACTGCAGGAAAAAACAATCAATACACCAGTGATGGAAACACAAACAAAAGTATTAGCTGGTAAAAAAATTGGGCTTATTCCAATCCTTCGTGCCGGCCTTGGAATGGTTGATGGCGTATTGAAGCTGATTCCGGCAGCAAAAGTCGGACATGTTGGTTTATACCGCGATCCGGAAACCCTGAAACCGGTAGAGTATTACATTAAACTGCCATCAGATATTGAAGAGCGTGAATTAATCGTAATTGATCCAATGCTTGCTACCGGCGGATCGGCAAATGATGCAATTCATTCCCTGAAAAAGCGTGGAGCTAAACAAATCCGCCTAATGTGTCTGATTGCTGCACCTGAAGGCGTAGAAGTAATTAAAGAAGAGCATCCGGATGTTGATATTTACCTTGGAGCCCTTGATGAAAAATTAGATGATAAAGGCTATATACGACCGGGCCTTGGTGATGCCGGAGACAGGCTGTTTGGTACAAAATAAGTTTAAGGTGGAAATATAATGAGTAGACGCATTAAAGTCATGACAATATTTGGAACGAGGCCGGAAGCAATCAAAATGGCACCGCTTGTTCTTGAATTGAAAAAACGCCCAGATGAATTTGAGCCAATTGTAGCCGTTACTGCACAGCATCGGGAAATGCTCGACCAGGTGCTGGATATTTTCGGGATAACACCTGATTTCGATTTAAATATTATGAAACAGAAGCAGTCATTGGCACAAATCACAACACGAGCACTAGAGGGTCTGGACGAGGTTATGAAAGATACCAAGCCAGATATTGTACTTGTCCATGGTGACACGACTACAACGTTCGCTGCTTCCCTTGCTGGTTACTACAATCAAATTGCAGTTGGACATGTTGAGGCAGGCTTACGCACCTGGGATAAATATTCACCTTACCCAGAGGAAATGAATCGTCAGCTGACTGGCGTTATGGCAGATTTACATTTTGCACCAACTGATAGATCAATGCAAAACCTATTGGAGGAAAATAAACCGTATGACCGGATTTTTGTTACTGGAAATACAGCAATAGATGCGTTGAAAACAACAGTTGACGAATCCTACTCGAGCCCGATAATAGATGCACTTGGTGATAAGCGGTTAGTTCTTATGACGGCACATCGCCGGGAAAATCTCGGTAATAATATGGAGCAAATGTTCCGCGCTATAAAACGACTTGTTGAAACACATGATGACGTTCAGGTCGTTTATCCGGTCCATTTGAATCCAGTTGTTCAACAAACCGCAAATGATATCTTAGGTGATGACGGTCGTATAAAATTGATTGAGCCACTTGGTGTGGTTGATTTTCATAATTTTGCTGCCAGGTCTCATTTAATTATGACTGATTCAGGCGGGGTCCAGGAAGAAGCGCCATCGCTTGGAGTACCTGTTCTTGTTCTGCGTGATACAACTGAGCGTCCTGAAGGTATAGACGCCGGAACTTTAAAACTCGCAGGAACTGATGAAGATACTATTTTTGATTTGGCTAATGAATTATTGAGTGATGAAGAGGCTCATCTGAAAATGGCTAAGGCCTCCAACCCATATGGTGATGGAGAAGCTTCCCGAAAAATAGCCGACGCGATAGCGGGATATTTTAATAGCTAACAGATAAGAGACTGGGAAAAAGTGTCTAGTCAGAGTATAATCCGAACTATGATTCGAAATTCTTTAATAGAATTCGAATCAGTTCGGATTTTTTGTTGCAGGCATAACTTACTTTCTAACTGCAAAAGTGTAACTATGGCATTCACCAAGAGACTTGGTGAATGCCTAGTTTTATAATGATGCTGATATTCTCTAAAAACTCTCGTCCCTCCGTCCGGGGTCGCTACGGGCGGATGCGCACCTTAGGGCACGACCTCAGCCTCCTCGAGAAGACCACTCTGCGGGGTCTTCGGACACGTGCTGTTCCCGCTGGAGTCACCGCCCTCCGCTCACCCGGACTAGTGTAGCTGTTACACAATTATTCTATAGCGATTCCTATTTCAGTCAACAGCGTAGTGTATTTCCGGAGCGATATAATACCACTCAAACTTTTGAAAAGATACTTCGCAGTACATAGCAGCTCCGTATTAGACCCACCATTAAAGATGAGCGTGCGTTCCAAATATCCTATCCTCTTATTACTCGTCTTTTAAGTGGTAAATTCAAGTCATGTCTCAGCCTCATTTCCGTAAGCAGGTAAGAACCTATTTTTCCTACTGGCTTACACAAGAAAAACCTAACATCCCATGCATGAATCCTCCACTTTTTCCCCATAATAAATGGATAGCTTCCACTTACAAAAGGAGACCATCCGCCATGCGTTTTTTCCTAACTATACTCTTAATTTCCATAACCATATTGCCTGCATCCAACTACGCAATGGACGATAAAACCGCATCCGTCATCATTGAAGTTGAAGGTGATCCATCTGAACATAAAAAATACCTGGAAGTGTATCATCCCTACATAAAAGTTATTGAAACATATGAGACACTTTTCAATGGAATAGCACTTCAGGCGACTCCCAAGAGACTGGAAAAAATGGAGTCGCTTGAATTTATTAAAGCAATTCATCCCGTTACTACATATCAAACACAATACGAGCCGCTAAAAGAGAATGCGGAAAATGCAGTTATTCCTGCCTCTCTTAATGACACTAAATATACGGGAGAAGGTGTACAGGTTGCCGTAGTTGACACAGGGATTGACTATGAGCACCCTGATCTTGCGTCAAATTATGTGGCCGGTTTTGACCTGGTAGATCTTGACGATGATCCGATGGAAACAATTCAATCACAAGGAATGCCAACGCTTCATGGTACACATGTCGCAGGAATAATTGCAGCAAATGGTGAACTAAAAGGTGTTGCTCCACAAGCCGATTTATATGCGTATCGTGCTCTTGGTCCAGGTGGTCGCGGAACATCTGTACAAGTGATTGCTGCCTTGGAACAGGCGGTGGATGATGGAGCAGATATCATTAATCTCTCCCTGGGAAATACAGTGAATGGTCCTGACTTTCCAACAAGTGTCGCTGTGAACCGTGCCGTTGAACTTGGTGTCGCTGTCGTTATTGCTAATGGAAATAACGGTCCGGGCAACTGGACAGTGGGATCACCAGCGACCGCGAAAAATGCGTTGTCTGTTGGAGCGTCAGCTAATCCGCAAACAGTACCATATTTATATGAAACATTGGAAGATAAAAAAATTAAACTATCGCAAATGGCAGGGTCAATACCATGGAATTTTACAACAGACTATCAGATCGCGCCACTGACCAGTAAAGATGTCAAAGGTAAAATAGCTGTTACCCAGCGCGGTAAAATCCCTTTTTACAAAAAGGCAAAAATGGCGGAGGATGCTGGAGCAATTGCCGTGCTTATTTCCAATAATGAGACTGGAATATTTCAGGGATCGGTTCAGAATGTGGAGAAACCAGTCCAGATCCCTGTGGCAGCCATATCGAAACAAGATGGCGAATGGCTGGAAAAATACACGACGAACAAAACAGTATATATGGAGACACAGTATGAAAAGACCAAGCAGGCTATCGCTGATTTTAGCTCGCGGGGTCCTGTTACCGTTAACTGGGATTTGAAGCCAGAAGTAATTGCACCTGGCACTAATATTTTAAGCACCGTTCCTGGGGGGTACCAGGAGCTGCAGGGAACAAGTATGGCGGCACCGCACGTAACAGGTGCGATGGCGCTCCTTAAAGAAGCACATCCAGACTGGACAATTGAGCAGCTTACCGGTGCGTTGAAAACCACCGCAAGCAGAATTAATATAAATCAATCACTGCCTTTTGATCCAAACGTTCAGGGAATGGGTAAAATTCAACCGCAGAAAGCAATCCATACACCAACTATCATCCATAACCCACTGCTTTCATTCGAAAAAGTTAAGGATTACAAAGAAACAAAAACTATTGAACTCACCATCGAAAATAACTCGAAGCAGGCGCAAGCTTATGCATTTACTATACCCAAGCAGCAAAAAGGACTTAGCTGGAAGCTGCCACAGACATTTACAATTCCTAAAGGTGAAACGAAGAAGGTTCCCGTTGAGCTGAGTATTAACAGTACATTATTAAAAAAAGGACTGCATCAGGGATGGCTAACATTAACGCAGGATGATGAAAACTATCATTTACCATATTTGTTTGTTAATGGAACGGCCGATTACCCTAAAGCGATGGGATTTGATTTTTCATTAAAGCCATTTTCAGATGATCAATTTGTCTATCAGCTTTACATAACAGATCCTGCAAAAAGAGTCGATGTAAAGTTATACAATCCCGAAACCCTGATTTTTGACCGATTATTCCTGCAAAAGGATGACGTCAGTGTCGGTATGAATGAAGGCTATTTGAAGGAATCAGATTTAGGAAAGCCCGGAAAATACCTGGCAGTTATTACAGTTCATTTAGAGAATGGGGGGCTTGAAAGTTATCAAACCGTGATCTATATTCAATAATCAAATTCGACAGAAAACTGTTCACAGAATCGTCATTAAATTGAGGGGTGATTTCATTTATAATAGTGGGTAAGAAACAGTTATGGGATTCGCCTGTATTTCGTAAAAACACCGCCCTAAAATTGGCAACGGCACAGGCAGTTTTTCCCTGTCATTCTAATTGACAATGGAGTAAGGCTAATGTACACTAATCAAGTGTGGAATGATAAGGTTTACACTATGCTGAAGTAATTATGTTTTTTTATAGAATCATGCTACATAAGTGTACCAAATTTATTCTGCATCAGCAGTGATGTATCTCACTTATTTTGACTAGTAAGAATTTTTAGGTGAGGTATATTTCGACAAGCTTTTTTTAAAGGGCTTGACTACGAACAATCTATTTTACGCGAAATCACAGGAGAAGAGTCTAATCATGTCGAATTATCAAAATATGGCCACTCGACAACGTAAGTGGATGTTCTACCTTCTCGCAATATTGGTACTTGGAGCAGGGTTTACCCAATACCAGAGTATCTTCCTCGGACTTCTTTTAGGAAGCATTGTAAGTTTTTATAATTTATGGCTTTTACAAAGGAAAACAAACGACTTTGCAGAGTCTGTAGAAAAGAACCAATCCGCAAGAGGGCTCGGTACTGTGTCGCGACTGGCAGCAGTAGCATTAGCCGTTATTATCGCACTTCGCTTTGAAGAACATTTTCATATTATTGCTGTTTTAATTGGATTAATGACATCCTATCTCGTCATTATAATAGATTTTGTTATGTTCAAATCTAAAGAGTAGTGCATGGAAGAGGGGTGAAGAAAGTGGATCATGAAGCACCATTAGCATTAGATGTATTTGGAATATCATGGCTTGATTTTAATTTATCCAACGTATTGATGATGGCAATCGCCTCACTTATTGTGTTCATTCTATGTGTGCTTGGTTCCAGAAAGCTTCAAATGAAGCCAACTGGTGCACAGAACTTTATGGAATGGGTCATTGATTTTGTTAAAGGAATGATTAATGACACGATGGATTGGAAAACAGGTAAGGTATTCTTGCCTCTTGGCCTGACACTCATCACATACATCCTAGTAAGTAACTTAATGGGTGTTGTGACGATGGCTACATTTGGTCATGACTTATGGTGGAAATCACCAACATCTGACCCTGGTATCACACTGACGCTGTCAACAATGGTCATCGTTTTAACCCATTACTATGGGATTAAAGTGCGAGGGGTAAAAGAGTACGGAAAAGATTATGTACGTCCATTCCCTGTGTTCCTACCAATAAAGATCATTGAAGAATTCGCCAACACACTAACATTAGGCCTTCGTCTATTTGGTAACATTTATGCTGGGGAAGTTCTGCTTGGGTTATTAGCAGCTACGACATCAGCAGGTATTTGGGGATTCCTTGGCGGAGCAATTCCAATGTTGGCATGGCAAGGGTTTAGCTTGTTCATCGGCACAATCCAGGCATTTATTTTCACAATGCTGACAATGGTTTATATGTCGCATAAAGTGTCAAGCGACCACTAAGCAATATTAAATTAGTTAATTCCCCTGTTTTGGCAGAACATATCTGCTTGAACAGGAAATTATTAGTTACACTTGTGCAGGAAGAAAGGATTTATACTTTCTGATCTGCAAAAAAAATTTTATAACAATTTTGAGGAGGATTTATATTATGAGTGCTTTAGCAGCAGCAGTAGCAGTAGGTTTAGCGGCATTAGGTGCCGGTGTAGGTAACGGTTTGATCGTAAGTCGTACGGTTGAGGGAATTGCACGTCAGCCAGAACTTAAAAGTCAACTTCAAACAACAATGTTTATTGGTGTAGGTTTGGTTGAGGCAATGCCGATCATCGCGGTAGTAATCGCGCTAATGGTAATGTAATTTAACGATAAATTAATTTAAGGGCGAAGCGTGTTCATTTTAAGATTACCTTCGCCGTTGTTTTCAATTCAGTACTAACAAGAACTATTTTAATGCCCAATAAGTAACGTGAAAGGAGTGAATTTTGTGCAAGCATTCACTGGGTTTACTACTATTTATGCATCACTTGGTGGCCTTCAGGTTGGGGATATGCTGACACAACTGTTCTTCTTTATCGTATTGCTTATACTATTACGTAAATTTGCATGGGGCCCGTTAATGGGAGTAATGCAAGAACGTGAAGAATATGTAGCAAATGAAATAGAAGCAGCAGAAAAAAGCCGTGCTGAGGCTGAAAAGTCATCACAAGAGGCTGCAGCTCAACTGAAGCAAACAAAACAAGAAGCACAGAAAATCATTGAAGATGCAAAAAGTGCTGGTGTGAAGCAAGAGAAGGATATTGTAGAGTCTGCACGCAACGAAGCAGATCGTATCAAGAAATCAGCTCAGGAAGAAATTGAGAATGAAAAAGAAAAAGCACTTCAAGCACTTCAGGATAAGGTGGCTTCATTATCTGTTCTTATAGCAAGTAAAGTTATTGAAAAAGAAATAAGTGAACAAGATCAAGAGAAATTGATCAACGAATATATTAAAGAGGCAGGAGAAGAGTAATGAGTGAAGCAGTAGTTGCCAAACGTTATGCAGACGCTCTTTTTCAGCTCGGAAATGAACAAGGGAAAGTAGAACAGCTAGTAGAAGAATTTCATGTTCTAAAAGAAGTATTTGAAACGAATAGTAAACTTTTAACATTCCTGAAGCATCCACGTGTTAATAATGCGGAGAAGAAACAATTTATCGATGAAGTGTTTCATGATTTCTCAAATAATGTCGTTCATACCTTAAAGATTCTTGCAGAACGTCATCGCATTGAGATCGTACCAGACATTATTGGCCATTTTATCCACTTGGTAAACGATGCAAAAGGAATTGCAGAAGCTACAGTATATTCTGTTCGTGAACTAACTGATGCTGAAAAACAGGAGCTTGAGAACACATTTGCCAAACGATTTAACAAACAAGCAATCAAGCTGAATAATATTGTTGATCCATCTATTATAGGCGGCATTAAGCTACGCATTGGTAACACCATATATGATGGAACAGTCAGTGGAAAACTAAAGCGTATCGAACGGAGTATTGTAACTGCAAATTAAAGAAGATAGGGGTGAAATGGTATGAGCATCAAAGCTGAAGAAATCAGTAGTCTGATTAAACAGCAAATTGAGAGTTTTGACTCGGAAATTGAAGTAAGTGATGTCGGAACGGTTATAGAAGTCGGAGACGGTATCGCTCGTGCTCATGGTCTTGACGATGTCATGGCTGGTGAGCTTGTTGAATTTTCAAACGGTGTAATGGGTATGTCGCAAAACCTTGAAGAAAGTAATGTTGGTATCGTTATTTTAGGCCCATATACAGATATCAAAGAAGGCGATGTAGTACGCCGAACAGGCAGAATCATGCAAGTACCAGTTGGTGAGGAGTTACTTGGACGCGTAGTTAACCCTCTTGGCCAAACAATTGATGGAAAAGGTCCAGCTGAAACAACTAAATCACGTCCGATTGAATCTGCGGCACCAGGTGTTATGGATCGTAAATCAGTTGATGAACCACTGCAAACAGGTATTAAAGCAATTGACGCGCTTGTACCAATTGGCCGTGGGCAACGTGAGCTTATTATTGGGGACCGTCAAACAGGTAAAACAACTGTAGCGGTTGATACGATTATAAACCAAAAAGATCAGGATATGATCTGTATTTATGTTGCAATCGGTCAAAAAGAATCAACTGTCAGAGGTACTGTTGAAACATTCCGTCGCCACGGTGCATTGGATAACACAATTGTAGTAACTGCAGGTGCATCAGACCCTGCGCCATTACTATACTTAGCTCCATATACAGGTGTATCGATGGGCGAAGAATTTATGTATAACGGTAAGCATGTACTGGTTGTTTATGATGACTTATCAAAACAGGCAGCAGCATATCGTGAACTTTCATTATTACTACGTCGCCCGCCAGGCCGTGAAGCATTCCCAGGGGATGTTTTCTACTTACATTCACGCCTGTTGGAACGTGCTGCGAAGTTAAATGATGACAAAGGCGGCGGTTCGTTAACTGCACTGCCATTTGTTGAAACACAAGCAGGCGATATTGGTGCATATATCCCAACAAACGTAATTTCCATTACCGACGGACAGATTTTCTTACAATCTGACTTGTTCTTCTCTGGTGTTCGGCCAGCGATTAACGCAGGTTTATCTGTATCCCGTGTTGGTGGTTCCGCACAAATTAAAGCAATGAAAAAAGTAGCAGGTACGTTACGTCTTGACCTTGCATCATTCCGTGAGCTGGAAGCATTCGCACAGTTTGGCTCTGATCTTGATAAGGCAACAAAAGCTAAACTGGATCGTGGAGCACGTACAGTTGAAGTACTTAAACAGGGGTTAAATAAGCCAATAGCTGTTGAAAAACAGGTAATGATTATTTATGCACTTACAAAAGGCTTCCTGGATGATATTCCTACAGATGATATCACACGTTTTGAAAGTGAATTCCATCTATGGTTAGACGAAAATAGCAAAGAATTGCTTGCATCTATCCGTGACACTGGGAAATTACCAGAAGCAGATCAAATGAATGATGCAGTTGAGTCATTTAAAAAGACATTCTTACCTAGTGAGTAATCGATATAATGTAATTGCCCAGAATTAAAAGGAAGTTCGGCTAAAAACGTTACAACATGTGACAAAGTCGAACTAACCTGCATCCTTGAAAAAGGAAACCCCTTTTTCTGCGTGCGATGTAACGCAGGAAGTTTTACGTATCCTGCAGGCCATAATGAAAGGGTGGTGAAAAAGCTTGGCATCACTTAGAGATATTAAAAATCGTATAAGTTCCACAACAAAGATGAAGCAGATTACCAAGGCTATGGAGATGGTCTCCGCTTCCAAATTAAACAAAGCAGAACAGAATACTAAAAATTTCGTTCCGTATAGTGAAAAAATAGAGGAAGTAGTCGGCAGTATTGCAAATGGAAGCACGGATGCACAACATCCAATGCTGCAGAAACGCGATGTTAAAAAGACAGGTTATGTTGTGATTACATCTGACCGCGGTTTGGCTGGCGCCTATAACAGCAGCGTTTTGCGTAATGTGTTCCGCACTATAAAGGAACGTCATAATTCTTCGGATGAGTATACTGTAATTGCAATTGGACGTATTGGATATGAGTTTTTCAAGAAACGTAATATGCCGATTGCCAAAAGTATAATCGGTGTGGCAGATCAGCCTGATTTTGCTGATATTAAAGAACTTGCATCTGAAACAGTGCAAATGTTTACAGACGAAGAAATTGATGAATTAAACATCTATTATAACCATTATGTAAGTGTGATTTCTCAGGAAGTTACCTCGAAAAAAATACTGCCTATAACAGATATTGAAGGTAAAGCAGGTACAAGTGGCAGCCAGTATGAATATGAACCGGATCAGGAGCAGATTCTTAAGGTTCTTTTACCACAATACGCTGAAAGCTTAATTTACGGTGCATTGTTAGACGGTAAAGCAAGTGAACATGCAGCACGGAGAACTGCAATGAGCAGTGCATCTGATAATGCAGAAGATATTATTGATGACTTATCATTGTCATATAACCGTGCACGCCAGGCAGCTATCACACAAGAAATTACCGAGATTATTGGTGGAGTTGCAGCACTAGAATAGCTTCTTGACCAGTTCGAAAGTAAGATAGGAGGGAAACCGATGAACAAAGGACATGTTACACAGATCATGGGACCTGTTGTTGACGTTAAATTTGGCGACAACCAGCTTCCGGATATTTATAACGCATTAGTTGTCCGTTCTGAAGCAACAGATGAAGGTGGAGTAGATATCGACCTTACATTGGAAGTTGCACTTCATCAAGGCGATAATACTGTCCGTACCATTGCAATGGGATCGACTGACGGTGTTAAGCGTGGTATGGCAGTGGAAGACCAAGGTAGTGCTATCACAGCACCAGTTGGTGAAGTTACTTTAGGACGGGTATTTAATGTTCTAGGAGAAAAAATTGACCTTGATGAACCACTCGCAGAAGATACACGCCGTGATCCAATTCACAGGCAGGCACCTGAATTTGAAAACTTAGCTACAGAAACTGAGATTTTAGAAACAGGTATTAAAGTGGTTGACTTGTTAGCACCATATATTAAAGGTGGTAAAATCGGGTTGTTCGGTGGTGCCGGTGTGGGTAAAACCGTTCTTATTCAGGAGTTAATCAACAACATCGCTCAAGAGCACGGTGGTATTTCAGTATTCGCCGGTGTTGGTGAGCGTACACGTGAAGGTAATGACCTTTACTATGAAATGAAAGATTCAGGCGTTATTGCCAAAACAGCAATGGTATTCGGTCAGATGAACGAGCCACCTGGTGCACGTATGCGTGTTGCTTTAACAGGCTTGACAATGGCTGAATATTTCCGTGATGAAAAACAACAGGACGTGTTGTTATTTATCGATAATATTTATCGTTTTACCCAAGCAGGTTCAGAGGTGTCAGCACTTCTAGGACGCATGCCATCAGCAGTTGGTTACCAGCCAACACTTGCAACAGAGATGGGACAGCTGCAAGAGCGTATTACATCAACAGATAAAGGTTCTGTTACATCAATTCAGGCAATTTATGTACCTGCCGATGACTACACAGACCCAGCACCAGCAACAACTTTCGCTCACTTGGATGCAACAACCAACTTGGATCGTAAACTATCCGAGCAAGGTATTTACCCAGCAGTGGATCCATTAGCATCAACTTCACGCGCATTAGACCCTGAAGTTGTAGGTAATGACCACTATGAGGTAGCTCGTGAAGTACAACAAACAATCCAAAAGTATAAAGAATTGCAGGATATCATCGCAATACTTGGTATGGATGAATTATCTGACGAAGATAAGCAAACTGTAGCACGCGCACGTCGTATTCAGTTCTTCTTATCCCAAAACTTCCACGTAGCTGAGCAGTTTACTGGCCAAAAAGGTTCTTATGTACCAGTTAGCGAAACAGTTAAAGGGTTCAGAGAAATCCTTGACGGAAAATTCGACGACTATCCAGAAGATGCATTCCGCCTAGTTGGACGCATCGAAGACGTTGTTGAAAAAGCAAAAGACATGGAATAAGGAAAGCGAAGACTACTTTACAGCGAGTATGAGGACAAGTAAAGTCTTGCTATTCGCTGGAGACGTAGCTAGACAATAACGAAGACAAAATAGCGGATGGGAAGTAATAATTCGCATCCAGCTATTCACTTGTCTGAGGAGGGGTTACATTGAAAACACTAACTGTGAGTGTTGTTACTCCTGATGGTCCAGTATTGGAAGATAGTTTCGATATGGTTAGCTGTAAAGCAGAAAATGGGGAACTCGGTATATTACCAGGGCACATCCCTATGGTTGCTCCTCTAACAATTAGCGGTGTACGATTGAAGCGCGAAAGTGATACGGAGCGATTAGCTGTGAATGGTGGATTTTTGGAGGTAAGACCAGATAAGGTAACAATTCTTGCTCAATCTGCAGAAAAACCTTCTGAAATCAATGTTGATCGTGCCGAAGAAGCAAAGGCACGAGCTGAAAAACGCCTCCAGTCTAAACAAGACGATGTCGACTTCCAACGGGCAGAATTAGCACTCAAACGAGCAATGAATCGACTGGATATCGGTCGGTAATAAATGATAAAAAATCTCTTGTAACGATGTTATGAGGGATTTTTTAGTTATCTATTTAATTGGCAGCCACCACTAGCAGTTCAGTTAGATGTATATCAACCTGCGATACGATATATCAACCGGAATTGCAGGATATCAACCTGGAATATGATATATCGGCCAGAATTGCAGAATATCAACCCAGAATAAGATATATCAACCGGAATTGCAGGATATCGACCTGCGATATGATATATCAACCGGAATTGCAGGATATCAACCTGCGATATGATATATCAACCGGAATTGCAGGATATCAACCTGGAATATGATATATCGGCCAGAATTGCAGAATATCAACCCAGAATAAGAT
This sequence comes from Virgibacillus sp. L01, assembly GCF_052246775.1. Lineage (NCBI taxonomy): Bacteria > Bacillati > Bacillota > Bacilli > Caryophanales > Bacillaceae > Virgibacillus > Virgibacillus sp. L01. Next base: position 794,572 of record NZ_JBQQCP010000001.1, on the reverse strand, counting down.
ATATCAACCGGAATTGCAGGATATCAACCTGGAATACGATATATCAACCGGAATTGCAGAATATCGACCTGCGATATGATATATCAACCGGAATTGCAGGATATCGACCCGGAATAAGATATATCAACCAGAATTGCAGAATATCAACCCGGGATAAGTTATATCAACCGGAATTGCAGGATATCGACCTGCGATATGATATATCAACCGAAATTGCAGAATATCAACCTGGATAAGATATATCAACCGAAATTGCAGAATATCAACCTGGAATAAGATATATCAACCAGAATTGCAGAATATCGACCTGCGATAAGATATATCAACCGGAATTGCAGGATATCGACCCGGAATAAGATATATCAACCAGAATTGCAGAATATCAACCCGGAATAAGATATATCAACCGGAATTGCAGGATATCAACCTGGGATAAGTTATATCAACCGGAATTGCAGGATATCAACCTGGAATAAGATATATCAACCGGAATTGCAGGATATCAACCTGGAATACGATATATCAACCGGAATTGCAGAATATCAACCTGGGATAAGTTATATCAACCGAAATTGCAGAATATCAACCTGGAATACGATATATCAACCAGAATTGTAGAATATCGACCTGCGATATGATATATCAACCGAAATTGCAGGATATCAACCTGGAATAAGATATATCAACCAGAATTGCAGAATATCGACCTGCGATAAGATATATCAACCTAAAATTGCAGGATATCAACCTGGAATACGATATATCAACCAGAATTGCAGGATATCAACCCGGAATAAGATATATCAACCAGAATTGCAGAATATCAACCCAGAATAAGATATATCAACCGAAATTGCAGGATATCAACCCTGGATAAGATATATCAACCGAAATTGCAGAATATCGACCCGGAATAAGATATATCAACCGGAATTGCAGGATATCAACCCACAAACAAATTAAAACCTTGAACTCTCGGAAAGTAAACACCCGATCACAAGACTCCATTTAAAAGTTACTCATTTCCCCGTAATATTTTGTCGATATTTCCCGGGAAATGCAACAAATCTTCACAATTTGATACACGCTGCTCAGACAGTCAATTAATTGACAACAGACGCCATACATGGCAAAGTAACAAGTAGCGTAACAAGCATTAGAGCAGTAAAATCATTAAAAGCAAGGTGTGAAAATATGTCTTCAATTGGTCTAACGGCATTAATAAGTATGATATCGCATTTAATTTTCATATATATAACTTGGAGAGTCGTTACAACTGTTAATTTCGATCCATTAATTAGGAAGGGTCGTGAAACGGAAGCTAGAGTTTTGATCATGTTTATTACCATAGTAATCGGGGCCGGAGTAAGCAGGTTCTTCTTGGAATTCCTGCAATGGTCTCAGGATCTGATGTTTCTTTTTTAAAGCAGCACTAACTAATACAAATCAATAAATCTATTATAATGAAAATCATGTCGATAAAATACTAGATTTTCAAGGTATTTTAAGTAATCTCCCTGTTCATACTATTTATATAGTTTTGCAAGGGGGATTTTTTTTATGAGAAATATTGTACTTATGTCAATTATATTATTACTGATAACAACAGGTGCTGCTGCTAGTCCAAAGCAACAGGAAGAAATGACAGCACTGGCAGCCATGTTGGCTGATAGCAAGATGGAAGTTGGGGATTGGGAAGTAACCATAAAAGAACAGATGAGCAAGGATAAAGTAAAAATGATATTAGAAAAGCTTGAAGAGAAAAATAGTCATAAGGACACTGGCGAAGAGGATGAAAACAGTATAAAATATTCTTTTGGGTACATTCACAAAAACGCAAAAATTACCGAAACCTATAATATTGTCATTCCGAAAGACGATATGTATCAGGCACAGTTTATTGTAGTTATCGAAGGAAAAGCTTGGAATGAATCTATCAAAAGAGATTATTTAAATATAGTGGAAACGATACAAAATGATTTTTTTAGTGAAGATTCTACAAAATTCGCTTGTCTTACAACTACTTTTAGTGGTAAACTCGGAAGTGTTTATTTTATTAAACAAATGAAAGAGAAGTTGCATTTACAGAGTATAACGGAACAAACTGATTCAGTAGAAGATTCAATGTTAAAGAAAGTTGTCTACGGATATACACCATTATGGGATCAAAAAATTACTATAATGGATAAGCCTATGAACTTACAATTCGCGTTTAAAGAGAATGAGAATGGGAAAACAAAACTAACGATAGGAACACCTATCCTGATTACTGAATATTAATATAGTGAAAACGGAACATAAGGAGATTTGGAATATGGAAAAAATCATAGTAAGAGGCGGGAATCAACTAAATGGCACTGTTAAAGTGGAAGGTGCCAAAAATGCAGTGTTACCAGTAATTACTGCGAGTATTCTTGCAAGCGAAGGTGAAAGTGTTATCACCGACGTTCCTAACCTAGCTGATGTGTATACGATTAATGAAGTTTTACGAAATATGAATGCTAATGTACATTTTGAAAATAATTCAATTTATGTTGATGCTACAAAACCTTTAAAAACAGAAGCTCCTTTCGAATATGTACGTAAAATGCGTGCATCCGTGCTTGTTCTTGGGCCATTATTGGCTCGTTATGGTCATGCGAAGGTTGCTATGCCGGGTGGGTGTGCAATTGGATCACGTCCTATAGATTTACATTTAAAGGGCTTTGAGGCAATGGGTGCGAATGTACACGTTGGGAACGGATTTGTGGAAGTTGAAACAGAAGGACGTCTTCACGGTGCAAAGATCTATTTGGATATGCCAAGTGTTGGTGCTACAGAAAACATTATCATGGCTGCAGCGCTTGCTGATGGCAAAACCATTATAGAAAATTGTGCGAAAGAACCAGAAATTGTTGATCTAGCTAATTTCCTTAACAAAATGGGCGCAAGAGTTATCGGCGCTGGCACGGAAACAATCCGTATTGAAGGTGTTGAAAAACTTTACGGTACGGAACATGGGATTATTCCTGACCGTGTAGAAGCTGGAACGTTTATGGTCGCAGCAGCTATAACGGGAGGTAATGTGTTAATTGAAAATGCTGAGAGTGAGCATTTACGTTCTGTTATTTCCAAACTGCAGGAGATGGATGTAACGATTCTGGAAGAGGATAGTGGAATTCGTGTGATTGGACCTGACAAGTTAAAGTCTACTGACATTAAGACATTACCACATCCAGGGTTTCCGACTGATATGCAGTCCCAGATGATGTCATTAATGCTTAACGCATATGGAACAAGTGTTATTACGGAGACAGTATTTGAAAACCGTTTTATGCATGTGGAGGAATTCCGACGCATGAATGCTAAAATGAAAATTGAAGGCCGCAGTGTTATTATTGAGGGGCCATCTGATCTGCAGGGTGCAGAAGTTGCTGCATCTGATTTACGTGCGGCTGCAGCACTAATATTGGCAGGACTATGCGCAGAAGGCTTCACACGTGTAACAGAATTAAAGCATCTTGATCGTGGCTATGTTGATTTTGCTGGTAAATTAGCTGCATTAGGTGCAGATATTGAACGTGTTGATGAAAATGGCGATGTAGTTAACCCCTTTGTACAAGTAGATGAACAAAATGAATCGATTATCGCTGAGCTTTCTTAAGCAAGTGAATTAATAGAATATGAGATTTAAAGCAGATGTATCGTTAACCGGCATCTGCTTTTTTAGTTGGCGAATTAGGTATATAGACCCAGGAAGACATACTTCGCTATCGCTAAATAAATTCCTGCAAATTCATCATTGTATTTTATCCTTACTATGGTAAAATTGAAAGAAAATTACGAACTCAAAAAGGAGCATACAGCATGAAGTTATACGTTTCTGTAGATATGGAAGGAATTACAGGCCTTCCGGATTATACATATGTGGACTACAAAGAACATAACTATGAGCGCGGGCGTAAAATTATGACAGATGAGACCAATTATGTCGTTGACGCCGCGTACAAATTTGGCTGTGATGACATTTTAATAAATGATAGTCACTCAAAAATGAATAATATTTTAATAGAAGAGCTTCATCCTGATGCATCATTAATTACCGGTGAAGTGAAACCATATTCCATGATGCAGGGATTGGACGAAAGCTATGCTGGAGCAATGTTTATCGGGTACCATGCTCGTGCAGGTCAATATGGTGTGATGTCACATGCCATGGTTCACGCGGTGCGGAATTTTTATATCAATGATAAGCCAATCGGAGAGCTTGGGCTAAATGCCTATCTTGCAGGTCATTATGGCGTGCCGATTTTAATGGTTGCTGGTGATGACCAGGCAGCTAAGGAAGCGGAGGAACTGATTCCAAACATCACAACAGCAGCAGTAAAAGAGACTATCTCCAGGTCATCGGTCAAAAGCCTAACACCTAAAAAGGCTGGAGATTTATTAACAGACAAAGTAAACCAGGCGTTGGATAATCGGCACAATGTAAAGCCGCTGACACCACCTGAAAATCCTGTCTTGGAAATCGAATTTAATAACCATGGTCAGGCTGAGTGGGCAAATCTAATGCCAGGAACGGAAATAGCACCAGAAACGACAATTGTTAAATATCAGGCAAAAGATATTCTGGAAGCGTATCAAGCTATGCTGGTAATGACCGAACTCGCTATGCATACAACTTTTTCATAGGAGTGTAAACAGATGCTACGATATATTTTAAAGCGATTTGCCATAATGGCAGTGACGTTATGGATTATTGTCACGCTGACTTTTGTCCTGATGATAACCATTCCAGGCTCACCATTAAACGAAGAACGGGGAACGAATGAAGTTGTCCAGGAGAACCTGAAAGCCCACTATAATCTGGATGAACCATACTACATACAATACATGCTTTATTTAAAATCAATCGTTACCTTGGATTTTGGTCCATCAATCAAACAGCCTACTGAAACGGTAAATGATCTACTGGGTCGAGGATTCCCTGTATCATTTGAGCTTGGTATGGTGACGATTCTAGTTGCTGTTATTTCCGGGATTCTCTTAGGGATTTTGGCTGCATTACGGCATAACGGAATAATTGATTATCTGGCAATGAGTATTGCAGTTCTTGGTATATCAATTCCTAACTTTGTGCTGGCGACATTATTCATTCAATCATTTGCGGTGTTTTTAGGGATACTGCCAGCTGCGACGTGGGCAAGTCCACGCCATATGATATTGCCTGTTCTTGCATTAGCTACAGGTCCGATGGCAATTATCGCCCGTCTGACACGTTCAACGATGATTGAGGTGCTGACACAGGACTACATTAAAATGGCCCGTGCAAAAGGATTATCGCCATGGAAAATCGTTGTCAAACATGCTTTGAAAAATTCGCTCATGCCTGTTGTGACGATAATGGGGACCTTGCTTGCGGGTATTTTGACAGGAACGTTTGTTATTGAAAAAATCTATGCGATCCCTGGTATGGGAAAATATTTTATCGAAAGTATTAATCAGCGGGACTACCCGGTAATTATGGGGACAACTGTATTTTATAGTGCATTCCTCATTTTCACTCTATTTTTAGTAGATATTGCGTATGGAATACTAGACCCTAGAATCAAAATGCACAAAAAGGGGGGAGAATAATATGAAACTAGCAGATGAGCCAAAAAACTATTCTCCTGCCGACGTACCAGATGACTGGTTTAAGTGGAAGGAAAAAGATCACGGGGCAGCAGAAACTGTTTCCAGGCCATCGCTTTCCTATTGGCAGGATGCCTGGAAACGGCTTCGGAAAAATAAAATCGCGATGGCTGGGCTTATTTTTCTTGTTTTACTAGGAATCATGGCAGTAATCGGACCTATGCTCTCACCATTTTCGGTCCGGGAACAGAATTTGCCGAATCAATTCCAGCCACCAAACGGAACACATTGGTTTGGCACTGACTCACTTGGACGGGATGTATTCACACGGACATGGTATGGGGCAAGAATCTCATTATTTGTCGGGCTGATGGCAGCGCTCATTGACTTTTTTGTCGGGGTAATCTATGGCGGTGTATCTGGCTATAAAGGCGGTAGAACAGATAACATTATGATGCGTATTATCGAAGTATTATATGGCCTTCCATATCTATTAGTAGTTATCTTGCTGCTCGTAGTTTTAGGACCAAGTCTAACGACGATAATCCTTGCATTGACGATAACTGGATGGGTTGGGATGGCCCGAATTGTTCGCGGGCAGGTTTTGCAAATTAAAAACTATGAATTTGTCCTTGCATCGAAATCATTTGGGACAAAGACAAAACGAATCATTCGGAAAAATCTGCTGCCAAATACGATGGGGCCGATTATTGTGCAAATGACATTAACCGTTCCAACCGCAATTTTCGCAGAAGCGTTTCTAAGCTTTTTAGGACTAGGGATTCAAACACCATTTGCAAGCTGGGGTGTCATGGCAAACGACTCTCTAGGGGCAATATTATCCGGTAACTGGTGGACATTATTTTTCCCGGCGTTCTTTATCTCATTTACAATGTTTGCATTTAACGTATTAGGCGACGGGCTTCAGGATGCACTTGATCCGAAGCTGAGGAAGTAGGTGACACAGATGGAAAAAATACTTGAAGTAAACGATCTTCACGTAACGTTCTCTACATATGGAGGAACGGTCAAAGCTGTACGGGGGGTGAATTTTCACTTAAATAAAGGAGAAACACTAGCAATCGTTGGAGAATCAGGCTGTGGAAAAAGTGTTACATCAAATGCAATCATGCGGCTGATACCAGATCCTCCGGGGAAAATTTCGAACGGGACGATAACATTTAATGGTAAAGATTTAACAAATCTACCGGAAAAAGAAATGCGTTCGATTCGCGGCTTTGATATATCGATGATTTTTCAGGACCCTATGACAGCATTGAACCCAACGTTAACAATTGGAACCCAGCTTGTTGAAGGATTACAGCAGCATTATAAGACGTCAGGTACTGATGCCAAAGCAAAAGCAATCGAGATGATGGATTTAGTAGGGATTCCAAACCCTCAAGAACGATTAAAGCAATATCCTCACCAATTCAGCGGTGGCATGCGGCAGCGAATTGTAATTGCGATGGCACTTATTTGTGAACCGGAGCTGCTTATAGCAGACGAGCCGACAACAGCACTTGACGTAACGATCCAGGCACAAATTCTCGAGCTGTTTGATAGAATTCAAAAGAAAATGGGTGTCTCAATTATTCTGATTACCCATGATCTTGGGGTAGTGGCCAAAATTGCAGACCGGATTGCCGTTATGTATGCCGGAAAAATAATTGAAGTTGGCAGCAGGAGAGAAATTTTTTACAACCCAGAACATCCTTACACAAAAGGGCTGTTAAAATCAGTCCCACGTCTTGATTTGCAAGGCGAGAAGTTAATCCCGATTGACGGGACACCACCAGATTTATTCTCACCTCCAAAAGGATGTCCATTTACAGCAAGATGTCCATTTGCGATGGAGGTGTGTGATAAAGTTTACCCGGATCAGACAAAACTCAGCGACTCACACAAAGTGGACTGCTGGCTGCAGGATGAGCGGGCTAAACAGCTTTTAGCAAGTACAGCAACAAAATAAAAAAAAAAGGGGAGTTACAGCTTATGAAGAAGTGGTTTTTATTATTTATTTCTGTATTAACGATCATCACATTAGCGGCTTGTACAACGAGTTCCGGCGGCGATGATTCAGGAAATGAAGGAAATGAAAGTAGTGGAGAAGAAGGTACCAGCGAAGGGGCAGAAAGTGAAGAAAAAGTATTGTACATGAACAATGGAGAAGAACCAACATCATTAAATCCACCGGTCGGTTTTGACTCTGTGTCATGGAATGTCTTGAACAACCTGATGGAAGGCCTGACACGTCTTGGCAAAGATGACAAGCCACAACCAGCAATGGCTGAGGACTGGGAGAAATCCAATGGCGGAAAAACGTACACATTCCACCTGCGTGAAAACGCTAATTGGTCGAATGGAGATCCTGTAACAGCAGAAGATTTTGTTTATGCTTGGAAACAGCTTTTGAATCCTAAAACTGGTTCACCCGCTGCATTCCTGGGCTACTTTATCGAAGGTGGCGAGGCATATAACAGTGGTGAAGGGTCTGCAGAAGATGTCATGGTAAAAGCTGTAGATGAAAAAACATTTGAAGTAACGCTGACAGCACCAACGGGTTTCTTTTTACAAGTAATTTCAAACCCGGCATTCTTCCCGGTAAATGCTGAAGTGGCAAAAGAAAGCCCGGAATGGTATTCAGAAGCAGAAACATTTGTTGCCAACGGACCATTCAAACTGGAATCATGGGCACACGATAGCGAAATGGTTATGGTGAAAAATGATCAGTATTGGGATAAAGAAACAGTAAAATTAGATAAAGTACACTGGGCAATGGTTAACGATACAAATACCGAGTACCAAATGTTTGAAAGCGATGAGCTTGATATGACAAATATTCCACCAGACATGGCAGAAAAGCTGTTGGATGACGACAATGTTGTTATCGAGGATCAAGCTGGACTTTATTTCTATCGCTTTAATGTTACAAAAGAACCATTCCAGAATGCTAAGATCCGTAAAGCATTTGCATTAGCGGTCAACCAGAAGGATATTGTTGATTATGTAACGAAAAATAAAGAAAAAGCGGCAACAGGATTTGTATCACCTGGATTTATAGGACCGAGTGGCCAAGAGTTCCGTGAAGTAAATGGCGATCTAGTAAACTTTGATCCTGAAAAGGCTAAGAAACTACTGGAAGAAGGCATGGCTGAAGAAGGTTATGACAAATTACCACCTGTCACATTAACATACAATACAAGTGAGTCACACAAAGCAATTGCTGCAACATTACAAGATATGTTCACGCAGAACCTAGGTGTTGACGTAACACTTGAGAATACTGAATGGAACGTATTTCTGGAAGATCAAAAAGGATTAAAACACCAGCTTTCACGTAGTTCATTCATATTTGACTACGGCGACCCAGTAAACTTCCTGGAAAGCTTCGTAACCGATTCAACGATGAACCGTACTGGCTGGTCAAACGAGAAATACGACGAGTTGATTTCAAAAGCTAAAACGGAAACAGACGAAGAAAAACGCTGGGAATTAATGTACGAAGCAGAAAAGCTACTGGCCGAAGAAATGCCTATTTTCCCAATTCACTATTATAACCAGGTGTTTATCTATAAAGATGACGTAACTGGAGTTGTCCGTCACCCAGTAGGTTATTTAGAGCTTAAATGGGCGGATAAGAAGTAGATTGTGTCTCGGTAGGTCGATATATTGTGTTCTTGGTTGATATAACTCAATCGCGGTTGATATCCGGTCTTTTTGGTTGATATATCGTGAAATTCGAGCGACAAGCGGTGCAACTCGCGTAACGGGGGCGCAACTCAAGCGACAAGCACCCAAACTCGTGCAAGAAGCATCCCAACTCGAGGGAGAAGCAGCCCAACTCGAGGGAGAAGCAGCCCAACTCAAGCGACAAGCAACGCAACTCGCGCGACAAGCAGTGCAACTCGCGCGACGAGCAGCCCAACTCAAGCGACAAGCAGCCCAACTCGAGCGAGAAGCAGCCCAACTCGAGCGACAAGCAGTGCAACTCGCGCGACAAGCAGTGCAACTCGCGCGACAAGCACCCAAACTCGCGCAAGAAGCATCCCAACTCGAGCGAAAAGCAACGCAACTCGAGCGACAAGCACCCAAACTCGCGCAACAACCTAGTGTTAAGAAGGAACGGCTCATCTCCGGGCCACTCCTTCTTTCCACTTTAAATTTTAACCCAAAGAAAGAGGTATTCTGATGATTCTTCCAGAACGCTTATATAATGGTGATACGATTGGTGTGATTGCACCAGCAAGTCCAACTGATATGGAACGCTTAAAGCGAGCTATTCCTTTTTTTGAAAAAATGGGTCTGCACATCAAACTGGGAAAGCATATTGATGACGTTCACGGGTATTTGGCCGGAACGGATGAACAGCGGTTAGCTGACTTTCACGATATGATTGCTGACAAGAGTGTTAAGGCAATTATTTTTGCGAGAGGCGGATATGGTACAGGGAGAATTGCCAACGCTATTAATTATGAGCTAATCAAACAAAACCCGAAGATCATTTGGGGCTATAGCGACATTACTTATTTACATACAACGATTCGCCAAGCAACAGGCCTTGTGACGTTTCATGGACCAATGCTCGCATCTGATATTGCTGATCCTGATTTTGATGCATTATCTGCAAGTCTGTTCCAGCAATTATTTAAACCTGCGAAATTATTCTACACGAAAGATATCTCCCCACTGCAAGTCCTCGTCCCGGGTGAAGCTACAGGCACGCTGGTAGGGGGGAACCTTTCACTACTGGTTAGTACACTAGGGACAGCAAATGAAATTGATACTAGCGGAAAACTGCTGTTACTCGAAGATATAGGTGAGGAGCCATATCGGGTTGATGCGATGCTGAACCAGTTAAAACTGGCAGGAAAGCTAACGGATACAGCGGGAATTATTGTTGGAGATTTTGCCAAAGCCGAGCCGAAAAAAGAAAAACCCTCGCTCTCATTGGAACAGGTTTTTCATGATTATTTTGCCTACCTTAAATGTCCGGTAATGTCTGGCTTTAAAATTGGCCACTGCCTCCCGCACTTTTCCGTACCACTCGGCACAGCGGCAGTATTGTCAACAGCGAAGAGATCACTCACTGTCGAGGCAGGAGTAAAGTAAGCAACTGGAGGAGTCAAATCTATGAATATACAAAACATCGAAACATATCAAATAGCAATCCCATTGCATACACCGTTTAAGACCGCATTACGAACAGTAACGGTGGCGGAATCAATTATTGTTAAAATAACCTGTGATAACGGGGTCGTTGGCTATGGTGAAGCACCTCCGACACATGTCATAACAGGCGATAGCTTGCCAAGTATTAACTACGCGATTACCAAAATTTTCACATCGTTATTACTCGGTGTATCATTACGGAACCGGGAGCAGGTTTTTGAAAAGCTTAATAAGAGTGCTGTCGGAAACACAAGTGCTAAAGCAGCAGTTGATATGGCGATATATGATTGCATCGCACAACAGGCTCGCATGCCGCTGTCAGAATTTCTTGGTGGTTATTCCAATGCGATTGAAACCGATTATACTGTCAGTGTAAACAGTCCTGATGAAATGGCCGATGATGCACAGCAATATATCCATAATGGGTTTTCCGTACTAAAGGTTAAAGTCGGCAAGGATAAAATTGCAACAGATATTGAACGTATCAAAGCAATTCGAAAACGCATCGGATCGAATGCACTAATCCGCTTAGATGCCAATCAAGGCTGGCATGCAAAAGAAGCCGTTCGTGCGATTCGGAAAATGGAGGACCTCGGCCTTGATGTGGAACTGATAGAACAACCGGTTAAAGCCTATGATATCGAGGGTTTGAAGTACGTAACGGAAAACACAGAAACCCCAATCATGGCTGATGAGAGTATTTTTTCAATCCATGATGCAAAGCGTGTGCTGGAAAACGGAGCTGCCGATTTAATTAACATTAAGCTCATGAAAGCAGGCGGTATTCATCAAGCAGTGCGGATCGCTAAACTTGCTCATATTTATGGTGTTGAATGCATGGTTGGCAGTATGATTGAAACAAAAATCGGAATTACTGCTGCGGCTCACTTTGCTGCAAGCCAACCCAATGTGAACCGGTATGATTTTGATGCGCCATTAATGCTTGCAGAAGACTTAATAGAAGGCGGCATTACTTATAAAGAAAGTGATATTGAACTTGGGAACAGAACAGGTTTAGGAATAGAAAAAGTTAATGATAGATTTATCGTCGAGTAAAACTGTCAATAAGCAGCAAAAAGGGGAGCAAATTATGATTAATCAAACGTTTGATCAATTATGGATAACGGCGGTGCAAGTGGCTACAGTGTGGACGTCACCAATATCTGCACGTACGATAGACACCCCGGGTATCACAAACCCAACTAATATCGATAAGTGGATTGATAGTTTAACATATCAAACAAATGTAGCATTATGTGATGAAAATCGTGTGCAATCGCAATTACTGTATGGTGAGGCAGTTATGATAACCGAAACAAAGGATGACTGGGCACATATTGTTGTACCAACGCAGCCGTCTAAAAAGGATATACGCGGTTATCCGGGCTGGGTTCCGATCAGACAGCTTATCCAAGTAAACAAACAGGACTGGCAAAGCGAAACTACGGCAGCTGTTGTCGATGATAAAGTGTGGCTTGAATCTGAAAACGGCAACAACGTCTTGAAGCTCAGTTTCATGACTACCTTACCTGTAATTGATGAGGGGGCTGACCGGGTTAAGGTTAATACACCGCATGGAGCCGGTTTTTTGCCAAAAAAATCCGTAACTATTTTCTCATCAAATAATGGACTGAAAAAACAGGAAGGCCACAAGCTTGTAAAAGATGGGGAACGCTATGTAGGGCTTGATTACTTTTGGGGTGGCATGAGCTCATTTGGCTATGATTGTTCAGGTTTCGCCTATGCCATGCATAAAGCAAGCGGCTATCAGATTCCGCGCGATGCCGATGACCAGGCAGATGCGGGTGAGAAAGTCCCATATGATCAGCTGTTACCAGGCGATTTATTGTTTTTTGCATATGAAGAAGGAAAAGGCAAGTTGCACCATGTCGGATTTTATTATGGTGATGGTAAAATGCTTCATTCTCCACAAACAGGAAAGGGCATCGAAATTATCGCGCTGCATGGAACCAAATATGAAAAAGAGCTTTGTGCTGCCACACGGTACTGGCAGAAAGCAGAGGAGAAATAACGATGGATGAGAAAATTTTACAAGTAAGTGAGCTGCACAAATATTTTAATATGGGTAAAGGAAAAGTCCTTCAAGCTGTCAATAATGTTACGTTTCACGTTAACAAAGGGGAGACGTTCGGGCTTGTTGGTGAATCCGGCTGCGGGAAATCGACAACTGGACGCACGATTATGGGTCTTTATGAAAAAACGGATGGCGATGTTATTTATAACGGAGAGAATGTTCATGAAATGGATGAAAAGGAACGATTCAAATTCTATCGCAACATGCAAATGATTTTTCAGGATCCATATGCATCACTTAACCCACGCTCAACGGTTAAAGAAGTGATTGCTGAACCGATGGAAGTACATGGCATGTTTAAAAATAAGAGCGAACAGCTTGACCGTGTTTATGAGCTGCTGGAAGAGGTTGGGCTGAACCGGGACCACGCTAACCGTTATCCGCATGAATTCAGCGGCGGCCAGCGTCAGCGGATCGGAATTGCGCGTGCACTGGCACTCAATCCGGATTTCCTGATTGCCGATGAACCAATTTCAGCATTGGATGTTTCTGTTCAGGCACAAGTTGTGAACTTGTTAAAAAGACTGCAGGAAGAAAAAGGGCTGACATTCCTATTCATTGCCCACGATTTATCAATGGTTAAACAAATTTCTGATCGCATCGGGGTTATGTATTTAGGAAATATGGTGGAATTAACAGCGAGTGATGCACTCTATGATAACCCGCTGCATCCATATACACAGGCTTTACTATCGGCTATCCCGATTCCAGACCCGGATATTGAAGACAGCAGGGAGCGGGTTATCCTGGAAGGCGAATTGCCAAGCCCTATTAATCCGCCGAGCGGCTGTGTATTCCGCACACGTTGCCCAATGGCGATGGATATCTGCTCATCAAAAGTACCGCAATGGCGGGAAGTGGAACAAGATCATTATGTCGCATGCCACCTGTATGATGAATCACGCAAAGAAGACCAAAAAAATAGTAGAGTCAACGAAGAGTCTGTGCAGTCATAAATTTGCACAGGCTTTTTTTCAATATCTAGTTCTATTGTTTTCGCTAATTGTATAAATTTAATAGTAGGAATGCTAGAAATGATACCCAATAAGCACAACACTAATCATAATGGTAAGGAGGCCGTCGATGAAAAAAAATAAAAACCTTCCTAAAGCTTGGAAAAAGAAAAAGCAGCGAAAAAGTGAAACATTAAAAATGCAATTACTTCAGAAAAGAAAGAAACCAATAAGCCTCAATAAGACAGCCAAATCGTGGAAAGTTCCAAGCATCTTATTTTTCGCAAGTTTGATCACTATCATTCTAGTCATTCCAACATTAGTAGTTGTTCCGTTTGTTACAAAAGACGGCGAGAAGAATGTACCAGTCGAAAATGAGTCACCTAAGCAAGTTGAAGTCACGATGGGTAACTCACCGTTTTCTGTCGCGGTAGCACGGGCTAGCTCCGATACTGTCGAAAATGTGCCACTTGAGACATATGTTTCGCGTGTCGTAGCTTCCGAGATGCCAGCGAAGTTTGAAATTGAGGCATTAAAAGCACAAGCACTTGCTGCCAGAACGTTTATCGTCAGTCACCTTATGCAGCAAGGCAATTCAAAGGAATCGGATGTCACCGACACCATATACGATCAGGTTTATCATAATGACAAGGAGCTTAGGGAAGAATGGGGAAGTGATTATAGCTGGAAAATAAATAAGATAAAAAAGGCAGTCGCTGAAACCACAGGTGAAATTCTAACCTATAATAATACACCAATCCAAATAGCTTTCTTTTCAACAAGTAACGGGTATACCGAGAATTCTGAAGACTACTGGGAAAATGAAGTTCCCTATTTACGCAGTGTAAAAAGTCCATGGGATAAAAACTCACCAAAATTTCTCGACCAGAAAATATTTAGTATTCAGGAAGTGGAAAAACAACTTGGGCTTGAATTGCCAAATAATAATCAACTAGCAATGGAAATTACCCGGACAGAAAGTAACCGAGTAGCCAAATTTAAATTAGCAGATCAAACCTTCACAGGTCGCAAAGTTCGGGAAAAACTGAAATTAAAATCAAGTGACTTTTCCATTGAGCAAAAGAATGACCATTTAATTTTCACAACAAAAGGGTTCGGACATGGAATCGGCATGAGCCAATACGGTGCAAACGGAATGGCTAAAGAAGGAAAAAACTACAAGGAAATTGTCAAGCACTACTACAAAGGCATAGAAGTTAACCAGCTCGACGAAACAGCACCAACATTAGTAGCAAAATAAGAAGGAAGCTCTGGGATGGAGGAACATCCTGGGGCTTTTTTTGTGAGGGTTGAGATATGGGGTTGAAGATCTCGATATCGTGTTGAAGTTCCCTATATGAAGTTGAACATCACAAAATAAAGTTGAACGCCTCAAAATTACCGCACTGTTCCAAATCAATTAATATACCGAAAACAGTCTATCAATAGCCACTGTGCAGCGAATAAATGCTTAATTTACCCTGAATAACTCAAAAAATACATAAAAACAATAAATTTTTTTCATTTAATGTATATAAATTCCCTTTTCTGCTCAGAATGGTTGTTGAGGTGATGACAATATGAAAGAAGAAAACAATACTCCAAAAAACAAGTGGAGTCGAATTTTTCGCAAGAAGTGGTTTTTTCCAGCAGTGTACTTAACGATTGCTGCGCTTCTTCTGTCGGTGGTGGTTTGGTATCAGAATCTGGACAATCAGATTCAGGAAACTGAGGATGATCAAAGTTCAGAGACATATACACCAGCAGAACATGATGAGGAAGCTCAATCCGTTATGGATCAACAGGAGGTTATTAAGATGCCTGTTGTAAACCAAGATCAAGCAGAAATCGTAACTAATTTCTATGATTACAACGCAGATCAAGAGGCAAAAGAAAATGCATTGGTCATGTTTAACAATCGTTTTTACCAAAGTACGGGCATTGACATTGCATCCGCAGACGGTGAAACATTTGATGTGTTAGCATCGTTAAGCGGTACAGTTACGGAAGTTAGAGAAGATCCACTGCTAGGTAACGTTGTTGCATTATCGCATAAAAATGATGTTGTAACCTATTATGCGAGTCTGCAGGGAGTCAACGTTAAATCCGGAGACAAGGTTCAGCAAGGCGATGTTCTTGGTAATGCTGGAGAAAACATGTTTGGCCAGGAAAGTGGTACACACGTCCATTTTGAAATTAGAAAAGACGGAAAAGAAGTTAATCCAGAATCATTTTTCAATCAACCAGTAAGTGCACTGGATGAAGCTTCAACAGAAGATGAAAGTTCTGAATCAGAAGGAACCGAGGATGTCGGCACTGAATCAGAAGTAACGGAAGAAGAAAGTTCTGAATCAGAAGGAACGGAAGAAAGCACAGACGAGTCAGGCACAGGTGCAGAAGATGTATCAGGCGGCCAAAATAGCCAAAATGCTAATGTTGAAGATGGAAATTAAATGGGTGATACATCCGATTCATCTTCATCAGACGATAACGAATAATCTATTTATCACTACCCTAGTTTAATTACTAGGGTTATTTTTTTGCAATAAGAGTTCCCTGCAATAAATTGCAAAAAATGTCGAACGATTAGGGTTTTTATATAGGAAATGTGTGGTAATATAGTCGTTAGTGAAAGAATTTCTCAGTTAATAAAAAATTTTTGTGAAAATAGGTATTATTTGTCATTTAGAATATAGAAAGGAGCTCCAAGGATGCATTTTTCCAAAGAAAGTTTAATGCCTAATTCTATAATAACAATTGCCAGTGATGAACAGTATGCATTGGAGCAAGTTTTACAAGTTTTAAAGCAAGAGCATGATGAGGTTACTGCAGATAGGCTTGCACGTAATTTTTGCCTGCAAACAACATCCAATGAAATTAGTAAAAAAGGTATGGAATTTTTATATATGAATGGTCATTATGACGATTTACAGAAATTAATTAACAAAAACAAACAATCTGACTGCAAATCTAATCAAAATTGGGCGGCGGTATACCAGGTGACAATTGACCGGAAACTTAAACGGTATTTACCTGGTGAAATAATCAGACAATTAAGTGACATACGAACGGACGAGCCGGAACTACAATGCTTAATGGAATTTATCAAAATCAATATATATCACAGTATGGGTGATTACAGTCAATTTGGTAACTCCGTGGAAAAACAGCAGCATTTATTTGGAAAAATAAAGGATAGGTTCCTATTGTCATTTTTCCAAATCCGTTTAAATCAGAGTCTGTTTATCTTTTACTTAATTCGAAATGAAGTGATTATGGCGCGGAAATATGCTTTTCGGGTTTTAAATAGCACAACGAGTCCAAGTATAAAAGTAAATATACATACCAACCTTGGCTTTTCATATCTATACGACACTTATTTCCAGGGTATGTATCATATGTCAGAGGCGCTGAAAGTAGCCAAAAAAAATGATCTTCAGAGTCGTGTGGAAGCAATTGTACAAAAAAATATTCCTTTTTTATCAGCACATTTCAGGAAGACAGAAGGGGTGACTTCCACAGATAAAAGTGAACAAGCCCATATTGAAATAGCAAAGGGAAATAATGCGAAAGCAGTAGCTATCCTAAGTGAAATTCCAATAGACAGCCCATTTAAATTATACTACCTGGGACTGGCAAAACAGGATAAGAAAATTCTTCTTAAAGCATATAACAGCTTTATCGAAAATCGCAGCGACTATTTTTTTAGCAGAATGCCACTTCGTTCAATCCGTGAAATGGGTGCATAACCGGGCCCAAATTAAATAAGTTTATTCGAAAATAGGGTGTAGCTTTATGTTAGAGATAAAGGGGAGAAAAAAATGAAAAGGTTAGTAGCTATTACAGTTTTTTCTATAATTATAATCTTTAGCAGTGCATTTCATTTTGTTGAATTCGCAGCCGAACCACAGCCATTGTATCACGATCCGGACCTCGGCGACCTTGATTAATTTGTCTGGTTTGACTTTATAGAGAGAAAGCACGGTTAAAAGGCATTTTCGATTGTCAAGCACACCCTATTTTCTTTTTTTATATAGCCCTGAAAAAAATACTTCTTGTCCTTATCTCCAAAAGATGTAAATTTAATCATAATCCTCTTTGTACATTAATAAAATATTACAAACCAAGCAATCAAAAAAGTCTGAGGTGAGAGCTTGTGTAGCTTTCCATCTACCTACCACAGTAAAAACCCACTACATAGCCAAAACATCATATAATATGGGCTTTTTGCCCACGTTCCTAACAAAACCGCAGAAGCAGCTGCACATGAGTATTTGTCAGTAGATAAGTGAGCAGCATGAAAATTGTATCACCTTGTCTCGATTCCACACCTCGGAAATATCCAACTTAGGGAGGCGAACGGTGTGCACGATTACATCAAAGAGAGGACTATCAGGATAGGGAAATATGTCGTGGAGACGAGGAAAACCGTCCGAGTGATAGCAAAAGAATTTGGTGTTTCCAAAAGCACAGTCCATAAAGATCTGACAGAGCGATTACCGGAAATAAATCCAGAGCTATACAACGAAGTAAAAAATATACTCGATTACCACAAATCAATCCGCCATCTCCGCGGAGGTGAAGCAACCCGCAATAAATACAGATTAGATGAAAAAACGGAAGACTCTACGGTTAAACCAGTCGGGTGATACTTACCCCGCAAGCGAGTGAACCTGACGAACGACATCCCTATCCTAAAGGAGGTGGTGGAGCTACAGCAGCAAGAATACACAGCAACAAGTTTTCCACTTCACAAAAGGACAGATCAGAAACACAGCCGAGTTAAGATAATCGGCTGGGTTTTTGGTGTGTGGTGTGTGCGAATAGCGAGGCAGGTATGGACAGGAAGATATATCAACTTCTGTGGGTGGATATCAACTCGAATAAGGATATATCAACTGTAATTAAGGTATATCGACCTGAAGAGAAGGATATCAACCCTCATTAGGATATATCAACTGCAAAAGCAGGTTATCGACCATAACAGGTAAATATCAACTTTGATGGCGAGATATCAACTGTAATTAAGGTATATCGACCTGAAGAGAAGGATATCAATCCTCATTAGGATATATCAACTGCAAAAGCAGGTTATCGACCATAACAGGTAAATATCAACCTTGATGGCGAGATATCCGCATTTTTACAGTTTATCAAAAGTAAGGGTGCTCAATATTGCTTTTGGTAGGTAAGAAACTTGAGGGAAATTTCCCAATCCAGGGGAAATATATTTTCTTCCTTTGTTTCCCCCAGAGTGCTCTAAGTTCATTCCATTTAATATTAAATACGCCGTCCTTGGCGAACTTACCTGAAGAAGATCACGGCACTGTTTATTTGTAATAGTATCGCCATGTAATAAAAAATGGTCAAGAATAACTCGTTCATGCGCGTTGTAACTAATTGCATTACAGTTCTGGCAGGACCATTTCCCGGGTAGCCGCGTCATGGGAGAGTAGTTACACTGTTCGCAGGGTATTCCTTTAATTAATTGCTGATCATCTATATTGTAATAATCCAGTATGTTTGTACGAAGGGGTTGATCTTCCTGTAGGAGAGTTTTGCTGAGTTTTCGTATGGCCGCAGTCGTCAAAACATCTTTCGTGTGCGTTTCACGTAGCCTGTTCAAATGCTGGTGCAAACTTTCGGTGTGAATAATCTTGTGATAAACTTCTGGGTCCTGATGGATGTTTTCAATAATGGTTGAGGGATATGCGATGACAACAAGTGTCTCTATTGGCACATTATAAATCCCATGTTTCTCCAGCCATTGCTGTAGGTGTGTCTTTTGGGCCTCAGCCTGTAAAATAGGATCTTTGAAGGCATTCACTTCTCCCTTAACCTGCTGTGTCATTTGATTTTGTTTAGAATCATACTTTAAATTGCCTTTATAATTTTTAACTTCAAGAATATAAATGAGTTTTTTTGTCAGTATGAGTGTGTCGATTTGAAAATAAAAAGGGGGATTTGGTAATCGGATACCTTGAAAAATGAAGAAATCTTTTTGCGGGTAGGTGGAGAGCTTGTAGTCCACATTCTTTTCACCATCGAAGCCTGCTTTATCCTTCTTATAAGCAGAAATAATACTATTGTTTCTCGCGTATTTTTCATGAAAACGTCTGAATAATGCTTCGTAAATTAGAAGATCATATATTTTTATTCTGTATTTCATAGTAGTCAGTGAAACCACTCCCTTTCTTGTATTAATAGTAAGTATTCTACAAACTTTAACAATATCCTTCATGAAGTTGTGTCAATTTTGTGAACAATCATTTGTAGAGAGGACTATAATTGGTTATATCAACCGGGAAACCGATATATCAACCTCAGCTCCGGTATATCAACTGGAAAACGAATATATCGACCTCAATCCTGGTTTATCGACCGGGAAACCGATATATCAACCTCAGCTCCTGTATATCAACTGGAAAACGAATATATCGACTTCAATCCTGGTTTATCGACCGGGAAACCGATATATCAACCTCAGCTCCGGTATATCAACTGGAAAACGAATATATAGACCTCAATCCTGGTTTATCGACCGGAAACCGATATATCAGCCCATAAAATCCCCACACCACAAAACATATCTCTTACCCTAACCATCCTATATCAAAACAATTTTCATTACCTTTTTTTCAAAATTTGCAGTTATATGTGGAGTTTTGTGGTAAAATATAAAATTAGTAGCATTGTGTTCTCTTACAGATGTGTGAAAGTAATTGTAGCAGGGAGGATCTAAATTAATGTTTTCTAGGGACATCGGAATCGACCTTGGAACTGCCAATGTGTTGATACATGTAAAAGGTAAAGGAATTGTTTTGGACGAACCATCTGTTGTCGCGATGGATCGTAATACAGGCCGTGTGCTTGAAGTAGGTGAAGCGGCGCGCCGTATGGTTGGGCGTACACCAGGAAATATTGAGGCCATTCGTCCATTAAAAGATGGCGTTATTGCTGACTTTGATGTTACAGAAGCTATGCTAAAGCATTTTATAAATAAAATTAATGTTAGAGGTTTTCTTTCTAAGCCGAGAATGCTAATTTGCTGCCCGACAAATATTACAAAAGTGGAGCAAAAAGCAATTAAAGAAGCGGCTGAGAAATCTGGCGGTAAACGCGTTTATCTTGAGGAAGAGCCGAAAGTTGCAGCGATTGGAGCTGGCATGGAGATCTTCCAGCCGAGCGGAAATATGGTCGTTGATATTGGTGGAGGAACTACAGACGTAGCGGTACTGTCAATGGGTGATATTGTCACAGCTGAGTCAATTAAAATGGCTGGGGATAAGTTTGACACGGAAATTCTTCAATACATAAAAAAAGAATATAAACTGTTAATTGGTGAACGTACGGCAGAAGATATAAAAATTAATGTAGCTACTGTTTTCAAAGGTAGCCGCCATGAGCAGCTGGACATTCGCGGACGTGATATGGTGTCAGGTTTACCACGCACAATTACAGTCTATTCGGATGAAATTGAAGAAGCATTACGTGAGCCTGTCTCACTGATTACGCAAGGTGCTAAACTGGTACTTGAGCGCACACCTCCAGAATTATCAGCGGATATCATCGATCGCGGCGTGATTCTGACAGGTGGCGGAGCGTTAGTCCACGGCATCGATCAGCTGTTGGCCGAAGAACTGAAGGTTCCTGTTTTTATGTCGGAAGAGCCAATGAATTGTGTCGCAAAAGGTACAGGCATTATGTTAGAGAACATCGATAAAATTGAACGGAAAAAGATTGGTTAATTCAGAACGACACTATAAACTTCTTGATCGAATTACCTTTTAAGGGGGTTGAAAATCTTGCTTAGAGGATTTTATACGGCAGCCAGTGGAATGCTTTCACAGCAACGCGCACAGGAAGCCTTATCAAATAATATTGCCAATGCTAATACACCTGGTTACAAGGCGGATCAGCCGACATTACGTGCATTTCCCGAGATGCTGATGCAGCAAATGGGTGGCAAAACTATCCCGACATCGCGTGGGTTAAATTTGCCTGTCCAGGATCCAATCGGGTCCATGAATACAGGGGTATACGTACAGGAGAATGTCCCTAATTACAAGCAAGGTGCTATTCGGGAAACGGGCATTGGAACAGACTTAGCCCTTGTGAATGGACAGCTTCCAGATGAAACAGGGAGTCTGTTTTTCACGGTACAAAATGAGGCTGGCGAACAGCGTTTTACACGGAATGGTAACTTTACGGTTGATGGGGAAGGCTTTCTCACAACAAATCAAGGCTATTACGTATTAGATCAAGCTGGTAATCCGATTCAGACGAATGGGATGGAATTTGATGTGACTGAGAATGGAACACTTCAAGTTAATGGTCAAACGATTCCACTTGGTATTGCGTACACGCCGAACGCGAATGATTTAGCAAAAGAAGGAAATGGGCTTTTTAATGGTGAAGCAGGTGCAGTACCTGATGGCGCAACATTCAATGTTCAGCAAGGTGCTTTAGAACGCTCTAACGTTAATGCGTTACAGTCAATGACTCGCATGATGGAAACGTATCGGTCGTTTGAAATGAACCAGAAAGTATTGAAGGCTTATGATCAAAGTATGGGGAAAGCAGTTAGCGAAATTGGCCGTTTAGGCTAGGAGGGATAGTATGTCACGTACGATGATTCAAGCGGCAGTAACAATGAATCAGCTGCAAAATAAACTCGATTTGATTGGAAATAACATGGCAAACAGCCAGACAACCGGATATAAAACGCGCCAGGCAGACTTTTCCTCGTTGTTATTTCAGCAAATCAACAACATGACAAACCCTGCTAACGCCGAGGGTCGCTTAACCCCTGATGGAGTGCGAGTTGGCTCAGGGGCCAAGCTTGGCTCGGTCAATATTGATTTGGCTCCAGGGTCTATCACCGAGACGGAACGGGCTTTGGACACTGCATTACTCGGAAAAAATCATTTATACCAAATCCAGGTTACCGAAAATGGCAACACAGAAACGCAGTATACACGAGATGGCTCCTTTTATTTAAGCCCGGTTAATAACAATCAGTCCGTTATGCTGACAACAAAAGATGGCAACCCGGTAATAGGCGAGGATGGACCAATTGTTATTGAAGAAGGATTCGATGCGATTAATATCCAGCCTGATGGGCAAATTACTGTTAAACGAGGGAACCAGACGGAAAATACTGGTAATCTAGCAATTGCTGAAGCAGTTCGACCTAGACTGTTGGAAGCTGCAGGTGAAAATGCATTTCGACTGCCAAATCTGGATGAATTAGGATTCAATTTTAATGAAATCATTCAAGCAGTTGCTCCGAATACAGATGTATTGAAAAGTGGAGCTTTAGAACATTCGAATGTAGATATTTCCAAACAAATGACGGACATGATTTCAACACAACGTTCGTATCAGTTTAATTCCAGAACAATTTCAATGAATGATCAGATGATGGGACTTGTCAACCAACTTCGATAAGTAACAAAAGGATGTAAGGGGAAAGAAACCATGCCAACAAAACTAACGGAGAAACCTGTTGAAAAAAAGATCAGAAGTAAGAAGCAGTCTGCTGATCAGGAGAAAGAATTGACCCAGCAGCGTGAAAATGAGAAATCAACAGACAAATCCACACGTAAAGAGCAGAAGAAGAAACAAAAGATAGAGAAACGACAAAACAAGAAGCCACGTCGCCGTATTTTCCCAATATGGGCGCGGATTATTGTTGTGCTCGTCATAGGTGCAGCAGCATTAGCGGCTGGGCTGATGGTTGGTTATGGGATTATCGGAGAGGGAAATCCTAGCGACGCACTGGAAATGGAAACGTGGCAGCACATTATCGATATTGTGAGTAAAAGAGAGTAAGCATATCCACTCGTACTGGATATGCTTATTTTATTTTCGATTTTTGCTATAATGAAGGCAAAAGAATAAAGGAGCGATACAAAAATGGACATCGAACAAATTAAAGAAACAATTCCACACAGGTACCCGTTTTTACTAGTCGATAAAGTAGTCGAAATTGAAGAGGGAAAGCGTGTCACTGCATTAAAAAATGTAACCGCAAATGAACCATTCTTCCAGGGACACTTCCCAAACTATGCTGTTATGCCAGGTGTGTTAATTGTCGAAGCTCTCGCACAAGCCGGGGCAATTGCAGTACTTGGAATGGAAGAAAATAAAGGCAAAATCGGTTTTCTGGCAGGACTGGATAAATGCCGTTTTAAACGACAGGTCAAACCGGGTGACCAGTTGAAACTGGATGTTGAGATTATTCGAGTAAAAGGCCCGATTGGAAAAGGAAAAGCTGTCGCAACAGTAGACGATGAAGTTGCCTGTGAAGCAGAAATTACCTTTGCTATACAATAATTTAAGGATTCTCCACGTGAAGTATGTGGAGAATTTTTTGTTGTTATAAACTAAGTCATAATATTAGAGTGCTATGACATCGCTCCGGACTTCGCTTTCCGCGGGGCTAACGCTTCAGCCTTCTTGGAAGCAGAAACCGCTATTTGAGGTTGATAACCGGCAAATCAAGTCGATACCGCGAATCTGAAGTTGATAACCCACAATTCAGGTCGATACCGCGCAACTGAAGTTGATAACCCACAATTCAGGTCGATATCGCGCACCTGAGGTTGATACCAGCAATTCAAGTTGATATCGCGCACCTAAGGTTAATAACCCGCAATTTAAGTTGATATCGCGCACCTGAGGTTGATAACCCGCAATTCAAGTCGATATCGCACACCTGAGGTTGATAACCCGTAATTTAAGTCGATATCGCGCACCTGAGGTTGATACCCAGCAATTCAAGTTGATATCGCACACCTGAGGTTGATAACCGGCAAATCAAGTCGATATCGCACACCTGAGGTTGATACCCAACAATTCAAGTCGATATCGCTCATCTGAAGTTGATAACCCGTAATTTAAGTCGATATCGCGCATTTAAGGTTGATATCCCGCAATTTGATACTCCACTACCACGCTTAATATCCCCAATCTAATCCCCATACAACATTTTTTTCATAAAAATTGAGTATCACATTATAGTAAGTGGTTAAACTATAAGCGATATGAACAATTCAAGGAGGGAAACAACATGAAAAGGAAATTACTAATTAAATTCGGTGCACCAGTTTTGGCATTATCTCTAGTTGCTGCTTGTGGAACGGATGAGCAGCAAGATCCAGTTGAGGAAGAAGAGGCTCCATTAAACCAAGAGGAAGATAATGGTGATATGAACCAAGACGAGAATAACCAAGATGGTGGTACCAATGGCGGCACCAATGGTGGTACAGACGGCGGGACTAACGGTGGAACAAATGGTGGCGATGATGCTACCGGCGATGAAACAGATACAGATAACAACAATGGAACAAATGGCAATGAAGATACAATGAATAACGATGAAGAAAATAACTAATTGTTCATGACACCATTAAAAATCCCCTTACTTATGAGGGGATTTTAACTTTACTTAGCTGCAGTCTGTTTTTGGCTTTGAGTTGATGAGTTGCTTTTTTTGGCTGTGCCGGAACTTTTATAATTTCCAGAAGCTGTCTTTTTACTGGATGTGGGCTTTTGTTTAGTAGTTTCACTTTCCTGTTTATTATCTCCTTGGGC
Source organism: Virgibacillus sp. L01 (assembly GCF_052246775.1). Classification (NCBI taxonomy): domain Bacteria; kingdom Bacillati; phylum Bacillota; class Bacilli; order Caryophanales; family Bacillaceae; genus Virgibacillus; species Virgibacillus sp. L01. Next base: position 769,141 of record NZ_JBQQCP010000001.1, on the reverse strand, counting down.
ATCAGCCATCTTTTCAGAATGAAGTTCACCTGGGTGTTGGCTCGTATATTCATCCTTGGATGACGCAGAGTTGTCATTATTCTTATGGCTGAGTTTCTCCTTTACTTGTTTGGAATTGTTTTTAAAGTCATCAAGCTTAGCTTTGGTTTTATCATTGAATTGTCTCGTTTTTTCTTTTCCAGTTTCTACTTTGTTCGTAATGTCGGTGCGTATTTCCTTTCCTGGTTTTGGTGCAAGCAGCAGACTAGCAGTTGCCCCAACTATAGCTCCGGCAACAGTTCCTGTAACTACCTTTTTTTGTTTTACCATATTTTTAGTTTGTTCTGCCATGATAAATTCCTCCTCTGTGTTTTTTATCCTAAGCGATTTTCTAACTCTTCTAATCGCTTCTGCAACGATTCGTTTTCTTCACGCAGTTTGTCCTGTGATGCTTTGGAATTTAGGTAAGGGTCTGTCTCCCACCAGTCCATTCCAATTTCTTTGGCTTTATCGACTGATGCAACAATTAGCCTTATTTTAATTGATAAGAGTTCGATATCTGCAATGCCGACACGAATATCACCTGCAATAACGACACCTTTATCCAAGACCGTTTCGAGAACATCAACAAGGCTGTTCGATTGTGATGATTGTTCAATAGACATAGTTGCCTCCTGTTAAAGTAAGTTTCCTAATGGTCCGAGGTCTATATTTAAGTCTTCGTCATTCAGCTCAAAAGTTTCCTTTAGCTCGTCCATTTTAGTGTCCAGGTTCATAAGTGCTACACCCAGCTTCTCAATCTCTTCTTCAGTTAATGTGCCACCATCAACCCGGCGCAGTGCCTGTCTTTCTACAAGCTGACGCAGAAGTTCAATTACGGTTAGGACAAGCTGGGAAAGACCTTGTTCTGTATTTTGTAAATCAAGGTTAATTCGACTGTTTCTTTCACCTGCTTTAGTTGATGACACAGCTTAGTTCCTCCTTTTCTGCATCAAATTGTTCTGATGTTAGTCCGTCTCTAGTTGAATGCATCAGACTTTCAATAGAAGAAACAAGTACCTTCAATTCAAGATAAACTAAGTCAATTCCAGCAATTGAGATAATAAGATCACCTTTAATCGCGACACCCTTATCTAAAACAGCATCCAAAATATCAACTAGAGCAACGTCCTTATTTTCGTATTCATTTCGTGCAGTCATCGTGCCCCCTCACTTTTTGGTAACGTAACAAAGTGATACGCTGGCCATGGCCCAGTTGCTTCAAGCATCCAGCCCGATTCCTCCCATTTTCTCCGAAGTTCCTTTATATGATCTAAGAAGCTTTCCACTTTGTTCTGCTGAATAAGATAAACACTATTCCAGGCCATTTCCTCATTTCTCCCTGTTACGCTCTTACTCCAGTTTTTCTTAACTTCACTGGAAACACTAAATGCTTCAAGGCTATCGTGCACTAATGTGTAGAATGATTCTTTTTCCTTTTCAAGTTCTTGGTCAACAAGCTGGCTAAGTTTTCGTTTCTCTAAATATTGTCTCCCTGGGGATAACCCGGCAATTTCTTCCTTCTTCTGATCTACAGTTGGATTATGATCAGCTATACCTTCGCGCAGCTTCTCATTGTTACAATATATTTTAAAATTCCATTCCTCCTTGTCAGTAAGTGTCTCAAGCGATTCGATAAGCCTGTCATGATGTGTTGCAATAGTACTTTCCAGGCTATCCAGACTTTTGTAAATGGTCCCAAATTTCATGGGGATAACGGTGCAGTACTCATATAATTTCATAAGGGATTCATGGTGATGGAATGCTTTTTCATGAAGCCAATCTGCCTGTTCTACCTTTTGTTGCAGTACTTCTTGACCAAATTCCTGTTCACATACATCACATACAACAGCATTTATACTGCCCATAGGGATTGGATAAACATCACGCTCTCCGTCAATTCCTTTAAACTTGGGAGGGTTTTGTTTTGTATTTATAAACCCATATACATAGATTAAATCACTCATACCATTGCTCCATTTCACGCTTTTTTGCTATTTCATATCGGTTCATCAGTTCATTTTCCTGTTTCTTGTACGACTCATCATCAATTTCATCCAATTCATACATCATTTCCAGGTGGACGAGCTTTTTTTGAATATGCTCGAGGTCATAAAGTTCCTTATCAACTTCATCCTGTACCTTTTCTCCAACTTTGACTACAAGATTAAAAGGGGAGGTGAACAATTTATGAATCATGATGGTTCCTCAACTTTTAGTTTTATATTGATAAAATTATATGCAGGCCATGGTCCGGTATATTTAAAATCAACTTTATCGTTCCATGCTTCATACACCTCATTAACTTTCTGGTCAAAAAGTGCCTCATTTTTCCGATCAACTAGATATGCCCCATTTAGAAGCATTTTTTCTCCAATTGGTTCGTTTATTTGCTCCGCCTCGGCAATAGGGGTTAATGCATTATGAATATCATTCTCTACTTCTTTTTGCATATTTTTGAAAAAATCCTGTGCCATTTCCCCAAGCTCAATCCGGTCAAAATATCCTGCAGCTTCTGACTTTTCTCTAACGGTTTTCTGCTTTTTCTGTATGCCGGGTTTCTTGTTAATTTCTGATTCAAGCCACTGTTTCTTCCCGATTACCTTCAGTCCAACTTCGATTTTTCCTCTGATTTTGGGAAATAGAGAAATAAGCTGCGGATATAAATTTTTTAGTAAAGCTACAATATCTTCTCTTGATTTGAAAATGTTACCGAAACTGATTGGAACCACAGAATCGACCTTGCCCATAACATCTGTAATGACTTGCTGGTGCATCATCAGATTCTTCTTCTTTGGGTGGTAAATCTGCATTGGCATGTCAGCAACAACCATCACCGCATCCTGATAGGAAATCGTATAGACCTCCCGTTTCACATCCTCAAACTCAATCGGAGCAAGATCTGGCAAATCACCATTCGGTATACTGCAAAATACATAAACACCATCCATCATATAAACCTCCTCTGTCGGATGCTCTTCCTTGGTTCTTTCTTGTCGAGTTAGCCTGTTTCTTCTTCCAGATCACTGCGATAACGTAAACTAATCCGGGAAAACCCGGTAACTTCCAGGTCCGCATCTAAAAATACTTCATACAGTCCGACCATTTGGTCATTTGCATATTTTTTCATATATTGTTTTTCTTCAATCACTTCGACTAAAGCTCTCCATTCTTCTTCGCTTTCTTCCGTTTGTTTTTTGACGGAAATGATTTTATGAGGAGGAGCGATATAATTGTTAAAGAAGTCTGTAACTTTATCCAGGATCTGCACCCTTAATCACCTCGCTGAAAATGGAATAGGAGTCAGGGTTGTGGCACCCTAGCTCCATGAATTTCGATTAAGCACCTTGCTCAACACTTTCACTGCGGGCAGATAGACGATCCGATAAACCATCCTCTTCAACATCATCGCGCAGTAGTCCTACAGCTTCTGCATAGCGTAACCAAGTGTCCACACTTGCAACAACAACTCGTGCCTCGACTGTTATTAATTCAATACCTACAACGGAGACGCGAGCAAAGGCATCAATTACAATACCCTTGTCCAAAATGCGGTCAACGACATCTGCTAAACCTGAGCTTTCTGTGGATTTTTGAATTGCCATATTAAAACTCCTCTCTGTTGTTTAAGAAATATTGGCAGTTGAGAAAGTACTTTTTACTGCATAGGTAAAACTAAACTTTCGCCAATGAACCTTGCGATATAAGCCAAGTTTTCTAAGAATGATGCTTGATATGCTGTGGGCCTTTAATGTTTGTTGAACTTTTTATATTCGTTGAGCTTTTAATAGAACTTACGCCCTTTATATCATTAGCACCAGGGACCAGCTTTTTAGAGTTACTATTTTTCATATCATTCTGAAATTCTTCTCCTGCCTCTTTTATAGTTGCTAGTTTACTTCGTACTTGAAGCAGTCCTTCTTGCGCCTTTTTTTCCATGTTTTTTGCTTTTGAATGAACCATAGATTGCAGACTATCCTGAAATTTATCCTGCATTTTAGAAGTCAGTTCATCTTTCACTTCAGCTTCAGCTTCATCCTTAAGGTCACTTGGACTATCTGCTGTTTTTATAACCTTTGATAGTTGAGGCAACTCCTTTTTAGCTTTTTTTCGGACCTTAGGGATTGCGAGAGAGGAAGCTGCAACGGCCGTTAAACCTGCGGCAATAGCAGTTCCAGTTGGTTTATCTTGATCCATCAAAAACCTCCTTGTGTCCCTTTGGTGTTTAGATACCCATCTTATAAGCAGTGAAACTGAGTAATATATACTATTGGAATAATTTAACGAAGATATTAAAAAGAAATTAATTAAAAATCCGTTAATGATAGGAATTTCAAATAAAATATGACAAACATTACAAAAATATTATTTTTCATATGAAGGGGGGGATTGAATGTATTCTTGGCAAAAAAAAATCCTCCGCTTATGCAGAGGATTTTCAAAAGGCTATGCTTTTACATCGATCGAGCTTCCGAGAGACGGATGGGGTGCTGAAGCTTGAGGCGTTTGCATCATTTCAATTAATTGCTGGCCCTGTTGCTCCATAAGCCCTTTGGCATTTTTCATGACAGCTAAACTTGCATCAGCTCGTACTTGCTTATTTGACGAAACGACAGACATTGCTGCTATATCCATTACACAAGCCTCCTTACGCTTCTATTATCGACAAAAATCGTACAAATTTGAACATCCAATGGATTATCTTGATAAAACATAGTACAATATGCTTATAACTTACCAGGGGGGAAGTTAATGGGGGATGGCATTTCATCATCAGTATACATAATCACGCAGCAAACAAAAGCAATTTTAAAGCATGATTCTTCGTATTACCGGTCACGAATTTTGGAAACACAGCGCGAATCACACTCCATCCATAGACCGGAGCAAATCATAGACCATACATGTTTACTGTACGGTTCAACACTTGAAGGACGACGAGCGGCAGTCAAAGATATTCTTAAGATTAACAGTAAGGTTCCTGTACCGGTGATTCCAGGCAAAGGTGTTTTCATGCTGCCCACATCGTCAACGAAAAATCAGGATTGTGCGTGGCTCTCCTTTTATCAAATCAAAGGTTATGAACAGCGAGATGGCCAAACATATATCGTGTTTAATGATGGTACAGGCCTATATGTCAACACATCAGAAAAGTCATTTGATCTCCAATTCAAACGGACAAGTCAGGTTATTGCCCAGTTGAATCGTTCGATCTTTTTTGGCAAACGTTCTTTACCATGGAACCTTTATTAAACTTCCGCAATCAGGGAGTTTTTTTCTTGCCAAAAAAACCCTGCATCATGTAATATAGAAAAAGTGACTGACCGGTTAGTTCAGTGGCAACCAAAAGCGGAAGCGCCTGTTCAGCGCCGTATGGAGTGGACTGAGCCGCGTGAGATAAAGGATATACGAAGAGCGAAGCTGCCCCACAGGACGTGGGGTAGTTCGACGTTGCCACAGGATGTGGTGGTTTTAGTCGAACATCCTTTATTTCTTATCGTAGACGCGGAGAGGGAAGTCCACTAGGCGCTAGGCGCTGGCCGGTGAAAACGCCACGTCCTGTGGCGTCACCGGCACTAGTACGTCCTGTACGTCGGAGCTGGACGTGGCTGACTCGGAAGTTCAGTTACTTTACAGCATTTATATTTACCATATTTTAGGTAATTCAATATTGAAACCAAACAGCAACTAAAACGTATAACGAAACAGGTGTTTAAATGAATGAGAAAAAAATGAAGCTCATCGAAGCAGGCATGAAGTTATTTGCTGAGAAGGGCTACCATAACACATCAATTCAGGAAATTGCGTCAGAAGCGGGCATCTCCAAAGGTGCCTTTTACTTATATTTTCAGTCAAAACAGGACTTTGTCACAACAGCTTTTCATTTTTATCATGATGAGATTACCGAGCAAATTAAAAAGGTGAGTGAACAAAATCTCGAGCCCCGCAAAAGCCTAGCAAAACAAATCGAAGTCATCATCGCGTACATATACGAGTACAAGGATTTTCTCACGATGCAGTTTCGTGAAAATATTTCGATTGGCAAAGATACAGACACGTTTATCCGCCAAATGAAGATGCAAAATTTTCACTGGTTGAGGCAGAATATAACCAACATTTACGGCGAAAAAGCCGCTCCATATTTAGTTGATGTTGTTATTCAGCTGGATGGGCTGATGAATGGCTACTTTAAGTGGATTGTTATCGACGACATCGCTATTGACCGGGCGACGATAGGTGCATACCTTGTCAGGCGTATCGACGATATAGTGTATGGACTGCTTGACCGTGATGAGATAGCTATAATCACGGAAAAAAATATCGCCGATTTATATCAGGATGGTGAGCAGCAATTGGCTGACCTCAAAGAAAAAGTCCACAAACTGCAGTTGCCTCAGGAAAAAGGGAAGCAACTGATTGATGTAATTGAGATTATTTTAAAAGAAATAAGAAAAGATGAACCGCAATACATGATGATCCAAGGATTGCTTGTCCATTTTCAACGGATACCGGAATTGGAAAAAGAATGTGAAGCAATTGCTCGTGTTTTAGATATTGATTTGCTTGATTAAATTTATAGAAGAGGAGTTACATCAATGCGTAAAATGCTTGTAAGTATGACAGCAATTGCCTTAATTGGTGTTCTTGCTGCATGTAATCAAAATGAAGAATCAGCCGAAGATAAGAAAGAAACAGTTACGCCAGTTGAAACAGTCGAAGTGACAGCTGGTGACATGGTTATTGAAAAATCATTATACGGACGTGCAGCACCGGCAAGTACAACACCAATTATGGTGCAAAATCCTGGAGAAGTTACCGAACTGGAAGTCGAAAATGGTGAAGTGGTTGAAGAGGATGACCTGATTGCAACGATTCAAACAGCAAGAGGAAACCAGAGTATCTATGCTTCCAAGGATGGAGAAATTGCCAATTTAAACGTTGAGGAAGGATCGATGGCATCAAATTCAGAGCCACTCGCAGTAATTGCCGACTTTAACTCTATGAAATTGAACTTTACTGTAACAGCCGAAACATTGGATCTTTTTGAAAAAGAAGACACATTCACCGCATTAATTGACGAGACCGAATACGAGGCAGAAATTACGTCGATTGCCTCAATGCCTGATGATACTGGCCTATATCCAGTAGAAGCAACGATTGAAAATAAAGATGACGCTGTTTTAGCTGGAATGATCACTATCATGAAGGTTCCAGAAAACAGGGTGAAAGATACCGTTATCGTACCAACTTCAGCGATTGTCGATGAAAGTGGCGAAACGTTCGTTTATGTTATAGAAGATGAAAAAGCCACTAAAAAAGCAGTGACCATCAAAGAATCCCAATCCGATGAAACAGCGATTGAGGGTGAGGTGAACGACGGTGCTCAGGTTGTCACGAATGGACAGCTGACACTTACGGACGAAAGCAAAGTCAACGTCGTGAAAGAAGGGGAATAAATCTTGAAACTAGTAAATACATCCGTGAAACGTCCTGTTGGCGTCATTATGATTGTCCTAGCGATAATTGCGCTAGGCGTTGTTTCAGTCCGCAGCTTGACGGTTGATCTTTTTCCGAAAATCGATCTGCCAGTCGCTGTAGTGGCAACAAGTTATGGTGATGCAGCTCCACAGGAAGTAGAAAATTTAATTAGTCGACCGATTGAATCATCCGTAAGTTCTGTGGAAGGAATCCAAACGGTGCAATCACAGTCCCAATCAGGATCATCACTCGTCATAATGATGTTCAATAATGGGGTTGATCTCGATCAGGCCTTGCTCGACGTACGGGAAAAAGTAGATCAGGTCAAAGGAATGCTGCCAGATGGAGCGGGTGATCCGAGCGTCATGCGATTCAGCCCGGATCAGCTACCTGTTATGTGGGTTGGTCTGACTGGCGATGACGCTGCTACCCTAACGCAAATTGCTGAAGATGAAGTTGTGCCATTCTTTGAACGTCAAGGCGGCGTGGCATCCGTAACCGTCGAAGGGGCAAAAGAACGGGAAATTCAGCTCTTACTTGACCAGGCAAAATTACAGCAGTACGGCATATCCGTGCAAATGATCACACAGGCGCTGAATAGTTCCAATCAATCGGCATCAGTCGGCACGGTTGAAAAAGGAAATCAGGATTTGCAACTCCGTGTAACAGGGGAATTTGAGTCAGTTGAAGAAATTAAACAAACATTTGTTCAAACTCCATCTGGAGCAAAAGTCTATATCGATGACGTCGCCAATGTGAAGGACACATATAAAAAATCATCGACAGAAACACTTGTAAACGGTGAACCGTCTGTCGTGCTTTCCGTTATGAAAAAAACAGACGGCAACACGGTAGAGGTCGCAACAAACATTAAAGAAAGTATGGAAGAAATTAAAGGTGAACTCCCTTCCGATGCCAACTTGGGTGTAATTATTGATACATCCGAGTTCATCGAAATGTCGATCAGTTCCGTTGTCAAGAACATCCTGATCGGTGGCGCTATATCAATCTTTATCCTGTTATTATTCTTAAGAAGTGTTCGAGCGACAATTGTTATCGGGCTATCGATACCAATTGCGATTATCTCAACATTTACTTTAATGTATTTCACCGGTGAAACGCTGAACGTTCTAACGCTCGGAGGTCTAGCACTCGGGCTCGGTATGATGGTCGACAGCTCGATCGTTATTTTGGAAAATATCTATTCATACCGGAAAAGAGGATATTCCTTATTTGAGTCAGCAACAAAAGGTGCATCAGAGCTTGCACCAGCCGTTATTGCTTCAACGACAACAACATTAGTCGTATTTTTACCGATTATTTATGTTGAAGGTATCGCATCCGACATGTTCACGCCACTCGCATTAGCAGTATCATTCTCGCTAATCGCATCACTCGTTGTGGCAGTAACATTAGTGCCAATGCTTTCATCAAAATTACTATCGAAGGCGATGGAAGACAATGGACGCCGCTACTGGTTTGATCGCTTCCTGGACCGTGTCAACAATGGCTACCGCAGCGTACTTAGATGGGTACTGAAACACCGTAAGACAACCGTGTTCGGCACCATCATCGCGATTGCAGGAAGCCTGGCGCTGACACCATTAATCGGAGCGGAATTCATTCCATCCTCTGATCAGGGGCAAATGGAAATCCGGGTTGAGGCAGCACCAGGAAGTTCATTGGAGCATACACAAGGAATCGTCGACCAAATCAATGAACAGCTAACTGAATATGATGATGTTATTGAAACGAACTATGTCAGCGTTGGAGGCGGTGGCTTTGGTGCAATGGCTGCAAGCGGAAACCAGGCAACATTTACAATACAGCTGGTACCTTCAACCGACCGAACGAGATCAACAACAGATATCGTTCAGGAAATTGATGAAGACGTACAATCAATTCCAGGTGCCGAAATTACCGTGAACTCTACTGGAAGCGGAATGGGTACAGGAGACCCAATACAAATTCAGTTAAACGGACCTGAACATGAAGTATTACGTGAATTATCCAGTCGTGTAGTTGATGAAATTTCAACGGTCGATGGCGTATACAATCCGACATCAGCAGCCGGAGATGGCGTACCACAAATGACCATCGAAGTTGATGAGGAAAAAGCTGCAGAATATGGTTTGAACCAGCAGCAAATCATAAGCCAAATTCAGCTGCAATTCACCGGCCAAATCGCATCAAAATATCGCGAAGATGGCAATGAAATGAATGTCAAGCTGATGTTCCCAGAGGACGAACGCAGCACGATAAATGATTTGCAGGATATGAAAATACAATCACAATCAGGCACCTCGGTTCCATTGGATTCCGTCGTGGCATTTAAACAAGTGCAAGGTCCTGTAACATTACTGCGAGAAAATCAACAACCGCAAATGAATGTAACAAGCGAAATTGTTGATCGAGATCTTGGCAGCATCACAACAGATGTCAAAGCAGAATTAGAAGCAATCAATCTGCCTGAAGGTTACAGCTATGAAATCGGCGGCCAGGCACAGGATATGGCAAAATCATTCACAGACCTGTCGATAGCACTGATCTTCTCGATATTCCTAGTATACGCGGTCATGGCAGTACAATTTGAAAACTTCCTGTTCCCATTGATTATCATGTTCTCCATGCCAGCAACCGTTGTCGGGGTCATGATAGGATTATTCATAACCGGACTGCCATTAAGCATTCCAGCGTTTATCGGTATAATCATGCTCGCCGGTATCGTAGTTAACAACTCAATTGTGCTCGTTGACTACATTAATATACTGCGGCGAAAAGGAATAGACCGATACGAAGCAATCCTGCAAGCAGGACCAAGCAGATTACGCCCAATCCTGATGACAACCTTAACAACCGTACTGGCAATGGTACCATTAGCACTCGCATTAGGCGAAGGTGCAGAAATGCAGCAGCCACTAGCCGTCACAATCATATTCGGACTCGGGATCTCCAGCATCTTCACACTACTGCTGATCCCAGTCGTCTATACATTGTTCGACGATTTAACCGCAAAAATAGTACGGCGGAAAAGTAAATAAACTTTAGTGCGAGCTCCCTGCCGCGGCGGGGAGTTTTTTTGCGTGTGCGGTTGAGGGGGAGTCGCGCGCAGGGGGGTGAGGTCATGCGATGGTGGGGTGATTCGCGCGGTAGGGAGGTGAACTCGCGCGACAAGGAGGTCAACTCGCGCGATAGAGAGCCAAACTCGCGCGACAGGGAGTCAAACTTGCGCGACAGGGAGTCAAACTCGCGCGACAGGGAGCCAAACTCGCGCGACAGGGGAGCCGACTCGCGCGACAAGGAGTCAGACTCGCGCGAAAGGGGAGCAAACTCGCGCGACAGCCATCAAAACTCGCGCAATAGCATTCGACAAACACCGGAAGTGACAGATGCCCCCCCACAAAATAGGAGGATTTTCTGCTGTGGCAGAAAATCAACATCTTAAAGACCTAAATTTTTCGCACATTTTGTTCGAAAACTGAATAAACGCATGTGAATACTGAATAACAATTAACGAATACTGAATCTGCAGTCACGAAAACTGAATAAACACCAAAATGACCCAAAACAGACTGAATAATCCGCACGAATACTGAATCACCCGCATCCAGCAACCCGCACCCCGCGCAACCCAACAACCAGCCCACCCATAAATAACGAAAGCTTTTCTGCATCTGCAGAAAAGCCTCTACCTGTTAACTACGCCTACGTTGTGTAGCTTAAGATATATAACACAAATAGATAGCAATATACAAAATAAGTGTGTTTGTCCCACGCAATATGCTACTATTGAATGAGATATTTATTTAGGAGGCAACATTATGTCGTTATCTCGTATTATGAAATGGGTAACTGGGGGCTGTGAAGCATTCCTTGGAATTCCATTCATTGGCGGTGCATTTGTACTTAGCTCAGGTTGGGGTGCCTTGTTCGTCATGTTCATCCTGCACCTGGTTACCCTGCTCGTCGCACACAATGAAAAAGGTAGCAAGGCCGGGAGCATTATTGGAATGGTCACATCCGCTGTTGGTGTTATCCCGATAATTGGAATGATCATGCACATCATAACCGCAATCGTTCTATTAATTGATGCAGGTTTTAACAAGAAATAATTCGACAGGTGTTATGCACCTGCCGAATTTATTTTTTTAATCAACTGATTCGCTACTTCTGAAAACATCAATCCGATAGCAATTGCTCCTGCCAGCAGCATGACTTTAGCCGATAGCTGTACTGCGGTAAAATAATCATTTTCCACAAAATGGCGCATCGCATCATATGCAACGCCACCTGGAACAAGCGGAATGATCCCGGATACATTGAAAACAATCACCGGCTTTTTAAATATTTTTGAACTAATCTGACTCAGTACAGCGACAAGCATCGCACCAAAAACAGTTGCTGGCACAACATCCATCTCACCCAGGACAAGAACGTAATATAAAATCCAGCCGAGCATACCAATAAGACCACATTGAATAAGGTCCCTCCGCGGTGCATTAAACAACACCCCAAACCCAGCTGCAGCTATAAAACTAGTTATAAGTTGAGTAACGATCATCACGGTAAAAAACCACCTTTCACTAAACTGGGTAATGGCACCACTTAAAAAGCAAATACAACAGCTACACCAGCACCGATTGCGAATGCTGTTAACATTGCTTCAACGCCTTTGGATAAACCGGCAACCAGGTGTCCTGCTACTAAATCACGAACCGCATTTGTGATAAGCAGCCCAGGCACAAGCGGCATTACCGCCCCGACAATCACTTTATCCAAATTCACACCGAGACCGTTTGCTATAAACAGCATCGCAAAAACCCCAATCAAAAATGAGGCAATAAAATCAGCAACAAATCCGGTTTCGACCAGTCGCTTAAACCACACCATTACTGCATAGCCAACCCCACCTGCAATAAAGGAAGGGATGAAATCTGGCCAGACTCCGCCAAACATGATCGCAAAGCTTCCACTAACAAAAGCTGCAGCGACAATTTGAATCCAATATGGGAATGCGTAGCTGGCTTCATTAGCGTTATTCAGCGACTCTAACGCTTCATTAATGGTGACGTTACCGGCTGCAATATCACGGGAAATACTATTAACTTCCGCAATTTTATGTAAGTCAGTTGACCGGCTGGAAATCCGGATAAAGTTCGTAACATCAGCAAAGTCAGCAGAAAAATTTATACCCGTCGGTGTCGCATAACTCTGCACATTCGCTAAACCATATGCAGACGCAATCCGACTCATGGTATCCTCCACACGATACGTCTCCGCACCACTTTCCAGCATAATTTTCCCCGCAAGCATACACACTTTCGCAATTACCACTCGATCCATCACAGTCAACACCACCTTTATCTTTTTTCATTATAAGGTGTGTAAGGCGTTTTTAAAAGCAAATTTAGCTGAAACGCCGAAGTTCACAACGTAAACGCCGAAGTTCCCATGGAATCTACCGTAGTTCACATTAAGGTTGCTCGAAGTTCACAATCCAATCGCCGATGTTCACAAATGGACCAGTAATCTGCTTCTTTAATTTTAACAACAGAAATAATTCAGTCTTCGTTCTAGTTATTCAGTCTGTTTAGCGGTTTCTGACGATTTATTCAGTCCTGGAGCACAGTTATATCAGTTTTCATCACACTCAACTTCAGTCCCCACACACCATAATTCAGCTTTCACCCGCCAACCACAAAAATGGACACCCCACACAAGGCGCCCATCCAATAAAATTAATTCTGCTGCTCGTATAAAATTGTCTGTGCAATCCCTATAAAGTATTCCGACTCGTCGACGATGTGATCAATAACAACTTTAGCTGTCGGATTGTCCTTTACAGCAGCACTTTCATTCTTCACCTGTCTGCAAAACTGAATAAATGCCACACTCTCCTGCAAACAAAATGTGACCAGGTCCAGTACCTGTTTATATAACGCTGGCGAAATATTATAATTGCTCCGCACTACTGACTCTATGAATCGCTTAACATGCTGATGTGTTGTGTTCAATACCTCTTCCCAACGCCTCAGCGCATCAACGTATTCACTTTCCAAATTCGTGACGAGTTCCCGCATCACAACAGTATGTTCTGATTCCTGCTCCTTCCAGAATTCTGCCTCATCCAAAACCCGAAGTGGCATCTGACTCCCATAATAAAACTGCATCCTCCAGCCTCCCTGATGAAATAAATATATGTCCAATAATATCTATGCTAAAAATAGCCAGTTCATGCTCGTAAAAATTCAGGGCGTGCCTACCACATCCGGTCGATTAATCTTTCCCATCATATCCTTTACAATTGAACATAAATAGCTTATTATAAAAAGTGAGTAATCACTCACATACTAAGCTAACCCAACAAAAGGAGGCTATACCATGTCCGCCTTTATCGAAATGAACAACATCGCTCACAGCTACAACAAGGAAACCGTTTTAAAAGAAATCGACCTATCCATTCCAGAAGGGCAGCTATTTGGACTGCTTGGCCCATCAGGTTCAGGCAAAACAACACTCGTCAAAATTATGATTGGTCTGCTAACCCCTACGAATGGAACAACCCACATCGAAAGTCAGCAAATGCCGTCTCTCAAACAAATGCAGAAGATCGGTTACATGGCCCAGTCAGACGCATTATACAGTGAGCTGACAGCCCGGGAAAACCTGCATTTTTTTGCTAGTATCTATAAAATCCCGAAAAAGCAGCAGAAGGAACGTGTCACAGAAGCTGCAAAAATCGTTAACCTCCAGGATCATCTTGATAAGACACTCGAAAAATATTCAGGCGGCATGAAGCGGCGCATGTCATTAGCTGTAGCCCTCCTGCACAAGCCAAACCTGTTGATTCTGGATGAGCCGACTGTCGGTATTGATCCAGTTCTTCGCGCGTCCATCTGGGAGGAACTACGAAACATGCAAAAGCAGGGTACGACAATCATCATCACTACACACGTGATGGACGAAGCGGAAAAATGTGATAATCTCGCACTGCTACGGGACGGCTATGTTATCGCAAAGGGAAGTCCGCAGCAATTAAAAACAAACAGCAACTCCGCAACCCTGGAAGAGGCTTTCTTACAGTATGGAGGTGTCGCACATGCGCATTCAAGCAATCATTAAGCGAATCATCCACCAGTTTCTCCGCGATAAACGCAGTATCGCCATGATGATGGTTGCACCACTATTGGTCATGACATTGCTGTGGCTTGTGCTTGATATGGAGCAATATGAACCGACAATCGCAATCACAGATGTCCCGGCACAAATGCAGAATGCCCTCAAACAGCAGAATGCAACAATTCTGGAGACAGACGAGAGTCATGGAGAAACCGCACTCCAAAATGAACATGCCGATGCCTATCTGTCCTTTGAAAAAAATCAGGCAGAACTAACAATGGAAGGCAGTAACCCATCAGCAACATCTGCCGTCCAGCGTGTCATTAGTAATGCTGTAAAAGAAATAAATCCAAACGCACCCGAACTGGAAGTTAACTTTCTCCATGGCTCATCTGACCTGAATTTATTTGATCAAACAGGCTCCGTCCTAATCGGATTCTTCGTTTTCTTTTTCGTATTTATTATCGGCGGCGTCTCATTCTTGCGTGAACGGACACAGGGAACACTCGAGCGATTACTGGCAACCCCATTAAAACGCTGGGAAATTGTGATTGGCTACCTGCTCGGATTCGGTGTCTTTATTATCATTCAATCGATTATCGTTACAGCCTTTTCCATCTATGTACTTGGTATTTACATGGCAGGATCATTTATAGCAGTGCTTATCATCGCATTCCTGCTCGCAATCACAGCGTTAAGCCTCGGCACCCTGTTGTCAGCTTATGCCAAAAATGAATTCCAAATGATGCAGTTTATCCCGATCATCATCATCCCCCAGGTATTCTTTTCCGGTGTTTTCCCGACTGAATCAGTTGAATGGATTAATGCCATCGGAAAAATAATGCCATTAACGTATGGGGCAGATGCCTTAAAGGAAATCATGCTGCAAGGTGAGAATTTAGCCGCTGTATTCGGTGATATAAGCGTATTAATCGGCTTTTCAATAACGTTTATTATTCTAAATATAATCGCACTCAAACGCCATCGAACATTATAGGAGGAAACCACGCATGTCAGATATCATGGAAACATTACGTCATCAAGAAAAGATGACCCCAAAACAGATTGAAATCGTCAAAGCTGCCATCGAACTAATTTCTGAAAAAGGCTACTACAACACATCAACAAGTGAAATCGCCAAGCGGGCAGGAGTCGCTGAAGGAACAATCTTTCGCCACTATCGCACAAAAAAAGACCTGCTCGTTACGATCGTGACACCTGTTATAACGAATTTCTCAGCACCCGTTTTTGCAAAAAAATTCGTCAGCCAGGTTTTCCAAAAGGATTATGAACACTTCGAGGACCTGCTCTATGTCTTTATTAAAAATCGCTTTGAATTCGCCCAGTCTAATCTGCCATTAATAAAAATTCTATTGCAGGAACTGGCATTCCACCCGGAAATCCAAATTGCCTACAAAAAAGAATTTGGCGCCAAAGTCATCCCGGCATTTAATCAAGCACTCGATTTCTATAAAGAAAAAGGAGAGCTGCAGGACCTGCCAAATGAGATGATGATCCGTATGATGGTCACAACAATCCTGGGATTCATGATAACCAGATTCATCGTCCAGCCTGATAAAGATTGGGATGATGAAGCAGAAATCAAGCAGACGATCGCGTATATTATGGGTGGGGTGGGGAAGAGAGGATAAGATAAGGAGCATTCTATCAGGAAAAAATAATGGCCATGGAAATTACAGATAGGAATATACAATTACAACCAGATATATATACTCCCGCATAGCAGATAAAAACAGTAATATTCTAACATAAGATGAATATAATAGTTTTAAATCTACTATTTAAATTTGCTTGGAAGATAAGAAAGTATAAATCCTTTCTTACTATGTTCAACTAAGGCTTGGCGAAAAGCCAATTCTAAAGATAGGAGGATAATAAGGTTGAAAAAGAAAATTATTGTATTAACCTTAGGTGCATTGCTATTGGGGAGCGGAGTAACATATGCAGCGGCAACTAATTATTATGCGGACTTATTAGCTGGACAGCAAGGACAAATGGGAGACATCATAGAGCAGGGTTATGAAGAGCGCGTTAACGAAGTAGGAGAGCAAGTCCATCACGATATGGTCACGTATGTTTCAACAGAAAGAGACCGAATTCTAAAAGAAGCACAAGCATATCTTAAAACAAAACTGGACAAGGAACAACAAGACAAAATGAACGAACACTCACAAGCTATCCAAGCTGAATCAGAGCGAATCCTTAACGAGCTGAAATTAAAGGTTGACGAACTTATTGAGAATTAAATATTAAAATCCCTCTTTCTATACTGTGAGAGAGGGTTTTTATTGTATTGATTAATTCGAATCATTATAATACATCTCGGGTTTAAAAACACAATAAATATTGGCAGCTAGGTTCCTGTCACATCCCGACTTTTGTCGAACGCTTAATCAACTTTTTTTGATCCAATCACTTGCATTTACAAAATGATGGTATATAATAACATTAAATCAAAAATATTTGATATAAAGAGGAGCGACTCGAAATGAAAGAGTTAAATGTTCTTAACAATCCAAGCGAGGAAGCATTCACAACATATGCTGCAAAATTTAAAGCACTTTCAGATACAAAACGGCTTCAGATTATCAATCTCCTATGCCATAATGGCTCAACATGCGTTTGTGACCTTGTAGATATGGTTGGAATGCCACAATCAAAACTGTCCTACCATCTCAAGATTTTACTCGACGCAAACTTGATTAAAAAAGAAACAAAAGGTACGTGGGGCTACTATGAGCTGAACGATACCGAAGTTAAAAGCTTATTGTCAGATGAACTTTGCTGTGTATTCGTTCCATCCTGCCGCAGTTAATTTTTTTAATCTATACATCAATTTTTTTTGATTTAATTAATCAAAATTTATTGATTTAGGAGGAATTACCAATATGGAAACATTAAAAAGCTTTCTAGTGATTGCGCTCGAATTAACTGTACTATTCTTTGTCATCTCTTTTATCCTAAGCGCACTTCAGTCCTATATTCCATATAAAAAAATCGAACATTATCTATCCAAAAGCAATCAGTTAATCGGTATCTTAGCTGCATTATTGTTCGCTTTTATTACGCCATTTTGTTCATGCTCAACAATACCGGTTGTGGTAAACATGCTACGAAGAAATATGCCATTCAGGATAGTCGTGATTTTTCTTTTTGCATCACCGGTACTCGACCCAACCATCCTTACATTAATGGGTGTCATTCTCGGATGGAAAGTTGCTTTGATTTACACCGTGGTTACTGCCATTATCTCAGTAATTATCGGCCTAACGTTAAGCAAGCTGAAATTCGAACGTTATGTAAAAAATGTGATGGTGACAGGTTATGAGGAAGAAGCCAAACAATTTAACTGGAGAGGGGCATGGGACGAAACAATCGCACTCATGAAAAGCGTTTACCCATATTTAATCATTGGGGCAGCTATCGGTGCAGCCATTCACGGATTAGTCCCAACTGAATGGATAACCCAATGGCTTGGAAAAGAAACATGGTGGATCGTGCCAATCGCGGCAGTAATAGGAATTCCTTTGTACATCCGATTATCAAGCATGATCCCTATTTCCCATGTATTCATCATGAAGGGAATGGCACTTGGCCCAGTAATGGCAATGATGATCAGCTCAGCTGGTGCTAGCCTGCCGGAACTAATATTACTGAAATCCATTTTCAAAAAACAACTTGTGATCGCATTTGTTGCCTCAGTCATTTCAATGGCTACCATATCAGGATTTATCTTCTACTTGGTTTAATGAAGGGAGGTGAGCTAAAGTGAAGAAGCTTATCGAAAGAATCTTTACAAAGAATAACGATTGCTGTGACGTGAAAATCAGCGAGGTTAAAGAAGAATCTTGTTGTTCGAAGTAGAAAGGGTGGGGGACTTTCAATAAAGCAGAAAGTCCTCCTAGTTATATCATAAGCTATACTTTACTTCCAAGCTAATGCGATCTTCCTAGGTTTAAAAACACAATAAATATGGTAACCTTTACTTGAGGGGGATCTATATGAAAAGTATTAAGAAAGCAATTATACCTGCAGCAGGGTTAGGGACCAGGTTTTTGCCTGCCACAAAGGCAATGCCTAAAGAAATGCTGCCAATTGTCGATAAGCCGACGATAGAATATATAGTTGAAGAAGCAATAGATTCGGGAATTGAAGACATTATCATTGTCACAGGAAAAGGAAAACGAGCTATCGAGGACCACTTTGACAGTGCCTTCGAACTAGAAGAGAGCTTGATGAAAAAGGAAAAATTTGAGTTGCTGGAAAAGATCAGAAAATCGGCAAATGTTGATATACACTACATAAGACAAAAAGAACCAAAAGGACTGGGACATGCAATTTGGTGTGCCAGAAAGTTTATTGGAGATGATCCTTTTGCTGTTTTACTTGGGGATGACATTATCAATAACCAAAATCCTGGCTTAAACCAATTAATAAACGAATATGAGCTGAAGAAATCCTCCGTAATCGGAGTGAAAAACGTCCCAGAAGAAGACACGCATAGATACGGTATTATTGATCCACTGAAAAAGCTAGGTCAGTCCCATCAGGTAAAAAGCTTTGTTGAGAAGCCAAAGCAGGGTACAGCACCATCCAATATGGCGATTATTGGAAGGTATATATTAACTCCAGAGATATTTGATTATTTGGGAAAACAAAATATCGGTGCCGGTGGAGAAATTCAACTAACAGATGCGATACAGGAATTGAATAAAATACAACGCGTCTTTGCCTTAGAAATTGAAGGAGATCGCTATGACGTTGGTGAACAACTAGGGTTTATCCAGACAACGATAGAAATGGCGCTAGAACGCGATGACCTTCGTGAGCCATTAACAAAGTATCTAAATGAATTAAATACGAAAATGAATAAGCAAAAAGTTGAATTGAAAAAATAACTTATCGTATAAATGGAAGATGACACGTCATTTTTCATTTTTTTAGGTAATTATTAAATTCATTAAATGTTAATAAGCTTTGGTGGTATACATATCAACTTAGGAAACAGTAATACTAGCTATATAGATGAAAATCCGAAGTGTTTTGAGAAAAGTAGGGAAGTGACAGGAATCTCACCCCAAATCTCCCCATTTAACCCCAAAATTCCTTACCACAGAAAATAAGGGGAAAATAACGCCAAAATAATATCCCATACCTTGCATATGCTAGTACTAGGAATTTTGCGAAAAAGGTCGAACTTTGGTATAAAAGGGGAGTACTAAAAAAGAGGTTAACTAAAGGAGACGAAGCATGGAAGAACGACAGACGCTGAAAAAATCACTAAAGCCACACTGGGTATGGGCAATTGCCCTAGGCTCATCAATTGGTTGGGGGGCTTTCGTACAGCCGACGAACTGGATGTCCCAGGCGGGTCCATTAGGAGTAATCGCAGGATTCGGTATTGGCGCATTACTAATGATGTTGATCGCCGTGAGCTATGGATTTTTAATAAAAAGTTTCCCGGTTTCAGGTGGGGAATTTGCTTATGCATTTATAAGTTTAGGTCGTACACACGCATTTATCAGCGGGTGGTTTTTAACGCTTGGGTACATATGTATCGTTGCATTAAACGCATCAGCTTTTGCATTAATGTTTAAATTTGTTTTTCCGGAATTAATTGAAAAACTTCATCTTTATCAAATTGCTGGTTGGGATGTTTATGGAATGGAAATCATTATTGCATCCGCAGCATTAGGATTGTTTGGATTCTTAAATGTACGAGGAACCGGCTTAACAGGCCGCATGCAATTTATCTTTTGTTCTATTATGATATTGGGTGTCCTAGCCATTACATTTTTAGTTGGTGGACAGCCTGGGGCAGGATTATCCAATATAACACCAGCATTCCCAACAGGAACAACAGCATTTGCTGCAATTATTTCAATCGTAGCAATTGCACCATGGGCATATGTTGGCTTTGATAACATACCACAGGCAGCAGAAGAGTTTCGCTTTTCATCTAAAAAAGCATTCACATTAATTATCCTGGCAATTTTCTTTGCAGCTGTATTATACAGCTTAATGATCATTGCTACTGCTATGACGGCGCCATGGCAAGGACTTGTTGCTGAAGGACAGCAATGGGGAACAGGAGCAGCAATTCAAGACACAATAGGTACGATGGGACTTGTGATCCTCGTTGTTGCACTGACAATGGGTGTGTTCACAGGCCTAAATGGATTTATAATTTCATCAAGCCGGTTATTATTCGCCATGTCACGCGCAAAAATTTTACCAGAGGCATTTTCAAGACTTCATCCTAAATATAAAACACCATATGTCGGTATTATTTTCACAGTAATTTTATCGATGTTTGCACCATGGTTCGGGCGTCAAGCACTTCTTTGGGTGGTTGATATGTCATCAATCGGTGTAACAATTGCCTACTTCTATACATGTTTTACAGCATTTTCACTGTTCAAATGGTCTAAAGACAAAGACTTTAACGCTAAGAAACATGTTGTAGCACCAATGAAAAAGGTAATTGCAGGCGTGGGGATGTTAGCCAGTCTGACATTCTTGAGCTTACTGCTTATCCCGGCTTCACCAGCCTTCTTAGGAATTGAATCAAGGATAGCATTGATCTCCTGGATTATACTTGGTGCCATTTTCTACCTTGCAAAACGAAAAGAATTTGTTAAAATTCCAAAAGAAGAACTGAACTATTTAATATTGGGTAATAAGAAGATAGAAGCTAAGAATAGAGAATAAATTATAAAACGAGACCTTCACACGTGATTTGAAGGTCTCGTTTTATAATACGTAACAAAATTATTCATCTCCCTCCCCGAAAATAATCCAGTTTACCGAACAATATAGCTGGATGAGTTAAAGTGTGCTAAGCTTTAGCATTATATACCATCTAAAAAACGTGAAAAACATTGATGAAATTTGGAAAATAAATTATCCTATATAGTAATGTATGTTTTAGATGTTAGGCAATTTAAATAATAATGAATAAGTAGGGGAATTTATGTATGATGTTACAGAACTTACTATCGCCTTTATAATATCGCTTGTTTCAACACTTATTTTAGTGTACCCAACAAAATTATTAGCTAAAAAAATTGGCGTAATTGATATTCCGAATTATCGAAAAGTTCATAAGGACCCAACTCCAAGCCTTGGTGGGCTTGCTATCTTCTTGGGAGTGGTTATAGGCTTATTATATATAAGTCCAAACCATGAATACTTTCTTGAAATTAGTTTAGGCGCAATTATTATCATAATTACTGGAATTTTGGATGATAAATATACAATCAGGCCGATATTAAAGTTAACAGGGCAAGTATTGGCAGCAGGAATATTAATAAATGCTGGTTTAATAATTGAAAAAATAACGATCCCATTTTTTGGTGTAATAGAACTTGATTTCTTTAGTATTGCTATAACACTTTTATGGATAGTCGGAATAACAAATGCTATTAATTTAATTGACGGACTTGATGGATTGGCATCAGGTGTATCAACTATTGCTCTAACCAGCATTTTTATTATGGCAATTTTAGATGAACGAACGTTAGTCGTGTATTTATGTGTTGTGTTAATTGGTGGGAACTTAGGATTTTTATTTCATAATTTTCACCCTGCAAAAATCTATATGGGTGATACCGGGTCGATGTTTTTGGGTTATTCAATAGCAGTCATTTCAATACTTGGGCTATTTAAGAATGTAACGCTATTTAGTTTCATTATCCCAATTATAGTTTTAGCGGTACCGATCTTTGACACACTGTTTGCAATGGTAAGAAGAAAGCTTAACGGTCAGAAGGTTATGGCACCAGACAAAAAACACATCCATCACCAGTTGTTATCTGCTGGTTTCAGTCATAGAACAACAGTATTAATAATATATGGCTTTAGTGCAATGTTTGGAGCATTGGCTATTGTATTCTCAAATGCCTCATTAAGTCTTTTGTTATTCATTTCGTTCATAATATGGTTTATGTTGCATATTATAGCTGAATTAGTAGGGGTAGTAGGAGAGGGTAAAAAACCTGTAATAAAAATTTCTAAAAAAATTGTTAATAAATTTAGGGAAAGAAATAATTAGAAATTCATTTTATTTTTTATCAAAGAAATTGGTTATGGTATAATAACAAGGATTTTTCTAAAGAAGAAGGAACTCTATTTAAATCAATACTTGAGAGGAGTTTTCTAATGAATGTCAAGAAGGCAATAATTCCCGCTGCAGGATTAGGCACGCGTTTCTTACCAGCTACAAAAGCACAGCCGAAAGAAATGTTACCAATTGTGGACAAGCCTACAATCCAATACATTGTGGAAGAGGCTGTGCAGTCGGGTATTGAAGATATTATTATAGTATCCGGTAGAGGGAAAAGAGCCATAGAGGATCATTTTGATGTTTCATATGAATTAGAAGAAAAGTTAGCTGAAAAAGGGAAACATGAAATGTTAAATATGGTACGTTCAATTACAGAACTAGCTAACATTCATTATATAAGGCAGAAAGAACCTAAAGGTTTGGGTCATGCGATTTCTTGTGCTAGCAGATTTATTGGGAATGAGCCATTTGCCGTTTTATTAGGTGACGATATTGTTCAGGCTGAACGACCGTGCCTGTCACAGCTTATGGATGTATATAACAAGTATAATTTATCTGTAGTAGGAGTACAGGACGTACCTGATGACCTTGTTTCAAGCTATGGAATTATAGACCCTTTAAACAACGCTGATTTTGGACCAGCCGTTAAAGGCGTGAACACACTTGTAGAAAAGCCTGAAATGGATAAAGCACCATCAAATTTAGCAATAATGGGTCGTTATATTTTGACACCAGCTATATTTAATATTTTAGAAACATTACCTCCTGGTAAAGGTGGGGAAATTCAATTAACAGATGCAATAAAAATTTTGAATGAACAAGAGCAAGTATTGGCTTATAATTTCACTGGGAAGCGGTATGATATTGGTAATAAGCTAGGTTTTATTCAAGCAACTATTGACTTTGCTTTAAACCGAAATGATTTAAATGAAGATGTTCGTAAATATATGAAAGAAGTTTTACAAAGTTCAAAGTAGGTGTGGTGTAAATAAATGAATATAGCTGTAATTGGTACTGGTTATGTAGGCTTAGTTTCCGGTGTATGCTTGGCGGATATTGGAAATGAGGTAACTTGTATAGACATAGACAAAGGGAAAATCGAGGGATTGAAAAATGGTGAACCTCCTATTTATGAAAAAGGTTTGGAAGAATTACTAAACAAAAACATTTCAAATGGAAACCTTAATTTCACGTCAAAATATAATGAAGGTTTGGCAAATAAAAATATCGTTTATATAGCAGTTGGTACTCCACAAGGGGATGACGGGTCTGCTGATTTAAGGTTTGTTGAGGCAGCATGTAAGGATATTGCCAAGAATCTAAGACAAGATGTAATAATTGTTACAAAAAGTACTGTTCCTGTTGGTACAAATGACTATATAGATGCTAAGATAAAAGAATATTTAACACGAGATGTTTCAATTAGTATGGTATCAAACCCTGAATTCCTCCGACAGGGATCTGCTGTTTATGATACATTTAATGGAGATAGAATTATTATTGGTTCACAAGATCAAGGGGCTTTACAAACAATAGAAGCGCTCAATATTCCGTTTAATGTACCCATAGTAAAAACCGATCTAAGAAGTGCAGAAATGATTAAGTATGCTTCTAACGCTTTCTTAGCAACAAAAATAAGCTTTATAAACGAAATAGCCAATCTTTGTGAGAATGTAGGGGCAAATGTAGAAAATGTTTCAAAAGGTATGGGAATGGATACCCGTATTGGAGAGGCTTTTCTTGATGCTGGAATAGGGTATGGTGGATCTTGTTTTCCTAAGGATACAAAAGCAATAGTATCCATGGGCCGTGATTTTGGTACTACAATGTCTATTATAGAAAGTGCAGACCAGGCAAATGTTCATCAGCAGTCTATTATAGTGAACAAAATTAATCAAAGGTTCGATAATGTTCGTGGAAAAAAGATCGCCTTATTAGGTCTCGCATTTAAACCGAACACAGATGACATGAGGGATGCACCTTCTATAAGAGTTTCCCAAAAGTTAATCGACCAAGGTGCCCTTATACAAGCATACGACCCAATTGCCATGGATAATGCACGAAAGGTGTTGCATGAAGGTATTAGCTTTTCAAGCACTTTAGAGGAAGCATTGGATAATGCAGATCTTGCAGTGATTCTAACGGACTGGAAAGAAATTAAAGAATATAGTCTTGAAAAATTTAAACAAGTGTTGAATACTCCAATTATATTTGATGGAAGAAATATTTTTGACCTACAAGAAGTTAAGCAAAGTGGAATTGAATACCACTCAATTGGGAGACCAATTATGAATGGTGAGTAAAACAAAAAATACTATGTAATATAAATATGAAACTTTCTTTAACTTAAATTCGTCTAATAAATGTTGCTAGTTATTAAAAAAGTTAGTTGTGCTTTTAGATTAGATAAGGAGGGGCGTGTATGGAATTAACCGCCTTGGTTTTAAGTTTTATTATCTCTATTCTGTTAACACCATTGGTTGGAAAACTAGCTATTAAAGTTGGTGCAGTTGATCAGCCAAATCAGCGTAAAGTCCATACCAAAGTAATGCCGCGGTTAGGTGGTCTGTCAATATATGTCAGTTTTATGATTTTACTTCTATGGTTTTACCCTGATAGCAATTACGTATGGCCATTAATAATAGGAGGTACTATTATTATGGTGGTTGGCTTATTAGACGACTTATACGAACTTTCAGCAAAAGTAAAGTTTCTAGGTCAAATTATTGCGGCGATTGTTGTTGTAAGTGGGGGAATACAAATTGAATTTATCAATCTACCATTTGATGCACAATTAGAGTTTGGGAATTGGAGTATTCCGTTAACTATTCTTTGGATTGTGGGAATTTCTAATGCGATTAATTTGATAGATGGTCTTGATGGGCTGGCAGCTGGGGTATCTGCAATTGCTTTATTAACAATCTCAGGTTTGGCGATTTCAATGGGTGATACACTTGCTACTTTTGCTGGTCTAATATTATTTGGAAGTACACTTGGCTTTCTTTTATACAACTTTTTCCCAGCGAAGATATTTTTGGGCGATACGGGGTCTTTGTTTTTGGGCTTTATGATCAGTGTACTTGCAATACTAGGATTTAAGAACGTGACCGTATTCTCCGTTATTGCACCTATTATCATCTTGGGGGTACCGATATCTGACACGTTCTTTGCGATGGTGCGAAGGATTATACAAAACAAACCCTTGTCACAGCCAGACAAATTACACCTACATCACTGTTTACTAAATTTAGGATATAGTCACCGGATTTCTGTATTAATAATTTATGCAATGAGTGCATTGTTTGGGATCTCAGCCATTATCTTTACAATGTCAACACTTTGGGTATCTATTACTATTTTAGTGTTTTTAACTTTATTAATAGAACTAACGGTTGAGATTACTGGGATAATTGGAAAAAAGTATCGACCATTATTAAATATGTTTAAAAAAATTTGATGAATAAAAATCGAGTGGTTAATCCTTGGTCTATAGACTGAGGGTTTTTATTTAGTGTTATTTTTCCTTCTCTAACCTTTTATATAAAGACATAATTCTCTCCTTTCCTAATGCTTATTTTGTGTTTATTATTTGAGACCCGTGAGAAATATCAGAGGTATTCCGTATTGTGGGAATATTGCCTGGAGTATCGATCATATTATGGGCCCTGAAATGTAAAAAGGTTGAATTTTAGCATTTGTCGATTGGAAAAGGATTATAGATAGTACGTTTTATGATTTGAATAAAGCTGATTTTTCTATAGAAGTAATCAGAATTAAAATAACTTGCACAAAAACAACAACATGGACAAATTTGGATATTGAAATTAGATATTTATTCTCATAAAGATTCCATAGTTATTAAGTCTTATATTAAAAAGATTGTTGAAACTCTATTGAATCAGAGGTTATATTGTTATATATTAAACTAATATATAGTGGTTTATTCTCCATACAATGATTAAAATTATATTACATAATAAGGGGGAGTATTAGTGAAGAAAGGTTTATTTTTTAGTATTTTTGTAATACTTTTTTCTCTGACAATAAATGTGTCAGTTGAGGCTTCGAATGGAAAAACAGTGGTGATTGATCCAGGGCATGGTGGTAAATTCTCTGGAACAGCAGGATATTCAGGAAATAGTACTGGATACCTTGAAAAACATGCTAATTTAGAAGTTTCATTTAAACTTAGAGATGTTTTAATCCAAAAGGGATTTAAAGTATATATGACACGTGAAAGTGATCGGGACTTTGGGGATTCACAACAAGAGGACTTAGCCAAGAGAATGGAGATTGCAAATGAATACACAGCTGGGAATAGAGATAATTCGGTGTTTATTTCAGTGCACCATAATGCTACCCCAAACGGGCCATATGCAAGTGGATACGAGACCTATTACTTTGATATAGATAAAGGAATTGATTCTAGATGGCCTCCTGACCCTATCCAAAAACAATACTCTCCTGAAAGTAAACGACTGGCTTATACGATCCATAATACAGTTTTGAATAATATGCCTGTCAAGGAAGGGCCAAGAGGGATTGTAGCAAACAATTTATTTGTTACCAGAAATGCTCAAATGGCCTCCACATTAGTTGAATTAGGCTATATGTCAAATCCTGAAGATGAAAGGAGAATTAAAACTGACGCATATCAACAAAAAGGGGCAAATGCTATAGCAAAGGCTGTAGTAGATTACTTTGATGTGTACGAGGTATACGATCATAATGACAATAGATTAAAAGTATATAAATCAAAAGATGAAGCATTAAATTTTGCGAAATCGAGGGAAAATGTTTACGTTTTTGATAAAACTAGGCAGAAGAGAATTTTTGATAACTTCCAATACAGGTTTGGCGTTTATCACACAAGTGTTGATAGTATTAGTAAACTATTTATCACAAAAGATGCAGCTCTTAACTATTCGAAAGATTGGAAGCATACTAGAGTAGTAGATAATGAAAGCGGAGAAATACTATGGTCAAACTATTTAAATAAGAGTTATATAGTAGAGCATCCAGCAAATGGAGTTTTATCAAAGCATTATCAGGTAGCATCTGCCATAGAATATGCTAAAGATTGGAAGCATACTGTAGTTAGAAACGTTAATAATGAGAAAATACTTTGGACTAATTATCGTACGAAAAAATATAAGATTGTTCATACGGACAAAAAGATTGTAAAGGAATTTTATAATAAACAGCCTGCAGTAAATTATGCAAAGACTTGGAAGAATACTAAGGTTATAAATAAAAAAACTGATCAAATGGTATGGGATAATATAGATAGTAACTATAATTATAATTTTAAAGAAAATGTAGTTGCATCTAATCATAGAATTACTACAGCAGTAGAAGTTTCAAAAGAACTCTATCCAGACGGGTTTCCAAACAACCATACCGAAAAAACAGTTATTCTGTCCACCGCCTATAAATATGCAGATGCTTTATCGGCTGCACCTTTAGCGGCCCAACTCGGTAATGCACCAATTCTATTATCTAAAACTGGTCAGATGCGAGATGAGGTCCTTAACGAATTAGAGCGTTTAAATGCAAATAAGGTAATGGTATTAGGCGGTCCGAATGCGATATCAACTGATGTCGAAACTAAGCTGCAGAATAAAGGATACGAAGTAGAAAGAATTGCTGGTACAACTAGGATTGAAACAAACCAGAAAATCAATGAAAGACTTAAAAATGTCAATGGTGTGCTTCTTGCTTCAAGTCGGAGCTTTCCAGATGCACTAGGAGCTGCTCCAATAGCTACAATCAAAAACTGGGCTATTGTCTTGACCAGGTCCAATGCGATGGATAAAAAGAGTTTCCGGTATTTAAATTTTGAAAATGTTGCAATTGTAGGGGGACCAGGTGCTATTTCCAGGGAAGTAGAAGCTAAACTAATTGACCAAAATGGTAAAGATAAGGTGGTTAGACTTGCCGGGACCAATCGCTATGAAACACTTGCAAGTTTACTTAATTATTTTGAGGATGATATTCATTCAAATAAAGTTCTGGTAGCAACCGGTCAGCGTTTTCCTGATGCATTAACTGCATCATCACTATCAGTTAAGTCTGATGCTCCTCTTATTCTAGTAAAAAACAATAAAATAGATCCTAAAATTGCTACGTTTTTAGAAAAGTACGGCAAGGAAAATGTAGTAGAAAACTTCAAGACTATAGGTGGCGTATTAAGTGAAGAAACAATAAATGATCTTTCGGAAAAAGTGAAGTAACCTGTTATCTATAAACGTTATAAAGGGGGGTATTTAATGAGGAGACTACTTTTTTTACTTATAATAATACTAGTTACATCTGCCTGTTCTGATGATGATGGTATAAAAACATCTACAGAGCAGGAAGGTGTGGTTGAGGGTGAGGATGAGAGTCAGGCAGATAGTCAGAATGAGGAGGATTCACAGAAAAAAAGTAACCAAGGGAAGACAACTGAGAACCCCGATTCTAAGAACGATAATAAAGAGAATACAAAAAAAGATAGTACAATAATTCAGGAGGATTTTAGAAATTATCGTCCTGGAGTAGGTGACAAAAAAACGTTTATTCAAAATGATGAATATGAAATAACGCATAATATTATAGCGGGGAATGATAGACTTCTTCAAAGGGTAATAGAATTTGGAGATGTTGTGACTTTACAGATATTAGAATGGTCATCGGAGCATATGTCGGTAGTATTTCAAGAAGAAAACCCAAAAAGTATTTCAGATCAACTAGATACTTTTGAGGCTTATGAATCTCCTAAGACCCTCATTAATATTAACAAATCAGGAAATGGTGAAGGAGAGAGTTGGGAAGTAATTGCGGACAAAGAAACAGTCGAAGTCCCGTATGGAAACTTTGAAAATGTCTTTGTAGTTAAACGAACTAAAGTTTCCGAAAGCTCTAGTAATAAGAACGTTTATAAAGCCTTTTATGCTCCTAATGTTGGTTTGATAAAAGAAACGTATGAAGTTATAGGTGATAATGGATATAAGGTTGTAACTAATTTAGAAAGTATGACCACTAACTAGTTACCAAATAAAGATAAGCAAATTGGAAGAGTACTATCTAAATTATCAAAAAGTAATACCAGGAGGCACTTACATGAAGTATAATAATAGAATTGGATTTTGTGCTGTGTTATTAGGAATATTTGCATTTCTTTCTTTTATTCCTATTCAGAGTGAAGCAGAAGAATCAACATCTTTTTCCTTTAATAACGGTGAAAAACAAATACAATTAACAGATACCAAGAAGGTTAAAGTAAATAATGATACCATTTCTACCATTTCCATAATGGAAAATGGGAAAGAGATCTATAATAAGAAATTAACTTTAATAAAAATATCAAGTATTGAAAAGTTAACAATAAATAGTCAGGAATATGCACTTGTAAACTATCGCTATGCAGGTTCTTCTAATGCTCTCTTTTTTCAAGTACTTAAAATGAATGATAAAGGACTTGAGAAAATCTTTGAGTCCGAGGTTTTTGAACGAGCAAGAATAGATGTTGTAGAGAATGATATTGAAATAAAATATCCAGAATATGATAAGGAGGATGTAAAAACGAACCCATCTAAACTTATTACACAAGTGTACTCTATTAAAAATGATGGAGTTAATATAAGCGATAAGCATATAAAAGAACTGGATAACACAAACACGTCAAATACAAGTAAACAGATGAAAGAATTCTCTACATTTAGTACAGCTAGTACAACATATACGAATCCTTCCAATGCTAAAATTAATAAAATGTTAACGGAAGAAGCTATAGACGCTGGTGTTTCTCCGGAAATAGTTAAAGCAATTGCGTATCAAGAAAGTGGCTGGCAACAATTTTGGAATGACGTCCCAGAATCTATTAAAAAATGTCCTAACTATGATGGTACAAACGTTAAGCTTGGTTATGATTGTAATGGTATAGGAATAATGCAGATTTCAAATAATGGCCACCGTTCAGAAGAAGATTTAAATAATTTGAAAACAGATATAAGATATAACATTCAAGTCGGTATTGAAATTTTAAAAAATAAGTGGAACTATCATAATCATGATTTAATACCAACAATTAATAATAATGATCCAATGGTAATAGAAAATTGGTATTTTGCTATTATGGCTTATAACGGTTTGTTGTCGAGAAATAATCCGTTAGAAAGACCATTCCCGCCGTACGCAGCATATCAGGAAGAGGTCTTACAAAGAATTGGAGATTTAAGTTTAGTAAATATTAATCCATTTCCAACACATAAACTAGATCCTTATGAAGAGGATGGGTTATTAAAATTTAAGACCTCTAATTTTACTGTTGAAGGACCACAGCATTATTCGAGTCAGTCTCTAACTAGTGGTGACACTTCATATGTAACAACCAATAACTTGAATTTAAGACAAACCCCAGGCGGAGATGTGATAGGTGAGCTGAACAAAGGTACACAGGTCACAATTACTGGTTCGTATGTAGGAACTAATTCAAAGGTAAACCAATTTGTGTGGTTCCCGATTAAAACTAGTGCCGGGAAGACTGGCTATGTGGCTTCGAGTTATTTAAGTCCTTCAAATGAGTATATAGACAAATACAGTCTCAGGGGTGAACGGCGTTATGAGACTGGTGTGAGTATATCCAACTATGGATGGCATTGGGAACAGCCGACCTCCGTAGTAATAGGTCGTGGAGATGTTCCAATAGACGCTTTAACTGGAAGTGTACTTGCATCATCCCTAGATTCGCCTTTATTATTAACACAAAGTCATAGATTGACAGAATCCGTAGAACAAGAACTTAATAGAATACAGCCTAGTAAAGTATATATATTAGGCGGAGATAACTCGGCTATCTTACCATCTGTAGAAGAAAAACTTAAAGAAAAATTCGGCGATAACAATGTTATAAGATTAGCCGGGACAGATCGCTATAGAACTGCATTTGAAGTTGCTGAACAAGTTAGTAAGTTAAATGGAAGTAGCGATGAAATTTTTGTAACTACTGGAGATGAGAAATCTTCAGATGCTTTAGCAATAGCCCCTTACGCTGGAGCAAACGATATTCCGATTTTACTCACCAAGACTAATGAGTTAAATCAAAATATAATAAACTATATAAAGGACTATGGTATTAAGAAGGCCACTTTAATAGGAGGACCAGGAGCTATATCATCTTCTGTAAAAAAACATCTGGAAAAACTTGTGGGGACAGTTGAACGTGTCTCTGGTGATTCAAGATTTAAGACAAACGCCGCTATTATAGATAAATTCTATAAGGAAGCACCTATAGATAAATTATTTGTCACTCAAGGTTACGAACTAGCAGATGCTTTATCAGTTTCACCTCTAGCTGCGAAATATAACGAGCCAATAATCTTGACACGTACTGAAAAAATCCCGGCTGAAACAGAAAATTGGATGAAAAACTCAATTACATCAAAACCTGATCTCTATTTCCTAGGTGGACCAAATGCAGTTTCCAATACTGTAAGATCTCATTTTGTAAATTTAGTAAGATAGAAAAATAACCCACATTCT
Organism: Virgibacillus sp. L01; assembly: GCF_052246775.1. Lineage (NCBI taxonomy): Bacteria > Bacillati > Bacillota > Bacilli > Caryophanales > Bacillaceae > Virgibacillus > Virgibacillus sp. L01. Next base: position 736,917 of record NZ_JBQQCP010000001.1, on the reverse strand, counting down.
AATACAAGAATGTGGGTTACTTTTTTAAAAAAATACTCGAACATTACTTTAAATAAATGGTATAATACCTAAGTATGTGTTTCTGAAATATATTACTTGGTTTTGAAAGAGGTATAAGATTGAAGTATAATATCGGTTTAGCAAGTATACTGTTTTTAATAGCAACACTATTCTTGAAAATTTCTGGCTTAATACGTGACATGGTAATAGCGTATTATTTTGGGGATAGTTATGTTGCTGACGCTTATTTAGCAGCGTATATTATTCCTAATATGATAATACTGTTTTTTACAACCGGTATGAAGAACGCATTTGTACCCAGTTATATTCAATCAATAGAAGATAATAGGGGCATACATCATTTAAGTCAAGTATTTAAGGGTACAATTTTAATAAGTATTACCCTGTCGCTAGTGGGAATAGTTTTATCTAAATATTATATACCAATATTGTTCCCTGAATTTAATGACCATGGACAGCAAATTGCAGTATGGACTACAATAATTCTTTTTTCGTCAATGCTTTTTGTCGGAATGAATTCAGTTTTGGAAGCCCTATTTGACTCGCGGAATGAATTCTCTCTATCTGTAGTATCACAAATAACTGTTGTTGGTTCAACAATACTGAGTGCTATACTTTTTGAAGAAGAAATTGGAGCATATTCACTAGCAGTTGGTTATTTAGCAGGAACAATTATATCCTTTCTGTTTAAGTTATTCATAGTAATGCCTCGGAAGATAATTAATTTTAAAGAAAAAATTAACTGGGCGGAAATTAAAGGATTTTATATTATTTTCATCCCAGTAGCCTTGACGGTAGCTGTAGGACAAATTAATCTAGCTGTTGATAATATCTTTGCCAGTTATTTTGAAGCGGGCGCAGTAACATATATAAATTATGCAAAAAATCTTGTGCATTTTCCTCAAGCAATATTTGGTGTGACGATAGGAACAATTATTTTTCCATTGTTATCAAAGGCTAATGCCAAGAATGACCAGGTATTGTTTAAACGTGGAATTGAACAGGGCCTAACAACAATGTTCTTTATACTATTACCATCGATTATTGGTATGATGGTTTTAATGCCTAATATCATTGAGCTGCTATATCAACGTGGAGCGTTTGGTTCTGATGCTACATTGGCGACAAGCAGAGTGGCATATTACTATTTTGGCTCGGTATTATTTTTCAGCCTCCACAATGTGATAAATAAGGGGTTCTATATTTTAAAAAAAGGACATCTTATTTTAATGATAGGTGGAATGGCTATTCTTTTAAATATAATTCTCAACTATATCTTTACAACATGGATAGGGTATACCGGTATTCCCTTAGCTTCATCCATAATGGCGTTTTTTTATGTAGGGACTTGTTTTATTATTTTCTTAAGACTTGTAAAAGACTTCAAATTGAAAAATATTGGATTGGAATATTTGAAGATTATTATAGCTGTATTAGTAATGAGTGTTGTTGTATTAGGGTTAAATCCTTTAGTCAAGGGTTGGAGTAATATAGTCCACATCTTAACTATATCTATCATTGGGGCGGCTGTATATCTGTTATGTGTTATCTTGTTAAGAAGTAAAACATTAGCCATATTTGTAGATAGGTTTATTAGGAAAACAAAAGAAAAGGATTCTTCGTCTGGAATGTAACAAGTCCAGTAAGTGCAACCAATTGTAGACCCAACAGCAAAATATTGATGAGTCATTAGAAATCAAAAAATTAATTTCAGTAGGTAGTTAATTAATTTAGTATTAGTACACCATCCTGATGAGGGTTCAATTAGATTATGTGGAACTAGAAGGATGTATGGCCAATGCGGGGTAAAAGTTGATTGTTAGTATATTACTGATGGATCAAATAGCTATAGTGCGCACTTGGTACTGAAAAAGAGTAACCGGCATAAGTGGGGTATACTGATGTATTGGTATAAAAAGCCTTCTCTTGAAAGAGAAGTAAGAGATGGCGGGCAAATTTTTCTGTTTTATAAATTACTATAGACCCAATTTGATCTACTGTCCTCCTATTGTTGAAGCACATTCAGATTCAAATCAGCATTAGGTTTCTAAAAAAGTCAATAATAAATGTAAGAAATAGAATTTAATTGCTTTTTTGAAACAAATAGGCTAAAGCAAATTTAATTTGATAAGAAGTATCGAATTACATTAACTAATAACTATGATTACTCCTGGTCTATTTAAATAAGCCCTCCTTTGGGCAATGTTATAAAACAAAAATTGCAATTTATAGTAGGCTTAATTACAAAGTTTGCTTTAAAAATAAAACTCTTTTCACCTAGGAGGGATATACAGATGGTTTTACAAGAGAACCAATCACAAAAATTACTAAAATTTATTGAGTACTTTTTTATAATATTTATTGCATTCCAACCTATCTTAGATATTACAGCTTTTTTTGGTTCTTCCTTATCAATAGTTATTAGAGTACTGGCAATGTTGGTAGGGTTTGTTTATTTGTTTCTTTATCCGAATAAAAAGGTAAGACTATTAACAACCATATATTTGATATTGTTAGGGATATTCATGATCTCGAATATTGCTAACAATTATTTTGTGAAAAGCCCCTTCTTCCTGACTGAAGAGCTAACTTTTAACATCAAATCTGCATACGTTGTTGAAATGATCATTGTATTTGCTTTTGTTTTTCTTTCATTAAGCAAGCGTATAAGTTGGGAAAAGATAGTCCAGCGTACTGTTTTTATAAGTATGTCGATAGTTGGGATTGTAATGGTTTTGGCCACGATTTTTGATTCTGGTAAAAGAAGTTACGGGGCTTTAGCCAAAGAGGGACATTCTGGATGGTTCTTTTCAGCCAATGAGTTAAGTGCAATTTTATCATTAGGCTTTGGGTTGATGATTCTTTATATGTTGAATAAAGAAAGTATCAGAATAAAACTTATGCTATTACCCGGTATCTTGGTCGTAGCATGGTCTATGTTGATGGTGGGTACTAAAGTAGGATTAGGTGCAGCCCTTTTACTATTAGGTACTGGAATTATCATGACATTAATTGGTAGTTTTCTGAATAAAAATCAGTTACCGAATCTGATTATTCTAGCATCTATATTAATTTTGTCGGTCATATATATACCTTATTCACCTGTAGGAAACAATATTAACTTTACTCTCCTTACTCAGAATGGAGAAAATGGTATAATGAATGATAATAAAAATCCATCCGAAGATGAAGAAAGTAAAAGGGCTAAGGATGATGAACTTGCGAAAATGGCTTTGAGTGGACGCGGGGATTTTTTGAAGCGTACATTTGAACAATACAAAGATGCGCCAGTTTCTCAAAAATTATTAGGTATGGGTCCTGGAGGAAATTATAAACAAGAGCCAAAGTTAGTTGAAATGGATTTTTTTGATTGGTTCTTTGGATATGGAATAATTGGCTCGATACTGCTATTTGCTCCATTCGTTTATTTTGGTTCACTCATATTAAAAAGACTTTTTAAGTATAAGTTTAAACATTTAAACTTTACATTTCTAATCGTTGGGATAGAGGTTATAATAGGATTAGGAATAGCCTTCCTAGCTGGACATGTGCTTTTAGCACCTGCATCAGGCATTTACCTCTCTATTCTCCTAGGTTACTCATATGTCTTGGTTATGAAACAAGATTCAAATGATCATAAAAACTAAGTGAATTACGAAAAGTATTTATGGGCGGTTAAAAGGAGATCTAAATAGAATGAGCAAAAGTAAACAAAAACGGGTTTTTGTTATTACAAATATGTATCCGAGTCGTAAAAATAAGCAATTTGGAATATTTATAAGAAATCAGGTAGAAGCATTGAAAAATAGAGGACTTACTGTTGAAGTAGCTGCTATTAGAGAACAGCGTGCAGGTAAGTTTTTCGTTATAAAGAAATATTTCATTTGGGTAATGCATATCATTTATTCATTATTGTTTAAAGGTAAAAGTTACGATGTAATACATGCGCACTATATTTTTCCTTGTGGCTTGTGGGGAGTATGGTTCAAAAAATTATTTGGTACAAGATTGGTTGTAACTGCACACGGCGGTGATATAGATAAGATGGCTAAGAAAGGCACTCTTTTCTTTAAACAAACAAAGAAAATTTTACAACAGGCGGATCAAGTGATAGCAGTAGGGGATCACTTGAAAACTGAGATTGTTACTGACTTTGGTATACATGAAGAGAAGATTACCATTATTAATATGGGGGTGAATCGAAACGTATTTGCTCCGGTAAATAAAAATAAGGCTAAAAAGCAATTGAATCTCCCAGAGGAGCGAGTTCAGCTTTTATTTGTAGGGAATTTGATTAAGGCTAAAGGTTTATACGAGTTAATTGAAGCGTATAGTCAGCTTAAAAAAGCCTCTTATTCTATCGAGCTTCACTTAATTGGCACAGTCAAGGACCCTACCTTTATAAATCAACTAAAACAAAAAATATCGGATGAGAAAATTGAAGATGTCTTTTTTCACTCACCTAAGAATCAGCAAGATATTTCACTTTGGATGTCTGCCTCAGATGTTTTTGTTCTACCGTCTCATATGGAAGGTTTTGGACTAGTCGCCTTAGAGGCAATGTCTTGTCATACTCCTGTTGTCGGCAGTGATGTTGGTGGGTTATCTTACCTACTTAGTGATGGAACAGGAGTGCTGATTGAACCACACAACATTAACTCCTTACAAAATGGAATCGAGATGATACTTAACAGTAGTGATTTTAGAAATAGCTTAATTAGGCTGGGAGAAAAGAAGGCCAGAGAGTATGAGGAAGAAAAACAATTGGACAAACTATTGGGGATTTATGAAATGATTGGAGCGAGACAAAAGTCATGAAAAGACATAAAAGGCTTCTTTTAATCTCATCAATTGGTGGACATTTAACTCAGCTATTACAGCTAGAACCCTTATTTAAAGAATATCAATATCATTTAGTAACAGAGAAGTCGGATATAACAGCGGAATTAAAACAAAAACATCCGACTTCATATCTAGCGTATGGAGCAAGGAATTATCCTTTAAGGTATATTTTTAAGTTTACTTATAATATCATTAAATCCATATTCATTTTTCTACGTGAAAGACCTGATATTGTCATAACAACTGGCGTGCATACCGCTGTACCTATGTGTTATATAGCTAAACTCTTTAGAAAAAAAGTGATATTTATTGAAAGTTTTGCAAAGTCGTCAAGTCCTACTCTTTCAGGAAAAATGGTTTACCCAATTGCAGATTTATTTGTTGTTCAGTGGGAATCCATGAAAAAAATTTATCCAAAGGCAGTCTATGGAGGGTCGATATATTGATATTTGTAATATTAGGCACACATGAGCTTCCTTTCACAAGATTGATAAGTGAGGTAGAACGGTTAAAGAAAGAGGGGTTAATTCAAGAGAAAGTTGTCGTTCAAAGTGGTAACACTAAGTATTCAAGTCCACTTTTAACTATTAAACCCTTCATGAACTATGAAGAGATGGAAAATATATATGATGAAGCAAGATTAATAATAACACATGCCGGTACAGGTTCTGTTATTACGGGATTAAAGAAAAATAAAAAAGTCATTGCTGTTGCTCGTTTACGAAAATATGGAGAACATAATGATGACCATCAATTAGAACTTGTCAAGGTCTTTAAAGAAAAAGGTCATATCTTAGAATGGAACGAAGATGTTTTATTGGAAGAGGTTATTAGGTTAACTGATGAATTTGAACCTACGCCTTTCATATCGGGTAAAGAGAATATGATCAATATAATTGAAGAATTTATAGAAAAGAAGTGTTGATGAGTATTTTTTATAAATCAATTAAGACAGGTTCATGTAAATTTGGAACAAGTTTATAAGATCGTTATTAATCCAGTGATTAACACCTTGTTAGAACTCGCGGTTATTTTATAAGTCACTTTAAAATAATATATATTTAAGATTATTTGGAGGAAAGAAATTTGAGAAATTTTATGCGGAAAGTTTACCATCTGCCACGAAATATAAACAGGTATAAATTAAATCAAAAAAGTAGTGTTAACCTGAGTCCTATTTTTGTATTGGGTAATCAGAAAAGCGGAACTTCTGCAATTGCCTCATTATTAGCTGATTTAACAGATAAACCTGCTACTATCGACTTGGTAGGTATCTATGAACCAATTCAAACCAAACTACATCAGGGCCAACTATCGTTTAATGAGTTTGTTGAAAAAAATAAATATGATTTTTCAAAGGATATAATTAAAGAACCATCATTAACTTTTTTATACAATGAAATTAAGTCCTACTTTAATTCTCCCAAAAATGTATTCATAGTACGTAATCCATATGATAATATTAGGAGCGTCTTAAACAGAGTAGATATCCCAGGTAATGAAAATAATATTGAAGTAAATTATAAGGAGAAATGGAATTCCGCAAATGAAAACTGGAAGAAAGTAATAGATAGTCGCTGGTTAGGTGTTGAGGGTGTGAATTTCATTGAGTGGATGGCCCATAGATGGTTAAAATGCATAGAGATCTATGAACAAAATAAAGATGACTTCATTTTAATTAGATATGAGGATTTTAAAAAGGATAAAGTAAAATCAATCGAGGAATTAGCAAAACAGTTAAACCTGCCACTAGTAAATGATATCTCTGATAAGGTAGATATACAATATCAGCCAGCAGGTAATCAGAGTGTTGATAAAATTGATTTTTTTGGGGATTACAATTTAAAGAAAATTGAACAAATATGTGGCGACAAAATGCAAAAATATAACTATGAAAAATTATCTTAAAGCGAATCCCTGGATTGGAGAAAGTGTATGATAAAGAAAATAGTGATAAATGTGTTGAAGCCCATATTATACCCAATAACTTCAATTGTGTTAAACAATCATTATAAGAGTAATATTAAATTGTCTGAGGTCAGTGACGACAAAAGTGTGATAATATTAGCTCCCCATATGGACGATGAAACAATCGGGCTAGGGGGCACAATAAAAAAACATAGTAAGTCCGGGGCAAGGGTACATTGTGTATTTATTACTGATGGGTCTTCAAGTGTTAGTGAAATGGACAAGTCAAACCTTTCCAATATACGTAAACAGGAAATGGAACAAGTTAAATCAATTTTAGGTATCAACCAAATTCATTACATGGATCTTCAAGATGGACATGCAAAGAGTGATGAATATTCTCAGCAGCTACTAAAGGATATTATATTAGAGGTAAGACCTGATGTAATTTATTCCACTCCATTTGTGGACGCTCATAAAGACCATATGGCAACAGGTAAAATTTTGTCGGATACTTTGAAGACTCTGGATATGGATTTTACAATTCGATTGTACGAGGTTAATTGCCCTGTTCCCAAGGAGAATATAAATTTTGCCGTTGATATAACAGACGAGTATGATGATAAAATTCGTGCGATTCAAGCGTTTAAATCACAGGTTATTGCTTTTGATGGTTTTATATATTTAAATAAAGTAAAGAAAAACTTAGTACAAAATAATCAAGTCGAAGCAGTAGAGAATTTTCTTGAGATAGATTCTTCAAGATATGTTGAAAAGTATGATGCTATTTGGCCATTACAGAACAATTTTCACACGTCATTCAAACAAGTTAACCGAAAAGTTACTTTACTATGGGCGATATTTAAAAATATTAAGTTTAAAAAGAAAATTTATAATGATTTTTAAAGTTAGTTCCTAAAGTAAAGGTTGGAAAAAAGGCAATAGATGTTGAATTTGTTATTTGTGAATCATCTAGAACCTGCTTACCCGTTGAATAGAATGTCTGATGAGTAGCTTTTTCTCAATAATAAGAGCTTTCCCCTAATGAGGGGAAAGCTCTTATTTAATATTATCAAGAATTAGATTGGTATCCGGAAGTAGTTGTTGTCTCACCTGTGTCAGAAGCAGTTGTTGTGCTATCAATTTCAAGATGGTGTTTGAACATTTCTTTTGTTTCATTAAGTGCAATATCATCCAGTTTCCAGTAGTACGTATCATCTGGCTGATAGTCACTACCTTCTAACGTATATGTCTCAAAACTGAGACTTCCGCTACCTGTTCCGTATGAAATGAAGCTTTTCATATCATCGAATTTCATGTTTGTAGCCATGTTCTTTCCGACAGCTTCAATAATGTTATCGTACTTCAAAATAGAATCTATTGAGATTGCCTTTTTAATTACGGATTTAATAATTTTCTGTTGACGTTTACCACGTTCAATGTCATTATCGTATTTTCTAGTTCGTGCTAGAGCAAGTGCTTCTTCACCGTTTAGATCCTGCTCACCCGGCATTAAGTGTACTGCGCCCTTAACGTCATTTGAATTCTGTTCATATAATTCATAAGGGACATCAACTGTTATTCCATTAACCGCATTTACTACATCAATAAATGCTTCAAAATTAAGTTTAACATAATAATCGACTGGAATATCCATTAGATTTTCAACTGTTTTCACTGTTGCATCTATACCGCCATAAGCATGTGCATGGTTAATTTTTGTTTCATAGCCAACTTCAGGTATATACACATAAGAATCACGTGGAATGCTTAGCATTTTGACGCTTTTCTCTTCCTTGTTCAATGTAGCAAGCATTAGCGTGTCGGTTCTAGAATGATCTTCATTGTTTCGGACATCACTAGCATCAACACCAGCAATCAGAATGGAAACATTGTCCTTGCTTGGATCCACTTTTTCTTCACGCAGATCAGATTTTTCTCTGCCATCATCCTGGTAGGAATCAGATAATACAGTATCTGCTTTCACGTATAAATATGCTGCATAAGACAAACCGATAAATGCGATAACAGCTGGAACTAATATAAAAATTGCTCTTTTCCGAAGTTTACGTTTTTTGCTTTTTCTTAATTTTTTTCTTGTGTTTTCAGACATAAAAGAATCTCCTCTAGTTTAGTATCTATTTAAAAGTATATGCTTATTAGGAAAAAAATTTAATATTACATAATCAAAGTTTTAGTATATTTAAATAAACGTAATCAAAAACTAATCTTCATTTTACTATGAAATAAGTGTTTGGTAAACTAATTTTTTATTACAATCCTGTAATAAATATTGCATATTTTTAAATGGCTACATAATTAGACGAAATAGAAGACCAAAATGATTCACTTCTTACTTAACAAAGCAAAAAAGTTTAATATATGCCGGTCTCATACGTAAGCTGAGACCGAAAAGTTCGAGGTGTTTTACGCAAAAATCACAAGGGAGAAGTGATATCTGCTGGAAGTTCACTTAAGTTCAACCAAGTGGGAGGAGGAAAGTAAGTCGTTATAAACGGTTCTTCTATAATGTAATTACCTTAGAGATGTATGGTTTATTGTAAGGAAATATCCTTTTTTGCAAAATACAATTTCCATTTACTTTAAATTGATGTTCATTCACATCAGCTAGTGAACTGCAGTAAGGTCCACTCAAGCACCTCAATAGTTAGCTCAGAAGGATAAGTGCGAGAAAGTGTAAGTGGTAGAATATGGAAATTGGTCCATTCAAAAAAAGAAAAGGTCAATATGTTTTAAATGAGATCATTTAAAAGAGGGTTCACAAACGACAAAAGTAGGAATAACGAAAGTGATTTATCATGTTTTTGATATTCTCTTTTTTACACATGAAGTGGATATACCGGTAGTTCTAGGTAAATAAACAACTTCACAAGTTTCCTTTAGAAAGTCAAAGCTACCTTTCCAGTCATCTCCCATTACAAATAGATCTACATCATATGTTCTAATATCACGCGTTTTTTGTTTCCAATTGCTTTCTGCGATTACCAAATCTACATACTGGATTGATTCTAATATTATTTTGCGGTCTTCAAAAGTATAATAAGCTGTTTTGTTTTTATTTTTATTAAAATTATCTGTGGATAAACCAACGATTAAATAATCTCCTAATTCTTTTGCACGGCGCAACAAGTTAACATGTCCTACGTGGATTAAGTCAAATGTTCCATAGGTGATTACTTTTTTCATGATACAATCCTCCTATTTACGCTGTTATTTTACACTTATTCTAACACTGTCCATGTTAGGGGTAAATTATAGGAAAGTTATACGATAACATCCCTTATCGTATGTAATACATCCATATGAAATAAAGTTTGATACTTTTAGCAACAACGAATCAGCTTCAAAATGCCACTTTTACTGGAACTGGGTTTGACATATGAATCCTCATACTGAACGTATGTCTAGATGCGTTTGTTATAGGGGCTGAATTGTTATAACTGGTGATAGCTGTTATATATATAAATAGAGGTGTTAATCATAATGTGATTCACACCTCTACTTTGTGTTATTTAAGTCTTAACTTTACCACATATTTACGTTATGGAAAATACGGCATAAACATCAAAAAATATAATTGAACTAAAAAGGCGCAACGAAAGGAGCAAAGTTCTAACTAATTTTATATGAGTATCTATTTGGCGACATCTTCTTTGGATGACAAGTAATTAAAATCTTTATTTATCCTCGTTTGCTTCTTTCAATAGTTCTATATAATCACCTTGTAAAATTTCTGTATTATAAAAGTTGGAATTTTTCTCTAATTCGTTGGATACATACTTTAAACCAAATTTCTCTTCCAGTGTTTTTCTATCTGAGAAGAGGTTTGTTCCTAATCCTAAGCGATTTCCTTCAATATCAGCACCAATGCTTGCTAGAATTGTCGGGTAAAAGTCTAAAGGTGAGAATGTGCGATTTTTTGTATTGACTGGCTCTGCTGCAGAATTTATAAAAGCGTTATAAATAGTACGTTCATAACCGTCATATGTGTGTGAAGGGAAAAAACCTCCACCTTGCATGCTAAGATGATCGCCAATGATAACAAGAGTTGTACTCTTATAAAAATCCTGTTGCTTTAACCATTTTACAAATTCAGCTACTTGTTTAGATGAATAGGCATATACATTTTCATACTGGCTATCAAATTTTTGTTTCGCTTCTTTCTCGAGATATCCATCAACAAAATGTGTATTAGCTGTTAAAAAGGTGAAGCTGAAGGGCTCTTCTTTACCAGCTAAAGAAGTAATTTCCTCTTTTGCCCACTTAAATAAATGTGAATCATCAAACCCCCACCAAACTTTATCCTCTTTTCTCATTTTCCCCTCTTTAATAGCGGTATTGACATCAAATATTTTATAATCTCCATGTCTTTTATAAAAATTTTTACGACCTCCAAAATCCGCATCTGAACCGAACATGGCTGATAAATTATAGTCTTCCTCACGTAATACATCACCTAACGAATAAGCACCTGCCATGAAGTCTTCAGATGAGGTGTATTGATTACCGCTAACCGGAACCTTTAATGGCAAACCTGATGTAGTTGAAACAAGACCTGCAGCAGTCCAATCTGTACCTGGAACAGGGAAGGCGCCACCTATATTGTTAGTATTAGAAAAATTGATATTATTTTTTGCCAAACTTGTTAATTCCGGGATAACATTATAATCCCAGCCGCCTCCGCTTTCCTTATTTATCAATGAGTTTTCCATTGATTCTAAATATAAAACAATCAAATTCCTTTTTTCTTTTGGAAAATCGATTGAAACATTCGTACCACTTACATAATTATCTTCTATAAAAGGAGAGTAATTCGTTAACCGATCAATATAACTATCTACTCCAAGCATTTTATAACTGAAAAATAAAGATAGAATTAAAATTACAAAAGCGTAAATTAACTTTAATCTTTTTAAAGGGAAAATATTAAATTTGAATTTTTTCTTTCTTATATTTGCTTCGAGTATATGTTCCCTTTTGCTAAGACGGACAATTGGGATTAGTATAATGATTAAGGTGATCAAGAATGGAAGTAGACCTTGTTTAATAGCAGTAATAATTACATCGCCTGAAGTACCGCCTACCCCATTGGTCAGATAGAATAGCATTTCATCTATGTTTTGATCAGGGAAGTCATCACGAATATACTTTGAGATATTAAATATAAGTGCAGACAAAATTAATAGTAAAACGGTTATAAAAGTTACCAATACATTAATCATTTTTTTCATTTGCTGACTCAACTTTCAAATTAATATTGATATTTAGTTCTATAAATCTGTATATGATTGCGACTAATACCGCAATAACAATAGCCAAAATACTGTATTTTATCGTAAATGTGATCGTGAATAATAGAGACGTAGTGTTTAGTATAATAGTTAGTATTCCATAACATATAACATTTGTAATAAACATAAATAAAGCGAAGGTGCTAATCGCTTCGAACCATGTTATTTTTCTTTTTATCATTTTTGAATAAAAAAATAACGCAACAATGGAAGGCATAACTAACGCCATAACTTCATTAAATGTCATTATATCACCTCATAAAAATTTCCCGAAAAACTAATGATATGACTTTTTAGTTTTTCAATCCATATATTATCACATATTATTAGCCAAAAAGAAAGATAAGATTTTCAGGGATAAACATAACAAAGGGGGGTTAATAAAACGGTAGTAGTAGGTCTTTTAGAAATGGCAAATTCGATTTATATTAAGGAATGAATTCCCCATTAAATAGTGAGTTTGGAAAATACCTCCTAAGTATTTTACTTCCGTGAGGGATAGCTGAATAAGTCCTTTTTCTACCTTTTATATAGTAATTATCGGGACATACTATTTATCAGTTAATCTAAACTACACCTAATCATCTATTAACAAATGAAATCCATAAGGATAGCCTCTGTGGTTAAAGGGATTTAAAATGTAAAAAAGGAAGTACTCCCAAGGCCTTTTATAAAAGAATATCCGGCAAATAACCTAAAAGACTGGAGGAGTATTCCATATACCCTTTATAAGATATGGAACCATTTTCTGAGAGAGGAAAGGGTGTCTTTAGGTTTGAGTATAATGAAGAATGGCCACAAATTAATCTATTCTAAAGTCTCTCTTTTCATCAGTCAGACTATATGACGACAAGTTAAGTGCTTTTTTATCAAAGGGAACTGATGAACGTTTTCCACCCTTTGTATTTTTAAAGAGAGTAATTGTGAAAATAGAATTCACTATCAAGAGAATAGGAAATATGTTATAATTTTTTGATGGATTTAGCAATTTTAATAGTTACTTACTATAGTTTATCTTCACTTTTTGAAAAAAATAGAACATTAATCAATGTTACTGAGGAGGCCAAAAATGCGAAAGTTAATTACCATTATGGTACCAGCCTATAACGAAGAGAAAGTTATAGAAGAATTCTACAGTAGAATAAAAGATGTAACAAAAAATATTACTAGCTATAATTTTGAAATTTTATTTGTTAATGATGGAAGTAGTGATCAGACTCTAACAATCATTAAAAAATTACGGGATATTGACCAAAGGATTTCTTATGTGGACTTATCAAGAAATTTTGGTAAAGAAGTTGCCATGTTAGCAGGATTTGATTATTCTAAAGGTGATGCAGTTGTAATCATAGATGCTGATTTACAAGATCCACCTGAATTAATTTCCGAAATGATTTATTACTGGGAACAAGGGTACAATGATGTATATGCTAAACGGAGTGATCGACAAGGGGAAACATGGCTGAAAAAGTGGAGCTCTAAAACATTTTATAAAGTTCTGAAGAAGACAACATCCATTCCTATTCAAGAGGACACTGGAGATTTTCGTTTGCTTGACCGACGTTGCGTCAATGCACTACGACAATTAAGGGAAACACAAAGATATACTAAGGGACTATTTAGTTGGTTAGGGTTTAAGAAAAAAGAAATATCATTTAGCAGGGATCCTCGTGCTGCAGGAGAAACAAAATGGAACTATACCAAATTAATTAATTTAGCGATAGAGGGAGTTACTTCCTTCACCACATATCCCCTAAAGATTTCCTCATATTTTGGGGTTTTAATTTCCATGGGGGCTTTTATCTATATGTTTATTGTTATTTTCAAGACATTAGTGTTTGGTGAATCAGTCTCTGGTTATCCTTCTTTAATGAGTGTTATTCTATTCTTGGGCGGAATTCAACTGCTCTCTCTTGGGGTTATAGGAGAGTACCTAGGGCGTATTTTCAATGAATCCAAAAAGAGACCGGTGTATCTGGTTCAAGAATATAATGAAAAAAGGATTTAGTTATACATGAAAATGAGTAAAGAAATAACTAATTATATTATCTTTGGAGTATTGACTACTTTGATAAATATACTAGTTTATGTTTTTTTGACCAAGTTTTTTTCATTTAGTTACCAGACCGCAACAGTCATTGCTTGGATTGTAGCAGTCTTATTTGCATATTACACCAACAAAAAGTATGTTTTCAATACTATCTATGCTTCTCTTTTTCAAACTATCAAAAGTTTTTGCCTATTTGTATATTACCGAATTCTTTCCCTTTTAGTTGATCTACTGGTTATGTATATAATAATTGAATTTTTATATTTAGATGACTTGGTAACAAAAGTAATAGCTAATGTAGTTGTTGTTATATTCAACTATATAACAAGTAAATTATTTATATTTTCGAAAACAGAATTGGATAAGGATACTTAATTTAATTCAGATATCAACTTTATACAATTTCATTAAGATCTAGTTAATACTATTTAAAATAGACGCTGTTGAGACGTTTGGGGATTGAAGATGGACAATCATAATATTTTAAAATAGTGAAAAATAAAAAGGAATAGCTGCATTACAGACTAATTCCTATTGTCATAGATATTTTGAATGTAAGCATCGTATAAGACGAAGCATATTTATGGATTGCAAAATTTATCCTACAGAAAAGAAACGGAGTTTTATTAAAATGGGAAATAGTACTAAATTTATTAAAGGCAATATTTTGATTATTTCTATTGTCCTACTTTCAACGATACTTATCTTATTTTTTTCCACTCAAAAAGTAAACTACCATATCGATGAACTTTTAACCTACAGTCTTTCCAACAGTACAAGTTATATAGACCTTAGTCCAGGTGAGAAGTATGAATCCTATGGGCAATTTCAGGAAAGGTTTCTAACCACAACAGATAAAACTAATTTTGATTATAAAAATGTATGGAGAAATCAGGCTAATGATGTACATCCTCCTTTTTATTATGTAATAATTCATACTATAAGTTCCTTTATTCCGGATGTATTCAGTAAATATATTGGAATAGCCGTAAATATTTTTTTTAATGCTCTCATAATCTTTCTGTTATATAAATTCTCACTTCTAATAACGAATAATAAAAATATTGCATATATAACCAGTTTGTTTTGGGCAATTAACCCAGGGGTTATATCGGACATGATGTTTATTAGAATGTATGTAATGACGATGTTCTTCTGCTTATTGATATCTTACATTCACATAAAGCATATTAATAAAGTAACCACTGTAAACTACACGTTTTATTTATCTTTGTTTTTAGTCTCTGTAGCTGGTGCTTTAACGCACTATTACTTTTTAGTTTTTACTTTTTTCATTTGTGCTTTATTTGTTTTTCTTTTAGCGTATCGGAAGAGATTTAAAGAATTATTTATATATATAGGGACCTATATATTAACAATTACTTCGGTCGTGGTTATTTTCCCAAGTGTTTATAATCATATATTTGATGGAGGAAGTCGTGGAGAAGAATCAATAGAAAACTTCACGAATGCAGATGGTTACCTTCAATCCGCTAAAGGGTTTTGGAAAATAATAAGTAACAATTTGTTTGGAGGCTATTTATTATTTTTCGTTACTGTTATTACTATCACTTGTATAACCTTATGGCTTCGTAGAAAGAGAAATTCTAAGGCTATTTTAGAACATCAATCTATATTTGAAATTTTATTTATGTTGATAGCTTGTACTTTATATTTCTTACTTATTTCCAATATTGCTGTTTACCAATCAGAAAGATATTTACAGCCAATTTTTCCTGTATTAATACTTGCTTTTGTGCCATTATTATTTCAGGTAGTTAAACTTTTTTTCTCTAAGAATATATCTATGTTGATTGTTTGCACGTTGCTAATTATAATATGTATAAATGGATATACCAAGACAACCTCATTTGAATATTTGAAATTGGACAGTGAGGAATCAATAAAAATTGCCGAGCAATATAGTGATAAAAACAGTATTTTTATATATGATAAAGTATGGAAAATACCTACTAATTATGTTGAATTATCTCATTATAATAGTGTAACTTTTTATAATATAAAAGATCTTGATTCTATATACCAAAATACCAATTATGAAGAATTTGTTGTATATATTCACTCTAATGATGAATCAATCATAAAGTCTATTGTTGAGAAGTTACCCAAAATAGAACAATATAAAAAGCTGAATAATTATGGATACAGCCATGTCTATTATTTAGAGTGAATGATTTTATTAGTATTTGTCCTCCTTTAAGTGAACAGCACATTTATGTTCTTAATAATTTACTTAAAGAATATTACCAACGAAAATATTCACCAGGTAATTAATTTAGTTGCTTGTTGATACTTTCTCAAATCGCATATCGATAATAATTACACTCAATTATAATCAGTACTTAGGTGCTGCTGAATAACCAAAAATATCAATTGTCACAAGGAATTAGGAAAAACGGTAGAAGTACACAAAAACCTTGCATCTGGAGTACGAAAATCATGTACAATCATTCGGAACCTCAATTTCTATTACCCTTTATGAAGGGGTGTGTATTAGATCTCATAAGTCAATGTTCCGTAAAGATTTACTTGTTCCATAGTTCCTCCGTTAAAAATTGTATAATTTTTTGTATTCTAACACTCAACATTTAACTACATCACTTCTCTAAGACTTTATTGCCAAGTCTTTAATTTCTGTATTTTTGATGCTATAGAGGTGGATAAACATCGGTATAAGTTAATCTATAGTATCGATAAGACTTATTCATCAAAGTTTTTCAAAGCTACAAGTTTTTATGTTAAAATATATAAGTGCGTTTTATTATATTTACATTTGCTAAAAGACATTATCTAAACAATAAATACATATGGAGGTCAGAAAATGTCGAATCAACCACACGGCGGTTCTTTGGTAAACCGTGAACTATCGGAACAAGAAAAAGCAGAAGCATTATCAAAAGCTGAATCACTTAAGGCAATTCATGCTAACCCTTGGGTCGTTTCAGATATTGAATTGATCGGTATCGGCGGTTTCAGTCCTTTAACTGGTTTTATGGGACAAGCTGATTACGAAGGTGTTATTAATAACAACCATTTAGCTGATGGTACTGTATGGACAGTACCCATTACACTGTCTGTTACAGAGGATGAAGCTGAACAGTATAAAATCGGTGAGGAAATCGCACTTAAAGGTGAAGACGGAATCATTTATGGAACGATCAAGCTGGAAGAGAAATATACTTATGATCAGAAGCTTGAGGCACAGAATGTTTATGGGACTACAGAAGAGGCACATCCAGGTGTTAAAAAACTTTATGAGCGTGGAGATGTATACTTAGGTGGACCAATTACATTATTGAACCGTCCTGATCATGGCGTTTTTAACGAATTCTATATGGATCCAAATCAGACACGTCAAATGTTTGCTGATTTAGGCTGGAAAACGATCGTTGGATTCCAAACACGGAACCCAGTTCACCGTGCACATGAGTACATTCAAAAGTGTGCATTGGAAGCTGTTGATGGATTACTTTTAAATCCATTAGTAGGGGAAACAAAGTCAGATGACATTCCTGCAGATATCCGTATGGAAAGTTATCAGGCGATTCTTAAACACTATTACCCTGCGGAGCGTACGCGTCTAGCAATTTATCCTGCAGCAATGCGTTATGCTGGTCCGAAAGAATCTGTATTGCATGCGATTGTCCGTAAAAACTTTGGCTGCACACACTTCATTGTCGGTCGTGACCATGCCGGTGTCGGTGATTATTATGGAACGTATGAAGCACAGGAATTTATTTCCCAGTTTGAAGAAGAGCTTGGAATTCAAGTGTTTAAATTTGAACATGCATTTTACTGCACCGAATGTGGCAACATGGGAACTGCTAAGACATGTCCGCATGGTAAAGAGCATCATGTACATTTAAGTGGAACAAAAGTACGCGAAAAATTACGTAATGGAGAACGTCCTCCAAAGGAATTTTCACGTCCGGAAGTTGCTGACATTTTGATTAAAGGGATGCAACAAAACTAAAAAGGGGTTGTTCAAAAAGTCCGGTAAAAATGACACGTCGAATTTCGTTGTTAGCTTGCTTTTCCGTTGCTCATGTATTAAAAACATACATTCCGCTACTCAAAGCTACGCTGCCTAGAACTTCTCGGTCATTTTCACCCTCCTTTTTGAACACGCACTAAAAAGGGGACTTGCTCCCATGTCTTTTGAAATGACATTTGTTTTGATTATGATAATAGCCATGCTGGCCGGGTTACTTCTTGAAGTAGCTCGGCCTGACATGGTTGTTTTTTCAATACTGGTTATACTGTTAATTAGTGGAATACTTACCCCGGATCAAGCATTAAGTGGCTTTTCCAATGAAGGGATGCTAACCATAGCACTCTTATTTATTGTTGCCGGTGCTGTTCAAAAAAGTGGATTAATTGATCGGATGATGGAAGGCTGGCTAAAGAACAGCAAGACCCAGACAGGTTCTATGCTGCGATTCTTCCTTCCGACATCATTCTTTTCAGCCTTTTTGAACAATACACCGATTGTCGTTACATTTACGCCAATCATTAAAAAGTGGTGTGAGGATCGCGGGATTGCTCCATCCAAGTTTCTGATTCCGTTATCGTATGTCACTATTTTAGGTGGAACGATTACATTAATCGGAACCTCTACTAATCTAGTAGTTCATGGAATGCTGGTTGATTACGGCTTTAATGGATTTTCGTTATTCAGTCTAGCAGTAGTCGGTATTCCAATTTCGATTGTTGGCCTTATTTATTTATTTACAGTTGGTCATCGATTACTCCCGGATAATAAAGGATTCAGCCAGCAGGTAAAGGAAGATTCCAAAGAATATATCGCTGAAATGCATGTAACGGAAACCTTCCAACATGTAGGCAAAAGCGTTAAGGATGCGGGACTCCGTGACTTGAAAGGTCTTTACTTGGTGGAGATAATTCGCCAAAAGGAGCATATTTCACCGGTTAAGTCGACTACCATCATTAAGGAAGGCGACCGGCTAATTTTTACTGGCCTGATAACGACAATTGCTGAGCTGGAGAAAATTAAAGGCCTGACACTTGAAACTGGGACAAACATTGGATTAAATGACCTGAAAAATGGTACGTCCAATTTGATTGAGGTTGTTGTATCACACCAATCCTCTTTAACATCAAGATCTATAAAAGAAGCCCAGTTCCGTTCGAAATATGATGCTGGTGTTATAGCGGTCCATCGTAATAATGAACGGATTAAAAGTAAGGTTGGGGAAATTGTCTTGCGTCCTGGTGACACACTGTTGCTGCTTGCTGGTACTGATTTTCTAGAAAAACATTACCAATCCAATGATTTTTATGTCGTATCGTCACTCGATACACCCAATACGTTGAAGCAAAACCCGGCAAAAGGCTGGTTTTCCATCGCATTATTAGTTGTGATGATTGGATTAGTCACTGCTGGTGTATTTACGATGTTTAAAGCAATGGCATTAGCTGTGCTTATACTTTTGGGTACAAAGATTCTTACTCCAGGAGAGGCGAAACAATATGTTCAGTTTGACGTACTGTTATTAATAGCAAGTGCACTTGGAATTGGAGCCGCAATGACAGAAACGGGACTTGCTGAGTGGCTGGCGGATGGACTTGTCAGCTTCGGGGAACCATTAGGGCTGTTAGCTATTTTATTTATGGTATACTTTTTGACAAACCTGTTTACGGAGTTAATTACGAATACCGCAGCAGCTGTATTGATGATTCCGATTGTGATTGAACTTGCCCCACAGCTAAATGTGGAGCCAATGGGATTCGCAGTAACGGTTGCAATCGCTGCCTCAGCAAGTTTTATTACGCCAATCGGTTATCAGACCAATCTTATTGTGTTTGGTCCCGGTGGATATACGTTTAAGGATTATATGAAAGTTGGAACACCTCTCAGTATTTTAGTAATGATCACATCTGTCACAATAATATATAATGTATGGTTTTAGGAGGAAAAAAACATGGCAAAATCTGAAAACATCGTATGGCATGATTCGAAGGTAACAAAGTCCGCTAGACGGGAATTGAACAATCACAAAAGCGCAGTAATCTGGTTTACTGGTCTTTCAGGTTCAGGTAAATCAACCGTATCTGTTGAAGTGGAAAAAGAACTTTATTCTCAAGGGGTGCGTACCTATCGCTTAGATGGTGACAACGTTCGTCATGGCCTAAATAAAAACTTAGGATTTAGTCCAGAAGACCGCAAAGAAAATATTCGCCGTATAGGGGAAGTTTCTAAATTGATGGTCGATGCTGGATTATTTACCTTATCAGCGTTTATTTCACCATATCGAGAAGATCGCGATGAAGTGCGTGAGCTTGTGGAAGATGGCGAATTTATTGAAGTATTTGTAGATGCTAGTGTCGAAACATGTGAATCGCGTGATCCAAAAGGCTTGTACAAAAAAGCACGTGCTGGAGAGATTAAAGGATTCACTGGAATTGATGCTCCGTATGAAGAGCCTAAGAATCCAGAAGTAACAATTGATACGGACAAATTAACTCTTGAGGAATCTGTACAAAAAATTGTAGCTTATTTGAAAGAGAAAGGATACTTGGAATAATGGCAGATGTTAGTTTAACAAAGTTGCTTGAAATTTCCTTGGTAGCAGGTCGCGAGATTTTAGATGTTTATGAAAAAGATATAGAAGTTGAAACGAAGGAAGACGACTCACCATTAACACAAGCTGATCAACGTTCACATCAGGCGATTATGAATGGCCTGCGAGCTGCATATTCGGATATTCCTGTGCTAAGTGAAGAAGGTACAGATATTCCCTATGAGGAACGAAAAGATTGGACTCAGTTTTTCCTAGTGGATCCCCTTGATGGAACAAAAGAGTTCATTAAGAAAAATGGCGAATTCACGGTGAATATTGCACTGATCGAGGGAAAATACCCGACTATGGGAGCAATTTATGCACCTGTCCTGGATACATTTTACTATGGTCAGAAAGGTGTGGGTGCTTTTAAATTGGAAGGTGCATCCCAAAAGGATATAACAGATGATGAAGCATTAGTTTTTGAAAGTATTAGTCTTCCGGAAGTTGATGATGCTGATGTAGTTAATGTAGTGGCAAGCCGCTCCCATATGTCTGCAGAAACGGAAGAATTTATTGAAGGGTTACGCGACAATCGTGAAGTGGATGTAGTCTCGGCTGGAAGTTCGCTTAAATTCTGCTTAGTGGCAGAAGGTAAAGCAGATTACTACCCACGCTATGCACCGACAATGGAATGGGATACAGGAGCTGGACAAGCTATTGTTGAAGCATCTGGTGGTAAAGTGACTAGACACGAGGATAATGAACGTTTTTACTACAATCGTGAGAATCTGAAAAACGGATGGTTTTTGGTGAAAGGTAAATAAGGATCGTTTTTTTGGCATCTATAAAAAGGGGTATCTGAACTAGATAAATCACTTATCTTCAGATATTCCTTTTTTAATTTCAGAGGTAGAAATTCCTTCTGTGCGCGGTAAATATATAACTTTACATAATTTCTTTAAAAAATCAAATTCACCTTTCTAGTCATCCCCCATGTAAAAATATCAGCATCATATTTTTTTATATCGACAACTTTTTGTTCCCATGTAATTTCTGGGATTACAATGTCAACATAACAGATAGACTCTAGTATTATTTTGCGGTCTTTAAGAGAGTGATATACCTTTCTAATTAATGTCATTAAAGTCATCTGTTGAGATCCCAACAATTAAGTGATCGCCCATTTCTTTTGCACGTTTTAACAAATTAATATGACCAGTGTGAATCAAGTCCATTAGACTTTCCTCCGTTTAAATAAATGTATAATTCTCCTTATTCTAACATACAACACACTTTTAACTACATAAATAATCTAAAGACCTTATTATCAATTCCTTAATTTCTGTATTCTTAATTCTATGGAGGTTGAACTGGACATGATGTAATTATATAGAAATTATTTTGAAAAAATTGACATTATTTTAGGAATATTGTAACATAATTATTGAATTTTAAATTAATTTGAAAGGAGGTACTATTAGTATTTTTCAGATAAATGAAAAAAAGGGGGAAAACGATTTATGCACAGGTTCCAAAAAATGTTATCAGTAGTTCTAATTTTATTTTTAGTTCTATCAAACGGGACATTTGCTTTTGCTAATTCCAGCGGAAGCCCAAGTCCAGTGGATACATCTAAATTAAACGAAACTAGCCAACTAGATCAAATTAATAAGTTAAAAGAGCCTACTTTAGATGCTCAATTTAAAGAAAGTGAAAAGGTACGAGTTATTGTCGAATTAGACGGTGAGGCACCTCTTGAATACGCAAATAAAAAAGGTGTAATGTATAAAAAACTTGATCAGTCAACAAAAAACTCGTTAACTAATGAAGTGGAGAAACAACAGAAAGCAGCGAAGCAAGCCATTTCATCAAAGAGTGTCAACATATCATACAATTACGATTACTCAGTTTCCTTCAATGGTTTCAGTGGTGAAGTTGAATTTGGAGACATTGAAAAGATTGAGTCTGTATCAAACGTAAAAAACGTGTACTTAGCAAATGAATATAAACGTCCTAAAGTTGAGCCCAATATGGATACTAGTCATGACTATATACAATCACGTACAACATGGGCTGATGCACAGTTGAAAGGTGAAGGAATGGTAGTAGCAGTAATCGACACTGGAGTAGACCCTTCACATAAGGACTTTGTATTAAGTGATAGCACAGAGGAAGAATTGACGGAAGAAGAAGTGAATACTTTGGTTGATAGTGCAGAATTAGAGGGTGGAAAATTCTACTCTGAAAAAGTACCATTCGGTTACAACTATTATGATACAAATGATATCATCCTTGACGAAGGCCCTGGAGCATCTGAACACGGCATGCACGTAGCAGGTACTGTTGCGGCAAACGGTGACGAAACAAATGGTGGAATTAAGGGTGTTGCACCTGAAGCGCAAGTTTTAGGTATGAAAGTATTTAGTAACGACCCGAATTTCCCATCAACATGGTCTGACGTATATTTAGCTGCAATTGATGATGCGATTGCACTTGGTGCAGACGTATTGAACATGAGCCTTGGATCAACTGCGTCATTCTACGAGGCTAATAGTCCAGAAGATTTAGCAATCACTAGAGCTACTGAAAATGGTATCGTATCTGCTATTTCAGCTGGTAACTCTGGACATATAGGATATGGATGGGACAAGCCATTCTATCAAAATCCTGATATTGGTGTGGTAGGAGCCCCTGGTTTAAATCCAGATTCAATCCAAGTGGCAGCATCAGGTAACACTGCATATCTATACGAACATCAAATTAACATTGGCGCATTTTCAGGTGTTGGTTATGGTGCTGATGATTGGACAGAACTAGCATCTCAAGATCTTGAAGTTGTGAGCTTATCTGCATTAAACGGTGTTGATGAAGTACCTGGCGAAGCATGTGAGGTATGCGGAACACCAGGAGAATTTGATAGTGTTGATGTAGAAGGTAAAGTAGTTCTTGTAAAACGTGGAGCCCTTGCGTTTATTGATAAGACAAATAATGCGGCAGCAGCAGGCGCTGCAGGTATTATTGTTTATGACCATGGAAATTCGCAATTTTATAAGGACCAAGGTGGCTGGGCAATTCCATTTACAATGCTCCATGCAGATGATGGAGCAGCATTAGAAGCGGAATTGGCTGCAAATGGCGGTACATTACCATTAGGTATTGAAAAGCTTAATGAAAATGAATCACCTGAAATGGGTAGAATGACTGAATTCTCTTCTTGGGGAACAACTCCAAGCTTAGAATTAAAGCCTGAAATCACAGCACCAGGCGGAAATATCTATTCTACTTTAGAACATGATCAATATGGATTGATGAGTGGTACTTCCATGTCATCTCCGCACGTTGCTGGTGGATCTGCTTTAGTACAGCAATACTTGCAGAAAGATGATAGATTTGCAGATTTAACTATTGAAGAACGTACACGCTTAGCTAAGGTGTTATTGATGAATTCAGCTAATGTTATTAAAGACCTTAATGACCAGCCGTTTTCACCAAGACGCCAAGGTGCAGGTATGATGCAGCTATTAAATGCAGTGCGTACACCTGTAACAGTTGTTGATTCTTCAACAAACAAAGCAAAAGTAGAATTGAAAGATTTCCAAACGAAAACATTTGATATGACATATACAGCAGAAAATATTTCAGATGAAGATGTAAAGTATAACGTTGATACAAGTGTATTGGCAGATACGTTACAAAAAACTGATTCTGATGTAGAATATAATGCTCTAATTGCAGGAAGTATGAAAGGTGTTAATATTGATTCACCAGAAACAATCACAGTTCCCGCTGGAGATTCAGTAGAATTCACTGTAACAGTTGACTTAACTAATGCAGAAATTCCTGGTCTAACAGTAGATGGAACTGAAACTACTTTCGATTTAAGAGAAAATATTTTCGTTGAAGGTTTTGTGAAATTAGTACCTGAAGATGCTACAAAATCAGAGCTTTCTGTACCATATGTTGGTTTCTACGGTGATTGGGATGAGCCTAAAGTAGTAGATGGCAACAAAGACTTTGGTGAGGAAAAATATTATGATGTAGGCCTTCCAGAAATGGTATTCGCTGATGTAGGGTATAGTGTTAACCCAGTTGAGGTAGACGGTGAGCTTTATTATCCTGTTTCACCAAATGGCGATGGATTATATGATACTATCTACCCATTACCAGCATTCATGCGTAATGCAGCTGAAGTACAGTTTAATATTCTAAATGAAGAAGATAAACAAATACGTCGCATGTTAGTTGAACATAATGTAAGGAAAAATTATTTTAACGGTGGAAGCGCTGGTATGTCTTACTACAGCTTCAACCCAGCAAGACAGTGGGATGGAACTGGATTAGACGGATTAGTAGATGATGGAGCTTATGCATACGAAGTTAAATCATTAATTGACTATGAAGGTGCTGATTGGCAGTCTAAAGAGTATCCAGTTTACGTTGATACGACTGGGCCAGAAGTTAACTCAACTTATAATGCTGATACTGATATATTAAGTGTTAATGCAACAGATAGTGGAGTTGGTGTACTAGAAATAGGTATATTTGTTGATGGTGAGTTAGAAGGATGGTATTCAGGAGATACTACTAAATATAATTTACCAGGTTTATCGCAAGGTACTAACATTACAGTAGTTGCACATGATAAGGCAGCGAACAAATCTTCTGATGTAGTATCATTTGGTGATAGCAAAGAACCTTTTATCTTTGTAAGTGAGACCCAACCTGAACCATATGGGACTTATAGCTCCTTTGAAGTTCCAATTTCTGGTTATGTACAAGAAGATGTTGCGTTAGATTCATTTACAATAAATGGAAAAGAAGTTGAAGTTACCAAAGATGGTGAAAAGTACAATTTCTCCACAGTCATCTCGTTTGAAGAAGATGGGGCTAAAGATATTATTTTTAAAGCAGTTGACAACTCAGGTAAGGAATTCTCTATCAAGCGCCCAGTATTCATTGATACAACAAATCCTGGAGTAACATTTGATGTTCCTGCGGTTGTTGATCAAGATGTAGACAGCGTTGATGTTGATTTTAACCTAACGGACAACTTTAGTACACTATCATTTAAGATTAACGGTAATCACGTATATGAAAAGCCATTCAAAGGCCCAACAACATATGTTGATTCCGCGAATGAAACTGTTAAACAAACGTTAAATCTTGAATCAGGTGACAACGTATTCAGTATAGCTCTTGAAGACTTTGCTGGAAATGTTACCGAAAAGGAATTCACGATTTATCGTAACGAAAGTGATTCTCGTGTTGATAGATTAGCAGGAACAACACGCTATGAAACTGCAGTCGAAGTAAGTAAGGAAGGTTGGGAACAATCTAATGTAGCAGTGCTAGCGCGTGGAGATAATTATGCAGATGCTTTAGCTGGCGTACCTTTAGCGAAAAAGTATAACGCACCGTTATTACTAACTAGAACAAAATCTTTTTCAGCTGTAACAAAAGCCGAAATAACTCGTCTGGGTGCTGAAACTGTATACATCCTTGGTGGCGAAAATGCTGTAAGTAAATCTGTTGAAGCCGATCTTAATGAACTAGGTATAACAGTTAAGCGTATAGCAGGTGATAACCGTAGTGAAACAGCGGTTAAGATTGCAAATGAAGTAGTTGAAAATAGTTCTAGTAATGAAGTTGTTCTAGTAAACGGACGCAACTTCCCTGATGCATTGTCTGTAGCTTCATATGCAGCAGCAGAAGGGTTACCAATTTTACTAACTAAGGGTAATAGTGTTCCAAAAGCTACTGAGAAAGCTATGTACGATCTTGACGTAACAAAGACATTGGTTATAGGTGGTCCTGGAGCAGTATCAGAGGAAATATTTGAAGACATGCCTAAAGCATTCCGAATCTCAGGTGATGACCGTTATGAAACAGCGGTTGAAGTTTCTAAGTATTTTAATTCTGGTGCAAATGAATATTTTGTAGCAACAGGAAAACATTACGCTGATGCACTATCAAGTGCTGCATTAGCTGCAAAAGGTAACACTGGCATACTACTAGTTAAGAACGGTGTTTCTGAAGCGGTTCAATCATACGTAACTGATTCCAAAGTAGATTTATTGAAAGTTATAGGTGGTCCTGGTGCAGTTAGTACTGATATTTCAGAAAAACTTAATAAATTACTAGATCACTAATTTTAAAAAGGATTCTCCGAATGGAGAATCCTTTTTTAATGTGTACCGGGTATTTTTATAGAAACTTTATTTCAGCATATCTGTCAAAAAACTTACAGACAAATTTTAAACTAGCTGATAAAATCTAGTTAATGGATAAATAGATTAAAGGAGATTTATAATTTGCTTAAATTACATCAAAACTTTCTTCTTGCTTTTTCTATACTATTTTTTACTATTACCTATCTTCCAACTGACTCGTTTGGAATGGATGAGACTGAAAGAGAAGTAATTATTAGTTATAAAAGTAATATCGGAAAGCAGTTAATCATCGAGAAAAGTAATGAAATAAATTACAAGTTTACTCGTACATCTGCAATTGCTGTATCAATTGACCAGATTGTGCTGGATGAACTAAAACAAAATTCCAATATAAAGTATATAGAAAAAAACGTGCCTATTGTATTGTCTAATAGAAGTCAAAACATAGAAGAAATCCCTAAAGTCAAACAAAAAAATGAATCAGATCGATGGAACATTCAATCAATTAATGGATATTCTGCTTGGGAAGACGGTTTCACTGGCAAGGGTGTAAACATAGCAGTGATTGATACTGGAATTTCCCCACATTCAGATTTAATTGTCTCAGGGGGAATATCTACAGTCAATTCCAAGATGGAATATACGGATGATAATGGGCATGGAACGCATGTTGCTGGTATCATCGGTGGGGAACGTAACAATATAGGAATTGACGGTGTTGCCCCAGACGCAAATATTTTTGCTGTTAAGGCGCTGAATAGTAATGGCGAAGGAACCCTGACTGATTTACTGGAAGCAATTGAATGGTCTATTCAACATGATATGGATATCATCAATCTTTCACTCGGTACAGACTATAATAGTCGCTCAATGCAGGAAATAATAGGGAAGGCATATAAAGCGGGCATTTTAATCGTTAGCTCGAGCGGAAATGGCGGAGAGGGCAGTAATGTATTGTACCCGGCTAAATATAAAAACGTTATTGGAGTTTCTGCTATAGATAAACAATTGAATATTACCCCATTTTCTTCCAGAGGGCCAGAGATAGAATATTCTGCACCTGGAAAAGGTATTGTCAGCACTTATTTTAATGATAAATACGGTATAGCTAGTGGCACTTCACAGGCATCGCCTCATGTGGCTGGAATGCTTGCATTACTTAAACAAAAGTATCCAGAGATGACACCGATTGACCTTAGAAAAGAGTTAGTTAAAAATACACGGGATTTAGGTGAAAGAGGAAGAGACCCAATGTATGGTCACGGACTAATTAATTATCAGCCAGACGTAATCGCTCCCGAGGAAGTCGCAAATATTCAAGTTAGAGGTAAAACGGCTCGAACGTTTTCTATTAGTTGGAAGAACCCTCAAAATGAGGACTTTGTTAAGACTAATATATATATTAATGATAATTTTTTGAAATCTGTTAGCAGGAAAGAAGAGTCAACATATACTTTTACAGGACTTAATCCCGGCACAGAGTATAAATATTCTATCTATACAGAGGATCATTTTGGCAATGTATCAGAAGGGATTGCTCAGACAGTAGAAACAAATATAGCTGAATCAGCTGACGAAGAGCATATCTCAAACTCAAATATAGTTGATAACAAGCAAATGGGTGTAGAGGAAGATAAAGACTTTAATTCTGATGAACAGACAATTGAAGACAAGGAACCAGAAGAGAGCAATACCTCTGAAAAACAATTAGATGCAAGGAACGAAGAGGAGGAAGTAACTGTATCTTTACCTAGCTCTATCAATGAAACCAACAAAAAAGAGAAAAATAATTCTAAAGATATTGACGGAACAGGCAAAAAATCTCCTGAAATTACTATTGAAAAGTCTGAGGAAACAGTAAATTCATCAAAAAAAGATAAACAAACTGAAAGAGGTGTTAGTAAAGGGATAACGGAATCCTCAGTAGCAGATGGGATTAAAAGAATGACCAAAGAATCTAGTAGCACTTCAACAGATGATAAATCAAAAGAAGATAATAATACGGAAGAGAGCAGAGATAAAAATATGGTTGCAAGATTATTTGGAGCTATAGCAAAGATTTTTATAACGATAACAGATTGGATAGCCATATTATTTTAGTACCTTTTCTCACTGTTATGGAATAGTCTTGTTGTTTATTCTGTTAGAAACAAAGGAGCTACTACAATACTTATAATAGCAGGGTGAACATGGTATTATGAATACGGTGACCATTGTGTTGTTAGATAGAAAATATTTTAAATAAATACTTTCTCTAAGGGGGATAATCAAATGGCAATTCTCGTAACAGGTGGAGCAGGGTATATAGGCAGTCATACAGTGCTTTATTTAAAGGAACAGGGTGAGGATGTTATCGTTTTGGATAATCTGTCAAAGGGATATTCTGGTGCATTGCTCGGGACGTTGTCTTACAAAGGTGATATTCATGACGAATCTATATTAGACGAAATTTTTAATACACATAAGATTAATTCTGTTATTCATTTTGCAGCTAGTTCGCTTGTGGGGGAAAGTGTTAGTTATCCATTAAGCTATTATGAGAACAATGTAATCGGGACACATCGTTTGGTGAAGAAAATGGTCGAGCATGATGTGAAGCATATTGTCTTTTCGTCAACTGCCGCGACATATGGAGAACCGAATTCCATACCAATAGAAGAAACGGACCCAACTATCCCGACAAACCCATATGGTGAAACAAAATTAGCTATTGAAAAACTATTGAAGTGGAGTGATCAGGCATATGGTCTCAAATCGGTATGTCTGCGTTACTTTAACGCGGCAGGCGCAGATCCAGCAGGCAGAATTGGTGAGGATCACGATCCGGAAACACATTTGATTCCTATCGTTCTGCAAGCTGCTTTAGGCAAAAGAGAATCGATCAAAATATTCGGCGATGATTACGATACAGATGATGGCACCTGTGTCCGTGATTACATACATGTCATGGACCTAGCACAAGCACATTATCTGGCAGTGAAGAAACTTCAGGAAGGTGCAGCTAGTGATGTATATAATCTTGGAAATGGTAAAGGGTTTTCGGTGAATCAAGTAGTGGAAACATGTAAAAAAGTAACCGGAAAAACGATCAATGCTGAGCTAGCGCCTCGTCGCATGGGTGACCCAGCAGTATTAATCGCTTCATCAGAAAAGGCGAAGCGTGAATTGGGCTGGACGCCACAATACCAGGGATTAGAAGTAATGGTCTCCCACGCATGGGAATGGCATCAGAATAATGAAGATGGCTTTGAGAAATAACTATGGTGGAGTAGGATTATTGTTAGTTGATCAAACGTTTGAACAAGGCAGGCTCGCTTAGGAGGGTCTGTTTTTTATTCTCGCGCGGTGATGCGACAGGCTCGCGCAACAACGCGGTGAACTCGCGCGGCAACTCAGGAAACTTGCGCGACAGCACAGCAAACTCGCGCAACAGCCCTTTTCAATGATGTTGATTTTCGGCATCCTCCGAAAATCTTCTACTAAGGTTCGAACTAGTTCGATCACTACTATGTTGATTCTAGCTAACAATAAAAGTCTCTCTTTGAATCAACCTGGACCGCATAGCTTGAAAAAGGAATACATTTTAATTAATCTTATAATGGCTATCATTCATTTCTGATGGTCAATTTACTATGAAATGGTGAAAAAAATGGATAAAAAACTAATTTTGTTTGATATTGACGGGACACTTCTCGATCACAATAAGGAACTGCCGGAATCGACTAAAGAAGCAATTGCTGAATTGAAACGTAACGGACATGTGGTAGCGGCTGCAACCGGCCGTTCGCCATTTACATTCAAAACAATATTGGAAGAATTGGATATCCATACATTTGTGAGTTTGAATGGTCAATACGCCATGCATCATGACGAAGTGATTCACAAAAACCCGATACCCTCAACTGTTTTAGAAGAACTGAACAACTTTGCTTTGGCCAGAAATCACCCGATTATTTATTTGAATCATGAGGATTGGTATTCCAATACCGAGTACCATCCACGGGTGAAACCAGCAATTGATTCACTTAAAATTGATAAGGAGCTAACCTATAATCCCGAATTTCACCGGGATGGCACCGTGTATCAAGTGCTGTTGTTCTGTCCGGAAGAGGGTGAGGCAGACTATTCGGAAGCATTTGACCAGCTCGAATTTATCCGCTGGCACGAATATTCCATGGATGTCCTGCCGACCGGCGGCTCCAAAGCAGCAGGTATCGAGAAATTGATCAACCACCTGCAATTTTCTGAAGACGATGTGTATGCATTCGGTGATGGACTGAATGATATTAAGATGCTCCAATCAGTCAAAAATAGTATCGCGATGGGCAATGCAGCCGATGTGGTAAAAGAATCAGCTAAATTTGTGACAAAAGATGTACAAGATGATGGCATCCTGCATGGACTAAGGATGGTCGGATTAATTAATTGATCCAACGTTTAATCAAGGGAGGCTCGCTTAAGCGGGTCTGCCTTTTTTGGTGTGTGCGGATATTGGTATAGAATGGTCTAGCAATCAAACCGAGCGGCTCTCAAACTCGAGCGAGCCGAACCCAAACTCGAGCGAACCACACCGCAACTCGTGCAATAGACCTCACCAAGGATAGCTTGCGACGAAAATCCTCATCTCAATCGGTCATTTTCTGCTAAAGCAGAAAATACCTTTCTCATAAGTACTATCGTTTTTCAAGTATGAAAAGTGGCGTCTGCATCGAAATATAATTCCAATGCCACTTTATTCACGTGAGTCTCGATTATATTAGTAATAGAAGGGTGGGTACACGCAGCATATGGTTCCCCGCAATGTTTAAAGACCTATTAAGGACTTAATGTTAATACTATAATTGTAACCAATGTACTAGTTTTTAAGGGAGTGAATTTTTCTGAGATCAATTATATATAACTCCAGTCATGCAACAATTAAATTTGCAGCAGATGAACTACAAAGGTTAATCGCAAATAAAGGTTTAGATGTAGAAGTTCAGCAATCTTTATTACCAGCCTCCATCAATTACGATAAAATTTTTATTATGTTAGAAGCGGAGTATAATAAATCTGCTTACTGCGTAAAGCCACTTCAGGTTAAAAAAGATGGCTTTGCGCTAATCGAGGATAAGGGAAATGTCTGGATTGTAGGGAAGGAAGAGCGGTCGACCCTTTATGGGGTTTATAATTATTGTGAGAAAAAATATCGCTATCAGTGGATCGGTATAAACGAAGAGATAAGCCACAAAGTTAGTCCAACCTCAGCTAATATTTATGGCATCCAGGAGCCTTTATTTTCTAGAAGAGGGAATGTTATTGAAACGATTAATGATTATGATTATATTCGGGATCTGATTGATTGGGGGATAAAAAGTGGTTTAAACGAATTCTTTTTTACTTTCTTTTTGTGGGACGAAATTAAACAATACATACGCGAAGATCTAGTAAAACGAAGTGTAAATGTCACGCTGGGTGGGCATAGTTTAAATTATCTATTGAATGAAATTAAAAATGATTATTCCTATTCTTCATTTAAAGAGGCAGATGGATTTAGCTTTTTTACAAGTATTGAAATTCAGGACCTGGTTATAAATAAAATAACCGATATTTGTACCGCAGATCCAATTATCTCCCGTATCTCTCTTTGGCCGGAAGATGTTGGTATAGACGAGAAACGCTTTTCTAATTTTATGTC
Organism: Virgibacillus sp. L01; assembly: GCF_052246775.1. Lineage (NCBI taxonomy): Bacteria > Bacillati > Bacillota > Bacilli > Caryophanales > Bacillaceae > Virgibacillus > Virgibacillus sp. L01. The sequence continues at coordinate 704,392 of NZ_JBQQCP010000001.1, read as the reverse complement.
TTCGTATATTGCATTTATTGAGAGATTGAAATTCAGCTTAAAAGAGGAACAATTAAACGTAGAAGTTGAACATATTGTTTACAATGCTGGTCTGGTATGGAATATGTTAGAGCGTAACGCTGAGACAAAGGCATCTGAGCACGTTGATGTACTTTATGCATATTGGGGGCGGGATTATTCACAATCTATTCATGCCTCTTCCCCTGAGCAGGAGCGAGCATATTCCAGTTTAATAGATTGGCGGGATCAAACAAGTCAAAAGGGACAGGGCTTCACCGTACTGGAATATTACAGTGATCATTTTATGTTGAGTGAACTTTTCCCCCCGTTGTTATCCCGTATCAAGTCTGACTTTACAGATTATAAAGAGCATCATATTGATGGGGTATTGAATTTGGTTGTTCCACTTCATGAGAAAAATCCTTCATCGGAAAGGGCAAGTAAATATCCTTGGAAATGGATTCATCAGCTGAATAATTATTTATACGCCGGCTTAAGTTGGGGGAAGGATTTTGATTCACTGTTAGACAGTTATTTCTCAGTGTTTGGAAAAGATAAAGAGAAATATCGCTTACTGCTGCTAGATTTAGAGAAAATCTTATCAAGGCACACGAAATGGAATGTACCATTATTTCCTGCCAGGGTAGTTGATCCCGAAAAAGTAATAAGTGACCGTAATGATAAGGAAATAATAGACTTCTTACAAAAGATAATTGATTTTTTTACAGATAAGAGTGTAACCAGTGAAACCATATTTGCTGGTCAAAGTTACAAGTCGCTTTCGACAAAAGACATGACTCTCGTTTATTTTAGCTGTTTAAAGAAGATAGCGACTGACTGTCAACAAGCATGGCTAGCGAAAGCACAGAACGGGGAGAAATAAATGGATTTTAGTAACCTGAAATACTATGTGCCATCACCAGTTTCGAATAACCCGCAAACAATTATAAAGGATTTAATTGTATATGGTGCAACACCGGCAGGGATAACGGCTGCTGTTCAGGCAAAAAGGATGGGGCTGACGGTTGCAATTGCTGAATTTGGAAGTCATATCGGTGGGATTACAGCTAGTGGACTTGGAGCTACTGATCTAGGCGCTAAAGCTGCGATTGGTGGTCTTTCAAGAGAATTCTATAAAAAAATAGGCAAGTATTATGGGAAAGAAGAGCAGTGGACATTTGAGCCAAAAGCTGCCAAGCATGTGTTCATTAGTTGGATAGAGGAGCATAACATACCAGTCTATTATGGCCAGCATCTTAAAGAAGTTGAGGTGAAAGATAAAGAGATCAACGAAATCGTGATGGAAAACGGCAATACATTCAAGGGAGCGTATTTTGTGGATGCTAGTTATGAAGGTGATTTGATGGCTAAGGCGAACATCTCCTACACGGTGGGGCGTGAATCTAATGCGATATATGACGAGACGTATAATGGTGTTCGTCTTGGTGAGCCGCATCATAAGTTCGAAACGCCAGTTGATCCATATGTCATAGAAGGCGATAAGGAAAGCGGGCTATTGCCTGGAGTAACCGAGGACGCAACGATCCAATCATCCCAGGGAGAAGGGGATCACCGTATCCAATCCTATAATTTTCGTATTTGCTTAACAAATGATCTTGAAAACCGCGTTCCGTTTCCAGAACCTCCAAAGTATGATTCAAATAGATATTTGATTTTGTTGCGTTATATCAATGCAGGTGTTTGGGATGCTATGAATCTTCATATAATGCTTCCTAATGGGAAGTCTGATTTGAATAACTATGGGGCTGTATCTACTGATAATATTGGAATGAACTATCAATGGCCAGAAGGGAGTTATCAGACTCGCGAAGAGATTTTTCAGGATCATGTGAATTATAATTTAGGAATGTTATATTTTTTGTCGAATGACATGCGCGTTCCTTTGCATATTCGTGAGGAGGTTTCACAGTGGGGTTTACCGAAAGATGAATTTGAAAGTACCGGGCACTGGCCACCACAATTGTACATTCGAGAAAGCAGAAGAATGAGATCTGATTATGTAATGACAGATAATAATTGTCTGGGAGAAACCAGTGTTGATGATTCGATTGGACTTGCTTCCTATCAAATGGATTCACATCATGTTAGAAGAGTTGTGCTGGATGGAAAATGTGTTAATGAGGGAGATGTGGAAGTTCCTATTTCGCCGTATCCGATTTCCTATCGTTCCATTCGCCCTCGTGCTGATGAATGTACGAATTTATTAGTTCCGGTCTGTTTATCAAGTTCTCATATAGCCTACGGGTCAATCCGTATGGAACCAGTGTTTATGATCATTGGCCAATCAGCAGGAGCAGCCGCTGGTCTTGCTTTTAAAAATAAAACAAGTGTGCAGAACATAGATTATAATGAACTTAAAAAAGAACTAAACAGTGCTGACCAGGTTTTACAGTGGGATCCTGCAATTGGAGATGATCCGCTCGAACGAATGAAAAATACGTTTGGAAAATAAGAAAAAGGTCAATGTATTGAATACACAATACATTGACCTTTTTAATTAGTTCTTATCTACTCCTGGTTTGTCCATAGATTGATATCATCAAAATAAACGGTTCCTATTTGATAGCTTGTTGTATATGCATAGATTCGTACATATGCAGCATTATCAGGAGCGACACCCTGCGTGTTGATTTTTTCCCATTGTCCAAGCATGGTCTCGAAATGATTAGCATAATTAGCGACTTGGTTACCATCTTTATCGTAAAAGCGTAACAGGAAGCTTCCTGAGCCATCTTCAGTAAAGGCTTGGGTTGATGCTATATACTCAACACCAGGTTCAACATCTATTTTATCACTGTATAGTGCAACAGATGCAGATCTTACAGTGTCTTCAATCTTTAAACTGTTGTTACCACTAAAACTGCGTTCATCCGTAACTTCGTAATAATGTTCTCCACCTACTTGAAACGCAGATGTCCAGCCGGGTATAACCTCATCTGTCAAAGGTTCCTCAAAGTCTGGATTTATTAGTTGTATGGAATTCACTGGCGGTTTCTCATTTTCAGATGACAAGGTTGTTATAAGGTTTTCAACTTTAGAATTCAATATATCCTTTGCCTCATCTGAAATAAATTCTTTCATAGAATCGTTGTTCAGATGTTTAAGCAGGTCATTCAGGTGCTTAATCGCCTGTTTCTTATTATCCTTATTTAAATGGTGTTTCGCTTGTTCCAATTTATTAGTCAGTTGAGCATAGACAGGTTGCTTGATATCTTCTTGCGTGTGATAACGGTCAATAATCTCCTGTACAAGCCCTGCACTGGTTACTTCAACCTTGTAAAGAAGTGTTCGGTTAGACGGAAGAGAATAGTATATGTTTCCATCAACTCCGATAGTAAAAGATTTAGCCTGAGTAATCTTATGACTGACAAGTGTTTCTGGATCGATGGCAGTTAGATTATTATCAAATTTTGCATATAATATATCGTTTGACCATTCCAAATCAATTGTTTGCCAGTCAGCGTAATAAAGAGCTCCATCCGGATAGATCTTCTTGCTTTTTACTACGTTTAACGTGTCGGGATCCAATGCAAAAATAATGTTATTTGCAGCACCCCATAATAAACCATTTTTACCAAAGGATAAGTCGCCAATCGTCTCAGGGTTATCTAGACCTTCGATTGATAGCGATATTTCTTCTAATTTCTGTTCGTTTTCAACATCCCATTTGAAAATTTTGGCCTGTTCAGCAACTGGATCTATCCCCAGACCACCGTTAATGGTCGTTGAACCATAAACAATACCATCTTTATAGGCTAAGCTGGCAATGCTTTGATTTTCTACTATATTACGGTAAACAGTTGGATTGGTTTGTTCTCCAGTCTGGTCATATACCGTTAAAGCACCACCTAGCTTACCATAATCGGGAATGCTTCCGATAAACGTCTTTCCATCTGCGCTTGTTATATCACTGATTCTATCTTGCTCTTTCCCGATTTGAAAGAGCTGCTTAGGATTGTTTTCTGTTGGTTCTTTTGTTGTGTCATATTCAAAAATTCTTGCCCCAGGATACACTCCAAAAAGCATTTTATCCTCATAAGAACTCATACTGTCGCCCTGTCCTAATGCGAAAGAGGTAGTAGAGTTATCAACTGGATTAAAGATAGCTCCCTCTGTAGCTTGAGTACCACTAATATAAATATTTCCATCGGGACCATTCTTTACTTTATTCATAATCGCTGGTGCCCCTTCTACTAATGAAGGACGTTCGATAACCTGGTTTGTCTCGATATTAAATATGGTTACACTGCCAGTCCAGTTAATGGTAACAAGACTTTTGCCAGGTAGATCCGGGTCGCTTAGTTCAACCCAATCCGCACCTCGCAGGCCACTGCCATATCTCATACCAGTGTCATTAATCTCCAGTGTGTTTAAATCGATCGACATAAACTTATCATCTGGTGTCATGTAATACACTAATCCATTGTGTGATTCTTGTTCTACATGCAAACCTCTTACGTTTGGAACGACAACATCAAGCCACTCTTGGGTTTGTGTATCGTAAATGTAGCCATTGTTTGTGTCGTTATATCTGATAAACAAATAGCGATTATCCACTCGATCCATGTCGTATACGGTGCCTGTCTCATCTAAAGAAGCAGCAATATTAGTCTTCTCTCCGGAAGAAATATTGTATTTGATTATTTTATCTTTAGCAGTTCCGGCATAAATATTTCCTTTAATATAAGCGATTGATCGAATATATTGCCTTGAAGACTCATCAATCATTTTCCCATAATCTGTAACTTCTTCGTTTTCCGGATTAAATTTATAAACTTTTCCGCCCGGATAGGTTCCAACATATACATTTCCTTCAGGGTCTGATGTTATCGAATAAGGGAATGATTGACCTGGGAAGGATGCTACAACTTTTGCATCCTTCGTTTCAGGAGAATACTTCCAAAGCTTTGCACCTCCGCCAATAGTTGCTATATACAAGTCACCATCGACTGTCACTTCATGTGCCCATGTACTTTCGGCACCTTCAAGCGTAATCGTCCTTAGCAATTCATAATTATCCAAATCTACCACATTAAGCTTTGCGGGTATGCCTTTTGCAGTAGTGTACATAACGTCATGGCCATCTTCTTTTCCAACTGCACCATCGAAAATACTAACTGTTCCGGTAAGCGGTGCTAATACCTTTTCGGCTTCCCCGTAAGTGGTGTTAGCAAGTTCAGTTGATTCCTGACCCGAGTTTGCTTGTGTGAGCGATGGGAGTCCTGCTAAAACAAGTACCAATAAGCCTGCTAATAAATAGGGCCACTTTTTTAATATAGGTTGTCCTTTCATTTAATATCTCTCCTTATTTATTATCGTTGATATTGATAAAGTTTATGGTCTCTGGCGAAGTAGAAGTTTCCAGCAGCATCTTGTGCGAATAAAGATGCATCTTCAACTAACGTTTCTTTTTCCCAGGTTTCTGGATTTACTTTGAAAAGTTCATTATGTGTCTGACCGTAAAGATTACCATCGTCATCAAATGTTAATGCGCCTCCGCGCCATAGGTGACCAACTCTATCCCAATTCAATGAATATAATTCTTCATGGCGAACGATTTGGTTGGATTGGATGTCATATTTAAACAGAACTCCTGATGTTAATCCCCATAGGTTTCCATCATCATCAAGGGTTAGTGCTGAAATTGCCTTTTCACCAGGTACTGGAACGGTCTCTAATACTTTCTGTTCATTTTCCATATCCCAGATAAATAATTTTGCTTCGTTTTCAGTTGGTTGGATTCCCAGTCCTCCCCAAACCGAAGTTCCTCCATATACTAATCCGTCTTTATAAGCAAGTGAGATTACACTTTGGTTTTCCACGACGTTTCGATGGAAGGAGTATTCATTTGTTGCGGGATCAAAGATAGTTAATGCTCCGCCTAATTTTCCGTAATCAGGCACAGTACCGACTGCCAGTTTATCGCCAGCAGAAACTAGTGCAAAAGGTCGATCTTGTTCTTTATCCTTCAAGCTGAAGTGCTCTACTGGATTTTTACCTAGCTCATATGGGTTATCAGGATTGTAGGAAAAAAGCTCTGCTCCTGTATAAATGCCCATATACAATCTGTCATTATGCGTTACCATACCTTCAATTTGCCCAAGGCCTTTATACTCTGTCAGTTGATCGGTCTGATAATCGAACTCTGCAAGCCCGCCGGAAAAATAACCACCAACAAATATATTTCCATTAGGTCCTTGAGTGAGGGTTTGGATATCGACCGGTTCTCCTTTTATCTGTCCAGGCGTGATTTCAGTGTTCCCGGTTATTGGATTATATTTTCGGATTTCTCCGTTCCACGATATGGTTGCTAGTGTTTTACCTGGAAATTCCTTCGTGCCGAGATTAATCCAGCCAAATCCTCGTGCCGAATAGAGATCGTCAAATCCTGTTGCTTTTAACTCAAGCGTATTTAAATTATAAGAATAGAGTTGTTCATTTCTGATTAAATAAATGTTGTACTTTGGCCCCGCTTGGGAGACATCTATTCCATTCGCATCTTCAATCTCGTCAATAACTTCCATTGTTTTCAAATCGTATACAAGAATAGTGCTAACACCACCTGTAACTCTTGCAAACATCTTGTTGCGAACAATGTTAATATCGTAAACTAGTGACGCGTCTGAATATTTGTCAGGTAATGGTATATTCTTAGTTTCTCCTGTCTCTGTATCTAACTCGACAAGATTTGCCCCATTAGTCCCAACCCCGGCATATGCCTTGTCTTTATAGATATCTATACTTCTAACGTATTGCTGTCCTTCAACCATTTGGCCATAATCACGGAACTCGTCCGTTTCGGGATTATATTGAAATACTTTACCGCTTGGATATGTCCCGCCATAAATGTTACCGTCTTCATCGGAACTAATGCGCCAGATAAATGATTCACCTGGAAGAGGCTTGCCAAGGTTTTCAATATGATCGCTTCCTGGTACATAACGGTATAGTGTGCCGTTTGAGTAGGTCCCCATATAAACATTGCCATCAGGATCTACTGTAAGTGCCCAGCTGTTACTAGCCCCTTCCAATGAAAAGCTATTAACTAGTTTACCAGATTCAGCATTTACAACATTAAAAACAGCAGGCGCCCCTCCGGAGACTGCATAGATCCAATCTTCTTCACCATCTGGACTTTTACCATAGACAGCTCCAGGAATGGAAACAGCATTTAAAGCAGTTCCAATTTCTCGTACGTTACTTTCTGCGGCTTCTGCATTTTTGTTTTCAACAACACCTAAATAAATAGTGAATAGTAATGGTAGTGCCAATAGAAATGTTACTTTACGCATCTTAATTACTCATCCTTTCCTCTGTGAATTGTTAAGAATTAAACTCTAAACCGGATTCACCTCCTATTTTTATTACATATGATTGCCTTCCTCAGAGAGCGTTTTCAATTTTCTCTATAGTTAATATTTTTAGACAAGTATCGACCTATAACAAGTCTTTTAAGAGTCCTTATGTTAATTAGGACAAATGTACTATGTGAATTTTCCAACACTAAAAAAGGTCTAACCCATGAGGTTAAACCTTTCCTTAAATATCATGCTATTTAAGCTAATCCTTTCCTGCGTTCAATTTTCCTGAAAGCTCTAAAACTAGTCCAGGTTATCGCAATTGCCAATATACTGCCACTGAATAACGGAATTACTCCTGGAAGAAGTGTGATTGCAAAATATATTAGTACAATCGATACAGCACTTAATATTGTTTCGATTGGGGAGGTTATGGCAACTAAAAATGATTGTTTAATATATTGAAAGAATTTTAGATCAAAATGCACGAACACTGGAAAGAAAAATAACAAGGTCACTGCATATGAAGCTAAAATAAAAATAAATACAGGCAGTAAATAAGCCAATTTACCGTCGTTTACCTGAAGAAAAGTAAAGTCGTAATAAAGGATGTAACCGACAATAATAAACAATAGACCTAAGCCATTAGCCTTTATAAAATCGGTGCGAAAAACTGTCCAAAATACAGGGAAGATTTTAAAGTTACTTTCTTTGCGCATCCATTTACGGACAATAGTAAACATTGCCACGGTAGCCGGAAACAGTCCGAAAATCACTAGACCTGCTATGGTAAATAAAATCCAAAGTAAATTTATGTAAGCTAATTTGAGCATCCAAAAAGCAGCGGTATTAAATTTTTCCCATCCACCGAATGTCATGTTGTTCCCCCTTCACTAAGATTGAAGCATATCATTATTATCTTTCCACAAAATTGCTAATATTTTCATTCATTATATGGGTGTCTCAAAATCATGTCAACAAGATTATGACGTACAACCGGTTCTTGCTTGGAAAATTTATTTTATTAAAGACACTTTAGAGACTTGTCTCTAGACGGAAAAGAACATAGAATAATAGCAAGGAAATGAATATTTCGATAATTTTAGTTGCTATTCAAAAAAATTCCTGAAAAGTTGTACATATATGATAACGCTTTCTGATAATGGCGGTAAATATTTATGCAGGAATTCTAAGGGGGTGTCTGTCGACTCTGACTTATTATGTAACAAATCTTATTAAAAAGAAGAGAGGGGTTTAATTAAAATGAAGAAAATTAGCATTCTGGTACTACTTATTATCTTGGGAGCTGTTTTAGCAGCGTGTAATTCGGATGAAGATGCCGCTGCAACGGATGGAGAAGTATCCGGTGAAATAACGGTATGGGTTCATCCATTTACGGGAGATGCAAATGCTGAAGAAGCTATGTGGGATGAAATCGTAGCATCTTATGAAGAAAAATTCGATGCGACAGTAACAATCGAAACAATCCCGTGGGGAAATCGGGACCAAAAAATACTTACTGCTCTAGCAGCTAATAATGGGCCGGACGTATTTTATGCAATTCCGGATCAAATGCCACAATATGCTGATGAGGGTATGTTATTAGAGCTTGATCCATATTTGGAAGACAATAATATGGATGACTTCGTTGATAGTGCACTTGTGTCAACAAAATGGCAGGATAAAACTTATGGTCTTCCAATTCTCCAGGAAGCATATACGCTTTTCTACAATGTTGATGTAATTGAAGCAATTGGTAAAGATCCTGAAAATTTACCTTCTACATGGAGTGAATTTGAAGAGTGGGCAAAAGCAGCTAAAGAAGAAGGGTATTATGCCTATAGCTATCAAGGCGGAGGATCAATGAATGGAACGTTATATCCTTTCCTTTGGCAAGCGGGTGGAAAAGTTGTAACACAGGATGATGAAGTGATGATCAATAATGCTGAAGGTGTAGAAGCTTTTAAGTTTATCAATAAAATGTATGAAAAAGGATGGGTTCCTGAAGATTCCATTACGGCTATGAATCATGACGCAATCTGGAATGCTGGAGAAATGCTAGCCGTACAAGGTTCAGGGATTTCCTTAACAAATTTACAGGAAAGTGGTCTGAATTTCGTTATTGCACCACCTCTTAAAAATAAAGAGCAAAAGACATACGGTACAACAGGAATGTTCGTTGTTCCAACAAATAGTGATAATCCAAAAGCAGCAGCTGAATTTGTAAAAACAGTTACAAGTGCAGAGAACCAAAGAAGATTTAATACAGTAACTCAATATATCCCAACAAGAGAATCTGCAAAAGATATCTTTGATGATCAGAAGTATTTGAAGCAGCTTTCACAATACACACAATATGCATTACCTGGAGTAATCCATCCAAAAGGTCGTAATATTATGCCAATGATTCAGGCAGAAGTTCAAACAATGATGGAAGGCAAGAAAACTCCACAAGAGGCTGCAGATGCAGCAGCAGAAGCAATAGAGGCTGAAATTGCCAAATAATAAGGTCTAGATAGAACAGGGAGTTTGGCTGATGTTTATTAGTCAAATTCTCTGTTACTAACTTACATATGAAATAAGGTGATTACACTGAATAATGCAGACAAGATCAACAAAGAAATGGAATCCCATAATAAAGGGAAAGTCCCTTTAAAAGATCGGATGAAGAGAAATAATGGTAAGTATTCTAATTCCAACAAACCAAAGCTGCCATTTAAAGAAAGAGTGAAAAAGCAATGGGATAGAAATGCAATTGTGTATATTTTTCTTATACCTACATTAATTCACTTTGCAATTTTTCAGGTATTCCCATTTGCATTCAGCTTTGTCCTGACATTTTTGGATTGGAAGGTAATTGGCGACCCAGAGTTTGTGGGACTTAAACATTGGATAGCGTTTATAAATGATGAATTAGCTTGGAGAGCAATCTGGAATACAGTTCTATTTTCCATTTATTATATCGTACCTACTATGGCACTTGGGCTGATCTTAGCTCTAATCATTAACTCAGGTGTTAAAGCATCAGGAGTGTACAAAGGAATCTTTTTCCTGCCAGTAGTTACATCTTTTGTAATCATAGCTGGTATCTGGGGATGGTTATTCCGAGGTACAGAATCAGGTATGGTAAACTATCTGTTAAGTTTCATTGGAATAGATACACAATTATTTTTAGCAGACTCTGATCAGGCATTAATGGTGCTGGCTGGGTTAAGTATATTTAAGGTTGCCGGAAGTACGATGATTTATTATTTTGCAGGGCTGCAATCAGTTGATAGACAACTGTATGAAGCAGCACGGATTGATGGGGCATCTCCTTTACGGATATTTTGGACAATAACCTTTCCGCTGCTAAAGCCGATCCATTTTTACGTAGCAATTATTACAACGATAGGTTCGTTCCAAATTTTCGACTCCACATTTTTACTTACAGGTGGGGGACCAAACTATTCAACAACGACAATTGTATTTTACTTGTACCAACAAGGCTTTGCAGGGCTTAACTTAAGCTATGCTGCTGTTCTGTCCTATGTATTGTTCTTCATAATTTTGGTTATTTCACTTATCCAAAGAAAGTATTTGGGACAAGACACGAATCACTATTAATCAACAGGTCTTTCTGGAAGGGAGATTAGAAAATTGAAAAAAACGATCACATATACAGCATTGATTCTATTAGCCTTTAGTTTTCTCCTGCCGTTTATCATTATGGCTCTGGGATCGTTTAAAGATATGAAATATGCTTTGCTGGATCCGCTTTTTTGGATACCAGAAGATCCTACCCTTAGTAACTATATCTATCTGTTTAATGACGGAATTTTTCTGAGGTGGATTTTTAACTCTTTGGTTATTACCATCATTCCTGTCTTCAGTCAGATGTTATTTTGTGCAATACTGGGGTATATTTTTGCCAAGAAAAAATTCCCAGGCAGAGAAATAATATTTTGGGTATTTATGGGCGTCATAATGATCCCGCAGCAACTGTTAATTATTCCAAAATATATTATGTTTGCAGATTTCGGCTGGATCAATACGTACTGGGCTTTAATTATTCCGGAACTATGGGGGATTATGGGAGTATTTTTAGTACGGCAATTCCTGCAAAATATCCCGAATGATCTGGAAGAGGCCGCACGTATTGATGGGGCTAATGATATTAAAGTTTTCTTTAAGGTTATTTTGCCACTATCGATACCAGTAGTTGCAACAGTAGGAACTTTCTCGTTTATAACAAACTGGAATGATCTATTTCAGCCATTGATTTATATGACGAAGGAAGAAATGTTTCCTGTTACAGTTGGTTTAGCATCGCTACTCGGTAAAGAAGGTGATTTCGGTATTGAAATGGCCGGGTCGACACTTTCATTTGTTCCGACCTTCATTATATTCCTGTTCTTCCAGCGTTATTTCACAGAAGGAATTCAGATGTCGGGGCTGAAATAAAAGAGTTTATCGTTAATCTGAAAGGCGGCAAAACATGTCAGACAAATTGAAGGTAGGCATTATTGGGTTAGATACTTCGCATGCAGTAGCCTTTACAGAATTACTTAATGACCCATCAGAAAAACATCATGTCCCCGGTGGGAAAGTTGTAATAGCTTTTCCTGGAGGTTCCCCTGACTTTGACCTAAGTATCTCACGCGTTGAGGGTTTTACAAATGAGCTTAGAAGTAAATATGATGTCAAAATCACTGACTCTATTGAACAAGTCGCAGAAGAAAGTGATGCAATTTTATTAGAGTCAGTAGATGGTAGAGTTCATTTAGAACAGTTGCGGAGAATTATTTCCTATAGGAAACCAATTTTTGTTGATAAACCGTTTAGCCTGCAGTCAGAAAAGGCTGCTGAAATGGTTAAACTTGCTTCAGTTTACCAGACTCCAGTTATGAGTACGTCAGCACTTCGCTATGCGGATGCCTTAATAGACGTACTATCAATGTCTGGTAAAGGAGAAATAATAGGTGCTGATTGCTTTGGCCCGATGGAACTGCAGGAGAAACAGCCGGGCTTTTTTTGGTATGGAATCCATTCAATTGAAATTCTGTTCGCAATTTTAGGTGAGGGCTTTCAGTCAGTAAACACCACAGCGAACGATGAACATGATGTTATTGTTGGACAGCGGCGCGATGGGCTTTTTGGAACTGTTCGAGGTAATCGCAAAGGTAACAAGCAATTTGGAGCAGTAATTCATTTCGAACAGGGGAGTGAATATGTCGATATAAACACGGGTACGAAGCCTTATTATGCTAGCTTACTGGACCATATAATGGATTTCTTTCAGGATGGAATCCCTCGAGTTTCGTTAGCTGAAACGAGAGAGGTTATTCGGTTTATTGAAGCGGCGAACGAAAGCAGAACTACTGGAAAACAGGTTTTAATTTGAGGTGAGTGAAAATATGACGTCAGTAAAATTTGGCATTATAGGTGCTGGTGTATTAGCACCATTGCATGCCAAGGCGATTGCATCAAACCCACAGGCTGAGCTTGTTGCAATTTCCGATATTAATCAACAGAAGGCTGACATATTGGCCGAAGAATTTGGCGTAACGAAAACATTTACAGATTATCAGGAGATGCTCCAAGAACAGATTGATGTTGTTTGTATCTGTGTGCCAAGTGGTATGCACGCGAAATTTGCTCTAACTTGTGCCGCAATGGGAAAACATATTTTATGTGAAAAGCCACTAGATATTAAGTTCGAGCAGATGGACCAGATGATTCATGCATGTAACGATGCAAACGTTAAACTGGGAACTGTTTTCCAAAGACGGACATTACCGCATTTTATCGCTGCAAGGTACGCTAAGGAACACGGGCAACTAGGAAATATGATGATGATTCACGCTTATTTGAAGTATTTTCGTGATGATGACTATTATGCAAGTGCAGGCTGGCGTGGGAAGTGGGAACTTGATGGCGGCGGAGCACTGATGAATCAGGGCGTTCATGGTGTCGATCTTTTACAGTGGATTGGTGGAGAAATTGAAAGTGTTTTTGCTTATAACGATACATTAGTTCGCCAAAATATTGAGGTTGAAGATACTGCGGTTGCTGTGGTGAAGTTTAAAAATGGTGGTTTTGGAACAATTCAAGGTGCTACCTCTGTATTCCCGGAACAGCAGACATCCATTGAAGTTAATGGTGACAAGGGTACAGTGAAAGTTTCCGATACTACTGTGGACATTTGGGAATTTATGAATACTAATGAGCCAATTGAGAAGCCACAATTACCCGAGGATGATCATGACGGACACTCGATTATTGTTGGTGACATGATTGAAGCTATTTTAGAGAACCGTGAGCCAATGATATCTGGTATTGAAGCAAGAAAATCAGTTGAAATTATTTTGGCAATATATGAATCAGCTCGCTCAGGTCGTGAAGTAGTACTGTCAGAATTTCACCCTTTTAAAACGTAAGGAGGTATTTGATTGGCTTACAAGCTGCATATGTTAAATGAGCAAGGAATACCTTCTCTTATTAATGGCGTTGATTCTGCAGAAGACTGGCCGAAAAAGAGATCAGACATCCTCTGGCGCTGGCAGGAAATGATAGGCAAACTTCCTGAGAAGGTTCCGTTAAATTTAAAAATACATGAAGAGATAGAAGAAGATGGCTTTATCAGACAGCGTGTCACATACAACACAGCTGACGCTGATATTGTTACGGCATATTTACTAATTCCAATGGGAGCAGAAGAAAAAAGGCTGCCGGCAGTAATTGCACTGCATGGTACAGATGAAATGGGTAAGGATTCAGTAAGTACAAATAATGCCAATCATTTTAAAAATTATGCGACTGAACTTGTTCAAAGAGGCTATGTCGTATTAGTTCCAGATGCTTTAACTGCTGGAGAACGGATTAAAACAGGTGAAAAGCCGTTTCATAATGCATACTTTTATCGTGACTTCCCGCAGTATTCATCGATTACTGCCAAGAATTTAATTGATCATCGGCAAGGAATTGATTTACTCGAAAGCCATCAGTTTGTTGACGGGAAGCGTATCGGAGCTATCGGTCATTCATTCGGCGGTTATAATGCTTATTATCTGGCGGGAATAGATGGCAGGGTGAAGGCTGTCGTAACCAGTTGCGGATTTTCTATGTTCACCGGAGACTATCGGCCGCAGCGCTGGGCTGACCGGGACTGGTATACACATTTTCCGAAATTAACACCAATGATAGCAGAAGGGGATATCCCTTTTGAATTTCACGAAATTTTGGCTCTTGTAGCACCGAAGCCAGTGTTCAATTGGAGCGGTCAAAGTGATTCAATTTTTCCACATTGGAAGTCAATTGCCAGCGGATTGCATCATGTGTACCAGCTATATGAAAAGCTGGGCTATCATGACCGTTTTACATCATTAATTGGTGCTGAAGGGCATGATTTTCCACCGCACATTCGAGAGTCTGCTTATCAGTTTTTGGATAAATGGCTGGGTTATAATGTCACCTCTAAAGGAGTAATTAATTTATGCGAATAACAGCTATCGATGTTTTTCCTTTAAATTTACCGATGCTGCAAAATTTCTCCATTTCTGGTGGGCAAGTTGGGAGTAAAAATGCAGGTGCGCCACATGTTTATGTGCGTATAACGGCTGATGATGGCACGGAAGGCTGGGGAGAAGCGCGGCCAAGTCATCGCTGGAGTTATGAAACATTGGAAACGGTGGTAAGTACGATTCAAAATTATTTTGCTGAGGCGTTAACAGGCATGGAATTGGTTGATCTGGAGGAAATTCACAGTGTAATGGATCAGCAGATATCATCAGGAATAACACGCGGACAGCCGATAGCGAAGGCTGCAATTGACATGGCTGTTATGGATGCTGTCGGTAAAAGCTCAGGGCAGCCACTTGCGCATGTATGGCTGTCACCACAGCAAAGAAAAATTGCCCTTTCCTATTTAATCAGTGTCACAAATGTGGAAGATGCTGCAGAAAAAGCACGTATTGCGAGTGTTCAAGGATATACTGGTGTTGACGTGAAAATAGGATTAAATCCCGAAAAAGATATCGAAATAATAAAAGCTGTAAAGGAAGTAATCCCTGAAGCATATTTTCGTGTAGATGCGAATCAGGCTTACCGACTAAAAGAGGCAATGCGTTTAAGCAGGGAAATGGAGAAAGTTGGAGTAAATGTATTTGAGCAGCCATTGGCAGCAGGTGATTTATTAGGGCATGCGAAGCTTCGGGAATTCACAACCATTCCGATTGCTTTAGATGAGAGTATATGGACGCCTGAAGATGTCGTTCGAGCTATCCAATTAGATGCATGTGATGCTATTGTCATTAAAGTGACGAAAATGAGTGGCCTCTCACGAGCGAAACGATGTGGTGAAATTGCTCAAGCTGCTGGAATGGAATTAATCGGTGGAGGATTGACGGAATCATCGTTAGGCCTTTATGCGAGTGCGCAGTTGTTTCATGCGTTAGGGATATCAACACCAGTCGATTTGAATGGCCCGCTATTTCTGGCTGATGATCCCTCTAAAGTAAGGGCTGAGATTGAACATGGCGAAGTTAGACTGCCTAGTGGGTTTGGGATAGGATGGGAAGTTGACTCTGCCAAGCTTGGGAAGCTATCGGTGTAGAGGCGTGATTTAGAGCGCTGGATTCGATAGTGCGTTGAACTCGAGCGAGGGTGTGTTGAACTCGAGCGAGGGTGTGTTGAACTCGAGCGAGGGTGTGTTGAACTCGAGCGAGGGTGCATCGAACTCGCGCGACAGCGCACTGAACTCGCGCGATAACGCACCCGACTCGCGCGACAGCACACCAAACTCGCGCGACAACGCACCAAACTCGAGCAAGAGCGCACCAAACTCGCGCGACAACGCATCAAACTCGCGCGACAGCGCACCAAACTCGAGCGACAACGCGCCAAACTCGCGCGACAACGCACCGAACTCGCGCGACAACACACCGAACTCGCGCGACAGCACATCAAACTCGCGCGACAACGCACCAAACTCGAGCGACAACGCACCAAACTCGCGCGACAGTGCGCCGAACTCGAGCGACAACGCACCAAACTCGCGCGACAGCGCCTCAACTCGAGCGACAGCGCCTCAAACTCGAGCGACAGCACACCAAACTCGAGCGACAGCACATCAAAGTCGAGCGACAGCACCTCAAACTCGAGCGAGAGCGCACCAAACTCGCGCGACAAGCACTAAACTCGAGCGACAGCGCACATCAAGGGAACTTATTTCAACTCTTCCTCCATAATAAAAGTCAGGCGGTAAATCCGGCGGGGTCGTCCTTTATAGGTTACTTTCTCCTCGCCGATGATCTCGACGAGTTCTGCGTCCATCCATTTTAATAGGATGCGGTGTGCGCTTCTAATCGTTATTTTGAGGGTTGAAGCTAGTTCCTGTGCAGTGTAATCGATGATTCCGTACCGGGAAACACGTGCCATTAGCTTTGTCATATAGGATGCGGACATACCAGCCTTTTCGGCTCGATCTAACAGTTGTGCATCTGTAATAGCTAAATCATACCGTTCGTATTGTGTGTGGGTAGTAATATCAACTGGGCCTAGGACACTCTTATCTTCGCGGACGATATAGCATACATCGCCACCCAGTTCTTTAGATTGACGTAATGCTAATCGTGCATGGCTGCCCGCTTCAGCTGCTGTGCTTCCAAAGCCAACGCCAATACTTAGCGTTATGCCAATAGCATTATTTGTATCCTGAAGTAGTGGTATGAACTTATACCCTCTGGTTTCCCGTTCGAATACGCCGCGTGTCGTGATAAATGAATATTCTTCTCCACCGAGATTGATTAAATGGCCGTCAAGCTGTTTTATGTAATCAAGGAGAATTTGCTGAATGTTCAATTTCAGTAATTGCACATCATGTTCCGACGTATATTTTTCTGTGACTCTAGTAAAGTCATCAACATTTATTAATCCAAAAACAATTTGCGATTCTTTGTTTCGGCGGGTGTTTGTTGCTAGTAGAGCTCGTTCCAGGGAAACAATCATGTCCTGTTGTGTTGGTGTTACCCATTCGTTAGGAATACTCATTTCTGACAATCTAACAGAAACTTCCTGTATACCTGTGAGTGCAATCGAGCCATCAGAATTATAGTTATTAATGTGGAATTTGATAATGTCTTCAATCAATTTTGGTTTCGAATGGTTAGGAATAACTTTAAATTCATAGTCTTCCTCACCTAATTCGACGAGTATTTTTTTGACGTACTTTTCTTCAATCGTATCAACTGATAGACACTTTAACCCGTAGCTGCTTTTAATAAGAAATAATGACCTGTACAGTCCGGTTCCCATCAATGGAACATGATGAACAGGGATTGAGAAATCCATCGCCTGCTTGGCCAGGTTGTATAAATGGTACTCTGTAAATACTAATACATCAACCTCATGCATTAACTCTGTCGCCAAATCTGTAATTGCGGTGTCAGGTTCAATCACACCAAAGACGGGTTTAAAGTTTGGAAAAGATTTTAACGTTTCTTTTGTCTGGTCTATGAGGGACTTTGATCCAATAATGCCAATATTAATTTCTGAGCTGTCATCAACACGTTTATTAATTTGCATATAGTCATCTCCCTTAAAAAGTTCTAACGAGGCGAAAGCCTTAACTACCAAGAATAGACAATTGTATAGACATGTCTTTTTGTAATCACTGCATTTATAATACTTTGTATAATTAGAATTGTCAAAATTCATTTGACGCTTATTTTTCAGAGGCTATCTAATAAAGACACATTCAAGACTT
Source organism: Virgibacillus sp. L01 (assembly GCF_052246775.1). Classification (NCBI taxonomy): domain Bacteria; kingdom Bacillati; phylum Bacillota; class Bacilli; order Caryophanales; family Bacillaceae; genus Virgibacillus; species Virgibacillus sp. L01. Next base: position 686,329 of record NZ_JBQQCP010000001.1, on the reverse strand, counting down.
GTCTTTTAATGAAATTGTTCATAGAATAATAAGTATATTATCAGAAATTTCAATCGAAAAGAGAAAAAACATAATATAAGTAGGAGTGGTTAAATGAAAACAATCTCAGAGCTCGAAAAATTAATGACTGAACCATCGGAAGAGTTAATTGAAGACCTTTCAAAATTGGAAGGTGATATTTTGATATTAGGTATTGGCGGGAAAATGGGGCCGTCAATGGCAAAATTAACGAAAAGGGCTATAGATGAAGGCGGCTTAAATAAAAGAGTAATTGGTGTATCAAGGTTTTCATCGGGGTCGCTAAAACAAGAACTAGAGGATTTTGGCATCGAAACAATCGCAGCTGATTTGTTAAATGAGTCCGATCTTCAATCACTCCCAACTGTAGAAAATGTTATTTATATGGCTGGGAATAAGTTTGGAACGGTTGGAAATGAGCATTTCACATGGGCAATGAATGCATATTTACCAGGTAGGCTTGCTGAAAAATTTGCTGATTCACGTATGGTCGCGTTCTCAACTGGGAATGTATATCCTTTCGTAAATGTATTAAGCAGCAATTGCTCTGAGGACACACCTGTTAATCCAGTTGGGGAATATGCTCAGTCATGTTTGGGCAGGGAACGTGTGCTCACTCATTTCTCACATAAAAATAAAACACCGATGCTGCTATTCAGATTAAATTATGCAATTGACCTCCGATATGGCGTGTTACTTGAAATCGCCAAACAAGTCTATCACGAACAGTCTATTGATCTTGAAATGGGTAATGTCAATGTCATTTGGCAGGGTGATGCAAACGAATACGCTATTCGGTCATTATTACATACGGAAGCACCGCCCAAAATATTAAATGCCACTGGTCCGGAAACAGTATCTGTTCGCTGGCTTGCTGAAGAATTTGCTAAGCGGTTTGATAAAGGTGCCAACTTTTATAACGTGGAAAACCCTACTGCTTTATTGAATAATGCTTCTCAAGCACATAAGTTATTTGGATATCCTAAGGTAACCATACAGCAAATGATAGACATGACGGCAGATTGGCTGATGAATGATGGTTCTACATACGACAAACCAACTCATTTCCAAGAGCGGCAAGGGGCATTTTAAATGTTAAAAAAATCCGTAAAAAATTTTCTGCATGAAGGAGCATTTATACCAGCACATCCATTAGCTTTAACGGAAGACAGAGAACTTGACGAGCAAAGCCAGCGAGCACTTACCCGCTATTATATAGATGCTGGAGTCGGAGGGCTTGCTGTCGGGGTACATACAACCCAGTTTGAGATCCGTGATTCCGCGTTTAATTTATTTGAAAAGGTGTTAAAACTTGCGATTGACGAAATGGAGATGGCCGAGGTACCAGATTCATTTATTAAAATCGCTGGGATTTGTGGACCTCAAGATCAAGCAGTAAAAGAAGCAGAATTTGCTAAAGAAATCGGTTATGACCTTGGATTACTAAGCATGGGAGGTTTACAGTCTCATACAGAGGAACAATTACTTGAAAGAACGAAAAAGGTTGCAGAAGTCATCCCTGTTTTCGGATTTTACCTGCAGCCAGCTGTTGGAGGAAGAGTCCTTTCCTATGGTTTCTGGAGAAAATTTGCGGATATTCCGAATGTGCATGCGATTAAGATTGCACCGTTTAACCGCTATCTTTCACTTGATGTAGTAAGGGCAGTATGCAACTCGCAAAGAAATGAGGACATCGCATTATACACTGGAAATGATGACAATATCGTAAATGACCTGTTAACTGCTTACAGCATAAATGTTAATGGCAAAAAAGTAGAAAAGAAGATCGTCGGAGGGTTACTGGGACACTGGTCAGTTTGGACAAAGAAAGCAGTAGAAGTATTTGATGAGATAAAAAAGGTGCAGCATAATGATCATATCCCAAGTAAGTATTTAACAATAGCACAGGAGATTACCGATGCAAATGCTTCCTTCTTTGATGCCAAAAATCATTTTAAAGGAAGTATTGCCGGGATTAATGAAGTATTAGCCAGACAAGGCCTGCTGCAAGGCAGATGGTGCTTGCTGGAAAAAGAAGAGTTGGGACCTAGTCAAATGGAAGAGATAGATCGTGTATATGCAGCATACCCGCATTTACATGATGATGAATTCGTGGAAAAGAATCTTTCAAGATGGTTCAGCTAGTTATGCAAGAAGTTTTCTGGAAGGAGTAAACGAACAATGCGAAAAATTATTGCCAACAACAAACAAGTTGAAATAGTTGAGGATGAATCACCTGCAGTAAAATCTTCCCACTTACTAATAAAGACAATGTACTCGATTATTTCACCAGGTACTGAACTAACAATTATCGAAAATAGTACCGATAAACAAATTACATTAGGCTACAGCGCGATGGGAGTAGTCGAGGAGTGCGGAAGTGATATTACCGATGTGAAACCCGGGGATTTGGTTGCTGTTTATGGCGCTCCGTATGTGCAGCATTCCGAGTATTTATTAGTTCCAAAAACGCTTTATGCAAAAGTTCCTTCGAATGTTGAACCAAAGGAGGCGGCACTTGCTGGTATTGGTGCGATCGCTATTCATGCATTGCGGGTTGCAAACCTCCAATTTGGTGAGACAGTTTCTGTTGTAGGACTAGGATTACTCGGTCAAATGATTGCTAAAATTGCAGACGCTTCCGCCTACAATGTTATTGCTTATGACTTTCATGAAGAACGGGCATCAATGCTGCAGGAAGAAACAAATATCAAGTCATTTTCTGCTGTTAATGCAATGGAGGATATGATAAAAAATGATACGAGCGGGAATGGTGCAGATGCTGTACTTCTATGTGCCGGTGGTAAGAAATCGCCACTAACAGCACAAAGTCTTGAATGGATAAGAAATAAAGGGAAAGTTGTTATTGTCGGTGACATTGAACCAGATTTTCCGAGAAACCGAATGTTTAGTAAAGAGGCGCAAATTCTTATTTCCAGAGCAGGAGGTCCAGGCAGGTACGATAAGACTTACGAAGCAGAGGCCAATGACTATCCATATGGATTTGTTCGCTGGACAGAAGGAAGGAATATAGAAGAATATATTAGACTAGTAAGCGAAGAACGGATTAATGTAAGCTCTTTCATTAAAGAAGAGATTAACTTCAGCGATGTATCTCGAGCATTTGATGAACTAGTTAACAAAAAATCAACCACGTTAACAAAGGTGATAAATTTCTCAAAATAAGGTGCTGATAAGAATGGAAAATGTCAACGTAGGAATAATTGGACTTGGTGCGATTGCGGAAACAAGTCATATCCTTCATCTGAACGACTCAGAAAATGTAACGATCGCTGCCGTTGCAGATTTGGATTTCAATAAGGCGAAGGAAATAGCTGAAAAATATCAAATTCTACATTTTTTTCAGGAAGCTGAAGAGATGTTTAAGCAGGTTGCAATCGATGCAGTCATTATCTGCACACCAAACCAAACCCATATTCCGATTGCTACACTGGCGGCTCAAAAGGGAATACATGTATTTATGGAAAAACCAATTGGTACTGATTTACAGGATGTAAACGACTATTTGGAATTAGCTAAAGCAAAAGATGTGTTGACGATGGTTGGAATGACCCATCGTTTTCGTCGTGATACGGGTATTTTAAAAGAATACGCAGAACAGCAAGCATTTGGAGATGTTTACTATGCAAAAGCAAAACTGTTCAGACGTCGCGGGACACCAAAGGGCTGGTTTACCAATAAAGCATTAGCTGGCGGTGGTGCAATGATGGATATCGGTGTCCATGCACTTGATTTGGCATGGTGGCTGATGGGAAATCCACAGGTTCAATCGATTACAGGAAAAACGCTCAATGGATTGGGGAATTATCAAACAAAGTATACCTCAAGCTGGGAGTCGAAGAATAAAAAATTAAATGCAGAACATGTATTTGATGTAGAGGATTTTAGTTCCGCCTGGATCCGCTTTAAAAACGGCTCAGTTTTATCACTTGAGATTGCCTGGGCTGTGAATGGGGAGCAGGACGGTAATATCGATATCGAATTATTTGGCAATAAAGGTGGTGCAACCTTATCACCACTTACGATTTTTAAGGAAGAGAACGGATTGCTCAGCAAAACAAATCCATTATACGAAGACAGCATACCATTTAAAGCTGAAATCGAGCATTTCATTGAATGTGTGCGAACGAACACAACTCCATTAATAGATGGCAATGATGGGTACGAAGTTTTGAAAATGATTCACGGAATTTATGATTCATCAGATCAGAATAAGGAAGTCATTTTTGATTAGTTAGCAAAAAGAAAGGAGTTTTCAAATGTTGAAAGTTGGAGTTATAGGTGTAGGTTCGATATCAGAATTTCATATTAAACCATATCTTGAAAGCGAGCAAGCGGATTTAATTGCGCTATGTGACATCAATCAAAATCGTTTGAATGAAAAAGGTGAATTGTATGGAGTGACTCAGTTGTACAATGATTATCAGCAGCTGTTGCAAAACGATGAAATTGATGCAGTCAGTATTTGTACATGGAATAATACCCATGCAAAAATTGCTGTCGCAGCACTGGAAGCTGGCAAACATGTATTGGTGGAAAAGCCGTTAAGCATGACAACCGAGGAAGCGTTAGCAATTGAAGCAGCAGCCAAAAAGTCAGGGAAAGTATTGCAGGTTGGTTTTGTTAGACGGCATGGTGATAATGCAAAACTATTAAAAACGTTTATTGATAATGATGAGCTAGGTGAGATTTATTATGCCAAAGCCTCGTGTTTAAGAAGACTTGGAAATCCTGGAGGCTGGTTTAGTAATATTTCAAAATCTGGTGGCGGTCCATTAATCGACTTAGGCGTTCATATGATTGATATCTGCTGGTACATGATGGGGAAACCACGCCCAGTATCAGTTAGCGGCAATACGTATTCAAAGTTAGGGAATCGCAGCCACATTGAGAATCTATCATTCTACAAGGCTGCTGATTACGATCCGACGTTGAATGATGTAGAAGATTTAACGAATGCATTAATCCGTTTTGAAAATGGTGCATCCCTTTTAGTTGATGTTAGTTTCACCTTGCAAGCAAAAAAGGATGAAGTAAATGTTAAGCTGTATGGCGATAAGGGTGGAGCGGAAATTGAACCCGAGTTATCTTTAGTTACGGAGAAGCATAATACCATTTTGAATGTTACACCACAGCTGGACACACTTAAATTTGATGTCCATAAAGCCTTTGTAAATGAGATTAATCATTTTGTTGCGTGCTGTAAAGATGGAAAAGAAACAATCGCACCTGTTGCAGATGGCGTTCAGGTCATGAAGATGCTCAATGCTGTTTATGAATCAGCAGAAAACGGCAAAGAGGTATATCTGTAGATGGAAGAATTGAATAAGGAGCTAGTAATCGTTGGCGGGGGATTGGGTGGCTGTGCAGCAGCACTCTCCGCTTGCGAAAGTGGCCTGAACGTCCTGTTAACAGAAGAAACAGATTGGGTAGGCGGGCAGATAACATCCCAAGGCGTCCCCCCTGATGAACATAAGTGGATAGAGGATTTTGGCTCAACAAAAAGATATCGTGATTATCGTAATAAAGTAAGAGAAACCTATTCACGCTCTATGACGGTAAAGTCAGGTAAAGCAATCTTAAATCCCGGAAATGGGTTAGTAAGTAACATTTGCCATGATCCACGTGTGACGCTGCATGTACTAAATGAAATGCTAATGCCTTATGTACTGACGGATCAGCTAACAATCGAACTAAACACGAAAGTCACATCGGTTAACAAATCCGGAAAAACGGTCCATGACATGACGTTTGAACATGTGCAAACAGGCACAAAGAAACAGATTACTGTACCATATTTTATCGATGCAACAGAAGCGGGCGATGTACTGCCCTTAGCTGAAATGGAATATGTAATAGGTGCAGAAGCAAAGAACGACACTGGTGAACCGCATGCATTAGATGTTGCTGATCCGGATGATATTCAGGCATTCACTTATGTTTTAGGTATGGAGTATCGAGAAGGAGAAGACCATACCATTCCAAAACCTGAGATGTATGAATTTTGGAGAGAGTTCCATCCAGCTATTTGGCCGGATAGACTATTAAGTTTTTTTGCACCACATCCAATTACAAAAGAAAAGCGTGAATATACATTATTTAGGGAGGAAACAGGATTTCCTTTATGGGAGTACCGCCGGATATTTGATAAGAGCCAATACGACATTCCTTCAAGAGCAGGCGATGTCTCATTAATGAATTGGCCGCAAAACGATTACTTTTTAGGGAATATATATGATGTATCAGAGTTAGAGAAAGCAAAGCACTTATATCAGGCAAAACAGCTGAGCCTTTCTCTATTGTACTGGCTGCAAACCGAGGCACCAAGATCTAATGGTGTGAAAGGTTATCCAGGATTAAAGCTCCGAAAAGATATTTTTGCAACAGAAGACGGGCTGGCAAAGGCTTCCTATATAAGAGAATCAAGAAGAATTAAGGCAGAATATACCGTTACCGAGCAGGATGTATCACCTGACTGCAACGCCGGTCGGGCAGGTAAAAAATACGAGGACAGTGTCGGGATCGGGTCTTATAGTATTGACTTACACCCAAGTATGACAGGAAAAACCTATCTAGATATTAAAGCACTTCCATTTCACATACCATTGGGTGCGCTTATACCAAAGGATGTAGACAACATGCTGGCTGGATGTAAAAACATTGGTACGACTCATATTACCAATGGCTGCTATCGCCTTCATCCGGTGGAATGGAATATTGGTGAGGCATGCGGGGCATTAGTTGGATTTTGTTTAAACAATCATACAGATCCTAAGTCAGTACGAGAGAATGATAAGTTACTAGCAGCATTTCAGTATGAGTTAAGAGAAAGCGGGTTAGAGCTTGAATGGCCTGATGAATTTTATGAAGAGTAATGAGGTGAATCGTTATGGGAAGGCATTTAGGCGACTTTCCACTCGAAAAACTGCGTGATTACCGACCAGCATTAGAAAACAAGCCTCGTGATTTTGAGGCATTTTGGTCTGAACAAAAGAATGATTTGAAAAATGAGCGAACAAAGGTAGAAACAGAATTAAGAGAATATCCTGTTCCATCTGTCGAGGTATTGGATATTGTCTTTACAAGCTGGGATGGTACACCACTGAATGGAATGCTGGTAAAACCAAAGTCCATGGCGGAATGTCCAGTAATTATATGTTTTCCTGGGTATACAGGGAGTTGCGGACTTCCCGTTGATTACCTGAAATGGGTATCAGTTGGATTTGCGGTCTATGTATTTGATGTCCGTGGGCAAGGATCATCACCTGACTTCGGAAACTATCAGAATGGCAGCAGAATTCCTGGCTGGATGTTACTTGGAATTCATCAGCCTGAAAACTATTATTTTACGAATATATACCGCGATATTTTAATGCAGTTAAAGTGGATCAGATCTCAGGATTCTCCCATTATCCCAACGAAACTGGGTGTTATGGGCTCTTCGCAGGGTGGTGGTCTGGCACTTAGTGCAGCAGGATTAGATGGAGAAATGGATTTTGTGATGGCTGATTGGCCGTTCCTAGCACATTTTGAACGTGCATTGGATGTTGCTCTGTCTGGTCCGTATATGGAAATCGTAAACTATTTTAAGTGGAATGACCCACAGTATAGTACCTTTGACCAAGTTATTAGGACATTGGGCTATATTGATAGTGTGCATTTCTGTGAATCAATTACTTGCCAGACATTAATGGCTGCTGGATTAGAGGATGCTATCACACCACCATCAACAGTATTTGCAGCCTATAACCATATTCAGTCAGCCAATAAAAACATCGAGGTATATCCACAGTTCACCCATGAGCTTAACCCGTTTCATGACGAAAAAAAGCTCGAATTCTTGAGCAGACAATTAGAAAATAACCCCCATGACACATCAGGAATAGGTAAGCAACAACTGTTTGATTTGTAAAGTATAGTTTCCAATAAAAAGACATTACTGAACTAGATCAGCAAATTATATACTTTTCATGACTGCTAAAAAACTATAAATTAAGTCATACCTTAATCGTGATTTTCTTCCATACTATATAAGATGAGTGCTAACCCAACGCTTCGGAAAAATACTCGCTTTCCATGGGGAACGCTTCAGCCTCCTCACGAGCAAAAAGCGCTCGTTGCGGGGTCTTCAGGCTGTTCCATTCCCATAGGAGTCTCGCATTTTTCCGAAGCTTGGAATAACTCATTATTCGTTGATTTTTATCGACTATAACTACCCGTTAATCAGAAAATCCTATACCAGTGGAGGCAGAATACGTAGACTCCTATGGGAACAGCACGTTCCGAAGACCCCGGAAGAAGCGTTCTTTGCTTCTGAGGAGGCTAAGGTCGTGCCCATGGAAAGCGAAGTATTCTGCCGGAACGACTTAAGGGGATGCACAATCATCAGAACGGGTGAAAGCTCACAAAATAAAACGTTCAATGTTTCGCAGTTTCTATATAACTGCGAATCTTAAAAAGCCACAAAACTTACGAAATAAGAACTTGAAAGCCCAAAATAAAGCACCTAAATACAAGGAGGATATTTATGAATATTAGTGTCAGCATGTACAGTTTAATTTCAACCGTCAAAAAGGAAAATTGGTCCACTGTCGATTTTATTGATTATGCCAATCGTATTTCACTGGATGGCGTCGAACTGCTCGATATTTTTTGGCAAAACAAAGACGATATCAGAGATGAACTTGAACAGGTAACAAAAGCCCTGAAAAAACACAATTTAAAGGTTTCCGCCTATGACGTAACGAATAATTTTGTGAAAGAATCAAGCGAAGATCGCGCAAAGGAAGTCACAAAAGTAAAAGAAGCCATTCAAGTAGCTAAACAGTTAAATACAAATATAATCCGTGTATTTTGCGGCGACATACATGATGACTTAACATATGAGGATGGTCAGGGCTGGATTGTTGATGGCCTGAAGCAATGTGCTGCAGCAGCTGAAAAAGAGCAGATTTATTTAGCCATTGAAAACCATGGTCTGTTAGCTGGAAAGAGTGAACAGGTTGAGGAGATTATCGAAGAAGTAAACAGCCCATATGTGAAATCCACGTTTGATACAGGCAACTTCTTGTTAGTACATGAGAAACCCCAACAGGCATTTGACCGATTGAAAGATAAAATTGTCCATGTCCACTTTAAGGACTTCCGGGAAAAAGAAGCAAATGAAGATATCAAAGGATTTCGTTCCACGCTAGGTGTCGAGTTAATTGGTACCATTCCAGGAGATGGGGAGGTAGATTTAGCGTACATCGTTCAAGGGCTAAAAGAAACAAATTATCAAGGATGGCTTTCGATTGAATATGAAGGTAAGGACGATGCTAAGGAAGCTAATGAGGAAGCGGTTAATCGTTTAAGAAACTTACTTCAGTAGGAGGGAGAAGAATGGGGAATATTGTATTTGCAAGATTAGATAAAATTGATCATCAGGCAACATTGCGAACCATCGTAGACACTGTTGAACAACAAGCAGAACAAGATGTAACGGCATTATTGTCCATAAGCAAGACTAAACTGGATGCTGTTTTAAATGAAAATAATAACATATTTATTCCATCAACCTTACTGGATAACGTTGCAGAAGGGGTAAATGTTTATTTTGACTTGGAAAATTATCCGTTTTTCCAAAAAATAAAAGAGGTTATAGAAAAAGAACATAAACCAAAGGGTGTTTTACGTTTAAGAAGAATCATTGGTAATGATGAGAGTAAGGAACTGATTGCTGGTGATTTATATGTACTGTCCTCGCTACTGGGTGAACCACAGGATGTTCAAGTGAAGCATACAAATCATACCGTTTCTCCTTACCATGTGATTGTCACTGTCAATTTTGGCGGTGGAACAATGGCACATATGGAGTATACATTTTCTGATCAGGATGAACGCATTGAACTTGAGTGGAGCGGGATAAAAACGATCCTGGAATTTGATAGTGAAACGATGAATTCAATAGATTCGTCATTAACTTATCCAGTCGATTCGATTATTGACATCGCACATACAGCTGATCAGAGTTTGATCAAACGCTTGATCAATTATAACCAGCTTGTAAATGGAGGTGCTAATTAATGAAAATTGGAATGATGAGTTTCGCGCATATGCATGCATACAGTTATGCAGACGGGTTAATGAAGCTGCCCAATGTTGAATTAGTTGGAATCTTTGACGATAATTCAGATAGAGGAAAAGAAGTAGCTGAAAAGTATCATACCAAGTATTTTAATGATCAGGATTCCTTTCTAGCTGCGGATATGGATGCTGTCATTATATGCAGTGAAAATTTCCGTCATAAAGAAATGGTCTTAAATGCGGCAAATGCCAATAAACATATTTTATGCGAAAAGCCAATTGCCACAACAGTTGAAGATGCACAAGATATGATCAATGTTTGTGATGAGAATAGGGTTATTTTACAAACAGCATTTCCGGTGAGGTTCAGCACGCCAATGAGTCAGTTGAAAAACATGATTGATAATGGGGAACTTGGTGATATTGTTGCCTTTCGAACTACAAACAGAGGTCAAAACCCTGGTAGCTGGTTTATCGATAAACAGCAATCTGGTGGAGGTGCTGTATTAGATCATACAGTACATATGGTTGACATAATGCGCTGGTATTTAGGCAAGGAAATTACCGAAGTTCATGCGATTGTAGACTCTTATTTTCACGACATCGCTATTGATGATGCAGGGCTGCTCACATTGGAATTTGAAAATGGTGTTGTTGCCTCCCATGACGCCAGCTGGTCACGGTTTAAAGAATATCCAATCTGGGGCGATGCAACAATTGAAGTTGTTGGCACAAAGAAGACAGTGAAGGCTGATGCATTTAAAGAGCATTTCAGAATGTTTACAAGTGGTTCTAAATCGCTAAGTCATGTTGTCTATGGGAATGATATGGATTTTGACCTCATACGGGATTTTGTTAATTGTGTGCAAGAAAAAAGAGAACCATCCATTTCTGGCAGGGATGGCTTAAAGGCATTGGAAGTTGCTTTAGCAGCATATGAGTCCAGTGAAAAGAAAGCTGCAATAAATCTATAAACAATGCGGGCACCTGTATAAGGTGTCCACTTTTATAAGAGGGAGGTATCAATCAGGGTGTACACGATTGGAATTGATATCGGAGGTACCAAAATAAAATTCGGCATGTTTAATGGAGAAGCCCGGCTAGTAAAAGAGAATCAGATAAAAACACCTAAGGAAGCAATTGTAGAAAATATGATTGATGCGATAAAAGAGATGGTTCAGGGCCAGGAAATTCATGGTATTGGAGTGGCTTCAGCTGGGATAGTTGATTTTCATAATGGCGTGATCAAAAGCTGTCCTAATTTGCAGGCTTTAGCAAATGTGCCAATCCAAGCTATGCTGGAAGATGCTTTTCATGTCTCTGTTGTGGTGGGTAATGATGCGAATTGTGCTGCCTTGGCAGAGGGAACTGCAGGAGCAGCAAGGGCTGTCAGCAGTTATATTTGTATCACATTGGGAACAGGTATTGGTGGTGGAATTGTTCATAACAATGAGCTGGTTCATGGAAATAGTGGGCATGGCGGTGAAGTTGGTCACATGACACTTGTTCCGAATGGAATAGTATGTGGGTGTGGGCGCAAAGGCTGCTGGGAGGCATATGCTTCAGGTAAAGCACTGGAAAGAATGATTTCAGATGATCCTGAATTGACTTCGAAAAATTACCAGCCCAAAGATGTATTTGAAAACTATATGATCGATGCATCCTCTAAACGTGTCGTTGATCACTATTTAGAATATCTGTCAATCGGGCTTATTAACCTGCAATATTTATTCGATCCGGAAATTATTGTTATCGGTGGCGGTGTGATTGATTCCGGCAAGTATTGGTGGAGTGAATTGGAAGAAAAAATGGCAGCAACAGCATCTATTCCGATAGTATTACAGCAGGCACATCTGAAAAATAATGCGAGCATGATTGGAGCTAGTTCGTTAGTCAAACAAGGTAAGTGAGGGATTGATATGTACTATTTAAAAGGTGATGTTATTACGGATGGACGTATTATAAAAGATTGTCTTGTTCAAATAACGGATGGCGAAATAACCCATGTCGGAAATGAAAGAGTAAATACTAATGCCCCCGTATATGAAGTGAAAGTTGGTTATATCTGTCCTGGATTAACAGACATTCACATTCATGGTGTAAATGGGTTTGATTTTATGGATAATCAGGAAGCATTTGCTGAAATTGCAAAACTTTTGCCACGCTATGGGCTTACATCTTTTCTGGCAACCTCCAGGACAGGTACAATTAACGATGTGAAGAAGTTTCTTGAGGGTGCCAAGTCGTATCAGGGTAATCCGATTGTAGGTGCTAACTGCCTTGGTGTTCATCTGGAAGGACCGTGGATAAGTCCGACGTATAGCGGAGCACAAAGCAAGTCCTATATACGGCAGCTAACCTGGAATGACGTTGAAAATGTTTTGAATCCTTTTTTAGATATTATTTCTGTGATTACATTGGCGCCTGAGGAAGTGGAAGATTACGCAATACTAAATCATTTACGAGCAAACGGCATACATATTTCAGCTGGACATACCAACGCAACAATTGAGGAAATAGGAGCAGCAATAGAGTATGGTTTGACACAAATAACCCATACATTTAATGCGATGAGTCCTGTACACCATCGAACACCCGGGACCGCTGTGGCCTCTTTGTATTATGATATCCTCACATGCGAAATTATTACAGATGGTATTCATATACATCCCAATATGATTGAGCTTCTATATAAGGTGAAGGGCAGTGAACGGATGGTCCTGATATCTGATTGTACAGGATATAATGAATTAGCTGATGGAGAATATTTTTTCCGGGAAAAGAACCTGATAAAACATGGCAACAAAGTAACTTTGGATAACGGTCAGCTGGCAGGAAGCGCAATCACCTTGGATAAAGGAATTAAGTATGCTGTGGAACAGTGCAATATACCATTGGAAAAAGCTGTTTATATGGCAACACAGGTGCCGCTGAATGCAATAGATAAAGGAGAAAATAGAGGCAGAATTTCCGCGGGATATAAAGCGGATATTATGATTTTAAACAACAAGTTAAATGTTGATAAAACAATTGTTAACGGGGAAATAGTTTACGCTGGGGGTGTATAAGAAATGGAAATTCGCCATTTAAAAGAACAGGAATTTGACCAGGCGATAGACTTATCCAATCAAACGTTTCGTGAAAAGGATCATACGTCAATGGGTGAAGCATTTCCGCAGGTTTTCTCAAGACAGTTAAACCAGTCATTCGCTGCCTTTGAAGGGGATAAGTTAGTAAGTTTTATAGGACTAGTACCATCGAAAATGGTCATTGGAAGTGCTGAATTAAATACTTTTTCGATTGGCTCTGTTTGTACACACCCCGATTATCAGGGGCAGGGTATATCAACTGCTATTTTAGAAGAAGTATATGACTTTATTGACCAGGCCGGAGCATCACTTTTGTTTGTGTCTGGTGATCGCGGATTATATAGAAGGAATGACTGTTATCATTTTGGAAAAGTGTACAATTATAAAATCGATAATCTTCCCGGTGAACAAAAATATCAAGATTCAGTAAGGAAAGGTTCTGCGACAGATCTTTTTCAGGTTGATGATTTAATAAAAGCAAAACAAGTTCGCTATGAAACTAATATATGGGAATGGGCAGTGCTTCTTGATGCAGGCGGTTATGCAAGTATTTTTAAGCAGAAACAAGCATTGTATGTTACTGAAAATAATGGAGCAATCGAGGCTTATGTGGTCATTGGTATACCGGAAAATGAAAATAAGACGGAATTTGCCCTTGTAACGGACTGGGGTGGTAACCCAGAAGCAATTCGAGAGATATTCACGGATTTATTGGCGAACAGTATTGTCCTGAAACTGGAAGTAACCGTTCCCTGGCAGGATTCGCTTCATGATGAGTTAAGTGATCTTCCATCCGAGGCCGAGCAAAATGGTGGCACCGTACATATTGTTAATCCTGAGAGATTAATAGAACAGGTAATGCCTTATTTAATGGAGAAAAGTCTTGCTGTGGCTGAGAAGTTGACGATAACTTCAGAAGACGGGAATGTAATCCTGCAGTATAATGAATCACAATTCCATTTGCCACCGTCCGATTTGGTAAAGATGTTGTTTGACTTTCAGGATAATGCTGAATTAGAGGCGATGAAGTCGCTATTACCAATTCCATTGCCGAGTACAATAGGAATGTTTTATGTGTGATCCAATTTTTTTATGAGGTGGTATAACATGAAAATTCGCTTGTTAGGCAGTGCTGCATCTGAAGGTGTTCCAGCAATTTTTTGCCGGTGTGAACTTTGTCAAAAGGCAATGGGTCACGGTGGAAAAGACATTCGAACGCGAACGTCAGCATTAGTAGATGATAATCTAAAAATTGATTTTCCTCCAGATACTTTTATGCATGTATTACGTGACGGAGATATGATCTCTAATTTTGAACATCTAATCATTACCCACACACACCATGATCACTTTCACCCGGAAGATATAAGAATGCGTACCCCCGATTTTGCTAAAGACTTTGGGGATAAACTAAATATTTATGGGAATGAGAATGTTGTTCAGCGTTGTCATGAAGTACTTGAGAATGAAATGGAGCATTTTAATATTGCGCCGTTCCAAGCTTTTACAACGTATGAGATAGGTGGCAAGTTAATTACACCTTTGCCGGCTGATCATAAACCGGACGAAAATAGTTTTATTTATTTTATAGAAAAAGACGGAAAGACTTGTCTGTATGGTCATGATACAGGGGTATTCCCTAAAGAAACTTTCAATTGGTTAGCTAAACGTGTAATAGATATTGCTATACTTGATTGCACGAATGGGTTAATAGATAGAAAGGCAATCCACATGAACATAGAAGCAGTTAAGGATACGAAGGCAAAATTTGCTGAATTAGGTGTGCTTCATGAGAATTCCCAGGTTGTAGCAACACATTTTTCACATTACTGCGGATTGTTGCATGATGATTTAGAAAAACTGCTCGTCCCATTTGGAATTGATGTAGCGTATGATGGAATGGAATTACAGGTATAAATAGCCCAAATATATTTATTAATTATGACGAGGCTGTCTCATTATTGGTCGTAATTGTGACCTTTTGAGATGGTCTCTTTTTTTATTGCCTTTATAGCACGCCCATCTAGTTCTTTAGTACCTACTTAAGTCTTTTAAGTGCGTATAAACCTTAGGTGAAAGGATATTGAAAGCGCTTAAAAGAAGTTTATATTAAGTAAGGATGATAGTTTTTAGTTAAATAAAAATTTTGAAAGGAGATTTGATAATGAGTAAAACTTTTTTACGTATTTATTCGATAGCGCTCTCAATGCTGTTAGTTTTTTCGCTTTTACCGCCTTCTGTATTTAACCATATTGTATCGGCTGAAGAGGACGAAGGTTGGGAGCAAATGGAAGTGAAAAACGGTGATTTTGAGGCTGCGCCAGATTCAGAAACCGATCTGCCTTCCTGGGATTATTGGAGTGGTGGCTATACAGAAGGCATGAGTATAGCAAGTGATTTTGCCTTTGAAGGTGACCAAAGCCTTCGAATTGATAACGATGGTGTCGTTGGTCTGTTCAGTCAGGCAATTGATGTAACAGAAGGGAATTCCTACCGACTATCTGCACAAATATATGTGGAAGAACTAATCCAAGGAAATCCTGGAATATGGATGCGTTGGGTCAATGACGAAGGAGAAATCATTGAAAATAGGGCAAAATATTTTGAAAACCTAACCCTTAATGAATGGCAAGAAGTGACCATTAAAGCGGATGCCCCGCCTGAAGCAACTGGGGTTAAACTATTTATTTATCAAACCTCCAATACGAAAACAAAGGGCTATTACGATAATGTGCAACTATTTGAAAAGTCATCAGCAGTTGCTCTAGATTTAGAGAATGCTAGTTTTGAGGAACAATCCAATGAGGGTGCTATACCAGGCTGGGATAAATACCCATCTTCACCTCGTGAGGGAACTTCCGTATCACTTAGTAACGACCACGCTTTTGATGGTCAGCAAAGTGTAAGAATAACAGATGAAAAATCAGATGCCTCGGTTGGACTGTACAGTCAACCTGTTGAGATTGATCCAAATAAAGTGTATACGATAACAGGTAAGGCATATATCGATTCAGGAAGTATAAGTCTTTATATGAAGTATTACGATAGTACTGGAAAAGAAGTGGGAAGTCACCGGTCAGGCTACGATACACCAAACGAGGAATGGCTGGATATTAAAGCTGAAGGGAAAGCACCTGGAGATGCTGTTTCAGCAAAAGTGTTCTTATATGCTGGTCTGGCAGGAAAAAGTTCAGCTTTTTATGATGACTTTAAACTGTCCGTTAAGAAACAAATGGACTTACCATTTGATTATGGGGATCCAATAAATAAGGGACCATCTGCTCTGGCGGCAAAGACACAAGGAGCAGTTATCGGTAATGGACAGGTATACTATGCAACAAATGGTTCCCCAGCAACTTTCTATGCGAATGACGCCAACACTGGAGAAAAGATATTTTCTCAGTCTATGCCAGGTAATGACGTTATTTGGGGCATGACGACTGGTTCTGACGGAAATGTTTACTTTTCGGGAACTTATAATGGTACGTTATACCGCTATCTGGTTGAGGAACAACGAATTGAGACAGTAGGAAAGAACCCGTCTGATAGCTGGGTATGGGAATTGGAATCTACTGAAGATGGGAAAATATATGGTGCAACATATCCAAATGCAAAAGTTTTTGAATATGATATTAATAATGATGAATTTACAGACTTAGGCTCCTTCCATGATGAGCAGAAATATGCAAGAGGACTTGGTGTGACAGGGGATAACCTTTATGTAGGAATTGGCACAACAGCGTATTTATATCAAATGAATCGTGAAACTGGTGAAAAGCAGGAAATAGAACTACCTATTACTGGTGCTCAATCGTCGGTTTCAAACATATGGGAGTATGATGGAAAGCTATTTGTAGCATATGGAACATCACTACTAACGATAGATGCTGCAACGGGCGAAGTGTTAAACGAGATGAACTGGGAAGATGAACATACGTTTGATGGATTGATATCATCTCCATCACCATACGATGAAAGTTTAATCTATTTCAGAGATAAACGAACGAGTGAATTGTGGACATATAATTTAGATACACATAAAACGAAGGCTGTTGAACCGGGTATCAAGCTCCCCGCCTCATCAGCGAAAGCTATGGAATGGACGACAACAGAAGACGGAACAAAGGTACTTTCAATTTTGCATCAGCAAATCGAATATTCGGTATATAACCCACAGACAAATTCAGTGGAAATAAGCTATCCTGAAGTTGAAATGCAGGGACTTAATATACAGAGTTTAGAAATAGGACAAGATGAAAATGTCTATATGGGCGGATACCAAGGTTCAATGGGAGTATTCGATACTTCAACCGAGGAATATACGTTACGCGAACGAAACCCTCACCAAATAGAAGGGATAGGTTTCCTTAATGGAAATGTGTATATGGGGACTTATGGAGGTGCCCGCATTTATGAGCTCGATCCTGAACAGCCATATCAATATTCCGATGGTGGAGAGGGCGACAACCCTGAAATGGTTCAGGACATCGGTGACGACCAAAGCAGGCCATTCACCTTCACATCAGGCGATGACAAACTATTTATTGGTACGATTCCAGGCTACGGAAAGTTAGGTGGCTCGCTCACGATTTATGATGAAAATACCGATGAGTGGGACAGTATCCGTAATATTGTACAGGACCAAAGTATTATCGGATTATCCTATCAAAACGGCGTGGTTTATGGAGGTTCCACCATTACCGGTGGACTTGGAATTGAACCGACCGCTAAAGAAGCTAAAATGTTTGCTTATAATACTGATACAAAAGAACATGAAGTATTTGACTTAAAAGTAGAGGGAATAGCAACGCCTGAAATGATCGGAGAACTATCCATCGGCCCTGATAAAAACCTTTGGGGAACTGCATGGGGCTACGATAGCGAGGGAACTGCCAATAGTGTAGTCTTCGCGATGCACCCTGAAACAAAAGAGGTCATCAAAAGTACAGAGCTCTACTCCGGAGTCTATAGAGGAAGCTCATGGCGCCCATTCTTCATGCGTTGGGATGATCAGGGGATGCTTTATACCACAGCAGGCCGAAAGCTTACAGTGATTGATCCGGAAACAATGATGAGCAAACAACTTATCGGAGACACTGTACACTTAATGGACTTGGATAGTGAAGGCAACATTTATTATGCCAACGGAGAAAATCTATTAAAACTGCCTGTTCCATTAGAAGATGCCACCGTCACTGCTGAGGAGAAGTCAATCGTTCAAGGCGAAGAAACAAGCGCAGATCTTACTGTCACACTGGCTAATGGCAATACCGCTGAACTAGCCGGAGCAGATGTTGAATGGACGAACAGCGCTCCACAAGTTGCAACAATAGAAAATGGAAAAATAACAGCTAAAAATGCAGGAAGTACTGAGATACAAGCGAACATTTCCTATAACGGTGAAACTATCGCTTCCAATAAAATTGAGATTACCGTTCAAGCCACAACTGCATCTCTGACAGATCAGGTACAATCTCTTAAGAAAGCAGGAGATGTTGAACATTCAGTAGCTCAACAACTTATAAATCGCCTGGCACAAGCCAGCCATCACTATGAAAAAGAACATCTAGACCAAGCGATTAAGCATCTGGATGACTTCCTTAAGCACTTAGAGAACAGTAGTGTCACGAAAGAACTGAAGAGTTTACTTGAGAGTAATATAGCATCGATAAAAGAATCGTTCTTAAAAGAATAAGGTTTTATCGAAGAGTAAGCAATTTTATGTTGCTTACTCTTTTTTATGGGATCGAGCGGGTAGGGCGTGGTATCGTACGAGTGGAGCTGAAAGTCGAGCGAGGAGGGCTGAAACTCGAGCGACAGCCCTATTCCAATAATGCTGCGCCGAAAATCTTCTGCTGTGTAAGAAAACAACTCAATAGGTCATTTTCTGCTAAAGCACAAAATCCCTTTCTTTTAAGTACTATCGTTTCTCCAAACAAAAAAGAGGCATTAACATCCAAAAATATTTTTATTATTTCCGATGCCACTTTTCAGTCGTGAGGTTCGATAGTATGTGTGAAAGGAGGTGACCGACATGGCAGTAGCACAAATGATGAACTCACGTATGAGCCTGGTTTTGGATAACGGCATTGACGAAATATCAGGTAAGCAGCTCTTCAAGACAAAGAGCTTCAACAACGTAAAGATTGCTGCAACGGCTGATCAGTTATATTCAATCGCTAACGCAGTCGTCGTTTTACAGCAGCGCCCACTTTTAAGCATCGATCGAAAAGACAGTTCCGAACTTAGAGGGGCATAATCGATCACATTCTAAAAAATAAGGAAGGGAAGGAGGGAATACGATGAAGAAACTTGAACTTAAATTTTTAAACACTGAAGGAAAAACAGTAACCTATTCGGGCTGAACTCATATGCGTGGTCGATTTTTACCTGCTTGGTTCCGTCGAATCTGTCTTTTGAATGGATACAGAGGACCCATTCTTCCAACAATCTCCATCCAAGTCCAACCGGTACATCGTTTCAGTAATTGCTGGTGCAAACGAGACGATTCGCTTTGGCAGAACTGTGTAGTTTACCTCTCGTTCCAAATGATCCGTTACCTTTCACATAAAAAAATCCCCCAATCGTTTTCTCTGCTTTAAGTGAAGTAGATTGGGAGATAGTTGTCATGTATTTAAGCAAGTCGCGCACATCTTAAACGTAATATTATCGCGCGAGTACACGGCGCTTTCGGTTTTCTTTTCGGATAGGGGCCGATTCATACCACGCTTTTTCCTCTTTCGAAACTGGATATACGTTGGAAACCGGAATTGGTTTACCTGCTTTATCAACGGCGACCATTGTTAGAAAAGATTCTGTTGTCAGTTGTTCACTGTTATTTATCAGGTCGTTTGCCGTTACTTTGACGAATATCTCCATCGAGCTGCTTCCGGTGTATGTTACATATGCCTCGAGTGTCAGGGAATCGCCAACTTTTGCTGATGAAAGGAAGTCAACTGAATCAATTGAGGCAGTTACAACCGCACTCTTGGCATGTTTCATTGCCGTCAGTGCTGCAATTTCATCAATATATGCAAGGACCTTTCCGCCGAAAATGGTATCCATATGATTGGTATCCGGTGGTAGCACAAGTCTTGTTTGTACCGTTTTGGTACTGCTGATAGCTGTTTTTTCCATCATTTTTCCTCCTCGTAAAAAAACCAATACAATAAAAAAAGCCCTCCATTTATTGAAGGCTTGTTATCACAATCTGCGTGCATTGGAAATCCTACCACTGGCAGTCCAATGCAATGTTGCGTAACACCCTCCTATCTCCCGTAGGAAAAAAATGTTCTTCCTTATGGCAGGTATCCTGGCTTAGCTTCATGGACAATTCTCTATGTCCTTCCCATTCGAAATTGAACAGTGGACATGCAGGCTGCGAATAGTCGAAATATGCAGCCGGATTTAGAGACGTCTCAGCAATACAGTGGCGGGACCGCGCTGAACTTTCATCAGCTTCCCTTTTCAGCCTTGTCTTTGTACAAGGCCACCATAAGGCATCCTATTAAATTTTCTTCCAAAGCTATCTTAACACATCTGTTACAACGTTGTACGAAAAAATTACTAACAAGTGAATCCTATTTAAATTAACCAAAATCCATCTAAAAGGTACGCTAGCGATTGAACCAACTAACTGTCCGGCATTGATCAAACGTTTGATCAATTTTTTGTCGTCCACCTGGCATCCGTGACTTCATCTTCCTGCAGCGTTACTTCTTCTATGGCAAATGACGCGCGAAACAGCCAGGCATCATAAAAGATACGTTCCCGCCGAGAGCTGTGGATGAGCTCGCCTTTATTCTCGGATAAATCTCCAAAAAATAGTATAGCACACAAAT
Source organism: Virgibacillus sp. L01 (assembly GCF_052246775.1). Classification (NCBI taxonomy): domain Bacteria; kingdom Bacillati; phylum Bacillota; class Bacilli; order Caryophanales; family Bacillaceae; genus Virgibacillus; species Virgibacillus sp. L01. Next base: position 665,295 of record NZ_JBQQCP010000001.1, on the reverse strand, counting down.
TCCAGTTAAATATGATGTTGATTTTCGGCCACCGCCGGTAATCCTCTTCTTTATTGATTTAGACAGGCTTCGCTAAGGTGAGTCTGTTTTTAAATATTTGCAGCAAGCTCGCGCGACAATAATCAAACTCGCGCGACAGCCTTTTCCAATGACGATGATTTCTGCCGCCGCCGAAAATCCTCAACTTAAATCTAATAGGTCATTTTCTGCTAAAGCAGAAAATCCCTTTCTTTTAAGTACTATCGTTTCTCAAGCCGGAAAGGTGGCATAGTGTCGAAAAAAATCTTTTATTTTCGATGCCACTTTTCACACGTGAGTTCATGAAGGGAAGTGATCGACATGGCAGTAGCACAAATGATGAACTCACGTATGAGCCTGATTTTGGATAACGGCATTGATGAAATATTAGGTAAGCAGCTTTTCAAGATAAAGAGCTTTAACAACGTAAAGATTGCTGCAACGGCTGATCAGTTATATTCAATCGCTAACATTCTAAAAAATAAGGAAGGGAGGGAATACAATGAAGAAACTTGAACTTAAATTTATAACCACTGAAGGCAAAACAGTAACATAATCACTGGAAAAGCCAATCGAGCCAGTTGACCCTGTAGCAGTTAAAGCTGCAATGGACGAGATCATCGCACAAGATGCATTCACATCATTTGGCGGTAGTCTGGTAACTATCAAAAGCGCACGCGCAGTGGAACGCAATGTGTGGGAAGTTGAATTAGCATAATATGAGGGCCAGCGCGGGGGTGCGCTGGTCTGATATTTTTTTAGAGTGGATTACTAACACCCTATTTCACAACAGTTAATATTTCATCTTCTCCTGCAGTTACTTTACTTTGTTTAGTATAGTTAATCTCCCGCATACTATCGGTATTGGTAATGACAACTGGGATGATTGTGCTTTTGGCTTTCTCTTCAATAACTGTTTTATCAAAACTGATCAGTTTATCACCTTGTTTAACGTGATCACCTTCTTGGATATGGGGAGTAAATCCTTCTCCATTTAGACTGACGGTTTCCAACCCAATGTGAATTAAAATTTCTGCTCCATTGACAGCTTGAATTCCCACCGCATGATTTGTTGGGAATAATTGCATAATTTTTCCGTCTACAGGTGATATGACAGTGCTAGTTTGAGGAAATATGGCAATACCATTACCCATCATTTTTTGGGAAAAGACCGGATCAGGGACATCCTCTAATAAAACCGTTCCGCCGCTGACAGTTGCATGCAGGGTGACACTATGTTGTTCTTCTTTTTTACCAAAAATCTTTTTTAGCATTTTAAATCCTCCTACGTTGTTTGGGGAGTATAGCTTATGTGATTAGATATCTGGAATTATTTTAAATAGTTTAAAATTTCCTCTTGATAAAAATAGTTTACAATATTATTATATAACTGTAAACTGTTTTCAAAACGAGGGAGAGGTGAAACAATGAAGGAAAAAAAGAAAAGTGTTTTCTTTGAGAAAGCGCAACGATTTGGGAAATCATTTATGTTACCGATTGCAGTTCTGCCTGCAGCAGGTTTGTTACTAGGTATAGGTGGAGCTTTTAGTAACGCAGCTACAATAGAAGCATATCCTTTTCTTGATGTAGCTTTGGCTGCAAGCTATTTTTACCATTATGAGTTCGGCAGGTAGTATTGTTTTTGCCAACTTGCCGGTAATTTTTGCAGTAGGTATTGCTATTGGACTTGCCAGAGCGGATAAAGGTACAGCAGCTCTTGCGGCAGTATTAGGTTTCCTGGTTATGCATGCGACAATAAATGCTATGCTGACGATAACAGGGGAACTTGCAGAAAGTGGTATTGCCGAAGTAGGGCAGGGTATGGTATTAGGTATTCAATCACTTGAGACTGGTGTATTTGGCGGTGTTCTTTTAGGACTGCTGGCCTATTGGCTGCATCAACGCTTTAATAAGATTGAGTTGCCACGTTTTCTTGGATTTTTTGGAGGTTCACGTTTTATACCAATTGTAACCTCTTTTGCATCAATCTTTTTAGGAATAATTCTATTTTACGTGTGGCCTGTTATCCAAGAAGGTATCTTTTCTTTAGGCGGATTGGTTGAGGCAACGGGCTATCTAGGTACACTTATTTATGGATTTATTTTGCGTTTACTAGGACCATTTGGACTGCATCATATCTTTTATCTGCCGTTTTGGACAACAAGCTTAGGTGGATCGATGGTTATTGATGGTTCTCTTGTTGAGGGAACACAACGAATATTCTTCGCTCAGTTGGCTAACGCAGAATCTGTTAATCAATTCTTTATGGGAACTGCTCGCTTCATGTCTGGGCGCCACATAACGATGATGTTTGGACTGCTTGGAGCTTGTTTGGCTATGTATCATACAGCAAAGCCAAAGAACAAGAAAAAGGTTCTTGGGTTGTTGCTTTCAGCTGGTCTGACATCATTCTTAACAGGTATTACTGAACCAATTGAATTTTCATTCTTGTTTGTTGCACCAGTATTATACGTTATTCATGCATTCTATGATGGTTTAGCATTTATGCTGGCTCATATGGCCGAGATTACAATCGGTCAAACATTCTCTGGTGGCTTTATTGACTTCATGCTGTTCGGTGTATTGCAGGGAGCGGATAAAACAAATTGGTTTATGGTTCCGATTATAGGTATCCCGTGGTTCTTCCTGTATTATTTCACATTCCGATTTATGATTAACAAATTTAATTATAAAACTCCTGGACGTGAGGACGAAGATATGGAAGAAATGACGTTCACCAAAACGGAACGAGCAAATGCTATTATTGCTGGTTTAGGCGGGGATAAAAACATTAAGGATGTTGATGCATGTGCTACTCGACTAAGAGTAAGTGTGCACCAATCAGATCTCGTAAGTAAGGATGAACTGACCAAGACTGGAGCTAAGGGTGTCGTAGCAAGTGGAAATGGTATTCAAGTTGTCTATGGCCCAGAAGTAACTGGTATTAAAAATGAAGTTGAAGAAGCGTTAGGAGATAATTAGAAGATGAAAGTATTAAAGCAGCTAGAAAAACAACTTGTCGTATCGTGTCAGGCTCTGGAGGATGAGGCATTACATTCTTCTTTTGTTATGGGAAAAATGGCTACCGCAGCTTTTCAGGGAGGAGCTGCTGGTATTCGGGCAAACACGGTCACTGATATAAAAGAAATTAAAAATCAAGTGAATCTTCCTGTTATTGGGATTATAAAGCAGGACTATGATGATAGTGCTATCTATATAACTCCGACATTGCAGGAAGTGAAGGCATTACTGCATACAGATGTTGATATGATTGCAATCGATGCCACGAACCGGAAACGTCCTAATGATGAACAATTGGATTTAATTGTTGATTACATGAAAAAGCATGCACCGGATGTTGCACTAATGGCTGATGTTTCAACAGTTGAAGAAGCAGCTACTGCCGCGGATTTGGGATTTGACTGCGTCTCAACAACGCTTATTGGCTATACAGATGAAACAGAGGGGAAAAGTCTATCCGACAATGATTTTTCTATCTTAAAAGAATTAGTCGAAAAAATCTCAATTCCTGTTGTAGCAGAAGGTAAATTAGATACACCATCGAAGGCAGCGAGAGCACTTGAACTTGGAGCGCATTTTGTAGTGGTGGGTAGCGCAATTACGCGTCCGCAGATTATTACAAAGACATTCTCTGATACGATCAAAGACGTTAATCAAATGTAGGCAACTAGTTTAGAACTGGAGGATCATCTCCAGTTCTATATTTTTTTATATTCGTTTAATGCTTGCAAGGTCTGTTCATGTATATTTCTAGAGTCCTTATTGTTTAATAGTAACATGCTCAATACATCCAGTGAGTATAAGATAGATAATTGACTATTTAAGAATCCCTTTACCTGATACGGCTTGATACTTGAAGTATATAACATAAGATCAGAATTGTTAGCTAAGGGTGTTTCAGAATAGCTCGTAATAGAGATAACCTTTGCATGCTTTCGTTTGGCAACATCAATACCATCAATAATTTCTTTTGTTTGTCCAGAACTGGAAATTGCGATCACAATATCTTCTGGAGTAAGAATAGATGATGCAATGATCATCGCATGAGAATCCGTATGTGTATCTACGAAAAATCCCATCCTTGATAGACGTAAATTTAATTCCTCCGCCGACAGTCCTGAACTGCCAATGCCATAAATGTAGATTTTTTTTGCATTTAAAATCCATTCACAAGCTTTCTCGTATTTATCAATATTTGTTAAAGAATTTGTCGATTTAATCACAGACTCATAAATTTGGTTTACCCCATTGATAGCATCATGTGTATCATCCGATTGTTCCACAGCACCACGCAAAAGGATTTTAAATTCCACAAAACTTGCTGCACCAATTTTTTTGCAGAAACGTGTTATTGCAGCTACTGACACATTAATTTGATTGGCTAACTCACTAATGTGTATATTTAAGAGATCCTCATTATGTTTGAAGACATAATCCGCAATCTTTTTCTCTGTTTTACTGAGTGCTTGGTATTTTAACTGTATTTGATCCAAAATCGAATGTACCATATAACCCCTCCAATAGTAATTATAAAGGAGAAATTCTATTCTGCATAATGAAATATAGAGATGTTATGAAAAGAAGCATCTTACTTTGGGCTGGCGCAAATGTGCAACAGGAATTACTGGCTTCCACCGATAACCCTCTACTACAACTCAACTGGTCATTTTCTGCTAAAGCAGAAAATCCCTTTCTTTTAAGTATTATCGTTTCTCAAACTAATAAAGTGGCATTAACAACTAAAAATATTTTTATTATTTCCGATGCCACTTTTTTGTCGTGAGGTTCGATAGTATGTGTGAAAGGAGGTGACCGACATGGCAGTAGCGCAAATGATGAACTCACGTATGAGCCTGGTTTTGGATGACGGCATTGATGCAATATCAGGTAAGCAGCTTCTCAAAACAAAGAGCTTCAACAACGTAAAGATTGCTGCAACAGCTGATCAGTTATATTCAATCGCTAACGCAGTTGTCGTTTTACAGCAACGCCCACTTTTAAGCATCGAGCGAAAAGACAGTTCCGAACTAAGAGGGGCATAAGCGATCACATTCTAAAAAATAAGGAAGGGAAGGAGGGAATACAATGAAGAAACTTGAACTTAAATTTTTAAACACTGAAGGAAAAACAGTAACTTATTCACTCGAAAAGCCAATTGAGCCAGTTGACCCAGTAGCAGTTAAGGCTGCAATGAACGAGGTCATCGCTCAAGATGCATTCACATCTTCAGGTGGCAATTTAGTAACTATCAAAAGTGCACGCGTTGTTGAACGCAATGTACAGGAAGTTGAATTAGTATAATGATAAGGACCAGCGCGGGGGTGCGTTGGTCCGATTTAGCAGTTCCTTACTGCATAAGCGCCATTAAGGCTTGGCGATAAAGCCAAGTTTTAAATCTCACCTGCCTGACTCTCATAAGCATGTAAAGCAAATTCATACATAAAACGATTCTGTGGCAATGAAATATCATAATGTACTAGAGATGTAATTTTTTCTAATCGGTGATAGAGTGTCTGCCTTACAATATACAGCTCTTCTGCAGCTTGTTTTTTTGAGGATTGATTTTTAAGATATATATGCAATGTATACAATAGGCTGGATCCATTGGTTTTGTCATAGTCTATAACAGGACCTAGGTAATCTTGTATAATATCTTTTGTTTCCTGGTTGTTTCCTAAGTTGCTTAATAGACGGTTAATGCGTAAATTCTGGTAAAGCGTAATACTGCCTTTACTCTTATTCATCTGTAAACGATAGGTTTTTTGTGCAGTTTTATGGCTGTAATGTAACTTGCTATAATCTTTTACGAAGATCCCTACACTCATATAATTGATTCTGTTTTTTTGAATATCGTTGGAATTTTGCTTTTGAATTTGGTTAATAGCGTTGTTAAATCTTTTAAATAAATTATAACCTTCAAGCTGATTTATCAGTAGTAAAGTGAAATAACTGTTTTTGAAATCAGTGGTAGCATAAAGATGAAAACCATTACTGCTTAGCGTTTCTCTTATTAAGAGCATGATGTAACTTAATGATCTATTTGTGTAACTCATGTCGTTATTGTCTTTTGTGAAGGGTATGATGGCAATACTCATTTCATTTTGTTTAATGGAGTTATCTAGTAATTCCATGTGACTTAGAACGCTTTGATGATCTAATTTCTCATTAATAATGGAATGAATCCAATCATTTTTCTCTATTTGTTCTCTTTCGATATGTTGATACTTTAGTAGTAATGATTGGCTTATAAAATTAGCACATCGTTCTAGTGCTAATTTTTCAAATTTGGTTAAAAGTTGTGTCTCTTTATTACAATAAAGAATTCCTATCTCTTTATTTAATACGTAAATGGGTATTTTAAAGCATTCGCTTGATTCATTGCCAGCGTCAACACGAGATTGAACTTTCTTCTGTTCGACTTTTGTTAATGAGGGAAAACTCCAAATTTGTTCCTTAGCTTGATAAAACATAACTTGCAAATTGATTGCCTCGTGAAGTACTTTTAGGAAAGTATCAATTTCCTTATTTCTATTAAGCGCATTATTCAGTTGAATAAACAAGTTGTCCAAGTCGTCCCAGATGGACCCTTCAAAGTCAAGTAAGTATTTGTGTAAATCTAGCGTTATATCAACAAACTTAACTTCTTCATTAAAAAGAATAATAGGCAGATTATAAGAATCAGCCAGGTTAAAGAACTTCGGTGATAAAGAGTTTGTATTTCTATCAAGATCAATGCATAATGCAGCAACATTTTTGTCAATGATTTGTTTTAAGAAATAAAGCGAAGTTTGTTCATTTTTATTCCATTCGATCCCTGTTGTTAGAATTAACTCTCCTCCGTTAATTAAGTGACCACATTCGGCTTTTTCTACTACGTGTACCCATTTAAAGGATCTAGTTAAAAAATTGTTGCCTGTGACAATTGTTATATTTGAAAAAGATGGTCTCTTAACTGCTTCTTGAACGGTTATACTCATCATTTTATCACCCTATTACTTTTTCTATTTGTCATTTCGTTATGTGAAAGCGCTTAACAGTTTAACAATATGTCTAGTGTATTACAATTATTCTGTATATATAATAAATTATAACAAATAAAGGAGGGGTAAAACGTGGCTTTAAAAATTTCAGAAAAGATAAAAAACTATGTAGCAGGAGAATGGGTTGAATCAACGAGTGATGAATTTGTAGATGTAGTAAATCCAGCTAATGGAGAAATATTAACGGCAGTACCTATTTCTACTAAATTTGATGTGGATGATGCAGTAAAATCGGCTAAAAATGCCTTTCCAACATGGAGTAATACCCCAGTTCCTAAGCGGGTAAGGGTTATGTTTAAGTATCAACAGTTGTTAATAGAAAATGCAGATGATTTGGCGGCTATTATTACGACTGAGAATGGGAAAACCCTTCAGGATTCTAAAGGGGAAGTACAAAGAGGAATTGAATGTGTGGAATTTGCAGCAGGCGCTCCTGAATTAATGAAGGGGGAGGTAATTCCTGATATTGCAAGTGGAATAGAGTCGGCTATGTATCGATACCCAGTAGGTGTTGTTGGAGGCATAACGCCGTTTAACTTTCCAATGATGGTACCTCTTTGGATGTTCCCTCTCGCTATCGCTTGTGGCAACACATTTGTGTTAAAGCCATCTGAAAAAACTCCAATTTTAGCTACTAAATTGGCTGAGTTAATGGCTGAGGCTGGCTTGCCTGAGGGCGTATTAAATTTAGTCAATGGATCTCATGATGTTGTGAATGGATTGCTGGAACATAATGATGTGCAAGCAATTTCTTTTGTAGGATCGCAGCCTGTAGCAGAATATGTTTATAAGACTTCAACTCAATATGGAAAACGTGTTCAAGCATTAGCAGGAGCGAAGAACCACGCCGTAGTTATGCCTGATTGTGATATTGAGAAATCAGTGGAGGGTGTGATTAATGCAGCATTTGGGAGTGCTGGAGAAAGGTGTATGGCGTGTTCGGTCGTAGTCACAGTTGGAGATATTGGAGATTCATTTGTTAATAAACTTAAAGAGAAGGCAGACCAATTAAACTTAGGTGATGGTTTGGATGAAGAAACTACCCTTGGTCCATTAATACGAGAGGACCATAAAGAAAGAGTACTAAACTACATTGATCTTGGAGAGAAGGAATCAGCACAATTGATTCGAGATGGAAGAAAAGACCGATTAGAAAAAGGCACGAATGGTTATTTTCTCGGAGCAACTATATTCGATCATGTAAGTACAGAAATGACTATATGGAAAGATGAGATATTTGCTCCTGTATTAAGCATCATAAGGGCCCAAACGCTAGAGGAGGCGGTAGACCTTACAAATCAATCAGAATTTGCTAATGGAGCAGTTATTTATACGGATAGTAATAAGAGCACTAGAACATTTAAAGAGAATATAGATGCAGGGATGGTAGGGGTTAATGTTAATGTACCTGCACCAATGGCATTTTTCCCGTTCTCTGGGTGGAAAAATTCCTTTTATGGAGATTTGCATGTAAATGGAAAAGATGGTGTTAATTTCTTTACCAGAAGAAAGATGGTTACTTCTCGTTATTTTTAAAATGAACAGTTAAGTGAGGGAGTGATGTAAATGGAGGGTATAGAAAAAAATGAATCATCAAATTTTAATAATACAGACGAAAAATACGTATGGCACCATCTAAAAAAATACGATCCTGAATCTACTATGATCGTAGATTCGTCAGATGGCGCTTGGGTTACCAATGATCAAGGGGAGAGCTTTTTGGATGGGATGTCAGGTCTCTGGTGCTCCAATATTGGGTATGGCAGGAAGGAAATTGCTCAAGTTGCTTATGATCAGATGAATAAACTCAGTTATTTTCCTTTATCACACTCACATAAACCTGCTATTGAATTAGCTGAGAAAATTAGCGAATGGCTTGGTGGAGACTATGTCGTGTTTTTCTCCAATAGCGGCTCAGAAGCTAATGAATCTGCATTTAAGATTGCTAGACAGTACCATCAACATACTGGAAATACGGGGAAATATAAATTCATTTCTAGATACAGGAGTTATCATGGCAATACTTCTGCGGCTTTAGCGGCTACAGGGCAATTTCAACGAAAGTATTTATATGAACCATTAGCCCCTGGTTTTTTACATGTTCAACCCCCGGATAATTATAGAGATGGGCAACAGATAGATCGAGCAAAAGAAATAGATATGATTATGAAGTATGAATCGAGTGAATCCATTGCAGGAGTTATAATGGAGCCAATTATTTCCGGGGGTGGTGTATTAATTCCACCTGAGGATTACATGGCAAAGATTAAGGAGGTATGCGGAGAGCATCATGCGCTATTGATAGTAGATGAGGTTGTTTGTGGTTTTGGAAGAATGGGAGAAAAATTTGGTCATCAGTATTACGGTGTTAAACCTGACATTGTTACGATGGCAAAAGGTTTAACAGGGGGCTATTCGCCTTTGTCAGCTACTGCAGTACGAAGGGATATTTACGAATCGTTCAGTGGGGAGGGGGATTATGATTTCCTAAGACAAAATAATACCTTTGGAGGACATCCAGTTTCTTGTGCAGTAGCATTAAAAAATCTAGAAATTTTAGAGAAGGAAAATCTAGTAGAAAAGTCAAAGACCTTAGGGGAAAGACTATTAAGCGATTTAAAAGGTTTAGAAGCGATAAAACACGTCGGAAATGTGCGTGGTAAAGGATTGATGATTGGCATTGAACTCGTACAAGACAAAACGAGTAAAGAACCAATTAACGTAGAAAAAGTGAATGAAGTTATTGCAGCATGTAAAAACAGAAATGTCATTATTGGCAAAAATGGTGTGACGGTTGCGGGGTTCGATAACATTTTAACGTTGGCACCGCCACTAACCATAACAGATCAAGATTTAGCATACTTGTCCTCAGTTCTTAAAGAATCATTGGAAGAAGTACTTACCTAAAAGTAGAAAGGAGAAGTTACATGAATAGTAATGGTAAAAATCATGATCCCCGTTTTGATGTTGCACATCGGGAAGCATTAATCGGTTGTGCATTAGCTACATTTAACATTATATGGTGGTATGGGTTTGCATATGGTTTGGGATCGAAAGCACCAGAAGAGTATACGTATGTTTTTGGTTTTCCAGCATGGTTTTTTTATAGCTGTATATTAGGCTTTATTGTAATGGTTACATTAGTGTTTATAGTAGTTAAGTTTGTACTAAAAGAAGTTCCATTTGATGAACAAGGAAAAGACGAAGATGAGGTGAATTCTGCATGAACTGGGGAGTACTTGTACCGTTATTAATATTTCTTGCAATCGTTTTTGCTGTTGGGATTTGGTCAAACAGGAAAATGGCTTCATCCAAGTCATTCCTGAGTGATTACTTCCTAGGAAGTCGTGAATTTGGTGGGCTTGTTCTAGCAATGACAATGGTGGCTACATATGGTAGTGCGTCCAGCTTTTTAGGTGGACCAGGTGCAGCATATTCGATTGGTTTAGGTTGGGTATTGCTTGCTATGACTCAAGTAGCTACAGGGTATTTTGTTTTACTTATATTAGGTAAAAAATTTGCTATTGTAACAAGACGCTATAAAGCAGTAACACTGATTGACTTTTTGAAGGAAAGATATAAAAGTAAATCCGTAGTATTGCTATCTTCCAGTAGTATCATCATATTCTTATTTTCCGCTATGGCTGCCCAATGGGTAGGAGGAGCCTATTTAATTCAGACACTAACTGGCCTGTCTTATACTGGAGCTTTATTTATTTTCACGATATCAGTTTTAGTATATGTCATTATTGGCGGATTCCGTGCTGTTGCTATAACAGATACGATTCAAGGAGTTGTAATGTTTTTTGGAACATTGGTTCTACTTATCGCCGTAATAATAGCGGGTGGGGGTCTATCCAATATCTTTTCTGACCTGATAGCAGAGAACCCTAATTTTGTGACACCTTATGGTCAAGATGGCCAATTGACTGGTTTATATGTGTCATCTTTTTGGATATTAGTTGGTGTTGGTGTAGTAGCACTGCCACAGGTTGCAGTAAGAGCAATGGCTTACCGTGATGCAAAGTCAATGCACAAAGCAATCATGATAGGCACTGTGGTAGTCGGTTTTATTATGCTTAATATGCACTTAATTGGTGTGTTTTCTAGACCGGTATTGCCTGGAATTGAGGTTGCGGATCAGGTTATACCATTAATTGCGTTAGACGTATTACCGGCATGGCTAGCTGGAATTGTACTTGCAGCACCACTGGCAGCAATGATGTCAACAGTTGATTCTCTGTTGCTATTAGTTAGTTCTGCCGTTGTTAAGGATGTATATATTAACTATATTAAACCTAAAGCATCAAATGACCATGTAAAAAAGGTCAGTATGGGATTCACAACTATTATAGGTGTTGTAACCTTTTTGTTAGCAATAAATCCGCCCGAATTACTCATTTTCTTGAACCTATTTGCTTTTGGTGGATTGGAAGCAGCATTTGTCTGGCCAATCGTCCTAGGTCTATATTGGAAATTTGCCAATAAACATGGAGCAATTGCTTCTATGATGACAGGTATTGGTTCCTATATTGGCATACATTTTTACAATCAAGAATTTGGTAACTTACTTGGAGTTCACACTGTTACGATACCAGTTTTCTTATCACTGGCGGCATTTGTGATCTTTAGTATTTTATATAAGACGGAAGCGTATGAATTTCCAACCCAAACATTAAAACAAGAGGCATAAGGAGCGTATTAAAAGATGAATGAAGTGAAAACAGATCAAATAAAAAGAGACTACGAGCGTGTAGTCTCTCTTACACAGCAACTTGTAAGAATTCCTAGTGTATTCCGCCCGGAAGATCCAGATGCGAATGAAGAACAGGTAGCCCAATTTGTAGCTAAGTATTTACGTAATATTGGTATCGATGTCCATATGGAAGAAGTTGCTCCAGGAAGACCAAACTTAGTAGGTGTGATTGATTCTGGCAAACCTGGAAAAACGCTATTGTTTGAAGGGCACACAGATGTCGTCACAGAGGGGGACCGTTCAAGTTGGAAACATGATCCATTTGGGGCAGAAATCATTGAAGGAAGAATGTATGGTCGAGGGACTAATGATACAAAGGGAAACCTTGCTTGTATGATAACGGCTGCTCAATCAATTTTAGAAGATGAAGAATCATTTACAGGCAAAATCATCTTATGTATACCAGTAGATGAAGAAAGTATGATGCTTGGAATAAAGCATTTTATTAATCAAGGATGGGCAGATGACGTTGATGGCGCGATAATTTGTGAACCTGAGGAAAATCAAATTTGTATTGCACAGCGTGGGGCGTTACGAATTAAAATTACAGTCCTTGGAAAAATGGCGCACGGTGCTATTTCCTGGAGTGGTGTTAATCCCAATTGGCGCATGGCAAAAATTATTACGGCAATCCAGCAGTTAGAACAAGAAGAACAGTCGACACATGGAGAACATCCGTATTTGAAATGGCCAAGTATTACACCAACTATCTTACAAGCTCCAGTAAAAGGAGATGCGCAGATTAATGTCATTCCAGAGCGTTGTATGACTACATTGGATATAAGAACCGTTCCAAATCAGGATCACCAGGATTTAATAAAAAAAATAGAGAAGATTTTTGCTGACTTAAAAGACCAAGATGAAGATTTTAAAGTAGAGTATGAAGTGATTGAAGACCGACCAGCTACGGAAACGGATAGAGACCAACCTGTTGTGCAGTCCGTTCATAATGCTGTTGAGCATGTATTAAAACAAGAACCTAAATATAACGGGGTTCCAGGTGCAACAGATGGTACATTCTTACATGTTCATGGTGTTCCAATTGTGACAATAGGTGCTGGTGACAGAGATATTCCTCACCAAATAAATGAATATGTTGAAATAGATGAATTAGGTACGACAACAGAAATATATCGAAAAGCTGCACTTGATTTTCTGAACGGGGATGATAAATAAGATGACGTATAAAATCGCCATTATTCCTGGAGATGGAATCGGGAAAGAAGTGATGAAGGAAGCAATTAAGATGTTGGATGCCGTAACGCTTCATGAGTCCGTTGAGATTGAATATGATCAATTCGACTGGAATTCGGAATACTACTTGCAGCATAATCGTATGATGCCTGAGGATGGTTTGGAAAAACTTAAGGGATATGACGCCATTTTATTTGGTGCAATAGGTGATCAACGGGTACCTGATGATATTTCGGTTTGGGATCTTATCATGCCAATTCGAAAGACTTTTCAACAATATGTAAACTTTCGCCCTGCAAAACTATTAAAAGGCTTAGAAAGCCCGGTTAAGGTTAGAGGAAATAAACCAATTGACTTTGTCATTATAAGAGAAAATTCAGAAGGTGAATATTCAAATGTTGGTGGATCAATGTTTAGTGGTGAACAACGAGAATTAGCCGTTCAAAATACGGTGATGACAAAACAAGGGATTGAGCAAGTAACAGAATTTGCCTGTAACTATGCACGAAATCATGACCTTGAAAAAATAACCAATGCAACCAAATCAAATGCAATCATACACACAATGAAATTTTGGGATCAGGTAGTAGAAACAGTAATGGAACAACATAAAGATATTGCATATGAAAAATATTATATCGATGCACTTGCAGCATATTTTGTACAACGACCAGAAGATTTCAAGGTCGTTCTAGCATCCAACTTGTTTGGGGATATCTTATCTGACTTAGGTTCTGCCATAGTAGGAGGTTTGGGAATTGCACCTTCTGCTAATATTAATCCATCAAAAGATTATCCATCCATGTTTGAACCAGTTCATGGTTCTGCACCTGATATAGCAGGGAAAGGAATCGCCAATCCAATTGCACAGATATGGTCATTGGCACTCATGTTTGAGCATTTAGGAAGAAAAGATATACATGATAAAATTCTTTCTTCGATTGAAGAATTAATTGCTGGAAAATCAAGACTTACAGCTGATTTAGATGGAACAGCAAGTACCGAACAGGCAGGGGATGAACTCGTAAAGATACTTTATAAGTAATGGAGTGTATAAACATGTCATTAGAAAATAAAACAATTGTAGTGGTCGGTGCTGGTGGAGGTATGGGAAAGGAAATCGTCCGTCAACTGTTAGCTGAAAATGCGAATGTGGTTGGTTGTGACATTAATGTAGAAAGTCTATCCGAATTTAAAGAGGAAAGCAATTTTTTAGACCTTCAAGGAGATTTACTGGATGAAAATGTAGTAAAAGATATATTTGAACAAACTAATAACAAATTTGATGGAATTGATGGGCTAGTTAACGCCGCAGGTATTGCGCAGCGCTCAACACCTATCGACCAAATCAGTTTAGATAACTGGTACAAAATCTTTGATATAAATATGACAATGGCATTTTTAACATGCCGAGAAGCCGCAGTTTATATGAAGGAAATGAATGCAGGATCTATTGTAAACATAGGATCTGTTTCAACAACTAGACCAAGACCAGGATTACAGTCATACGTTGCTTCAAAAGGGGCAGTCGAGTCATTTTCAAAAGCTTTAGCACTAGAGCTTGCACCAAATAAGATAAATGTTAACGTATTACACCCTGGACCATGTGATACAAATATGCTTGGTCAGTTTGCAGAGAAAGGTGCAAATATAGATGAGGTTAAGGATAGTGTGTTCAAGCAGAGTGTTCCACTTGGGGAGTTGTTAACACCTAGGGACATTGCTAATTCAGTCAAATTTTTACTATCAGATGATTCTAAAATGATTACAGGAACTGTAATGCATGTTGATGGAGGAAGAAGTGTCTAAATACTACAAGCTGAGAGGAGGTGCAGTATGGAGAAAATAAAGATGTATGTTGATGGTAAATGGCTCGATAGTAGTAATGAAAGACGTATTGATGTAATAAATCCATCCAATGGGGAGATAATTGCTACGATCCCACAAGGTGAAGCTAGAGATGTGAATGATGCGGTTAAAGCGGCAAAAAAAGCATTTCAAAGCGATGATTGGAGCAGTGTTAAACCATACGAACGAGGGCGGTTATTATATGAAATAGCTGAAAAAATAAGAAAAAATAGAGATGAGCTAGCGAAACTGGAAACGATAGATGTAGGAAAACCATTATCACAAGGCTACGCAGACATTGATGCATCAATCAGATATTTTGAATTTTATGCTGGCGCAGCAGATAAATTAATGGGAGACACCATTCCAATTGAGGATGGTCTCATCGATTATGTTGTTCGCGAACCCGTTGGTGTTACAGGACATATTATTCCTTGGAATTATCCCATACAAATATTATCAAGGAGTGTAGCTGCAGCAATTGCTATGGGTAATACGGTAGTTGTGAAGAGCGCGGAAGACACTCCGCTAACAGCAACAAAAATAGCGGAATTCTTCGACCAGATCGATATACCTAACGGAGTCTTTAATCATGTAACTGGATATGGATATGAAGCAGGTGCGGCCTTGTCATCACATCCACATATTAACCATGTTACCTTTACCGGATCCGTACAAACAGGAACTGCCGTAGCAAACGCAGCAACAAAAAATGTAGTCCCTGTTACATTAGAACTAGGTGGAAAGTCACCTAATATTGTTTTTTCTGATTGTAATATGGAAAAAGCGGTAGAAGGAGTCGTAAAAGCAATTATTCAAAACGCAGGTCAAACTTGCTCTGCCGGATCCAGATTACTTATTGAACAATCATTTAAAGATACTTTCCTAGAAAAAGTAGTTGATAGATTTAAAGAATTAACAGTCGGCCCAGCATTAGAAGATAAAGATGTAGGTCCGATATTGAATGAAAAACAGTTTAATCAAATTGTCAATTTTATTGATTTAGCTAAAGAAGAAGGAAGAATCGCCGCCGGTGGAAATCAGGTAACTATAGAAAACGCAGAAAATGGTTTTTATATCGAACCTACTATTGTTGATAAAGTTTCAACTAAAAGTAGTATCGCTCAAGAAGAAATATTCGGCCCAGTTCTATCCGTATTTACATTTAAAGATGACCAAGAAGCTATAAATTTAGCTAACAATACAGATTATGGTCTCGTTACTGGAATATGGACCCAAGATATAAGCAGGGCCCATCTGCTAGCAAATCGAATCGACTCTGGCCAAATATTTGTAAATAACTACGGAGCGGGCGGAGGAATTCAAATGCCCTTTGGTGGCTACAAGAAAAGTGGATTCGGCAGAGAAAAAGGTTGGATAGCATTATATAATTATACACAGGTTAAAAATGTAGCTATTAAATATAATTAGTTATGGGTGATTAAAAATAGTATTTGCTGCAAAAAGTATTGCAATAGGTTAACACGCAATACACCAGATCTAGTAAAATAAGCAGCCGAACTAGTGTTGAAAGATTCAAGATGACGGCATCGTACATGGACGTAGGATGGTAGGATTAATTGACCAAACGTTTGATCAATGCAGGCTCGCTTAGACGGGTCTGTTTTTTTGATGTGTGCCGATAGCTCGCGCGATATTGCGACTGACTCGCGCAATAACATGGTCAACTCGCGCGACAATGCGCTCAACTGCGCGACAGGCACCCAAACTCGCGCAACAGCACTCTCCAATAATGCTGATTTTCAGCATCCGCTGAAAATCTTCTACTGTTTAAGAGAACAACACTATAGGTTATTTTCTGCTTAAGCAGAAAATCCCTTTCTTTTAAGTACTATCGTTTCTCAAACCAAAAAAGAGGCATTAACATCCAAAATAATTTTTATTATTTCAGATGCCACTTTTTAGTCGTGAGGTTCGATAGTATGTGTGAAAGGAGGTGACCGACATGGCAGTAGCACAAATGATGAACTCACGTATGAGTCTGGTTTTGGATGACGGCATTGACGAAATATCTGGTAAGCAGCTTTTCAAGACAAAGAGCTTCAATAACGTAAAGATTGCTGCAACGGCTGATCAGTTATATTCAATCGCTAACGCAGTTGTCGTTTTACAGCAACGCCCACTTTTAAGCATCGAACGAAAAGACAGTTCCGAACTAAGAGGGGCATAATCGATCACATCTCTAATAAATAAGGAAGGGAAGGAGGGAACTCAATGAAGAAACTTGAACTTAAATTCCTGAACGCTGAAGGAAAAACAGTAACTTACTCACTAGAAAAGCCAATCGAACCAGTTGATCCGATTGCAGTTAAAGCAGCAATGGATCAAGTCATCGCTCAAGATGCATTCACATCAGCAGGAGGTAATCTGGTAACTATTAAAAGTGCACGCGTAGTTGAACGCAATGTGCAGGAAGTTGAATTGGTATAATAGTAAGGGCCAGCGCGGGGGTGCGCTGGTCCTTTGGTGTTTTATTTTCCATCAAACAAATACCGACAAAATTATTTCCGGGGAAATAATTTGTCAGACGTTGTCACTATTTCCTACATATATCTCATTTGCTTGGCTCTATATTCCAGCTCTTCACGGAAATTCGGGTGGGCTATGTGTATCAGTTCTTTAGTTCGTTCGCGGATTGTTTTCCCACGCAACTTGGCAATTCCGTACTCGGTTACGACATAATCATTGTCATTTTTTCCGGTTGATACTGGTGTGCCTGGGTTCAGCGCCGGGGTTATTTTAGAAATTGTATCATTTTTAGCTGTAGAATGTAGACAAATTACGCCTCTTCCACCATCAGATAAGTGGGAAGCTAATTGGAAATCGGATTGTCCTCTGGTTGATGACTAGTATGTTTCGCCAACCATTTCATATAAGTTTGTGAAATTCAATTGTTGCTGCCTCCTAAAATGTGACTCTATCTTTAGTTTACTATGATTTACTGGATAAATGAAAGGTGATAATAGGCGCAATGTTGTTTGGATTGCTGAACTCCACATAAGCTGTATTAGCTACAAGTTAAAGAGCCGCGCAATAACGCGGTCAACTCGCGCGACAAGAGGGCAAACTCGCGCAATAACGCAGGCAACTCGCGCAACAAGAGGGCAAACTCGCGCAATAACGCAGTCAACTCGCGCGACACAAGGCTAAACTCGCGCAATAACGCGATTAACTCGCCCGACAAGAAGCTAAACTCGCGCGAAACCCCCCAAAGAATGTTGATTTTCGGCGTATGCCGAAAATCTTCCATATAAATCATTAAATTTACAATTTACTATTATAAAACAACTGAAAATTTCATTTCGCTAGAATAAAGTTACCTTTTCTGATTCTGGATCTGAGCAAAATTCAATTTCACCGCCACTACAACGATTTTTACTGATTTTCATTATTCGATAAAACGTTATATGATAGCCTAAAAAGCAAGGAGCAATCGAAATGAATATGAAAATAAGGACCAAACCACGCCCGCTTAAAAAGCTTGATGCAGCAATCCCACGGTTGTCACCCCAGTTTCCGCAGTTATCAAAAATGAAGGAAGATGCTGCAATCCAACAGAAAGGGTTCACTGGCGAATTGAAAGTTGACTACTACTTGGATTACCTGGCATCAGATTGTACCATTCTTCAGGATGTATATTTGCGGGTGAACGGCAAAAATGTGCAAATTGATTCACTTGTTCTATCACAGCGGGCGATCTATATAGTCGATTCGAAAAACTACAATGATACGATAACCTTCGATACAACCCTCAAACAAATGACCAGAAGTGATGGGAAGGTGGAAGCAGGATTTGAGTATCCTATCACCCAAGTCCAAAATCAACAATTTCACCTTCAAAACTGGCTATCTCAAAACAATCTCACAAACATTCCAATCTATTACTTCGTTGCTATCAGTGAACCATCTACCATAATTAAAGTAAATGGTGACGCAGAAGCATTAGGAAGAGTAGTCGCTCATGCCGCACGCATTCCCTCCATGATTATGGAAAAAGAACAACAACTAGCCGAGCAAAGTGTTAACAAAATTCAGGATAGAAAAACCGGAAAAATAATACTGAATGCCTGCAATGTGTTTGATATGGATATTATCAAGCAATTCTCTATCAAAAAATTGGACCTGCTACCTGGGGTTATCTGTCCAGAATGTGGGTTGCTGGGGATGGAACGTGTTTATGGCGGATGGAAGTGCAGAAAGTGTAAATGCAAATCACACGACGCTCATTTGAAAACTCTAGCTGATTATTTTTTATTGATAAAGCCGTACATTACAAATAAGGAATGCATGCGTTTTCTAGGATTAAAATCGAGGAGTGTCGCAACAAGGATAATGAGAAAAAGTGGTTTGATTTATCAAAAAGAACATAAAAGATGGATTCCAAGAAGATAACACATAAAGCACAGTCTGGGTTGCGTAATTCGTACAACCGATTTCAACTTAATATGATGATTTTCTGCATGTACCGAAAATCTCTCCTCTAGAAGAATAATGAGTAAATCCATCCTCGTCTGGATTTTTCACTATATAATTCAACTGTAAATCTATTTAAGCTCTATAGCTCCATACTGTTTAGATCCTTGATACTGAGAGGTGAACCAATGCCAAAAATTTGTGAATTCAATGGTATGAAAATCTATATATATTTTGATGACCATGATCCTCCACATTTTCATGTAAGAGGTCAAGCGAAGGCTGAAGTATACATAAATACGGGCAAGTATAAGAATGGTACACTCCCATTAAAAAAACAAAGAGATATTCATGTCTGGCTTAAATAAGTACCGAAATGCTATTATGGAGGCATGGAATGATTGTATAGAATTTAAAAAACCAAAAAGGATTCCACCACTTTAGGAGGGGGGAATTAGATGAGAGAAATAGTGAAAGTTAAACCAATACCAACTTTGTCTGGATGGCTTTTATGTGAATTTGATAACGGTGAGAAACGCTTTGTTGATATCAGACCTTCTATGATAGGGGTTCTCGAAAAATTGAAGGATCCAACTATTTTTGGTCAGGTTTATGTAGATAATGAAGCTGGAACAATTGCATGGCCAAATGACCTCCATGTTGACCCTGATACGCTTTACAACCGTGGAATTAAAATGGGAGAAGTCCAAAACCTAGCGGAGATTGTTAAATCAGATGAGAACGGAGACTGATTGGAAAGAGCTTAACCAGTAACTTTGATTTTCGGCGGTAGCCGAAAATCTTCCTTTAGGTTAATAATAAATAAGTCCAGCTTCAGTTAGATACTCACGCGACAAGCATCCCAACTCGCGTAACAAACCTCAAACTCGCGCAACAAACCCCAAATTCGCGCGACAGCAGCACCAACTCGCGCAACAAACCTCAAACTCGCGCGACAAGCACCGTGACTCGCGCAACAGCACCGCAACTCGCGCAACAAACCCACAAACTCGCGCGACAAGCACCACGACTCGCGCAACAAACCCCGCCCCCCAATACATAATTCCCACCCCACCAACCCAAACTATGTAATACCTTGGTTTTGAAAATGTAAATCACAATGTTGTACATTAACTGTTCAATCACTTGTGCTGAAAACGTATTCTTTATGCGTTGGTGCGGTGATATAATTTAGTTAACGGAGGGAGGCGAGACATTGTGCCACTTAGTGAGCGGGATAATAAAGTCCTGGATGAACTAATTAGTAATCCTGGTGTTACGAGTTTGGCGATTGAGAAGAAGTACAATTTGACACGCCGGCAACTTGGTTACAGCATTAATAAAATTAATGATTGGCTAATGCGTAAGGACCTTCCGAGTATTGAAAGAACAAGACAAGGATATTTTGTCATTGATCAATCCGTTTTTACCATGTATAGTGTCGAAAATGAAAGCGTTCCAATGGATACAGCGATTTTGACTGGTGAACAGCGGGTTCAAATTATTATCATGATGCTGTTGAGCACGGAAGAGGAATTGTCGCTTAATCACTTTTCCATTGAATTGGATGTGAGCAAGAATACGGTTCTTAGTGATTTAAAGGATGCACAGGGTTTTCTGGATAATTATGATTTGAATCTCCGTTATTCGCGAAAATTTGGGTATTTGATTGAGGGTAAGGAGTTCAAGATTCGCAATTTACTCATCTATTCAACGTACCAGATGCTGTCCATGCCTGATGGGGAGCGGCGGTTGAAGAAGTTGGCTTCGATTGATGAACACGAAGTAGCTGAATATTTCAAGCGAATTGAAAATGTTGAGAACAAGCTCGATCTAAGATTCACGGATGAGAAGCTTGGGACAATGCCATATGTACTTATTTTGATTTTGAGAAGAATTGAACAAGGGTATGCCATCAATATTTTTTCCATTGAATATGAAGAGCTTTCCAATACGAAAGAATATCAGGCGACAGAAGAAATTTTTCAGGAAGCCGACAAGATTCCAATGGAAGAGCGCTTGTTCATCACATTGCATTTATTGACCACGAATGTGTACAGAACAGACTTCCCGACAGATGAGGATGTCATTCCAAATTTGATTCCGGTAATTGATAATATGCTGCGCCTGTTTGAAAAAAGTGCCTGTATTTATTTGCAGGATCGTGATCTGCTGCTGGATAAATTGCTGCAGCATATCAAGCCAGCTTATTACCGAATTAAGTATCAGCTATCGGAAACGATTTCGCTTCAGGGTACATTGAGTAAAGAATTCAAAGAGCTGCACCATCTGGTTAAACGGTCAACAGGGCCATTGGCAGATTTGGTTGGCAGCTTTATTCCGGACAGTGAAGTCTCCTATATTACGATGCTGATCGGCGGTTGGATGAAGCGGCAGGGTGCAAGTATTGAGAAAAAGACAAAAGCAATTGTCGTCTGTCCGCAGGGTGTATCGGTATCAAGACTGATGTTTAACGAGTTAAGTGAACTTTTTCCTGAGTTTGTCTTTCTCGATTCGCTGTCTGTTCGTGAGTTCCTGAATTATAAACTGGATTATGACATTGTGTTTGCACCGACATTTTTGGAGACGGATAAGAAATTATTTATTGCAAAGGCATTTCTTGGACGTGACGAAAAGAAACGTCTCAGGAAGCAGGTGATGCTTGAGCTGCATGGCTATTTGCCGCATGATCTGAATGTTGAGGAGTTAATGGCGATTATTAGTAATCATGCATCGATTGAAAATGAAGATGCATTAGCTGAGGATTTGCGACGCTATGTAAAAAGGGATGATGATTCATCGATTAGTCAGAATACCGTCAGTAAAACATTGAATTTAGATGAGTTGATTAATCCTGACACCATTACATTAAAAAAAAGTGCTGAGTCCTGGGAAGAAGCTGTCCGACTGAGTGCACAGCCGCTAGTTGATAGTGGAGCGATCACCCCGGATTATGTGGAGGTAATGCTTAGCTATTCAGATGAAGATCCGTATATTGTAATCGGACCAAATATAGCGATTCCGCATGCATCCCCTGAGGACGGGGTTAACAAAGTTGGAATGAGTTTATTGAGGTTAGAAGAAGGCGTTACGTTTTCAACGGATTACCGCATTCATTTAATTATTGTTATTGCTGCGGTTGATAAACAGCAGCACTTGCATGCACTAATGCAGCTAATGGAACTATCGGGATCACAACAGGACCGTAATCAGCTGATTAATGCTCAATCGAAAGAAGCCATTCATACCATAATCCAATCTTATTCGAAAGATTGAGCAAGTGGTCCATATCAGCATAGAAAAGGAGTGTCGAAATTGGGCGAATTATATTTTGATGAATCTGTCATTCTATTAAATGTAGAAGGTGATTCAAAAGAAACTATTTTAGCAAAAATGGGTCAGAATCTGGCAGAAAAACAGCTTGTAAAAGCAAGTTTCACAAATGCAATTATTGCCAGAGAAGGTGAGTTTGCCACTGGCCTGCCAACTGGTGAAGTGTCAGTCGCCATTCCGCATACAGATGTGGAACATGTTAACCGGAAAACAATAAGTGTTGGTATTTTAAAAGATCCGGTTGATTTCGGTGTAATGGGTGGCGATGAAAGTGAAACAGCACCAGTTAAGGTTGTCTTCATGCTGGCAATGGATGAGGCCCATTCACAGCTATCATTGCTGCAGAAGTTAATGCAAGTTTTCCAAAATCAGGAAACATTGAAGCAGCTGGTAAATTCAACAGATAAAACTGAAATCAAACAAATGCTGGAGGCTAAGTTAGACTTGGCAGCCCTTGAAGGAGGTGAGTCGAAATGAAAAAGAAACAAGTATTAGTAGCATGTGGCGCTGGGATTGCAACATCAACAGTTGTTAATGGTGCAATCGAAGAAATGGAAAAAGAACATGGTCTAAGTTTGGACATCAGACAAATCAAAATTGCAGAAGTAAACAGCTATATTGATACAGCTGACTTACTCGTAACAACAGCAATGACGAAAAAAGAATATCCATTCCCAGTCATTAATGCCCGCTCATTCCTGACAGGTATTGGTACAGATGACACAAAAAAACAAATCTTAGAAGCACTGCAAAAATAATAAACTAACAATCTCGGTTTCTTTTATCAAAAGAAATCGGGATTTACATCACAGTATGAGGGGGAAGAACAATGCAAGGTTTTGTTGATTTTATTCAAGCCTTTTTAGATCTTGGAGCTACCGTAATCTTACCAGTTGTTATATTCTTATTAGGTCTATTATTCGGGCAGAAGCCAGGTAAAGCATTCCGATCTGGTCTAACAATCGGGGTAGCGTTTGTCGGTATCTTCCTGGTTGTTGATCTGCTGGTTAATAACTTGGGACCAGCTGCACAAGGAATGGTTGATCGGCTCGGCGTTGAACTGAACGTCATTGATGTTGGGTGGCCAGCTACATCATCCATCGCTTGGGCATCTACAGTAGCAGCATTTATCATTCCACTTGGCTTGGTTGTAAACGTTGCCATGCTGCTGACGAAAACAACGAAAACGATGAACGTGGATATCTGGAACTTCTGGCATTACACGTTTATGGCAGCACTTATTTACACGATTTCAGGCAGTATCATTCAAGGCCTAATCGCTGCGGTGCTTTTCCAAATCGTAGCTCTGAAAGTTGCTGACTGGACAGCACCTATGGTAAGTGATTTCTATGAACTTCCAGGCGTCTCGATTGCAACAGGAAGTACAATCTCTTACGCACCAGGGATCTGGTTAGTAAAACTACTACAAAAAATTCCTGGAGTGAAAAATTTAAACGCTGATCCGGATACAATCCAAAAACGATTTGGTATCTTTGGTGAATCAATCTTTATCGGACTGTTCCTAGGTGCAGCAATTGGTGCATTAGCAGGATACAGTGCAGGTGACATTATTGACATTGGTATGTCAATGGCAGCCGTTATGGTGTTAATGCCGAAGATGGTTAAGATCCTGATGGAAGGGCTAATGCCTGTATCAGAGTCTGCACGTGAGTGGTTAAATAAACACTTTGGCGATAAAGAAATCCTTATTGGACTTGACGCAGCAGTGTTACTTGGACATCCTTCTGTTATTGCAACAGCGTTAATTCTTGTTCCAATCACAGTATTGCTGGCGGTTATCCTGCCTGGTAACGCATTGTTACCATTCGGTGACTTGGCTACAATTCCATTTGTTGTCGCATTCATCGTTGGTGCAGCAAGAGGTAATATTGTGCACTCGGTTATTGTTGGTACGATCATGATTGCATTATCGCTTTATATGGCAACAGATATTGCACCAATCTTTACAGAAATGGCTCAAAATGCTCAATTTGAAATGCCTGAAGGATCAGCCAAAATCTCAAGTATCGACCAAGGTGGTAACCTGGTCAACTGGATTATCTGGAAATTCTTTGCACTATTTAACTAAACTGTTCCTCTGAATTTACCATTTAAATGGGTTGGCTGTTTTGGAAGTTTGTTGTTGGAAAAATATAAACTGCGACACTAGAGCACTGTTTATTTCCGCTACGGTCAGTCGCTTTCCGCGGGCAACGCTTCAGCTTCCTCGGAAGCAAAAACCGCTTCCTGTGGGATCTTCAGCTGTTGCTTTTCCCGCAGGAGTCGACTGCCCTACGCTCCAATAAACGCCATGCTAGCGAAGGAAAACACGAAGACTCCTGCGGGAAAGCGTAGTGTATTTCCGGAGCGGTATTATAGCACTCATCTTATAAAGGATGAATAATGTTGTGACGAAGTTTATATATACTGCCAAGACAAAACTTACAAAAAAGCCACTGTAATCGAACATGATAGGAGGAGTCATCAATGAAAGCATTAGTCAAAAGAGAACAAGGATTTGGAAACCTGGAGATTCAAGAAAAACCAGAACCGCAAGTAGGCAAAGATCAAGTCAAAATCAAAGTAAACTATGCAGGTATCTGCGGCTCCGACATCCACACGTACGAAGGTCATTACAAAGTTGCAGTCCCAGTTACACTTGGACATGAATTTGCCGGGGAAGTTGTTGACGTTGGAGAAGGCGTCACAGAATTCAAACCAGGAGACCGCGTCACATCAGAAACAACATTCTATATTTGTGGCGAGTGCGAGTATTGCCAATCAGGCGATTACAACCTCTGCAATCACCGTAAAGGACTTGGAACACAACAGGATGGCGGCTTTGCCAAGTATTTGGTTGCCCGGAAAGAGAGCCTGCATCATTTGCCTGAAAATGTTTCCTATCAGGATGCAGCAATGACCGAACCATTGGCATGTACGCATCATGCAGTCTACAAAACAGATATTAACGAAGGTGACATTGTTGTCGTCATGGGTCCAGGACCGATCGGGCTATTCACAGCACAGGTTGCCAAAAGCCGCGGTGCGAAAGTAATTATTACCGGCTTAACAAATGACCAGGTTCGTCTCGATAAAGCAGAAGAGCTTGGTATCGACAACGTTGTTAATATTCAAAAACAGGATGTCAAAGAAGTTGTTAACAGCCTGACAAATGGCTATGGCGCAGATGTTGTGTTTGAATGCTCTGGTGCGATTCCAGCAGCAAAACAAGGACTTGATCTGTTGCGCAAAACAGGGCAATACGCACAAGTTGGTATTTTCCCAGCGTCAGAAATCCAATTCGATATGGAAAAAGTTATTCAAAAAGAAATCCGGGTTGTCGGCAGCAGAAGTCAGAAACCGGCAGACTGGGAGCCATCCTTGGAACTGATCAATAATGGGTCCGTCAATGCAAACGATATGATCACACATGAGTTTGATATCACCCAGTGGGATGAAGCTTATAAAGCCATCAAAGACGGGGATGCAATCAAAGTATTACTGACACCTGTTGATTAAACAAGGGAAGTGAGCTGGTAAAATGGATAAACAAAAACTGACCAATATCATTGACTATACACTGCTGAACCCAACCGTGAGCAAGGAAGATATTAAGGCTTTTTGCCAGGAAACGATTGAGTATGGTTTTAAGACGGTATTCGTCAATCCGTACTATGTGCCATACGCTTATGAGTTATTGTCACCACACAACATTAAAGTTGGTGTGCCAATTGGCTTCTCATTAGGCGGTGCCACAACCAAGACAAAGGTTGCCGAGACAAAAGAAGCGATTCAAAACGGTGCTGAAGAGATCGATATGCTGATCAGTCTAGGCGCGATGAAGTCACAGGAATTTGATGTTGTAAGAGACGATATTACAGAAGTAGTTAACGCGTCGGAAGGCCTGACAACGAAAGTTATTATTGAGACAGCACTATTAACGGATGACGAAAAAGTCAAAGCTGCCAAGCTGATCGTTGAAGCAGGTGCAGATTTTGTCAAAACGGCAACAGGCTTTAATGGTGCCGGCGCTACCGTTGAAGATGTGAAACTACTGCGTTCAGTTGTCGGATCTGATTTTGGTGTGAAAGCAGCAGGCGGTGTCCGCACTTATGACGATGCAATCGCAATTGTCGAAGCAGGTGCAGACCGCATCGGAGCAAGTGGTGCCATTGAAATTGTTACTGGTGGAACATCAAACGCTAACTATTAAACAGTGGACGATCGGGTGTCATAGCCCGATTGATCCCATTAGAAAAGAGGGTTAAAAATGGTCGACGCTATGTTGGAATTTATGCTTGGACCTATGCGCGGAATTAGTGATTTTTACCTCGATTATCAAATCTATTTCAATACAATTATTGTAGGATTTGCTTTATATAAAATCTTGTCCAGTAAAAAAAAGACAGAAGAAACAGCTAACTAATTACAACTAGAAAGGGTGATAGAGATGAGATCCCTTAATCTTTATGATGAACAGGATATCCGCTTTGAAGAATCAGAAGAACCAGTCATTGAACAAGCAGATGACGTGATTATTAAGGTGAAGGCTGTTGGAATATGCGGTTCCGATATTTCACGCTATAAAAAATTGGGACCATATGTTGAAGGCATGACATTCGGCCATGAATTTTCAGGCGTGGTAACAGACGTTGGTACCGGTGTAAAAAACGTCAAACCAGGTGACCGCGTGTCCGGCTGTCCCGCTTTTTATTGCGGCGAATGTGAAAGCTGCCAAAAAGGAGAGCCATCCCGCTGTGAGAAATTACATGTCATTGGCGCGCACGTACCAGGTGCATATGCAGAGTTTGTAAGTCTGCCAGAGGAAAATATTGTACCGATTCCAGATAATGTGGATTATGATACCGCTGCATTGATAGAACCATCATCCGTCGTAGCACATGGCTTTTACCGCACAAGCATCCAGCCAGGAGCAGAAGTGGCCATTATGGGATGTGGCAGTATCGGATTGCTCGCTGTACAATGGGCAAAAATATTCGGTGCCAAGAAGGTCTATGCAATTGATATCGATGACACGAAACTCGAAGTTGCCAAAGAGGTCGGTGCTGATGTGCTAATCAATTCACTGGAGAAACCAGCACACGAACAAATCGAAGCACATACAAACGGCAAGGGAGTTGACCTAGCTGTCGAATCAGCAGGTTCACCGATCACATCAGCCCAAGTATTTGCCCTGCCAAAAAAAGGCGGAGAAGTCGTCTTCATGGGTATCCCATATGCCGATATTAACATTGAACGCTTTTATTTTGAGCGCATCGTCCGCAATGAACTGAACGTGCTCGGATCCTGGAATGCGTTATCCTCACCGTTCCCAGGAAAAGAATGGAGCTCAAGCGTCCACTACATGAGCACAGGTCAACTCGACGTTAAACCAATGATCTCCCACCGCCTGAATTTGCGAGAAGGCCCGGAAACATTTGATAACCTGATCAACCGCAAAGGGTCATATGTCAAAGTACTCTTTTATCCGGAACTGGGATAATAACGCGTCCATGTGGGCGCTTTTTTATTTGCGGTTATCGGGCAAACTCGAGCGAGTAGCCCCCAAACTCGAGCAAGCAGCACTCAAACTCAAACGAGCAATCACCGCAACTTGCGCAACACGCCATCCAAAGAATGGTGATTTTCGGCATCTGCCGAAAATCTTCTACTTTATCTAAACAATTCAATAGGATATTTTCTGCTAAAGCAGAAAATTACCATCCCAGTAAAACACAAAACATCCAGCCTCGACTGGATGTTTCCTTTTAATCGTGCATGTACTTCGTTATTAACTCATCTAACTCCCGACTATGTTTTAATGTTTCTTCACCTATTAGTCCGAAAGTTTCAGCTGTCTTTATCATATTATCTTTCTTATTTTCAATTTTTCGTAATAGCTCTTCTGTGTACTCGGCATGAGTAACTATTATACAACATCTCCTTAAATTTGGGGTCTTTCTAATACGATATTAACCGAAAGCTAGTTCAACTACACCACTTCTTACTTATTAATATCGACAAAAAATTAGAAAATATTAACATTATGCAGAACAAATGCACCAAAAAGAGCATTTCGACCCTTAAATTGAAAAAAACACCCAGCATCAGCTGGATGTTCACCTTCACTCCTATAAACTAGTAAAATCGCTTAAATCCATCAAAGTGCTTGCTCCAGTATGAGTTATCCAAGCTAGTAATCTGCACGCCACTTGAGCTGGCGTGGATAAATTCATTGTTACCGAGAAAAATTCCCATATGTGATATTCCGGACTTATAAGTGTTCTCGAAGAATACGAGATCGCCTACTTGTGGTTTATTCACATAGAATGAGCGGTCGTAGTAGCCACTGGTCGATAGTCGCTTCAAGTCTTTACCTGCCTCACTGTAGGAATAGTAAATAAATCCGCTGCAATCGAAGCCGCTTGGTGATTCGCCGCCCCATGCGTAGCCAGCACCGTTCACGCTCTTCGCAGTGCTAATCAATTCAGAGACGTTATAATCTACATCAGCAGTAGGCGCGCTTGAGTCGCCTCCACTATCAGAAGTCGACTTCCCGCCGATATTCAGTTTCTGGCCAATTAATATCAAATCGGACGACAGATTGTTCCATTCCTTCAACTGGGAAACACTGACACCATTGCGTGACCCAATCGCAGACAAGCTGTCACCCGACTTAACGGTGTAAACTTTTGACGATGCGACATCCTTGTCCGACGGTGCAGGGCTCACATCAGGCTCACCGCCGCCACCTTTAGAAATGACAAACTCGTTCCCAGGATAAATAAGCGTTGTATCCAAACCGTTCCATTCCATTAAATCAGTGATTGAAATATTATGTTTTCCAGCGATGCCGCTCAGTGTGTCATCACTTTTAACGGTATATGTAGTAGATTGCGTTGAATCATTAGTAGAATTAGAGTTTGATGTAGTAGTAGATTTGGATGTTTCGATTACCTGATTTGGGAAAATAATGTTTCCTGATAGACTATTCCATGACCTAAGCTGTCCGACACTAACGTCGTATTTATGCGCTATTGCCCATAATGAGTCGCCGCTTTTCACCTTATACGATGCTGCATCTGCATCTTCTGCACTTACAAATGTTGAGGCAATGACCGCACTTGCAGTTACCGACATAAATAATTTCTTGTTGTTCAATTTTCTCGAATC
Organism: Virgibacillus sp. L01; assembly: GCF_052246775.1. Taxonomy (NCBI): domain Bacteria; kingdom Bacillati; phylum Bacillota; class Bacilli; order Caryophanales; family Bacillaceae; genus Virgibacillus; species Virgibacillus sp. L01. The sequence goes on along the minus strand of NZ_JBQQCP010000001.1, from coordinate 635,478 downwards.
TCCCTTCACAATAATGTATCTACAAGTATAGCATGTGAACGAGAACATTTAATAGAGAGGTGTCGAAATGTAATCTTATTGTAATAAACAGAAGGCATTCTTATCGAAAATTTTTAAAAAAAGTTATATATATCGACAACATGTGTTATAATTTCGTTTGTATTGTCGAAATAAGTAATATGTATTAATAAAAAATTCACCAATGTAATGTTACAGAAAGAGATTATTGGAGGTACTATCACATGGAAGAAACTATATCCCTCAAAGAAATAATGGAGGTCATTAAAAAACGAATGCTGCTGATTGTCTCGTTAGTAGTAGGTGCAGCTTTAATTAGTGCAATCGTTACTTTTTTTATGCTCACTCCGAATTATGAGGCGAGTACTCAATTTATCGTTAACCAAGAGCAACAGGATCCTGCAGCACAATATAATGTAAATGACATTCGGACAAATCTTGAACTTATTAATACCTATAATGTTATTATAAAAAGTCCGGCAATTTTAGAAGATGTTGTCAGTGATCTCGATTTATCTATCTCCAGTGGACAGCTTCAGCAGAAAATCACCGTATCCAGTGCGGAGAACTCACAGGTTGTAACGGTTGTCGCAACAGATCCGGATCCTAACCTTGCTGCTGATTTGGCAAACACGACGGTGAATGTGTTTCGGGAAAAAATCCCTAGCATCATGAATGTCGATAATGTTAGTGTCCTTTCTCCAGCTGAGGTTGGTCCTAATCCATCACCAGTAAGCCCCAAACCACTACTTAATATTGGGATTGCAATTTTACTTGGTGCGATGGTTGGCGTAGGAATTGCCTTCTTACTTGAATACCTGGATAACACAATCAAGTCGGAAATAGATATTGATAATAAACTTGGTGTACCTGTATTAGGTGTTATCAGTCATATGGATGAAAAAGATGTAAGGCCTGATAATGTTCAGACAGTTGTAAACAGAACGAAACGAGGTGGATTTAGTGGCACGCAGAAGAAATCAATCTAAAAACAGTAAAATCAGACACCTGATTACAAAACTAAATCCGAAGTCACCTATATCGGAACAATTTCGTACAGTTCGAACCAATCTGGAATTTACTTCGGTTGATAGTGAGCTAAAGACAATCCTTGTAACGTCATCAGGTCCATCAGAAGGCAAGTCATCAAGCGTTTCCAACCTTGCAGTTGTGTATGCACAGCAAGGAAAGAAAGTCTTGCTTGTCGATGCGGACTTAAGAAAGCCTACAGCACATTACACATTTCGATTAGACAACTTGACTGGGCTAAGTAATATCCTGGTAGGCGAGACATCAATCTCAGAGGCAACGTCAGAAACAGATATTGCTAATCTGGACGTTATTTCATGTGGGCCAATTCCACCAAATCCATCTGAACTGTTAGGGTCAAAGAAAATGGAACAATTCATTAACGATGCTGGAATGACATACGATATTATTCTATTTGACACACCACCTGTTTTAGCAGTAGCAGACGCGCAAATTTTGTCAAATATATGTGATGGATCACTACTTGTTGTGCGAAGCAAGCAAACGGAAAACGAACTAGCACAGAAATCCGTCGACACGTTAAAATCAGGGAGAGCTAAATTACTCGGAACGATTCTTAATGATGTGGAAAAGAAGAAAGCTAATTACTATTATTATTACGGTGTAAACTAGATATGACGACTCCTTGCCAAAATGGTAAGGGGTTTTATTTTGCAGCTACGAAAGTTCAACAACGATGACAGCCCCCTAAAGGCTTGGAGAAGACCATGTTTTCTTAAGAAAATAGAGTATTAAAAGTAAAAATCTTTTAAACTTTGAAAATAGGTGAATAGACCTAATATCTATTTTTTACTTTTGCCTCAATTGAGGGTATAGTCAAGATGAAGGAGAGGACATTATGATTGATATCAATTGTCATATTCTGCCAGGAATGGATGACGGACCCAATATATTAAAAGAAACAATTGCAATGGCGAAGGATGCTGTAGACCAGGGAATCCAGACCGTTATTGCTACTCCACATCATAATAATGGTTTATTTATAAATGAACGAGATGCTATTATTGGTGCGACTGACTATGTGAATTCTAAATTGCAGCAGGAAGAGATTCCGCTATTCATTATTCCCGGACAGGAAATACACATCTATCCAGAAATGATTGATGATCTGGAGAAAGGGCTACTCATGCCACTCAATGAAACGACCAGATATGTATTAATCGAATTACCAGCAAAAAATATCCCATCTTATACAACGCAACTTGTTTTTGAGATGCAAATTGCTGGCTATATTCCGATATTTTCCCAACCTGAGAAAAACACTGTCATAATGGAAGACCCGAATCAGCTATATGAAATAGTGAAAAATGGAGCGTTGATACAAATGAATGCATCAAGTATCATCGGTTCTGCAGGTAAAAAGGTAGAAAAGACTGCCCAGCAACTATTACAGGGGAATATGGTTCATTTTGTTGCATCGAATGCCCATAATATGAAAAAAAAGCGTTTAAATCTTCAGAAGGCATATGCTGCATTAGACAGTTCAGCGCGAGATGTTTTCCAGGAGAATAGTGAACTATTAATACATGGACGTCCTGTCATAAAAGATGCCCCAGTTCGAATCAACAATAAAGGCATCTGGAACCTCTTTAAATAATTTGTAAAAGACTCTCGGAATTTGTTATACTATTATAAGTTACTATTTCTATTATTCTAACAACTACACGGTACAGGAAGTGGACATATGATTGATATACATTGCCATATATTACCCGGAATAGATGATGGCGCGAGTACGATAACGAGTAGTCTTGCGATGGCACAACAGGCTGCGGCGCAAGGGATCCATACGATTATTGCAACTCCGCATCATCAAAATGGGAAATATAACAATATAAAGGCAGATATCATTACCAATACAAACGAACTAAACGATCAGTTGCAGCAAGAAAATATTCCGGTAACAATACTACCCGGACAAGAAACACGGATTAATGGTGATATGATTGCTGATATTGAGAATGGTGTATTAGCGTCATTAAACGATACGAAATATCTATTTGTTGAATTTCCTTCAGGTCAGGTTCCGCGGTACGCGAAACAAATGCTGTTTGACATTCAGGTTGCTGGGTATACGCCAATCATTGTCCATCCGGAACGAAACTCTACAATCATCGAACATCCGTCGATGCTCTATGAATTTGTCCGAAAGGGTGCATTAACCCAAGTAACAGCAGCAAGTCTTGCCGGTAAATTTGGTAAAAATATTCAAAAGTTCTCCCACCAGCTTGTGGAATCAAATTTAACGCATTTTCTCGCTTCAGATGCACATAATACAACTACACGAGGGTTTGTAATGAACGAAGCGTTTCATGAATTACGTGAACAGCATGGAAATGAAGCGTTCTATCTCTTTCTTGAAAATTCACAATTGCTCGTGGACGGGCTAAATGTGAACAAGGACGAGCCTGAGACGATTAAAAAGAAAAAGTTTCTCGGGCTGTTTTAACAAAAAGGTGCTAGGGCTCCCATGCCGGCACTTTTTTCTGCTTTAGCAGGCAGGCTAGGAGGTTGTGTAGTGATAAACGTTTTGCTAGTTGACAATCAGCGACTATTTCGCGAAGGTGTAAAAGCCCTAACTGATTCGCAACAAGACATTAATATAATTGGAATGGCTCCAAATGGTCAAGACGCAATTGCTATGATTACTGAACTCGTGCCTGATGTTGTCTTAATGGACGTCCATATGCCTGACATGGATGGGATTAGGGCTACTGCGCATATAATAGAAATGCATCCTACTGTTAAGGTAGTTCTACTCACAACTGTAGCGGAAGAGGAACTGATCATCAGAGGGATAAGTGTTGGTGCTGACGGGTTCCTACTGAAGGAATTATATCCCGATACGTTACATAATGCCATTCGAGATGCTTATCGCGGTCAGGTTGTGTTGTCGAGGGAAATAGCGCAAATACTTGCGAGCTAACACTTAACAAGAAGCAAATCCTTGCAAAACGTTTGGAAAACAACAATATAAAACTGACGAACCGGGAACTGGATATTGCGTACCTGCTTATGGAAGGTAATTCAAATGAACAAGCTGCTAATAAGCTTTTTCTTGGTGAAGGAACGATTAAAAATTATATTAGTGATATCTATAATAAGCTGGATATTCATAACCGGGAACAGGCTAGAGAATATCTGAGAATTTTGCTGATGGTGTAGGCTCTGTCGAACGCTGTCAAATTAACGACAATTATAGAAATATGACTTTTTTAGTTAAAAGTCACTTAAAAATATGACTAAGATTTTAGTATGATGAAACCTGTTGGATTTAAGTCGGCGGAAACTAGTAAGAATAATTTACAAGAAATATATAAAGAATGACTGAAAAGATGTTATAATCATATTGTTGAAACATACACTTTTTTGAAAGAATAGTTCCAAACAGAAAGGAGCTGACTTAATGACATATCGAACAAGAATCTCCTTGTTGGTTCTGTTAGACTCTATCATTGTCATACTTGCAATTTTTGTTGCTTCATGGGTTGTTTACCCGAATATCATCGAATACAGCATGCCAGCTTTAATTATCAGTTCAATTGCACTCTTAATCTTTCATCATATTTTCGCAATGATATATAAGTTATATAACAAAGTGTGGGCCTATGCAAGTGTTGGTGAATTGATTGCGATCGTAAAAGCAATCACGCTATCTATTATATCGGCAGGAATTGTGCAGTATTTAGTGAATGATTTCACTATCTTTCGCAGGGCTTTAATTGTGACATGGTTATTACACATCACTTTAATTGGCGGCTCTAGATTTATGTGGCGCATCATTCGTGATCGATACATAACGTCGGATAAAAATAAAAAGCGCACATTAATCGTCGGTGCGGGAGCAGCTGGTTCAATGATCGCCCGTCAACTGAAAAATAACCACGATGACAGCGAAATGTATCCCGTCGCATTTATAGATGACGATTTTAGTAAGCAAAAAATGCAGATTTATGGTATTCCCGTATTAGGGAGGTCCAAACACGTAAAATCAGTAGTAGAAAATCATAATATCGAGCATATCGTAATTGCAATTCCATCTCTACAAAGCGGCGAGTTAAATAAACTGGTGATGGAATGTAATAAGACAGACGCAAAAGTGCAAATGATCCCGAAAATTGAGGACATTATGACCGGGAAAGTCTCGGTAAGCAGCCTGAAAAATGTCGAGGTTGAAGATTTGCTTGGCCGAGACCCGGTTGAATTGGACATTCAAGCGATATCGGAATATGTAACGGATAATACCGTCATGGTAACTGGTGCAGGTGGATCGATTGGCTCTGAACTTTGCCGACAGCTGATGCGCTTTACACCACGTAAAATTGTACTCGTGGGACACGGGGAATTTAGCATTTACACAATTGATATGGAGCTACGTGAAAAATACGGTACAACAAATGTTGAAATCGTTCCAGTTATCGGTGATGTACAAGATTGTAAACGCATGTTTGATATAATGGAAGAACATCAACCGACGATCATCTATCATGCAGCAGCACATAAGCATGTGCCATTAATGGAATATAACCCGCATGAAGCTGTGAAGAACAATGTTATTGGAACGAGAAATGTTGCTGAAGCTGCAGACGCCTTTGGTATCGATACATTTGTATTGGTTTCATCTGACAAAGCTGTTAACCCAACCAATGTGATGGGTGCAACAAAACGTTTCGCTGAGATGGTAATTCAGGATTTAAGTACACGAAGTAAAACCAAATTTGTAGCAGTCAGGTTCGGGAACGTCTTGGGAAGCCGGGGTAGTGTTATTCCGTTGTTTAAAAAACAAATTGAACGCGGTGGACCAATTACCGTAACAGACCCGGAAATGACACGTTATTTTATGACCATTCCTGAAGCATCCCGCTTAGTCATTCAGGCAGGTACGCTTGCTAAAGGTGGAGAAATCTTTGTCCTTGATATGGGTGAGCCTGTCAAGATTGTTGATCTGGCGAGAAACCTTATTAAACTATCAGGTTACACCGAGGATGAAATTCCGATTGAGTTTGCCGGCAAAAGGCCTGGTGAGAAAATGTATGAGGAGCTTCTTGATGATGACGAAGTTCTGCCTGGTGAGGTTTATGATAAGATTTATGTTGGACGGACGGTTGCGGTTGACCCTTCTACACTGGTTAATTTGGTAGGAAGCTTTGAACGTTATTCCACAGCAGATTTGAAAGATGAGTTGATGACAGTAATTAATACAGAAAGAACACTATTAGTCGCGAAAGGATCATAAATCGTTCGCTCTTAATTGGGGGTTATTAAATTGAAAACAGTGAAAAAAGCAATTATCCCAGCAGCTGGACTGGGTACAAGATTCTTACCAGCAACAAAAGCAATGCCAAAAGAAATGCTGCCAATTGTTGATAAACCTACAATTCAATATATCGTAGAAGAAGCAATTGAATCAGGTATTGAAGATATCATTATCGTTACCGGTAAAGGTAAACGTGCTATTGAAGATCACTTTGATCACAACTTCGAATTAGAAGATAATCTTATGAAAAAAGAAAAATTTGAGCTGCTAGATAAAATAAACTACGCATCAAATGTAGACCTTCATTTCATTCGACAAAAAGAGCCGAAAGGGCTTGGGCACGCTGTATGGTGTGCACGTAAGTTTATAGGTGACGAGCCATTTGCGGTACTTTTAGGTGATGATATTGTACAAGCAGAAACACCTGGACTAAGACAGTTAATCCAACAGTACGAAGAAACACAAAGTTCAGTCGTAGGGGTGCAACAGGTCCCTGATGATCAAACACATCGTTATGGGATTGTGGATCCTAATACAATTGAGGGTAGACGTTATCAGGTAAACAACTTTGTAGAAAAACCTAGTCAAGGAACTGCCCCATCAAACCTTGCTATTATGGGAAGATACATTTTTAATCCAGAAATTTTCGGTTTTCTGGATAAACAGGAAATTGGAGCAGGTGGAGAAATCCAACTTACCGATGCTATTCAGAAGTTGAATGAACTACAAAAAGTATATGCTTATGACTTTGAAGGCAAACGGTATGATGTTGGGGAGAAGTTAGGGTTTATCCGAACAAACCTTGAATTTGCGTTGCAAAACCCAGAGTTTGGTGAGGAAGTAGAACAAATGCTTAAAGATCTATTAATGGAAAAATCGAAACTATAACTGCAGGATAGGTGAGATAAAATGAATATTTCTGTCGTTGGTACAGGTTATGTCGGGTTGGTAACAGGTGTTAGTCTTTCGGAAATAGGACATCGTGTTACGTGTATTGACATTGATGAAGCAAAAGTGAAAAAAATGAAAAATGGCATTTCTCCTATCTATGAACCAGGACTGTCCGAATTAATGACAAAGAATATAAAAGAAAGTCGATTGTTTTTCACAACAGATCATACAACAGGATTTACGAATGCGGATGTAGCGTATATAGCTGTAGGCACACCGGAAAAAGAAGATGGCTCTGCAGATTTGAAATTTGTAAAACAAGTTGCAAAAGATATCGCAACACATGTGGCAAAAGATACAGTAGTTGTTACAAAAAGTACAGTCCCGGTTGGTACGAATGACAAAATAAAAGAAGTAATTCAGACAAACTTAGTTAATAACGTGAGAATTGACTTTGTTTCTAATCCTGAATTCCTTAAAGAAGGCTCTGCAATTGAAGATTCATTTAATGGGGACCGTATTGTTGTAGGTTCTGACAGCGACTATGCTGCCAAACTTATTGAAGAAGTTAATAAAGGCTTTGGAGTTCCTGTTTATAAAACGGACATCAGAAGTGCGGAAATGATTAAGTATGCCTCAAACGCTTTCTTGGCAACGAAGATAAGCTTTATCAATGAGGTTGCTAATATCTGCGACCGTGTGAATGCAAATGTAGAAGATGTCGCTATAGGTATGGGAATGGATAAACGAATTGGTAATAAATTTCTGAATGCTGGTATTGGCTATGGTGGATCTTGTTTCCCTAAAGATACGAAAGCTCTAATTCAGATTGCTGGTAATGTTGAATATGATTTTGAATTGCTAAAAGGTGTTGTTAAAGTAAACCAAAAACAGCAAGCTCTCTTATTGGATAAATTAAATGAGCGTTTTGATTCGTTGGAAGGTAAAAGAATTGCTGTACTGGGATTAGCCTTTAAACCAAATACAGATGATATGAGGGAAGCTGCCTCGATAGTTGTAACAAACAATCTTATCGAACAAGGTGCAGAAGTTGTTGGATATGATCCAATTGCGACAGATAATGCAAAAACATTATTAAGTGATAAAATGGTATATGCTGACAGTGTGGAAGATGCAGTTGAAGGCAGTGACGCAACGTTGATTATTACCGAGTGGGATGAAGTTAAGCATGTTGATTTGGATGTGTTTAAGTCGATGAAATACCCATTGGTTATTGATGGCAGGAATTGTTTCTCACTAGATGAGATGAAAGAAGTTGGGGTTGAGTATCATTCGGTGGGGAGACCTAGTGATGTGAAGAAGAAAGACTATGTGTTGCAACAAGGTTAAATAGAGTGGTAAGAGGTGGTGCCTCCTTATAATAAAACGGAGGCACACTACTATGCTGTGGGAATAGTGTTTAGTGGTTTACTAGTTTGTTGGATAGATAGGGTATTAGAATTTCCAATTAAGTATTAAGCAACTAAATAGAGTTTTAATGTAAGAGTATATTACTAAGGAAGGAAGTCTTTGATAATGGGAGATAAATTATTCCTCTCGTCACCACATATGAGTGATGAGGGTTATGAAAAAGAATACGTTAATGAAGCGTTTGATACGAACTGGATTGCTCCCTTAGGTAAGAATGTCAATGAGTTCGAAAAAGAACTGGCAGAAAAAGTGGGCAGTAAGCATGCAGCCGCCTTAAGTTCAGGGACCGCAGCAATCCACTTAGCCTTGAAGGCAATCGGTGTTGGCGAAGGAGATGTTGTTTTTTGTCCGACGTTAACATTCTCTGCAACGGTGAATCCAATTATATATCAAAATGCCACACCGGTTTTTATAGATAGTGATGAGGAAACGTGGAATATGTCATCTAAAGCGTTGGAAAAAGCTTTTGAAAAACATCCGAGTGTGAAAGCAGTTATCGTTGTTCACCTTTACGGACTATCGGCAAATATGGATTCGATTATGGAAATATGTCGCCGTTACGATGTGAAAGTGATTGAAGATGCGGCGGAATCACTTGGGGGTTACTATAAAGGTAAGCACACAGGAACGTTTGGTGACTATGGTGTCTTTTCATTTAACGGAAATAAAATCATTACCACGTCAGGTGGCGGGATGCTTGTCTCTGATAATGAAGAAAGAATTTCGAAAACACGCTTTTGGGCAACGCAATCAAGAGATCAAGCACGGCACTATGAGCATAGTGAATTAGGATATAACTACCGAATGAGTAATGTCTCTGCAGGTATTGGAAGAGGGCAGCTAAAAGTGTTAGAAGAAAGAGTTGCCAGGAAAAAGTATATCTTTGATTACTATAAACGAGAACTTGGATCATTAGAAGGTGTCTCGTTCATGCCAGATAATGATTGGGATGAGCCGAATTATTGGCTAAGTAGTATGACGCTTAGTGGTAAGGTGAGACCTATTGAGGTTATGGAAGGTCTTGAAAAAGAAAATATTGAGGCGAGGCCAATTTGGAAGCCGATGCATTTGCAGCCGTACTTTGAAAAGTATGACTTTGTTGGAACGGGTGTGGCGGCGACTTTGTTTGAGAATGGTGTTTGTTTGCCGAGTGATACGAAGATGAGTGATGAAGACCTTGCACGAGTTGTGAAGACTATTAAAGAGCTGTGGTGATTAGTGTGAAATCTAAATATATAAGTATTTATCGAAACTATATAAAGAGACCAATGGATTTGGTCTTATCGCTATTCGCTCTTATAGTTCTAAGTCCAGTCTTATTAGTAGTGACTGTCTTAGTGAGATTTAAATTAGGCAGTCCAATGCTATTTAAGCAAAGACGCCCGGGATTAAACGAAGAGATTTTTACTATGTATAAGTTTAGAACGATGACGGATGAGAAAGATGGAAACGGCGAATTGCTACCGGATAGTGTGAGGCTTACAAAGTTTGGGAAGCTATTACGATCGACATCTTTGGACGAATTACCAGAACTATTTAATATTTTCATAGGCGATATGTCTTTTGTAGGGCCGAGGCCATTACTTTTAGCGTACCTACCACGTTACAGTAATCATCAAAAGAGACGTCATGAGGTCCGACCAGGGCTATCAGGTCTTGCACAAGTGAGTGGTAGGAATACAATTAGTTGGGAAGATAGGTTTAATCTTGACGTAGAGTATGTTGATAGTTTGACATTTTTAGGTGATTGGAAGATTATACTCCTAACCCTCAAAAAGGTGTTTGTTAGAGAAGGCGTTAACTCAGAGTCTGCTGCGACGATGGAGCCTTTTAAAGGTAATTAAAGAAGGAAGAGTGTTTCGATGAAGAAAAATCTTATTATTATTGGTGCAAGTGGACACGGGAAAGTGGTTGCTGATATAGCACTGAGAATGGATCATTGGCAGGGTATCTCTTTCCTAGATGATGACGAAAACATCAAGTCGATAATGGGGTTAGAGGTAGTTGGTAAAGTAGCAGATTACAAAAAGTATATCAATGATTCAGAGATACTTGTAGCAATTGGGAATAATAAAATTAGACAAGTTATTCAAGAAGAGCTTGAGGAATCTAGAGCCAGTATTCCAATACTTATTCACCCTAGTGCAATTATTGGAGAAGAAGTGGAACTAAATTCAGGAAGCGTGGTTATGGCTGGTTCAATTATCAACTGCAGCACCAAGATTGGAAAAAGTTGCATTATAAATACTGGAGCTACTGTTGATCATGATAATTATATTGGAGACTATGTTCACATATCACCAGGGGTTAATCTAGCTGGTAATGTAAAAATTGGTAAAAGTACATGGTTAGGGATTGGAAGCACAGTTAGCAATAACTTAAATGTCACTAGAGGATGTACAGTTGGTGCAGGTGCTTTGGTGGCCAAGAATGTAACTGAACCCGGGACTTATGTCGGGGTACCAGTTAAAAAATTGCCTGATTTATCATAATGAAGGAGAAAATATAACATGGAGATAGTCATGAAAATTCTATTTTATACAAGTGGATTTATAATACTATGGGCAATGATCGGTTATCCACTATCATTAAAAATAATTGGTAAAATATATAATAATAGAATACTTGAAAAAGATTACTCCCACAAGCCAAAAGTAACGGTAATGGTGGTTGCCCATAATGAAGAAAAAGTAATATTAGATAAGCTTAATAACATTATAGAAATAGATTATCCAAAAGAAAAAATAGAATTTTTGGTAGCATCAGATAATAGCACCGATAAAACTAACGAGATAGTAAATAGATTTATAAGAGAACACCAGGATAGAAAGATTAGGCTTTATCAAGTTAAGACACGTAAAGGAAAAACAAATGCTCAAAACGAAGCCCATAAGATAGTTGAGACTGAGTACCTAGTTATGACAGACGCTAATTCTATAATGGAAAAAGATTCAGTTAGGGAGCTAATGGCATCTTTTACTTCTGATTACATAGCATATGTTTCAGGGAGATTGTCAATTTTAAATCATGCTACTAGTGCAGTGAGTGGCGCTGAAGCAAGTTATTGGGATAGTGACATGGCAGTTCGTGAAATAGAGGGAAGAATACAAACAATAACTGCTGGTAATGGAGCAATATACGCTTGTAGAACAAAGGATTATTATGATTTTAATCCGATCGAGTCTCACGATAGTGCCATGCCACCATTGTACGCAATACAAGGAAAAAGAGCGATTGCTAATCATAGTGCGATAGCTTATGAAAAAGCCGGAGAAGTTATTGATGATGAATTTAGTCGGAAAGTTAGAATGAATAGGGTCATTCTAAAACATATATTACCAGACGCTAGAATATTAAATGTATTCAAATATAAGTGGTTTTCATATTTTTATTTTGGCCATAGGACATGTAGATACTTACTTTGGATATCTCACCTTGTTATTCTACTGAGTAATCTATGGTTGGTGCCAGGATCATGGTTCTATACGCTGACTATATTAGGGCAAGCACTATTTTATATACTCGCAATAGTTCGAGGAACGACTAAATCTAATAACAAATATTTGACCATGATTTACTATTATACTGCTACAATAGGTGCACAGTGGGTCGGTGTTTATAGTATATTGTCTGGGAAGGCAAAACCATTTTGGGAGAAAGCGGAGAGTACAAGGTAAAAATATTCAGTGAAAGTTATAAAACTTAAAATCAATCTCAATTTTAATTTCATGATACTTTTTAACAATTGTATTTAAAACATTTCACTCTAAACTCTATAAGGGGACATTCAATGAAACTTCAGGTATTAGTATCAACCATGCATCAAACTGATCATAACCTCCTTGAAAAAATAAATATAAAATCAGATGCGATAGTTATAAACCAGTGTGATAGAAACGAAGTAGAGGAATTTAACCATAACGGAAATGACATAAAGTTTATGTCGCTTGCTGAACGGGGGGTTGGTATAAGTCGAAATAGTGCGCTGATGCGAGCTACTGCTGATATATGCTTGTTTGCAGATGACGATGTAACTTATGTCGATAACTACCCGAAATTGATTCTCGAAGCCTTTCAACAGCAGCCAGATGCCGACATGATAGTATTTAATGTTCCGAGTACAAATCATGATAGACCTTTCAAGCGAATTAAACAAAAAGGACGTGTGAGATGGTTTAATTCGCTTAAATACGGAACCATTAGGATGGCTATAAAAACCGAATCAATAAAAAAAGAAAACATCTATTTTTCATTGTTATTTGGTGGAGGAGCTAAATACGGATCTGGCGAGGATAGCTTATTTATTTTCGACGCTATTAAAAGTGGGTTGAAGGTTTATGCAGATCCTGCAGTGATTGGGAAAGTTAGTCAAGAGGAATCGACATGGTTTAAAGGTTATACGGATAAATATTTCTTTGATAAAGGTGCTCTCTATGCGTGTTTATCTAAAAGTTGGTCTAAACTTTTGGCTTTGCAATTTGTTATAAGACATAAAGAGATGTTTAGGAATGAAAAGCATTGGTTAGATGCGTATAAATTAATGGTTAAAGGGATGAAAGAAATGGAATAAATATTTGCCTTGTTAGGATAAGAAATTCAAGTGGTAGGTGAGTAAAATTAAATTTGAAACAACGTTTTTTAATAGAATGTCAATTTATATATTATTTATAGTAGCGCCTTTTGCTGTTTCAGGGTGGTTTCAAAATTTAATGCCGGTTATTCCAACAACAGTTGTGTTTATGGTTGTGACATTCTTATACTTCGCCCTTTATTTCCTAAAAGTGAAGAAATTGACAATCACAGTATTTGAGAAAAATACTATATTATTGTTTGTTATACCAATTCTGTTATCTTTTCTTGGCGTTTTTGTAGCATTATTTTTTGAAAACAACTCAGATTATTCTCAGTACGTTTCAGGTGATTTTACAGGAAGAATGTTTCTAATTATTTTAAATGTTACTATATTACTTGGGCTATTATCAATATCTACAAATTGGTCAGAGAGAGAAATTATTAATTTAATTAAGAAGTATTACTACGGATTACTAATATTTATTATAATCGGAGTTTGGCAATTCTTTCACTTTAATATAGGGGTCCCGTTTTTGAATATTGAGACACGGAACTATATTCATAGTGTACAAGGGGGGGGCTCTTTTTTAGAGAATCGTCTTACATCACTTGCAAACGAACCAAGTTTCTTAGCCCCTTTAGCGATTGACTTTATGATCATTGCATTCATCGTCAGTAAGCGCCCAGTTAAAATGATGTTACTTGGTTTATTTGTATTAATTTTCTCGTACTCTGGTGGGGGGTATTTGAATTTAATCATTATTGCCCCAATTTTTTTATTAGGATTTTTGAAATATAAGGGTTATAAATTAAAAAGAAAACATTATGCAATATTAGCGATGATGTTTTTAGTAATAACAATTATATCTATATACTATTCTGGACAGTTAGTAAGGCTATTTCATCCTGTGCTTGGAAGGCTAGATACAATCTTTGATATAGAAGAGAGTGCTAGAATGTTTATGTTTGTGATGCCTTTTATTTGGGTCATGAGCAATAGCTTTTTAAATGCCCTTGTAGGGTATGGTCCAAGCTCATATAATTATTTACAACTTACAGAATATTTGCCGAGTGGGATGCCTGTTCATGCAACTTCAAATAATTTTTTTGCAGATACAGTTTATGAGTTAGGTTACTTTGGTTTTGTATGCTATGTATTAATCTTTTGTAGGTTTATGATAAAATCATTTAAGAATCTCTATAATAATAAATATTATCTCATATCATTAGTTCTTTCTGTGCACCTAGTTGCGAGTTCTATCTATAGGGCTGACTTCATGCAACCTAGATTTTGGATAATTCTATTTATTATCATGATGCTATTTAGAGCTGGAGAAAGAAGTAGAACGTTAACTTCTAAATCAATATCAAAAATAAGGTAGTTTTAAAGAAAATTATTAAATTAACGGTGAACTTTTATTTACTGAAAAGATAAGTGGCAGTTGAAGTTTCCCTGTAATCGAAGTTGAATGCTCACTGAAAAGGTACTTGAGTTTGATTAATAAAGTGAAATAGGTGTTTATATGGAAATGAAGAAGAAAGTTGCATTTTTCATCCCTTCACTAAATTTCGGAGGGATTGAGGCTAATACTATTAGATTAGCTACGGCTTTTTCTAAGAATGGTTATGATGTAGATTTAATAGTTGGAAGAGCCCAAGGAGGTTATATCGATAGAATTCCTTCTAATATTAATATTATAGACTTTAAACGTGATAAAGTTTATAAGACGATTCCACAATTAAATAAATATATGAGGTCAGCTAAGCCTGATGCAGTTATATCAGGGGGGGAAGCACCTAATATAACTTTAATAATAGCAAAAATGTTAACTCTAAAAGTGAATACTAAAATTATTGTAAGTATTAGAACTCACTTGACAACGGAGTTAAGACGTACAAGAATTTTTAATAAAAAAGTACTGAAATACCTTGGAAAGATTTTGTATCACTTCGCAGACGAAGTTGTTGCAGTATCTAAAGGAGTTGCGGAAGATGCATCCTTGATTTTTGGGTTGGATAAAGAAAAAGTGAAGGTCATATACAACCCTATTGTAGATGGTGGTATAGCACATAATTCCAATAAACAGCTGTCCCATCCCTGGTTGAATGATAAAAAAGTTCCAGTGTTGTTAGGGGCTGGGAGACTTGTTCCTCAAAAAAATTTTGCTTTGCTAGTAAAAGCCTTTTCCATTGTATGCAGATTAGTTGATGTTAAGCTAGTTATTGTTGGCGAAGGTCCAGAAAAGGATAATTTAGAGAGGGCAATATCAGATTTAGAACTGAATGGACAAGTAGACCTTGTTGGATATCAGCCTAATCCATATGTATATATGAAAAGATCGGATGTATTTGTACTCAGTTCGGATTGGGAAGGTTTTGGAAATGTGATTGTTGAGGCAATGGCCTGTGGATTGAAGATTGTCTCTACTAATTGCCCAAGCGGTCCTTCTGAAATATTAGATCATGGTAACTACGGTTACTTAGTCGATACAAATAACCCTGAATTATTAGCCGATGCAATACTGCAAGCACTAGAAGAAAGTTTTAATTCTGAGGTGAATATTTCTAGAGCAAATCACTTTTCTGTGAAAAATGCAATGACACAATATAAGCATTTAATTGAAAAGGTTTAATATTCATTCCTATATTCCACAAAAAACTGGTGCTCCAGATATTTTATATCCTTCTTACTTAGAGGTGGATTTATTAAACAAGGAAAAAAAGAGGCTTAGAAGTCTGTCTTGAGTCATTAAAAAGTATAAATTTTTTTAATAAAGTAATACCATATTAAATAAACAAGTAATATTACATCCTTTTGTAAAAAAGATTATTTTTGCTTGCCATGTGCATTGGACTTATGGTGAAAAGCGGTAGTTAGTAGGTATTTTCCTGATGAACTAAATTTTAAATTATAATCAATAGAATGTAATTCTTAAAATACCTTTAAGATTTTATTTTAATTTAATATTTGATGACTAAATTGATTTATAAATAAATTTATTATTATATTAACTTGAATAGGTGATTATATGAATGTTTTTTATATAACAAACATGAATGTTGATGGCAGCAAAGGTGGTTTGTTTAATGCAGTGTATGAACGTATGAAGTTGCATAACAAAAAACTTAACAAGGCATTTGTTACTAATTGTAATGGTAGTTACAGTAAATTAATAAAACTGATAGGGAATACGATTTTTGGTAAAAATGAAAACAAAAATATTGGTTTTGATAAACTTGAGTATAGAGGTGTTGAAATACACAACCTGAATTTAGTACTTAATCTATTTAGCTATTTTAAACGGTTTATTTTAAAACAAGGTGTAGAAGAACAGTTAGCTCAGCGCTACATATCCCGATTTGATAAACAACTGAGGAATTCAGATGCCATTCATGCACATAACGGATGGCCAAATGGTTATATATCATATAAATTAAGTCAAAAGTACTCAATCCCTTATTTTATTACATTTCATGGCAGCGATATTAATTACTTGAGAGACAAAAATAAAAAAAAAATGATTACAGCAATGGAGAATGCAAATAGATGTTTTTTTGTTAGTGAAGGATTATATGCCAATGCCTTAATGATTGGTTACTCTGGACATAATAAAGGCATTACGTACAATGGTGTTGATTTAGGTTTATTTAGGATTATAGACGAGAGTAAAACTTCTGAAAAAAAAATTGTTGGATATGTTGGCTCACTTGAGGAAAAAAAAGGAGCTGACTATTTAATTGATATATTTAAAGAGGTTAATTCAAAAAAAAATAACGTTGAATTCTTAATCTTTGGCGATGGAAGCTTATCACAATATCTACGAAATGAATTTAAGACAAGGGGTTCGGATATGGTTGTTAAATTTATTGGAGAGATTGATCCAGAACAAGTTCCAATATGGATGAACCAGCTTGATGTATTAGTTGTTCCAAGTAGAAATGAAGGTTTGGGTATGGTTGCTCTCGAAGCTAATGCCTGTGGCGTCCCTGTAGTTGGATCTAATGTTGGGGGACTTCCTGAGGCAATTGGAGATACCAAAAATATTATAAATATGTCTAATGATTTCACGCATAATATGGCTAATAGGGTTGTTAAAATTCTGGAAGGAGACAGATTAACTAAAGAGCAGTATAGAGAACGTGTTAAAGTAAAGTTTAATTGGGATCATATAACTAATTTTGAAATTGAAACATATAAAGATGGTTAGCCTCCAAAAAGGGTAAAACCCCTATTGTCATCCGAATAAAACTGATAGCAATTCCACTACTTTAGTGTGACATATTTATTACTGATGCCATAAAGAAGAATCCCTGACATACTGTTACTTATTTTGGGTAAGAAAAATGGCGTTTACTTAAGTGTGTTAATAATACATCTTATCTTTTTGGCGAGGTACAATAAAAATAATTGGTACATTAATAGGAAGATAATACCTCACAAAAAAATAAATTATGTCTATATTAGAACATAAAAGGAAGAAAGTACTTTATATCTAAATTCAAAGTAATTCTGAAACCAACCAACCATCCATCCATCCAAGTCTAATAGAGTTTAAATGTGCAAACTCTGAAAGTGTGGAGAATGCAAAAATATGTCATATGGCACATAATTATATATACACTTGTGATGTGATACCTAAAGTTATTTAAGAGGCATTAAAGGAGGAAAAAAATGGGCTTTCCACCAGAAGTATTTTTAATAGGTGCTCAAAAATCTGGTACAACAACATTAGCATCTTTATTAGATTCTCACCCAAACATATCCGTATCGCAACCAAAAGAAACACATTATTTTACTATAAACTACGATAAAGGTATAGATTGGTACAAAAATAGATTTGTTTCAAGTGAGAATATGCTAGTAGATGCTTCAACTAGTTATACTATGGCAAGATTTGAACACCAAGATAAAAACCCGGTTTATGAGAATATTCCTTTTAGAGTGTACTCATTAAACCCAAAAGCAAAGTTTATATATATATTAAGAAATCCAATAGACAGGGCTTACTCTGCCTATTGGCACAGTGTTAAAACTGATAGAACTAATGAAAGCTTTGGAAAATTAATTAGAAGTAATAGATCTCTTTATCTTGATACGAGCAATTATTCTGCCCAGCTTTCGCTTTGGCTAAAATTTTTTCCCTTAGATTCATTTTTATTTATAGATTTTAAAGATCTTAAAGTTGAGCCGAAAAAAACTATTGAAAAATGTTTTGAATTTATGGAAGTGGAATCTGATATTAACATAAATCCATACATACACAAAAACGGTTCATATATGGCAACAACGCTTGGCAAGAAAATTAATCGATTAAAAATTACTTACCCTTTTATTAATAATATTAATATCGGCAAGGTAATTCCAACAATTATTAAGCACAAATTATTGAAAAAGCCTGATAAAATAACAAAAATGGACGACAATGACCGTGAATATCTAATTAATTACTTTTATGAAAAGAATAAACGATTAGCTGAATTAACGGGTTTAAGATTTGAACATTGGGATCAATGAAGTTTTGGGAAGTTGGACCTTACCACGGAGCTAATAAATATGGGGACATATCGGTGTTACCTAGGAGGCGTGAATACTTCATCCAATAATTCATTGTTGTAGATAGAGCTTTCAGTACTTGTTACAAAGTGAATTACAGCATCTATTGAGTATAACTCATTATACACGCTTATAAATACAACTGTAATTATGTTGATAATTGTACTTTATGAACTGATTATTTTTACAGAATTCCAGATGTTAAAATAGCAATTTTTCAAGCTTTTTTTGTAGGAGCACAACTGCTACTTCGAAATGGTCAGATGATAATATTGATGCAAAAAATAGAAATATGTACTCCTTGTTGCACTTTTTTTGGCCAACACAAAGTAACTTAGGTTTTACTGTGCTTCACCAAGCTTTTTGTTTGAAAGACCTTTAGGAGTTCTGGATATTATTGTAGCAAAAGATAATGAATTGAAAAAACAGTGCTATTGTTTGATGTGAAAGTAATGTACTTATTTTTTGTGGAATTTCAGAAATGACGCAACAATTGCAAACTAAAGAAATTATTGTAGAGCTTATATTATAACGAAACGAGAAGTTAATTTTCATAAACAATTAAACATAATGACAAAAGTAGTTTTTTGAAAAGGTGAACTATATGGGGAAGGAATCGAAGGAATTAGAAAACGTAACAAAACAATCTGGAATTGTATTTCTAGGAAAGATAGTTGGACTTGTAATAGGTCTTTTATTTAATTTTATTGCGGCACGATACCTAGGTGCTGAAATATATGGTCAATTTACTTATATATTTACTTTTATAAGCTTCTTTCCATTATTAGTTCTTCTAGGATTACAACAAGGTTTAGTTTACTTTATACCAAAACTAAATGAAGAAAAAAAATATATAAAAAGAAATGAAATTATATCCATTAGTTACTTAATGGTTGCTGTGTTGAGTGTAGTTTTAATTATCATTATAAATATTAATAATGAATTCATCACGAAAAATATACTTAACAGTTCAAGTTCAAGTGAGGTATTAAAGGTAATGTCTCCTTTGATAATATTTTTAGCTTTTGCCCAATTATCACAAAGTGTATTTCGAGGGATAAAATACATAAATCCTTTTGTCATTAACCAAAATTTTATTGTTCCAACATTAAAACTTTTTATCTTAGTTTTTGCGATTGTATTACTTGGGAATCATATCAACACGATGACCATAGCTTTCTATCTCTCCATCATTATAGGGGCGTTATATTTATTATATTCTATTTATAAAAGAAATTTATTTGGAGGAATATCAAGGAATTCTATAAAGTATTATAAAAAAGTATTAATTTATTCCTTACCTTTATTCTTCACCGGTTCTTTAATTTTTATCAGTCAAAAGACAGATATATTTATGATAGGATATTTTCTTAGTGTTGAGCAAGTAGGGATTTATCGTATTGCTTTGCAAATAGGTACTATGAGTAGTTTTATACTAATAGCTTTTAATATGATATTTGCACCAACAATATCATCATTATTCCATAAAGGTGATATTTCTCAATTGGAGTCTATGTTTAAAACAATCACTAAATGGGTTGTAACTGTAAATCTGATGGCATTTAGCTTAATTCTAATTTTTAATAATGAAATAATGGAGATATTCGGTAATGAATTTGTACTAGGATCAACAGCATTAGTGCTAGTGGCAATAGGGCAAGTAGTAAATGCAGGCGTGGGATCTTCTGGCTATATATTAATAATGACTGGATATCCAAAGTATGAGATGTATAATAACATTCTAGTAGTATGTGTAAATATTTTATTAAATTTATTGTTGATCCCTTCTTACGGTATTGAAGGTGCAGCTTGTGCTTCATTAGTTTCCGTCGCATTAGCGAATATAATAAAATTAGTATTGGTCTATAAAATACATAGGATACATCCATATAACAACGACTTTATTAAAGTTATTGTCTCTATAGTAATAAGTACTCTACTAGTTCTTATAATTAGAAGTATTTTTGTGTTTTCCTATATTATTAATTTATCAATGTATTCAATAATGAATATTGGATTGTTCCTGATTATTATGTATTATCTAGGTATTAGTCCAGAGGATAAACTGATTTTTAATAAAGTGAAAAAGGTTATTAAAGGAAAAGTGAAATAAACTTAAAAAGCAAATGATATTTTGAATAAGGGAGAATAAATAAATGAATCAAGAACCAATCTTTGTATTAGGTGCCCACAAATCTGGCACTAGTCTGTTAAGAAATTTGTTTGATGGCCATAAGCAATTGTTTGTCATACCACTTGAAGCACATTTTTTTCAACATAACGGTATGTGGATTGATTATGGGATTAGGAGACAATACCCTAAGAAATTTAAAGAGAAAGAGATTATTGAAAACTATATAAACTGGGTTGGTTATGCGAATAAAAATGCTGACTTGTACGCAGATAGTAACACAAAAGGTTTCTGGAATATCCATGGTTTAAAAGAAGAATTACTTAATAGAAATGATTATGGCAATTTAAAATCGTCGATAGAAAATTACGTGGAGTCTATGTTCTATTCACTTTTTAATGAGAAATTAAGTAATGGGACAAGAATAGTGGAAAAGTCAGTTGAAAATGCAGAATTTGCGTCTACACTGAAAAAAATTTTTCCTAAAGCAAAATTCATTCATATTGTGCGAAATCCCTATTCAAATTTAGTTTCAATTAGGAAATTTAAAGCTAAGAAAGGTTATCCTAATCTAAAACAAATTATGCAGTCTTTATATAATAATTATTATTACTTAGAACGAAATAAAGTTCTATTAGATAATGATTATTTTATTGTGAAATATGAAGATTTAGTGAAAGAACCCATTAAGACGGTTGATACTATCAGACAGTTTACGGGATTGAATCATGATGATATTTTATACGAGCCTACTGTAAATGGCGATAATTGGAGCGGAAATAGTACAACTAATACAACTTTTCAAGGTGTATCAGATAAGTATTTAGATAAATGGAAAAATGAAATTGAACCAATAGAAATAAGAATGGTGAATCAGTTTTTTGCTTCAATTTTAGAAGAATATAATTACAAAAAAATAAAAGACCAAGGCATATTAAAGTTTTCAAAGAAAGAAAAATTTAAACAATATATTCTTAACAGGTTACTTTTGAAGTATTTGTAAGTTGAGAGCATATGTTGGATTTGATAATGTCCCAGAACATATTTTACATCTTAATAGATGCTGTTAGGCAATGGGAATTTTCGATTAGATCTGAGCAATAATTGGGTCAGTCCCAATGTCATCAAGCTTAAATACCATTAATTTACAATTAAGAAATCTGACAATCTATTCATAACGTGAAATTCTTCTTTTTGAATATCAATTAATAAATTAGGAAACAAGAATAATTGGGTGAGACCCATTGGCCTTGCACGTATGGATATAATTCCCAATTGTCTGTAGATGCATTAATGAAGATTTTTGTGGCTGCTCAATTAGATAAATGGGAATCTTATGAGGATATAGAGGAAAGGCTTGAGTTCTTGGTGTCACTTCCCGAAATTACTCGGATTTTGTCGAAAAATATGTTTATAATCAGCTGCCATACGCTATTAGGTTTGGTGGCTTGTTTTATCGTGTGTAAGAAAAATTTAAATGGGTGCAAAATTAGTTTTCTAAACGTTTTGGTAGCTCATTTTCTCCATTTGCATGAAGAAAACGCGATTTTCACCCCATTTCTAATATAGAAGAAGCATGGGGACGGTTCTTTTGCTTCCTTAGAAATTGTCCCTTCGGAAGTGTGAGGTGCGTCAAAGGCCCTTTGTAACCGTCAAGTTAAATTGAACACTTTTTGCTCATTAATTTTGAACAGTTTTGTTATTAAATATTGAGCTTCGGTGTTTTAATCTATAGCTGTCGCCTCCTAATTGAATTACTTCAGCTCGATGAATGATTCTATCTAATATTGCTGCGGTGATCGCTGGATCTCCTAACAATTCACCCCAATCACTAGGGCCTTTATTGGATGTTAGTATTATCGATGATTGATTGTATAAATCGTTTACCAGATGAAAGAAAAGATTCGCTTCTCGTTGGTCCATTGCCATAAACATAAGATCATCTATAATTACCAAGTTAGAGTTTCGAATCCTTTTTAGTCGTATCTGGGATTTACGCGTTATTTCTTCTGTCTTTAGTACATGGATTAGTTCTCCCATGGATATAAATGTAACTTTATATCCTTCATGAATTGCTTTTATTCCTAAGCCGATGGCTAGGTGGGTTTTGCCGACGCGAGTTGGCCCTAAAAGAATTAGATTGTAAAGTTGATCTAACCATGTTAAATCAGTTAGTTGGTTGAATTGTATTTTCTTTAAAGACGGTTGCTCGTGTAATGAAAATTCATCTAATGTCTTATAGGTAGGGAATGTAGCCCATTTCAAGCGTTTTTCAATTACCTTTTCTTCCCGCCTTTTCTGTTCATAAGACATTTGTGACTGATAAACTAAAGTATACAGTTTCCGCTAAATAAAAGTTTACACTTTGCCATATATAAACTGCTCGGCGCGAAAATGGGCATAAAATAAAAGAACCATCACTGCTATAATGATAGTTTGATAGACTACAACAGTGATGGAGGCAAAAAGGTGGATAAGTGGGAAATGTATATGGATATTAAACGATTATTAAAACAAGGATTTAGTAAGGTAAAGGTGGCTGAAAAACTTGGTATATCCAGGGTAACTGTATACCGTTACTTAAAACGTAATCCCCAGGATATGGTGGAATGGGTTACACAAACAAAGACTAGAAAGAAGAAGTTGGATGACTATCAAGAACTGATTCTATCCTGGTTACGTGAACACCCTGACCTGACAGCTTCCCAAGTATTTGATTGGCTTATGGAGAAGTATCAGGAGCTGCAAGTAGCTGTGAAGCCAGCTTATTCAAAGTATTGTTATAATAATCCTTTAACCAAATGTATTTTGAGAGAACTTTTGGATCTTGAGCGTAATCGTCAAGAGCTGTTTGAATTACTGACTTGGTAGTACTCAAAGCAGTGAAGTAATCATACCCGTAGTCAATCTCTTGCCATTGGGACATAAAATCAACGAAATACCGTCCATCTGCATCATGTTCAATAAGCCCAAGAACATATTCTAATTCTTCATTTGGTAAGTGATCCCCTTCTAAAACTGCCACTTCAATTGTCTTTTTATCTACAACAACTCGTGGATATATCGCATGTTTACTTTCTAACTCATAGGCCTCTACCATGGCTGGACCATAAACAATGTTGTCCACATGACAAAGCTCCCCACTGGTAATTCCACCACGCATTTGGATACCTTGTCCCATCATCTCCAATTGAAGATGAATTACGTCGAGTAGCAAGTAAAAACCTGCTGATGATAAAGAGACAGGATAAGAAACTACAATGGAATCTTAAAATACAGTAACTTCCCTACCAATTGACTTTTGAGAAAGAGTACCTTGGTCGTTATCCTGCTTGAGTTCAGAAATAAAGTTCAAAACATCCTTAATCTTCTTAAAGTGATTAGGATTCATAATTGTTTGATTAATGTGCTCCCTGAATCCAAGAATGTCAATAAAAGCTATTATCCTCTTTTCATATTGCTCTAATTCTACGGTCATTTCTAACCATCTCCCATCTTTTACTACTACAGGTCTTTTCGAGTATCATTCTAACACATCAAGCATGGGGACGGTTCTTTTGATTTCAAGTGAACCGTCCCTTTAGCTTTTTGATGGAACATTAATTGGTATCTGCTGGACATTTATAAAGGTAATGATTGCTTTGTGGTTTTGTTTATTTAAAGAAGAGTGCTGATTAATCCCCAAAAAAGAATCACCACCATGAGCCTCAGCAAGCGTTTAGGGACTATTAAGTATTAAGAGTGGTAATAGCAGGTATAAAGCTAATAAATTTAACGAAAAAGCGCTTAGAGGCTTCCCTGAATCACCCCTGAAGTTTATCTATATATTCAGAAACCCGTAGAATAAGTCTAACTTAAGTACGTTTATATTATCGTGCTGGTTTTATCCTAATAAATTTCCCTCTACCAGTAAGAGTTTTGATCTAACGCTCATAGAAAAATTTTATATTCTATTATAAAATGTATTAGAGTACACTTTTTGGAGCGTGAGGATAATTAAACTTATACACAAATTTAACAAAGAAATTGAAAAATCTGAAGTAGATACTTTTATTAAGAAAAAAAATAAGCTTGATGATATCTCTAAAATTGAATCAGAAATGGATAGGTTACTGGAAAAAGTTACTCCGACTTTTTTGTTAGCTCCCGGTGCTTTAGAAGCCTTTATATGTGTTGTTAAAGATAATAGCTTAAATAACTATCAAAGGACTGAGCTAGGTGATGAATTAGCTAGAACGTTGGTCGATTTCTACCAAAATAACTTTAAGATTTTTATGAAATTGCTAGAAAAAAAGGGGGTTAAGGTTAAAAGAAACAAATCAATAATATGCAAAGTTTTCATCGATAAAATTGATAAGAAAAACTATATTGATTGCCTAAATAAATATGGTGATCTAATTCCTGAAGGTGAACATATTAATATTTCTACTGCCTCGCATATGTACCTTAAATCAATTGGCGTAGAAAATATAGAATTTGCTTCTAATTTACACTTCTTATCTAAGCTATTTTTTGACAAACAGATTACAAGCTATAGGTGGAATCTAAAAAAGATAAGTAAAAAAATTGATGAAGTTATAGAAGAGTATAAATTGGAACAACAAATAACTAAACTCGAACAAAGATTAGAGAGTGAAGATATTTCTGGTGATAATAAACGTATTAGTCTAAGACATATTGACAATATGACTGGGATTGAATTTGAAAAATTCTTATCGGAGCTTTTTAATAGATTGGGCTATAAAATTGAGGAAACAAAAGTTTCAGGTGATCAGGGTGCTGACTTGTTGGTGTACAAAGATAATGAATGTATAGCAATTCAATCGAAATGTTATAGCTCTAAAGTAGGGAACAAAGCAGTTCAGGAGGTCGTATCTGGAGGGAATTATTATAAAGCTGAAAAGCACATGGTTGTAACAAATAATTATTTTACTAGAGCTGCCAATGATCTAGCCAAAAAAACAAATACAATCTTGTGGGACAGAGACTACTTAAGTAATTTAATCGACTTATTGTATTAAATCTAGGTCACAGTATGCCTTGCTTCATGAAAATATTGGGGTCAGCCCCCGCTTCGCTTATGCGCTAAGTTATTAAGTGTTTTTTATAGTGTTACACTGATATGCGTGGGGATATATATTACTTGTTGGTTTTATATCCCCTGCCATCGTTAAATAAATTTCCACAGGCACATCCCTGTCCGCTGGAACTATCTTTCAAGTGTATAATTAGACACATCCATTTGGTGGTTTTGGCCATTTAATTGATTTGGAGTTTGGTTTATTTCGAAAAGGCTTTATATCTTGTACATGGCTGTAAAGAATCCAGCTGTACGCAAAATCAGTTGGACTGTGGGTTGGGAAGGTGAAGATGTTTTTGCTTGGGTTAATCAGAATCGGGGTTTTTCGCTTTATCCCGATATGATGCATGTCAGCAATTCGTTTTCCTTCATATGTTGAGCCGTTTTCTAAGCAAGATGCTCGGATAAGCTGGAAAGCTGTTTAGGTAAAGATTATAATTATATTCTATTAATTAAATTATTGAATTCCATCCCAGATGAATGTATTATTCATATTATTATAGATTTGACTTTAATTTCAGTCGTTACGGTAGGAGGATATTACATGGACTATGAAGTTATTATCGTTGGTGCTGGCTCAATGGGGATGTCAGCTGGCTACTATTTAGCAAAACAAGGGAAGCGTGTCCTGCTAATAGACTCTCATAATCCACCACATGCGGAAGGCTCCCATCATGGGGAGACGAGGATTATACGGCATGCTTATGGAGAAGGTGCAAATTATACGGAAATGGCACTACGAGCACAGAAGTTATGGAGTCAGCTTCAAGAGACGTCAGATGAAGATATTTTTGTAAATACTGGTGTTGTTAATATTGCTCAGCCAAACTCCAATTTTATTCAAAATGTAAAAAAAAGCGCAAAGGATTATTCGTTAAATGTTGAACAGTTAACGGCTGAAGACATTAATAATCGCTGGGAAGGATTTAATGTTCCAGAAGGGTACATAGGCTGCTATGAATTGGATTCAGGTGTTTTAATGAGTGAGAATTGTATCCGGGCTTTTAGAGAAGGGGCACTGAAACATGGTGCTGAATTTAAGCCTAACTCGCCAGTGACCTCCATTTCTATTTTTGATAACCATGTACAGGTGGAAACTCAACAGGAAAGTTTTACAGCGGAATCGTTAATTGTAACGCCTGGGGCTGGCACTAGAAATTTGCTTCCATTAATCGGATTAGATTTACCTTTACAGGAATTAAGGAATACATTCTCGTGGTTTGAAACGGATGAGAGCATCTATGATTCTACTGCATTTCCAGCCTTCTCGTTTGAATTGCCTACAGAAACCTATTACGGCTTTCCAAGCATTAAAGAAGCAGGTGTTAAAATTGGTCGACACGACGGTGGACGTCCAAGAGATATGAGTAAACCTTTAGAAACATTCGGCACTTATGAACAAGACAAACAGGATGTTACACGTTTCGCAGAGCGGTGTATACCTGAGGTGGGGCAACATAAACTGGGGAAAGCTTGTACCTATACGAATACCCCGGATTCAGATTTTATTATCGATAAACATCCGAACCATGATCATGTTGCTGTTGCTTGTGGCTTTTCTGGTCACGGCTTTAAATTTAGTAGTGTTGTTGGAGAAATTCTGAGTCAATTAGTAACAGAAGATCACAAGTCGCAACTCGACATTAGTCCGTTTTCCATTCAAAGGTTTGTACAAAAATAAACCGCTAATCAACTTTTATTCGACAAATTATTTTAAAATGTTGACAATTTCGCAATAATTATATTAGTATATTAGGAACCGTTAGATAATAACTTAATATTACTTATCAAGAGTGATGGAGGGACAAGGCCCGATGATATCCAGCAACCTTCTTTAATGAAAGGTGCTAATTCCTACAGGAAATATTCTGAAAGATAAGGTTTATGATTAGAGCCTCTTTCGTTATGAAGGCTCTTTTTTGTATTTGGTGAAGGGATATCACCTGAAGTGTTTTAAGGGAGTAAAGGAGAATACGTACATGTTAGTACTTGACGGAATTCAAAAGGTATATGGTGAAAACGAAGAAAACCCAGTCGAGGCATTAAAAGATATTAACCTTGATATTAAAAAAGGAGAAATATTCGGTGTAGTTGGGTATAGTGGAGCTGGAAAGAGTTCATTAATCCGGTGTGTAAACTTATTAGAAAAGCCTACTTCAGGTAAAGTAGAAATCAACGGGAAGGCTTTAACTAACTTGTCCCCAAAGGAGTTAAGGACAGAACGGAAGAAAATTGGGATGATTTTTCAACAATTTAATTTACTGCATTCTAAAACTGCTTTCGGAAATGTTGCTATGCCGCTTATATTAGAGGGCTATTCAAAACAAGCGATTGAAGAAAAAGTGACAGAACTGCTGTCTTTTGTCGGACTGGAGGATAAAGCAAATCATTATCCTGAACAACTTTCCGGAGGCCAAAAGCAAAGAATTGGTATTGCTAGATCGCTGGCAACAGACCCACACTTACTGTTGTGTGACGAGGCTACTTCTTCTCTTGATCCAGATACAACTAACTCAGTTTTGGATTTATTAAAACAGGTAAGAGATGAATTGGGAATTACAATCTTGTTAATCACGCATGAGATGAACGTAATTAGGGACATTTGTGATAGAGTCGCCGTACTGGATGCCGGTGTTATTGTGGAACAGGATTCCATCATTAACTTGTTTACAGAACCAAAAACAACCATCGCCAGAAGTTTTGTCCGTACTATACTTAACGACGCATTACCTGAAGCTACATTAAGAAAGATTTCACAAAAAGGTACGTTACATTCTGTTTTTCGGATCCTTTATAAAGGAGAATATGCCAATAATCCACTCCTGTCAGATGTTGCGAAAAAGTTCTCTGTCGATGTTAATGTTATTCATGGGACGATCACAGAGCTCCAAGGGGAACCATTTGGTAATATTATTGTGGCATTTAATGGACAACAAAGTGAAATCAATAACGCAGTTGACTATATCAAAGGGCAAAAAGTAACGATCAAGGAGGTTGTACCAGATGGAATTTAATTGGTCCTGGTTCTGGCCTGAACTTCTCGGGTCAATGAATGAAACACTGTATATGATCATTGTGACTTTCATCATTTCTATTTTAATTGGTGTTCCATTGGGAATTATTTTAGTTATAACGAGGGAACAAGGGATACTGGAAAATAAAGCTGTTTTTAAAGTATTGAATATTATTGTTAATACGCTGCGATCGATTCCATTTATTATCCTAATCGTTGCAATTATTCCTATTACTCGGATAATCGTAGGAACTTCTATTGGCACGACTGCTGCAATTGTGCCATTAGTGTTTTATACAGCGCCATACATAGGAAGATTGGTAGAAAACTCGTTGTTGGAAGTTGGTTCAGGTACAATTGAACTCGCGGAAGCTATGGGAGCAACACCTTGGCAAATAATTTGGAAGTTCCTTTTGCCAGAGGCACTAGGTTCATTAATCCTAGGCTTAACAATCGGCATTATTGGTCTAATTGGTGCCACAGCTATGGCGGGAGCTGTAGGAGGCGGCGGTATTGGCGACTTAGCCATCTCATATGGTTACAACCAGTTCCAAACAGAAGTTATGGTTATTACGGTATTAATCCTTGTGATTATGGTCCAACTTATTCAATCTTTAGGAAATTATTTATCTAAGAAAATCAGAAGAATCTGATTCAACTACTACAGCTATATGAAGGAGACTAACTATGAAAAAACTATTTACGATTCTAATTCTATTATTATTATTTATTACCGGTTGTGGATCGGGTAATGACGAAACTACCGTTAAAGTAGGAACTACAACGGCAGAAACCCCTACATGGGAGCTAGTGAAAAAACTAGCTAAAGAAGAGGGCATAAATATTGAAATTATACAATTTAGTGATTATGTACAACCGAACATTGCGCTAGATAACGGCGAAATTGATCTTAACGCATTCCAAACAATAAGTTATTTTGAATCTTTTATTAAAGAACGTGATTTGAATTTATCAGCTATTGGAACAACAGCTATTTGGCCGATGGGTATTTATTCAAATGAAGTAAAAGAAGTAAGTGAACTTGAAGATGGCGCTCAAATTATCCTTCCAAAAGAACCAACAAACCTGGGAAGAGCATTAATGCTCTTACAAAAAGCTGAACTAATTACGCTAGAAGAAGGGTTTAATGGATCTGGTGGACTAGATAGTATTACAAAAAATCCAAAGAATCTTGATATCGTTACTGTAACTGCTGGCCAAACTGCACGCGGCTTACAAGATGCAACAGCAGCAATTATTAACTCAGATGTTGCAATTGCTGCAGGTCTAAATCCAACAAATGATCCTATCTTTCGTGAGGACGATCAAAATGTACCATACATTAACATTATTGCAGCACACACAGATCGTAAGGATAAAGAAGCATTTCAAAAGATTGTAGATATTTATCATTCTGAAGAAGTGACAAGTTTTATTGAAGAAGAATACGAAGGTGCAGCTGTACCAGTTATCAGACCTATTGATGAAGTGATGGGAGAATAGATGCACGGGGACGTCTTGCTTCCATAGAAGTGAAGTAAAGTTTGACACCTCAACACGCCAAAGATACTGTAAGGTCAGTATCTTTGGCGTTTTTTTTATGGCAAAAAGCAGCGTACTATTTTCATTTTTTAGTAACATGGGTTCGGTTTCATATGCTTCCGGGATAATTTGGATCATGGATGTGTAGAAGTGATCCACCTACTTTCATTTCTTTTAACTATTTTTCCGTAAAATGATATAGGGACAGGTTCCTTGAATCTGAATTGTAATGAGCGTCATTCTCTATGAGATGGCGCTTTTTTAAATGGAATTGTTGAAGCACAGTGGTATAAATCTAATATAGGAAATGAAGAAAGTATATTTTTATAAATACCAACAAAGGAGGGAGCTGGTCATTGTACAAACACAACAAGAATAGCAATAACAACGTAAACCAGGTATAACAATGAGGCGCTCTTGCAGGTGGTACGGCTACTATGTTCAGCAAGGGCACCCGAAAAAGATCAAGTAGAATGTTAGAAATTGCATGCTTCAAACCACTCTATATTGCCGCCACTCTTCCGGGAATAGCTTCTGATATTTTGGCTGTAAAAATCTGTCGTCTATTAATACAATGGTCCCCTGATCGTCCTCAGACCTTATGAGTCTGCCGCCAGCCTGCAGAACTTTGTTCATTCCAGGATAGACGTAGGCGTAATCAAAGCCATTATGTCCTTCATTAGTGAAATAATCCTTGATAATATCTCGTTCGAATCCAATCTGCGGAAGCCCGACCCCAACGACCATGACTCCAGAAAGTCGGTCTCCTTTCAAATCGACCCCTTCTGAAAAAACGCCACCAAGAACCGCAAATCCTACTATTCTTTCATTTGCGTTTGCTTTGAAGGCAGTTAGGAAATCCTCCCGTAACTCCTCCGAC
Organism: Virgibacillus sp. L01; assembly: GCF_052246775.1. Taxonomy (NCBI): domain Bacteria; kingdom Bacillati; phylum Bacillota; class Bacilli; order Caryophanales; family Bacillaceae; genus Virgibacillus; species Virgibacillus sp. L01. The sequence goes on along the minus strand of NZ_JBQQCP010000001.1, from coordinate 604,059 downwards.
ATCCCAGTTTCCTGGACAATTGTTTTTACATCTGGTGCTTCTGTTTTAAATACTTCGAAAGCCTTATTCATATAGTTATAGGACGGGAAAAAGATGATGAAATTTCCTTCATATTTTTGCAGGGCATCAAGAATAAACTGGACCATTGGCAACAGTGTCTGTTCACGGTCACGATAGCGTGTGGACAAAGGCTTAACCAGAATCTCTACATTTTCATGGACAAATGGAGAAGGGATGGATAACACATAGTCATCCTTGGTTCCTCCTAATAGATTTTTGTAGTAATCTGCTGGTGTAAGTGTAGCTGAAAAGAAAACTTTAGAACGGAAACCTTTTCCCATTTGCTGGAGAAGGTGCGATGGATCTAAGCAAAGCAGCTTCATCATTACCTCGTTCTTGTCTACTTCTACATAAGAGACAAAGCGTTTATCATAGAGCCGGCAGATTTTTGCGAAGGTACTGGCAGCAAAATAAGTATCCACTAAAAGTTGATTGGATTCCGGGGTTTGAACCAATTCTTCTTCTGCGACTGCAGTGAACTTTTCCACCAGAACTGCCAGGTCCTCATCTAGTTGTTTTTCTACAATATTCTCCTGAGTTCGCTTTTCTGCGAGACAAACATTGACAGCCTTTGCGGCTTTAGCAACAGCGCCATTTATATCTTTGTATTCTTTTTGTACTTGTAAAAACGCTGATTTGAACAACACCGCCGAGTACATTTCCCGCGCACGATCGACTAGGTTATGTGCCTCATCCACGAGCAGCACTGCTTGTTTTTTCTGATCTTCTATTAAGCGTTTCAGGGACACTCTAGGGTCGAATATATAGTTATAATCACAAATAACGGCGTCTGCTGTGTAAGCAAGATCGAGCGAAAATTCAAATGGACAAACGCGATGTTTCCGGGCATAGGCTTCAATCACTGTACGGCTCATTAATGATTCATTTTCAAAAATATCCAGAATTGCCCCGTTAATCCGGTCATAATAACCTTCAGCAAAAGGACAATGCTCAGCAGTACAGATAGTCTCCTCCTGAAAACAGATCTTGTCTTTTGCTGTAATAGTGACAACCTTCATTTCCAACCCATTATCAATCAACAACTGGAATGCTTCCTCGGCTGCTGTCCTGGTAATGGTTTTTGCAGTCAGGTAAAAGATGCGCTGGAGGTTGCCTTCTCCAATCGATTTAACTGCTGGAAAAATAGTGGAAATTGTTTTACCAATCCCAGTGGAAGCTTTGGCAAACAGAACCTTTTTATCGAGTATCGTTTTGTAGACTGATCCTGCAAGCTTTCGCTGTCCATCTCGGTAGACTCCATAAGGAAACACCAGCTCTTTACTGCAGGTATTTCTGTCAGTTATATGCTGCGTCTTAGCTTTGGCATAATTAGCGTACTCACTTACCACTTCCATTACAAAGTCTTCAAGTTCGGTAAGTGTCATAGTACGTTGAAACTGTTTCTGTTCTTCTGTTTTGACTTGCATATATGTAAGCTGAATGGTCATTGCCGCAAGTTCGTGATCTAACGCATAAATATATGCATAAAAGACAGCCTGGGCCCAATGTACTGGGTAGGTCTCTTCTGTAATAGTACCGAGCGCATGTGAAGTAGACTTGATTTCATCGACGATTACCGACCCGTCCTCCTGAAAAAGCAATCCATCACAGCGTCCGTCTACATGAATGTTTATATTTTCAAAGGGAATCTCTGCCTTTAGATAGACTTCCTTCTGATCATCTTTTTTGTACGTTTTTTGTATCTTCTGGTGAGCCTTTGTACCATCTGTAAGAGGGTTTGCTGAACGGAAACCACCGGACTCAATACTCCCACTTCGAAATACGTGTTCCACTAGATGCCTAATCGATATTTTAACAACGTTTGTCATGTAATCACCTGCTTCGTTACATTAAGTTTAGCAGGTCAGCTGATTTTAGGGAAGAGGAAGCAAGGAAGCAACATGGGGACGGTTCTTGCTTCATTTGGAAGTTGCAGGAAGCACAAGAACCATCCCCTTGCTTCGATGTATTTGTGCCAATGTGCCTGCTACTTCCCGAATTTTGTCAAAGTATGCTTAAAATATTATTAGCTAGGGCTGCTGGTTTGGTGAAACTGGCTGCTTTTTTTATTTTGAGTTTGATGTTTGTGGGTATGGCAATTGGCATTAGGAAAGAACGGGGCATATTGAGGATGCCATTCCGGATGATACTGCTTTTCTGGTTTATTTATTACTGGATGGTACGAATACCCCGATTGATGGCTATAACCGGAAACGCTTCTAATTTAAATGTTCACCGTTTGTTAGTTAATTGCTGAAACATTGTGTGGCATGTAATATGGTTGTATATAAAAAGGAAATGATTAACTACGAAGGGAGGCAGATGAGATGACTTCGGCGAATCTATCACGTTTTCAACGACGCCTAATTGTAGGGATTGTATTGTCGGCTGCTTTTTTATCTGTTTTGACACAATTTCTGCTAATTACGGCTTTTCCAAAAATCATGAATGCGTTCGAGATTAACTCAACGGAAGTCCAATGGCTAACAACCAGCTACATGTTAACCATTGCCGTTCTGATTCCAATAACGGCTTATTTAATTGATAAATTTCAAACAAGGACATTAATGATGGGTGCTATGTTCTTGTTTTTTGCAGGAACATTAATCTGTTTGGTTGCACCTTCGTTTCCCATCCTGATAATTGGGCGTGTTATTCAGGGAATGGGGTCTGGCATAATGATACCGTTAATGCAGACAATGTTGTTCCTTCTGTATCCAAAGGAAAAAAGAGGATACGCGATGGGATTGGCCGGGCTTGTGATTAACGTTGCGCCCGCGGTTGGTCCGCCTATCTCCGGTGTTGTGATTAGCTATTTCGAATGGCGTTCGTTGTTTCTGATAACCCTGCCGATTGCAGCATGTATTCTGCTTTTTACTTTCTTGTATATGCGCAATATTACCGAGCAGCGAAAAACAGACATCGACATCTTATCCATTATACTGTCAACGATTGGTTTTGGCGGCTTACTGTACGGTTTCAATAGCATACAGGAGGGTGGCATAACTGATCCAGATACACTTACCAGTCTGATTGCAGGAGCCCTCGCACTGGGTTTATTTGTGGTTAGGCAGCTGCGGCTCACGTCACCTATTCTGGAAATTCGTGTGCTTAAAGTGCCTGTCTTTGCACTTATTGCGTTTGTCTCCATCCTTTCGTTCAGTCTGCTCATCTCAATCGAGACGATTTTACCGATGTATGTGCAGAACGCTCAGCAGTTCTCAGCTTATTACGGAGGCCTGATTGTGATGCCCGGGGCGCTGACACTTGCTGCTATGTCGCTTTTGGCAGGAAGATTGTTTGATAAATACGGTGGCAAAACAATTGCGATTATCGGCTTTATGCTGCTAAGTCTAAGCACACTTGGCTTTAATTTGATTCTTGGTCTTCATACGCCATTCATTATTACGATGGGATTATTCATGGTTGCCATGGGCGGGGTGGCATTGATTAATATGCCCATCATGACCGCTGGCATCAATGCTTTGCCTGATAAGCTGATTTCACATGGGACTGCGGTAATCAATACGGCCCGCCAATTCGGGGGATCATTGGGACTGACGTTTATTATTTCGTTTATCAGCAATGTTGGGGCCGGAACTGAGGCTGTCGTACAGCCAGCTAATTATTTGACCGGCGTAAAAACCGCCTTCTTCGTCGCATTTTTGTTTGCTGTCACAGGATTGCTTCTTTCTCTGTTTTTAGAAAGGGAGAAGCAGCCTGTTGAGAGGGGGTAATGATGTTTGGGTGGTAGTGACCTCCAGCAATTTACTTAACCTAGTACTTAAATGAGAATGAGATCCTACCTAGGCAACTTTTGGGGCTATATTCTTGAATTACAAGTATAACAGTTGCCTTGCTCATATTCTCTATAGGCATGTTCTATCTCTAGTAAAGTCTCTTCTCCATTGTTAAAATGCAGCCATCCTCCGTCACGAAGTAGGCCATTTAACTTTTTATACTTAGAATTTTCTGTAGGAATATAGGAACAGTTATCCTCATGTATTGTTACCTTCCTAGTTGGTCTATCGATATTCAACCACATAGAACCCCTCCTCATTCAGGTGCTTAACCTTTTTTATTATTTCATCTAGTTTATCTCTGTTTTTCTTATCTAAATAATATGCTTTTGCAGTTTTGCCTATGCGTACGTACTCGAAAAACTATTATACTACTTAATGCGCCCCAATCGGCTTAACCTCAACTATGTGTAAATTAACATACCTGTCTACTTTAGTCTGTGGGAAATTGAATTATTAACTAAATAGCATGACAACTTTTCTACAAGTGTGGCTTAGAACATTTCGAAAAAGGAATTTAATCCACCTAATGTGGAAATTTTAGGATGCACATAATCCATCCCTATGTTTTTTAAAAATAATTGCAGGGTAGATTTCTAATATAAGACATATTAGAGAGGTGGTTAACAATGAGTAAAGTAGCTGTAATTACTGGAGGAGCACAAGGTATTGGAAAAGGAATTGCTGAACGCTTAGGGTCAGATGGATTTAAGATTGTAATAAGTGATATGGACATTGATTTGGCTAATAAAACAGTTGAAGAACTTAAAAATAGAGACATTGATGTGGCAGCTGTTAAAGGCGATGTTTCTAAACAGGACGATCAATTATCAGTAGTCTCTGAAGCTGTTGAAAAGTTTGGTTCCGTAGATGTTTTTGTTAATAATGCCGGGATAGACCAGGTAGAAGCACTAGTAGACGTGGAACCAAACGACTTAGAAAAGATTTACAATGTTAACGTGTTCGGTACTTTATATGGTATTCAAGCTGCAGCAAAGCAAATGAAAAAACAAGATGATGGCGGTAAAATAATTAATGCGTGCAGTATCGCCGGGAAAACAGCCTTTGAATTATTAGGTGCTTATTCTTCTACTAAGTTTGCTGTTCATGGATTAACACAGGCAGCAGCAAAAGAATTTGCTCAGGATAAGATCAAAGTTAATGCTTATTGTCCAGGCATCGTTGGAACTAGTATGTGGGATCGGATTGACGCCAAGATGGTAGAACATAAAGGGATGAAGCCAGGAGAAGCATGGCAGCAGCAGGTTGATCAAATCCCTTTAGAACGTTCTCAAACTCCAGAAGACGTCGCAAACCTTGTTTCCTATTTAGCATCCAAGGACTCTGACTATATGACTGGACAAGCAATTAATATTGATGGCGGACTTGAAGTTCACTAAATAGATAATTAAATACTGATTTCACCCCCTTCTATAGTAGAGGGGGTTTTTTAAGTGGGATAGAGCAAGGGAATATCTGTGCTACCTTTTTCTAATATATAAGTTTGATGTGTTAAAGACGTGGGAAAGTTTCTCTTACTTTGGAAACGGCAGGCCCGTTCCTGTGCTTCTAAAAAAACTGAGCTGTATGAAAATTTTAAGATTGAATAATTTATCAAGATATGTAATAGTAAAATAATTAATTAAATTCATAACAATCGTTGTAGGGGAACTGGTGTTGCCAGTTGAGAGTGTATCCATTAAGATGCTGATCCTTGGAACCTGGTCTGGCTCAAACCAGCGTAGGAAACACAACAAATAGTCTGATGCTGTTTTGTATGTATTTCCAAACATTCTGGGTAATGGCCCGGGATGTTTTTTATGGGTGCAAATGGTTGTTTCTGTGAAGGAGGTATGTGAGCGAGGGTTGTAACAGGCTTTTTAACAGTGCTCTCATGGTGGTGCTGTGTTTAATTTTTGCAAAAGAGATAAAGGAGGCAAAAAAGATGAATTACATACGAACCATTTCATTCGTTTCACTGCTGTTATTACTTGTCTTGACTGCTTGTAGCGGGGAGACGCAGGATGAAACGGCAAGCGAAGAAGATACGGGCGAGGAAGAAGAAAAAGTGCTTCACCTGAGTGCTCCTGGCCAAATTCCTGGATTGAATCCAACAATGGCTGATAACGACTTTAGTTTTAGGATCATTAACCAGGTATTTGAAGGGTTATACCGGTTGGATAAAGACGGGGATCCACAGCCAGCTGTGGCAGCTGGCGAACCAAAGGTAAGTGCAGACAATCGGGTTTATACATTTAAAATACGGAAAGATGCCGTATGGTCGAATGGTTCCGCTGTTACTGCACATGATTTTGAGTATGCCTGGAAAAAGGCAGTTGATCCTGCGACTGGTGCAGCATACGGGCCACAATTTGAGGAAATCGTCAAAGGGGCTTCAGAAATTTTAAAAGGCGATAAGCCAGTCGATGAGCTTGGAGTCGAAGCCCTGGATGATCGTACATTAAAAGTAACGCTCGAGGAGCCGATTCCATATTTTAAGGAACTATTGACTACAGCTATCTTTTTCCCGCAGCCTCAGGAATTCATTGAGGAGCAGGGAGATCAATATGCAACTGACAGTGAACATACCTTATTTAATGGTCCATTTGTCCTGGAAGACTGGGATGGAACAGGAAGCTCATGGACATATGCAAAGAATGAGCAGTATTGGGATAAGGATGCTGTGAATGTTGACAAGATTAAGGTCGATGTTGTAAAGGATACGCAAACTGCAGTAGATCTTTACACGAATGGCCAGCTTGATCGAGTAGGGCTGACAGGTGATTTTGTTGATAAATTTTCGTCAGAGGAAGAGTACCATACCTTTTTAACAGGTGGGGTACGATTTTTGAAAATGAACCAAGGAAAGGATGGCAACCAGACAAATCTTGCCAATTTACACATCCGAAAAGCCTTGAATATGGCATTGGACAGAGAAGGAATTGTCAATGAAATCCTCAATAACGGCTCCAAGGTTCTGTATGGAACGGTACCACGAGGGATTTCGGAGAACCCAGAAACCGGTAAGGACTTTCGCGAGGAAAATGGAAAGCTGACTCAATATGATGTGGATAAGGCGAAAGAGCATTGGCAGCAGGGATTAAGGGAACTAAATAAGGAAGAACTAGAATTTAAATTGACGACATCGGATTCCAGTTCGTCAATAACCATTGCTGAGAACCTCAAACATCAGTGGGAGTCCAATCTTCCCGGCCTGACGGTTACCATTAAAAATGTTCCGCCCGAACAAAGTGTCGATGCGAACGTTAATCAGAATTACGAGCTTATATTAACCGGATGGGGCGGTGATTACCAGGATCCGATGACTTACTTGAATCTGTTTATTACGGACAGTCCAGGCAATCACACCGGATATTCAAACGAGAAATATGATGAATTGGTTCTTGCATCGAAATCTTCTCTGGGAGATAAACCGATGAAGCGTTGGAATGCATTGCTGAAAGCGGAACAGCTTCTAATTGAAGATAGTGCCGTGTTGGTTCCACTCTACCAAAGTGGCACAGCCTATCTGCAAAACAGTAATGTGAAAGATTTGATCACCTACAAGGTAAGTGCCGAAAATTATAAATGGGTGGATATAGTGGAATAGTAGGTGCTGAATATAATTATTGATAATGGCTGCTGGTTTGATGGAACTGGCAGTCTTTTTCTTTTGGGTTGATGTATTAATTCGTGCAATTTTGTTATAATAGATTCCATCAAGAGGCCTCTTTCTGAATGTAATTTGCCGTTCAAGCATACATTTTATGATAGAGTGCCTTTTTTTTAGCTAAAAGAATTAGTGTTAAATTTTACACCAATTGATTTTCGAGTAATGCAATAGAGACAGTTTGATTTACCAGAATTATAGACATGTGGTTATTTAGAAGAATCGATACAATCAATGAATGCTAACTTTTTCAAAAAGATAAAATACTAGATAAATGGGAGTGATCCAAAATGAATAATCAATCATCTACATCAGACGTTGTTTTAATAGGTGCTGGGATTATGAGTGGAACCTTGGGGGTATTATTTAAGGAATTAGAACCTGATTGGAAAATTACAGCTTTCGAACAGCTTGGAGTTGCTGGTGGGGAAAGCTCGAACGAAAAAAATAATTCAGGAACAGGACATGCCGCATTATGCGAGTTGAATTATACAAACGAACAATCTGACGGTTCCATCGATATCAATGCAGCAGTTAGAATCAATGAGCGCTTTCACTTGTCAAGGCAACTCTGGGCTTATTTGGCAAATCGTAATTTAATCGAGTACCCACGTAATTTTATCACTAGTTTACCTCATATGAGTTTTGTTAAAGGTGAAGAAAATGTAGAATTTTTGAATAAGCGCTTTGAAGCATTATCCAGCCATCCATTATTTCAGGAAATAGAGTTTTCCGAAGATCCAGAGCGGTTAAAAGAATGGTTCCCGTTGATTATGAAAAATAGGTCAGCAAACGAATCTGTTGCCGGATCGAAAATTGATGATGGTACAGATGTTAACTATGGGGAATTGACTCGCACAATGTACGATTACCTGGAAAAAGAAAACGTAACTGTTAACTACAATCATAATGTGCTAGATATTAAGCAGACCACAGATGGGTTGTGGAAATTGAAGGTTCGGGACAAAAATGGTGCAATTGGAACGCATACTTCGAAGTTTGTTTTTATCGGAGCCGGCGGTGGCAGCTTGTTGTTATTACAGAAAACCGGAATTCCTGAAGGGAAACACATTGGCGGTTTTCCTATCAGCGGACAATATCTGGAATGTAATAATCCTGAGGTGATTGAACAACACTACGCAAAGGTTTATGGTAAAAATCCACCTGGAGCACCACTAATGGTTGTTCCGCATTTGGATACGCGATTTATCGACGGTAAAAGAACATTAATTTTTGGTCCTTTTGCAGGCTTTTTACCTAAGTTTCTTAAATCAGGCTCAAATATCGACTTGTTTGCTTCAGTCAAAGCGAACAATATGATTACCATGTTAGCAGCAGGCGTCAAAAACATATCGCTACTGAAATACTTGATTCAACAATTGAAATTATCAAAGAAAGAGAGAATGAATGAATTACGAGAATTCTTTCCTAATGCAAAAGATGAGGATTGGGAACTCAAAGTTGCTGGACAACGTGTGCAAGTGATTAAAGATACGCCAGCTGGTAAAGGAACCATTCAATTTAGTGATACGGAAATTGTTCATAGTCACGATAAAACATTGGCTGCGTTACTTGGTGGTTCTCCAGGTGCATCAACGTCTGTTTCAGACATGCTTGGATTACTTGAAAAATGCTTCCCGCATAAACATAATGAGTGGAAACCAAAATTAAAAGAAATGATTCCCTCCTATGGTGAAACGTTATCTGATAAACCTGAACTTATTGGTGAAATAAAATATTCAACAATGAAAGCTCTGGAATTGGATAATTTAAAGAAGCAGGAATAATCAAAATGATGAATGAGGCTCATTCCCTTTCGAGGGGGAGGGCCTTTTTTGGGTGGGAAACCTTTTTGAGGGTGCTTGCTTTTTTTGAGGTGCCATTACATAAAACTGATATTTTCAAAGTTATGCCACCCTTTGTGATTTTATCGATTAAATACCTGAAAAAGACATGCTTTTCGGTCAAATATTACAAATTTTCGACATTTTTTCAATAAAATTTAAATTTTTAGTCAGAAATGGAAAATTTTTGATGACGAATTAGTGAACATACTCTATTATATAAGAGAATAAAAAAGGAGGACATTGAATGAGTCAAAATGAAAATGTAACATTTGAAGAATTCTTTAAGCAAAATACAAAAAGAATTCACTACCATATGCACAAGCTAGGTAGCTACAATCCGTATCATGAATTTTACACGGAAGGATTATATGAATTATGGATGGCATACAAAAAGTACGAACCCAACAAAGGGTCATTGGCAACTTACTTTAACTGCACAATTCATAAACGTCTCATTGATATGAAGACAAACAAGAGAAGGTAACAACGTAGAAGAGGCATGAATTAACGAAATTTCCGATGGTAGATCAATCATGAATTACAGATATGTTCTGGGAGAGCAATGAGGACCAAGCAAAAAGAAAACCAATGGAAATGAGGGAGTTTCAATGAGGAATCCCACTAAAGGAAGATTCAAAAATGAAAGCGCAAACACAAAGGCGGTGAAAAGTTGGGAAATTGGAGCCAGATTCCACCATTCTTTAACTTTTGATGTGTGGGTGTAGGATGTGCTGAAGCAGTATAAAAACATTGGAACTGTTAGGTCTGTGGTGCTTGTTCACTAGTTGATCTGGCAGTTTTGTTTATGTCCAAAAAACTTCATACTGTCAACCTAAATTTCATACATAATTTTTTTAGTAAAATGCCACCTTTTGCAAAGTTCTATCGATAGTACAAATGAATAGAGAAGTAATCTGATTATCACAATTCTACGGGGGATTTTCCGAATTTATTAGGGAAATTAAGAGATACATAGAATGAGATTTAGTGGACTTGCTCTGTTCAATAGTCTCTAGGGGGAGAAAAAATGACTGAAGAGGTAAGTATGACGTTTGAAGAAATCTTTGAGCAAAATGAAAAAAGGATCCATTACCATATGTTCAAGCTGGGAATTAACGATCCGCATCGGGAATTCTACGTGGAAGGATTGTATGCAATATGGACGGCTTACAAGAAATACGATCCGGACAAAGGGCCGCTTGCAACCTACTTTAACTACACAATTCGCAACCGCCTAATCGACATGATTCGAACAAAGACAAGAGAAGGCAACAATCAACAGAAAATTAATAAACACGAATTATGCAAAGCGGATAACGGCAACCGCTGCGGAACATTGAAACTTCCAATGATCGACCCGGCTGGTATCACCATCGAGGATAATACCTTCTGGCAAAGTGTGAAATCTAAACTAAGCGAAAATCAATGGAAATGGGTCCAATTCTTTATCATTGAAGGCATGTCCATACAAGAAATCGCCCAGAAGGAAGGCGTGTCCACTGATGCCGTGAAAAGCTGGGGGAGAGAGGCTAGGAAGAAGTTGAAGGGGGGAGGGGCTGGAGGGTTTGTATGGGTCGTTCTAGGTTAGGGGTAGGGTAAGATATTTAAATTAAACAGCCGTATTTAAGAAAAGTTCGAATAAAATCGATTAAACGTATCTGCTGTTACAGAATGGCCTATGCTAATATATAAAAAAGAAAGATAGGTGAAAATGACTGTGATGTGCACATATTACAGTTATTTTTAATATAGATTGCGGATAATATCTATCGGGCAGATATATGTGAACTTGGAAAAACTAGCATTAGTGACTATGAGTACTAAATTTTTCTCAAACCAAACTAACTTTATTTTTCCAAATATTTCATTTGTCTGTACTGTACTGATAATAATAAAATATTATGATAATATGTGATAATAAGAATCTTCAATAATCTTATGAGGTTAGCTTTTTGTTGGGAATCATGAGACCTATCGAACTTTTATTTGGTTTTCTGCCCATATAAGGAAAAAAATAATAAAAAAGAGGTGATTAAAAATGGAAGATATTCGAAAGGTAGAAGCTTTTTCTGAATTACACAGTTTACTTATATATTATTCTGAATATCGAGATCAACCAGTTGAAGAAGGCTTTGATTTTTTTAAGGAAGTGGAAGTATACTGCAAAGTACTGGAAATAGATTTTGAAGAGTTTAAAGAAGAATTCGAACTAAACTAAGATAAGATATAACTTGGTTGCAGTAGGATTTCATTTTTTAAGCAATTATAAAATTTAGAGAATTATCTATGGTAATCATAAATTTAGTGGAGGTGGTACATACGATGAGTAATCTTTCTTTACGCAATGCTATGAAGTTAGGAAGATTTAGTGAGTGTGAAATTATTGCTGGTGATAAAGGACTAAATCGGATTATTGAAAACATTACAATCATGGAGGTTCCTGAGGTCGTTCAATGGCTAAAAGGAAAAGAATTGATTTTGACTTCTCTCTTTGCTATTAAAGATGATAGTGATGCCCAAAATTTACTAGTAAGAAATCTGCATAACTCAGGGGCAACCGCAATTGCGATAAAACCCTCACAATTCATCGAAAGTATCCCAAAAGGAATAATAGATAGTGCAAATAAATTAGGTTTTCCTGTTATAAAAATTCCCGATGATGTTAAATATCTGGATATTTTATCTCCTGTTATGAATCACATATTTAATGAAAAGGTTGTACTCCAGGAAGATTTGGAGCAGGCAACCCAAGTATTGCATGAGATCTCAATGAATTCTCAAGGTGTTGAGGGCTTTGTGGAGAATGTCGGTTACTTAACGAAAAATATGATTACTGTTGAAAGTGAATTTTCTTATATCCAAGTTCCATCACCAGAAGGAATGATTTCACCCTTGGGAGAAGGACAGATATACGAACTTTCTGTGATTCAAAGACCTATTCAATACAATCGTAAATATAACGGTGAAAATATAGCATGCATCGTCTCTCCAATTATTGTAGATGGTCAATATTATGGAAATATAACTTCGTGGGGTGTAAATAATGACCACTTATCTATAGATTTAGCTATTCTTGAGAAAGCCTCCAGCCTGTTATCGCTGGAGTTCCTTCAACTAAAAGTCAAATATGATATCGAGCAGCAATATAAAAGTGATTTTATGAGAGAACTGTTATTCAGTGAAAACATTAAAGAGAGAAATGTTATTGAATGGGGAGAGAAATACCGTATTACTAAAGACACTGAGTACGTATGTTTACTATTTAGTGTCAGGGACAGAAATTCTGAAGTAAAGAATTTTGTGGAGTTAAAAGATTATCAAATAAATACTGTGCTTCAAGATTTAAAAGCTGATATGTTAGTTGGTCATATACGGAATGGTATTTGTATCATTTTTCCTGTTCAGGAAGGTAGCGAAAACTTGGAAAAATTTTATGAAGAAATATATAACGCACTTTCAAAATATGTTGGTTCAACTGTCATATTATCTCTGGGTATTGGCAGAGTTGGTAGAGGCCCAGCTGGTATTCAGAAGAGTTTTCTTCAAGCTGAGCAAGCACTACATTTGAGTGAAACAATGAATCATTCCCATAAGATCATTTACTACAACGATTTAGGAGCATATCGTTTAATTAATCAATTGAATGGTAACAGGGAGCTACTTGATTTTTATGAAGAAACTATAGGAGTTTTAGTTAAACAGGATTTTCACAATCAGCTGCTAACAACACTACAAACTTATTTCTATTATGATGAAATATTGAAATTAACCGCTAACTCTTTATATATACATGTCAATACACTCAAGTACCGAATTAATAAAATTGAATCGATTACAGGTTGTGATTTGAAGACCTCTGAAGGTAAAATGAATCTTTTCTTAGGCTTGAAGATACATAATATACGTAATCTTGGTGAAATTTAAATAATTTTTCTGATAATAATTGTCTACTGTCCTTTCAGACAAAAAAATGAGTTTTTTTTAGTTATATTACATATTTCAATCTTCAGAAAATATATGTAATATAAAATATAATTAATATACCTAAGATGTCAGCGTGTTCACTATTCTGGCAGAAAACACTATAGGTATAAAAATGAAGGGGGCAAAATTATGATTAGTAAAAAGTTTATAGTTATGGCCATTGCTGTATTGTTGTTATTATTAACCGCATGTGGAGACAACGAAGCAGATTCAAAAAGTGGTGGAGAAGATGGAGGCGGGTACCCGGAAATGACTATAACATTCAGTCATAACCAGCCCATAGAAAGTCCTGAACACGTTGGGGCTACAAAATTTAAAGAAGTAGTTGAAGAGAAGTCTGGTGGAAATATTACTGTAGAGATCTATCCAGCTTCCCAGCTTGGAAGTCTTAGAGAACAGGTGGAATCTACTCAAATAGGTGAAATCGATATTACAATGCAACCTTCAGCTGTGGTTACACCATTTGTCGATGATGTAAAGATTGTCGATCTACCTTATTTATGGCCAAAGGAAGCTGAAAAGAAATATGAAGTACTTGATAGTGAAGTAGGAACTGAAATCCTTGATACATTAGAATCTGGTGGGTTTAAGGGGTTAGGATTTTGGCCAGGCGGTTATAAATTGTTTACAACACAAGATACAAAGATCACTTCACCAGAAGATATGAAAGGGTTAACATTTAGGGTGATGGAGTCACCGCTATTAATTAGCCAGTATGAACTGTGGGGAGCCAATGCTATTCCCGTTCCGTATGCTGAGGTATATAATTCACTTCAACAAGGAGTAGTGGATGGACAGGAAAATCCTCTGCAAACGATATTCTTAAATAATTATCATGAAGTACAAAATAATATAATCGAAAGCTATCATGGCACAATGACTTATCTATTAATGGCAAATCAAGGTTGGTTCAAGGGTCTTTCAGGAGATACTAAAGAATTAATTAAGGAAGCTCAAGAAAAAGGAAGAGATGATGCAAGAAAGGCACTAAAAGAAACGGAACAAGAGTACAGACAAAAAATAATTGATTCTGGGGTAGATTATTACGAATTGTCAGATGAGGAAGTTGAGAAATTCAGGGAAGTATCAGAGCCATTTCATAAAGAAGTTTATAATAAACCTGAACAATTAGAGTTACTTAAAAAGGTTAAAGAAAAAATTGCAGAAACTCAAAGCTAATTTTTATTTATTTAAAACAAGGGATTAAACACTAAATCATTTCGAAATCCCTTGTTTTTTGTTTTTTGTAATATCAAGAAGAGGTGGAAAACGATGAGGATATTAAAAAAAGCAGAAGATGTTTTTGTAGGAACAGCATTAATAGCTGCTACCTTAGTACTCTTTGTGAATATTGTTTTACGCTATTCTTTCGATGCTAATACAACCTGGGCAGAGGAATTTATCCGGTATGCGATGATATGGATTGCTTTTATTGGCTCAAGTATTTGTTTTCGAAGAGGAATCCATGTTGGTGTTGACTTATTAATAAAATCTGTTTCCAAAGTAGGGAAAAAAGTATTACAAGTATATATTAATATTATTGCCGTAGTCTTTATGATTTTCCTTATCAAGTTTGGTTTTGATTTAGTTATTTTTAGTATGGACACAGGACAAATCACACCTTCATTGGAAATAAAGATGTATTGGATTTATTTAGCAATTCCTATAGGTGCTATTTTATCAATAGTTCATATAATCACTCAAACTATTAACCTATTAAGAAATTATCAAACGAGCTTAGACTAAAAGGGGTAATAACAATGTTAACTACATTAGGGATTTTAATCTTTTTATTTTTACTTACTAGTGTACCGATATTTATCTCCTTAGGGATGGCTGCTTTTTTAGCGGTTCTTTTCTCCAGTGATATACAACCGATGATTCTAATACAGCGTTTATTTGGAGGGATAGATCAGTTTGCATTAATGGCATTACCCTTTTTTATATTAGCTGCTAATATTATGGATGGCGGGGGTCTGTCTCGAAGGATTTTACGCTTTTCACGAGCGTTAGTTGGTCATTTGTCTGGTGGAATTGCAATGACAACTCAAGTTTCGAGTATGTTTTTTGGCGCACTCTCTGGTTCAAGTCCAGCAACTGTTATAGCTATAGGGAAAATTATGTATCCTGATTTACTTCGGGGTGGGTATGGCAAGTCATTCTCTGCTGGATTATTAGCATCTGCTGGGTCAGTTTCACTTATCATCCCACCAAGTATTACCTTAATTATTTTTGGTTCTGTTACAGGTGTGTCAGTAGGCAGTCTCTTTATTGCAGGAATTGGAGCAGGTCTTGTATTTGGTCTTTCTTCAATTCTTTATATTTATATTTATGCCAAAAAGAATGATCTTCCTAAGGATAATAAATCATCATTCAATGAATTGGCGTTATCTTTTGGGAAAGCAATTTGGGCATTACTTATACCTGTGATTATTTTAGGAGGTATATACTCAGGAATATTCACGCCAACCGAGGCAGCAGGAATTTCTGCAGTCTATGCTTTCGTCATTGGCTTTTTTGTTTATAAGGAACTAACGTTGAAAAAAATGTACACAATCTGCGTTGAATCTGCTATTACATCTGCACAAGTACTTGTTCTTGTAGCTGCAGCTCAAGTACTTGGATGGGTGCTGACAAGAGCGCGTTTGCCACAAATGGTTGCAGAGTTTATTTCAGAAAACATAACATCCGCCATTTTATTCTTATTGATCCTAAACCTTATTCTATTGCTATTAGGAATGTTTATGGAAGGGGTTGCGGCGATTATTGTTACTGCACCATTGCTATATCCAGCTGCATTGGCGTTAGGAATCGACCCAGTACACCTCGGAATTATTATGATTGCGAACTTGGCTATTGGTATGTATACACCGCCATTTGGTATGAATATATTTGTAACGCAAACCGTAACTAAAATTGATATGGCTGAAATGATGCCGGGTATATTGAAATTCTTAGCATTCAATTTAGGTGCTCTTCTATTAATTACGTATGTACCTGAACTCTCTTTATTCCTGGTAAATCTATTAGAATAAGGTAGCAAGGAGGGCTTTTAATGATTGACAAACCTGAGGCAATTCATCTTATTGAAAGCCATCGATCTATAAGGAAGTTTCTGGACAAGCAAATAGATGAGGAAATTCTGGATTCTATTCTTCATTCAGCTTGCTGGGCACCGACATCTCATAATATGCAAGCATATAGCATAATTGTTATTAAAGATAAAAATTCTAAAGGCATACTAAGTGAACACTGTGGTGATCAGCGCTATGTACGCCAATGCCCGGTATTTCTTGTTATATGTGCTGACTTTCATAAATTGCATCTAGCTGCTGAAAAACACAAAGAAGAGATGGCAATTGATGAGCTCGAAAATGTTATTGTAGGTTCTGTTGATGCAGCATTAGTGGCTCAGAACATTCTCCTAGGGGCGCGAGCACATAAATTGGGTGGCGTGATGATAGGAGGAATCAGGAATAACTCTGAGAGTGTTGCGGAATTACTAGAACTTCCTAAGCATGTTTTTCCTGTTATGGGTATGTGCTTAGGCTATCCGGATCAGCAACCTTGGCAGAAGCCAAGGTTTCCTGCTGAAGCGATTATACACGATGAAAAATATCAGGCAGATAAAATTCCCAATGCTTTGGAAAAATATGATGAAATAATTTCAGATTACTATAATAGGAGAACAAACGGATTACGTACTCACGGATGGTCTGAACAATTAGCTACCTACATTTCCAAACCAAGAAGAAAAAACTTAACTGATTTCATTAAAAAACAAGGTTTTGATGTAAAATAAAGGGGTGAGAAGCAGATTTGAGTCAGGAAATTTCATTTGTAGCTACCGGTGATAGTTTTATTACAAGGTCTTTACCGACTACTCAATCCCATGGATTCAAGGAAGTTTCACAACTTATTAATCAAGGTGATTTTCGGTTCACGAATTTTGAAATGACAACACCAGGAACTGATAAAGTGCCATCCGCAGTTAGTGGTGGAACTTGGGCGGCAGCTCATCCAAGGGTGATTGATGACCTTAAATCCTATGGGTTTAATTGTGTTGCTTGGGCAAATAACCATACCCTGGATTATTTATACAGAGGATTATCAGCCACGAAACATTTTTTAGAGAAAGCAGAACTTGTACATGCTGGTGTTGGAGAAAATTTGTCCGAAGCAAGTTCTCCTAAGTATATTGAAACCCCATCTGGAAGGGTTGCATTAATTGCATTAACTTCAACCTTTCAGGAAACGTGGATTGCAGGGGAACAACGAAAAGACATACCTGGGCGTCCTGGTGTTAACGGATTACGATACACAAATTATTATCAAACGACATCTGAAAATCTAAAATTATTGAAAGAAATAGCTGAAAACACTGGAGTCAATGCACAACGGAATTTAGATTTCAAAGAAGGCTTCTTGACTGAAGAAGATAATGAGGAGGTAGCTTTCGGAAGTTATAAATTTATCGAAAGCGATACTTCAGGTCTTAAACGGACACCTAATAAAAATGATCTGAAGAGAATGAAAGCATCCATTTCTGAAGCGAAACGGCAGGCTGACTATGTTATCGTTAGCATCCATTCCCATGAAATGCAGGGGGAAGATAAAAAGCTTGCTGCAGATTTTATTGAAGACGTGTCAAGAACCTGTATTGATGAAGGTGCTCATGCTGTATTAGGGCATGGACCTCATATATTACGAGGAATTGAAATCTATCAAAACAGACCGATTTTTTATAGTTTAGGTAACTTTATTTTCCAAAATGATACCGTTGAGTCTCTTCCAGCCGATTTTTACGAGAAATATGATTTAAGTCCTGAAGAGAATGTATCTGATGCGATAGATAAAAGAAGTAAAAAAGACACGAAAGGACTTGGAACAAATCCACTTGTTTGGGAGTCCGTAATTCCTTATTGGAAGATGTCAGATGGTGTGTTAACCGAACTTATTCTTTATCCCATTGAACTGGGATATGGTCAAAAACGTTATCATAGGGGTTGGCCAAAACTATCAACTAATGACGCTATTATTAAAAATTTGCAGAATCTATCTGAAGCCTATGGAACACATATTAATATAGTTGATCATGTAGGGTTTGTGAAATTATAGCTAGCATTATAATGAAGAAATAAGTAATACGAATAAGACGGTCATTTATTGATCGTCTTATTTAAGTTTATTTGACTCACTCATAAACAATCTAAACTTGGTTAATTAACCAAATTATTATAGATAAAACTAAAAATATCGGTTGTTTTCTGTATATTTAGACATGAGAAAGTGCGACTATCTTGTAATATAATGAGACTAGGATAGTTCAACGGAAGTGAGGTTTTACCTATGGATTTAAAGCGATTACAAAATACGCTTAATACACTAAATAAATTTACTGATGAAGGCCAGGGGATAAATCGATTAGCATATACGGATGCAGAGCAAGAAGCAACGAAATATGTGATTGGGCTTTTTAAACAAGCGGGATTGTCAGTAAAGGTGGATTCAGTTGGTAATGTAATTGCAAGACGTGAAGGAGCAAATCCTGATCTTCCTGTGGTAGCTTTTGGCTCCCATATAGATAGTGTGTATGAAGCAGGTGAATACGATGGTACTGTCGGTGTAATGGCAGCTCTTGAAGTGATTCGCACTTTAAACGATGAAGGGATAGAGACAGATCATCCATTGGAATTAATAGTATTTGCCTGTGAAGAATCTGCAAGGTTTGGAATTTCTACTCTGGGTAGTAAGGCAATGGTCGGATTATTAGAAGAAAAGGATATCGCTGATCTTAAAGATAAAAATAATCTATCTTTATCAGATGAATTTTCGAAATACTCATTAAATATAGGCGAAATTAAGAAAGCAACGCGTAAGAAAGAAGAAATTGCAGTTTTCTTTGAACTTCATATTGAACAGGGACCTGTATTGGAGAGTAATGGTAAACAAATTGGTATTGTAACAGGAATAGCTGGTCCAACCAGATTTAGATTACAAATAAAGGGGCAGTCGTCCCATTCAGGTACAACACCTATGAGGTATCGTAAGGATGCTTTTCTAGGTGCTGCTGAAATAGCACTTTTACTTGAGTCAGCTGCTATTTCTGAAGCATCAGAAGGAACTGTTGCGACAGTCGGTGTATGTGATGTGAAACCAGGTGCAATGAATGTTGTACCAGGAATGGTAGAAATGGATATTGATATACGAGGAAATTCTACAGCATCTAAAGAAGTAGTTATTAATCAACTATATAAAGCTATTAATGAAGTTGAGAATAACCGAAACTTAAAAGTAAATCATACAAAAATTGGTGATGAACAACCAACAGAAATGAATCCAGATATCATTAGAAGCTTAGAGGAGACATGTAAAGAAAATGAATACTCCTACGAATTGATGCCAAGCGGTGCCGGACATGATGCGATGAATATGGCGAAGTTATTTCCTTCCAGTTTATTATTTATCCCATCAATTAATGGGTTAAGTCATAACCCTAAGGAGTATACATCTTGGGAGCAAATAGCTGTTGGCGCAACATTACTTGAGAAAGAAATCCTAAAATGGGCTAAAGTTTACAAAGATATTAGAGGTGAACTTCATGAAAGTCAATAAATTAAATGTATTATCAAATGTAAAAGTAAGTGATCGCTACTGGCATATTAAGCTAGATGCAACATCGATTAAAGATTCGATTGAGCCAGGTCAGTTTTTTAACATAAAATGTGGTGAAAATGATTTGCCTTTTTTAAGAAGACCTTTTAGTATTTATCGAATTAATAAAGAAGAGAAAACTATTGAATTTTTATATCTTGTTAAAGGGAAAGGCACAATCCGGCTTACGGATGTTGTTGCTGGCGAAGAAGTAGATGTTTTCGGACCATTGGGAATTGGATTTACATTAAAGCCCGAATGGGACACAATTTTATTACTTGCAAGGGGTGTTGGAATCGCTACATTGGCTGCACTTGCTCAGGAAGCTGCAGAGAAGAATATAAAATGTATTGCAATTCTAAGCGCTAGAAGCAATAATGATCTACTCGCTGCTGAGACGTTGCAAGGGTTTGGTGCACGGGTTTACAAAGTTACGGAAGAAGACGGTACAAGTGATGTAGAAGATGTGAAGCAATTAGTTGTGCAGTTACTAACTGATTATGATATTAAAGCAGCTTTTACATGTGGATCAAAACGGCTTTCAAAACTAATGCAGAATGCTGCGGAAACCCATCACATTCCCGCACAGATAGCACTTGAGGAACATATGGGCTGTGCCATGGGAGTTTGTTATGCATGTGTCTGTGATATTCGGGAGGAAAATGGAATTAGTTCGGTGCGAGTTTGTAAAGAAGGTCCGGTGTTTGACCTTGAAAAGGTGGTGTTAGGCTAAATGGACAATTTAAACCTTAGCGTAAAAATTGGTGACCTCCATTTGGATAATCCTGTTATGCCAGCGTCTGGAGCATTTGGTGCTGAAATGGAGTCGTTTTTTGACTTCAACAAACTTGGGGCAGTCGTTCCTAAAAGCATTACAAAATACCCAAGAGGTGGAAATGCAACACCTAGAGTATGTGAAGTAACGGGTGGAATGATTAATTCTATAGGTATACAAAGTAAGGGTTTAGAGTACTACATGGAACACATCATATCAGCATATCAACAATATAATACCCCTCTTATAGCCAGCATTTCAGCAGATTCTATCGATGAGTTTGTGGAGATGACAAGAGTAATTGGAAATGATCCAGGTGTCTCAGCTATTGAACTAAATATTTCCTGCCCCAATTTAAAAGGTGATGGAAAAGCATTTGGAATGGATGCTGAACTTTCCTGTGAACTTATCAAAAAAGCGAGAGTTGTAACTGATCTGCCTATTATTGCTAAGCTTACTCCTAATGTGACTAGTATACAGGAAATAGCACTTGCTTGTGAAAGAGGTGGAGTAGACGGGTTGAATGTTGCGAATACGCTCTTGGGAATGGCAATTGATATTCACACACGGAAGCCGAAAATAGGAAACGTTTTAGGCGGGGTTTCTGGACCTGCTGTTAAACCAATTATCGTTCGGATGATTCATCAAGTACGAGGAGTTACAGACCTTCCAATTATAGGTTGCGGTGGTGTGATGAATTACGAAGATGCTATTGAAATGATAATTGCCGGAGCAAACGCAATACAAGTTGGTACGGCAAGTTTTATAAACCCAATGGCAATGATGGAAATATTAGACGGAATAAGAGAATATATGATAACCCATAAGATAGAGGACATAAATGATCTTGTTGGAACTGTCGAATTAGCTAATTAGGAAATTAAGGGAGGACTTATTCATGAAGTGGGATCATGTAATATACAATGGAAACATTGTTACACCAGAGGATGAATATCAAGCTAATATATACATTAAAGGTGGGAAAATTGTTTCTATTTCAGCTGAAGAATTAGATGGAGAAGCAGAGGAAACAACAGATGCATCTGGATTATCTGTTTTACCCGGATTAATAGATAGCCATGTCCATTCGAGAGATGGTGGATCCACGTATAAAGAGGACTTTTATCATTCTACAAAAGCTGCGGCAGCGGGTGGTATTACCACAGTGTTTGAAATGCCAAATACAAATCCCCCAGTTAATAATGCAGAAAATTTTAAGAACCAATCAGAAAATTTAAAGAAAAAAGCACATGTCGATTTTGCGATTTGGGGAATTTGCCTTGGTGATATAAATTTAAAAGATCTTCAAGGGTTAGACAAATCGGGTGTTATAGGTTTTAAATATTTTTGGGGATATGCCGTAAATAAAAAGACATATCAATTAATCTACAATTACGAAGAGGGAATGAAGGACGTAATTCCCCCGTGCAATGATGGAGAAGTCTATCAAATGCTTGAAGAAGTTACTAAGACAGAGAAAACATTTGCTATTCATGCAGAGAATAGTGATTTAATAAACTACTTAACGAAAAAGATGAAAGAAACTGGGGAAAGTGATTATGATACAGTATTAGCTTCCAGACCTAATTTAGCAGAAGAAATGACTATTGAGGCTGGAATTGCTATGGCTAAAAAGACAGGCACAAGATTGCATGTTTTACATGTTAGCTCAGCAGAAGGTGTTGACCTAATTAGAAAAGCACAGGAAGAGGGTTATCCGATTACAGCTGAAACATGTCCTCATTATTTATTTTTGACGAACGAAGATTATGAGAAAATTGGTCCTTCGATGAAAGTATACCCTCTTGTTAAATATAAAAAGGATCAAGAAAAGTTATGGGAAGGTATTTCAAATGGCGTTCTTTCTTTTGTTTGTTCGGACCACGCACCACATACTGAAGAGGAAAAGAAGGGCAATCTTTGGAATGTACCAGCAGGGATGTGTGGGGTAGAAACACTTGCTCCATTGATGTTAAACGCTGTGTCTGATAAGAAGATTACAATCCGACAAGTTGCTTCACTACTTTCAGCCAATCCTGCTAAACAATATGGAGTCTATCCACAAAAAGGTTCAATCCAAGTTGGATCTGATGCCGATTTTACGATTGTGGACATGAATAAGCAGTCAGTTATTAAAAAGGAAAATCTTCACAGCAAAAGTAAAGTTACTGCATACGATGGTTTCCAGGTTAAGGGAATGCCTGTCAGGACAATCGTTAGAGGTACAACTGTAATGAAAGAAGGCAAAATCCTAACTGAACCAATTGGGAATTTGGTTACCCCCTGGTCCAGCTAGAGTTAGAGGATAATAATTAAGAGAGGTTTTCATGTTTACAACCTCTCTTAGTTCAATGGAGAGTACATTATTGAATTTTAATAAGCTTATTCATATATACAAGATAGACATAGTCACGTTAATAAGACGAAATAATAACTAGGGTGGGAAGATAATGGAGGACGTTAGAGTAAGAGTAGAAAAGGATTTTCTAGGATCAAAAAGCGTTCCAACTGATTCTTATTATGGAATACAAACATTACGAGCTGTAGAGAACTTCCCTATTACAGGATATAAGATCCATAAAGAGCTAATTAATGCAATGGCTATGGTAAAAAAAGCGTCAGCAATTGCTAACATGGAGGTTGGTCGCCTTTATAGTGGACTTGGTAATGTCATCGTACAGGTTGCTGATGAAATAATAGAGGGTAAATGGCATGACCAATTCCTTGTAGACCCAATTCAAGGTGGGGCAGGGACGTCCATAAACATGAATACAAATGAGGTTATTGCCAATCGTGGTTTAGAAATACTTGGTAAAGAAAAAGGAGATTATTTTCAGCTTAGTCCCAACTCTATTGTGAATATGTCACAATCAACAAATGATTCATTTCCAACCGCTATTCATATTGCCAGTCTTTCATTGCTGAAGAAATTACTTGAAACGATGCGTAAAATGTATCGCGCATTTGTTAAAAAAGCTGAAGAATTCGATGAGATTATTAAAATGGGTCGTACACACTTGCAAGATGCAGTTCCTATACGATTAGGACAAGAGTTTAAGGCATATAGTAGAGTAGTAGAGCGTGATATCAAACGAATTGAACGGTCAGCGGAACACTTATATGAAGTAAACATGGGTGCAACGGCGGTTGGAACAGGACTAAATGCGAATCCTAGGTATATCAAAAGTGTCGTTAAACACTTAGCTGATATAAGTAAATTCCCTTTAGAAAATGCTTATAATCAAGTTGATGCTACCCAAAATACGGATGCCTATACAGAAGTATCTGCAAGCTTGAAAGTATGTATGATGAATATGTCTAAGATAGCAAATGATTTAAGATTAATGGCATCCGGGCCAGGTGTGGGATTCAATGAAATTAAACTACCTGCTCTTCAACCTGGGTCCTCTATAATGCCTGGAAAAGTAAATCCTGTCATGCCGGAATTAATTAATCAAGTTGCTTTTCAAGTAATTGGAAATGATAATACAATATGTTTAGCTTCAGAGGCTGGACAATTTGAATTAAACGTTATGGAACCAGTACTTGTCTTTAATTTACTGCAGTCTATTGATATTATGAACAACTCATTTAACGTATTTACAGAACATTGCCTGAATGGAATCGAAGCGAATAAAGAAAAGCTAAAGAATGATGTGGAAAGAAATGTTGGACTTATTACTGCAGTTAATCCGCATCTAGGATATGAAGTAGTTTCACGTATAGCTCGGGAAGCAATAAATTCTGGAGAATCTGTACGTGATTTATGTTTAAAGTACGATGTCTTAACAGAAGAAGAGTTAGAGATTATTTTAGATCCCTATGAAATGACTCACCCTGGGATTGCTGGGGAGGACTTGTTAAATAAGAATTGAGAGCCCTATTTCAGCTTTTTGCTAATAGGAGTTTCAACAGTTTAGCAAAACACACATGTGAATTTTTCCATTAATCAGTAATCATAAGATTGCAATATAAGCAACTCCCATTATGAAGACACTTTCGATATATTGAAGGTGTTTTTATATTCTTTACCCTCACTGTTTTAAAGCGTTTATAAATCTTTCAAGTCACAGACACCTAAAAATAAGTTTATGTTAAACTTGCTATAGAAAAAGCAACAATGGATTGGGGCGTTTATCATGGCAACAACTGCTAAACAAAATACAAAAAAGAGTTACTGGGGATGGCTAGCGGTAATTGGAGTATTCTTTTTAACCAAAGCAAAATGGCTGCTAGTCTTACTGAAAGTCGGGAAATTTGCCACGTTAGCCTCGATGTTTGTATCTCTGTGGGCATATGCGATATTTTTTGGATGGAAATTTGCAATCGCACTTGTTTACTTGATATTTATTCACGAGATGGGGCACCTTGTTGCAGCTAAGTTGAAAAACATTCCAACAAGTCCTGCAGTATTCATCCCATTTTTAGGAGCTGCGATTGGGATAGACCCGAAAAAAATCGACAATGCTAAAACAGAATTTTTTGTGGCCTATGGTGGACCTTTAGCTGGATTAATTTCCATACTACCGGCATTTGCACTATATACGACAACAGGAGATCCTTATTGGGCTCTTGTCATTCAACTCGGCGCACTTATTAATTTATTCAACCTATTTCCGGTATCCCCACTTGATGGCGGACGGATCGTGAGTGTATTGTCACCAAACATATGGTTAGTCGGGCTCCTGGCTCTAATTCCAATACTTTTTATCTCACCAGATCCGATACTAATTCTAATATTTATTTTTGGCCTCGTAACATGGTGGAAACAATTCAAGAGGAATACAGATATGGAAATAATGAAGCATGAAGAGAACGTTTTGACCGAAATAAACAAGGAGTTTAGCTTTTTAGCTGATCAGTCAGGCGATTTTGGCTATTCCGAAATCACCGCAAATCAATTTACTTCTTTATTTAGTAAAATAAAAGAACGAAAAGACAATGTTAATCGTTATTTGCAAAATAATGAAGGCTTCACATTCCCGGTTTTACAGGAAAAGAAGCGGACAGAAATTAAAAAGAACAAGGCAGATAAACAAATTTTAAGAAGAATCTTAAACGAAATGAACATCAGAGAGGACACACTGGAAGTAGATGTGGCAATACATCTTGATTCAATAGTAAAAAGTATTTACCATAAAAACGAAAACAGACTTATGGAGATCAGAAAAGAGGTCAAGCGTGTTAAGGAATACTACCAAACCTCGCTTGGAACAAAGGTTAAGTCACTCGTTCTCTATTTAGCTTTGGCTATATTGCTTGCTGTGATCCTAGTTTATGCAATGGGGATTTTGGATGCGAGTGAGATAGCGGGGATGTAGTCTAGTTCGGTATAACCCATTGATCAAGATTATTCAAATGCTAGATCATATATGCTGTTAAATCCAATGTATTTTTAAATAATACTGTAGGGTTTAACAGTTTTTTACTCGTAAAGGTAAAAAGTATTTCTAAGATGACTATGTAAGTAAAGCCATGAAGAGTATTGCAATTAATATACTATCATTTGCTTAAATTCTATAGCAGAATTTAAAAATAATCATATATTCATGAAATTGGTCCTCCTACTATTTTCCAATTACTTGTTATATTCTTCATAATCTAAATTATAGCCTCCTTTCATGGGGAGAGATAATAAACACTTATTATGACGATGCTTTTTTTGTCTTCCAAACACATACAAACAAAAACAGCCATAATTAGATGGCTGTTTTTGTCTATTTGCATAGTCTGTCTGTAATAATGGCTTATTCAATATTTCCATAAACGATATTGCCGTTGACCATTACTGCTTTTCTTTCAATTTTTCGTGCGATCATATGGGCCGAGGACTGTGCGTCTACAAATACAAAATCAGCTTGATCATGTATAGCAGGCCATGCTTGTTCTCCATTCTCGTTTAATGGGGTAATGCCGTTAGTTATATATTTAAGTGATTGTGCAATAGAAAGTTCGTCTTTTTTACCAGTAATCTCACAAAACGTAGTAGCCTTTTCCAATACGTCACCATTTCCGTATGGTCCCCACGAGTCGAAAAATCCATCACATCCAAGATGTACATTTACGCCTTGCTTATCCAATAGATCAATTGGAGGTAATGTTTTCGTTAATGGAATAGTGGACATAATGTCTATGTTATTTTTTTGTAATCTGTGTGCTAATTGTGTAGCTTTTTCTGTAGGAATTTCACCAATAGAGAAAGCATGACTTATAGCGCTCCTGCCTCCCCATTCCGCTTTTTCAACTAGGTCAATCCACTTGTCAATTGTGTACCAGCCTACATGCCCATCATCGTGGATGTGAAAGTCAACATCTGCATTAAACTCTGCTGCAATGTCCATTGTTGTGTGTAGTGATTTTTCAATTGAGTTATCAATACCTGCAGGATCTAGGCCACCGACCATTGTTGCACCGGAACGCATGGCTTCACGCATTAATGATGGAACATTATCTCGTATTAACCCGTGTTGCGGAAATGCAATAATGTCTGCAGTAATCTTCCCTTTATATGCTTCAAGAGCAGCTAATACACCTTCAAGGTTTTGTAATCCAATGTAAGGATCAATATTTACATGTGTTCTTATATGTGTGGAGCCATTTGATAAAAGTGTTTCAATCATTCTACTTGCTCGGTCTTTTGTTGAGTCAGCCAGTTCTGGAAGCTCAACTGCTTCTAAATCAAGGCGTTGTTGTAAGTTTTTAACTGGAATGCATGAACGCCAGCCTAAACCCATATACGTTTTATCTAAGTGGTTATGCATTTCTTTAAATGTAGGTACTGCTAGTAATCCTTTAACATCCACTTTTTCTATAGAGTCATGTATTGGTTCACTACTATTGATTTGCTCTATTATTTTTCCTTCCTTAATCTTTAGGTGAAATGTATTTGTATTCGTATAGGAGTAATTATCTTTATCCGTATATGCATCTGTCTCTAGCTTGACGTTTAAAAGCCATTTTTCATTCATAAATCAACACTTCCTTTTCAAAAAGTTATTTAATTATGTTGCCATTCGATATTGTATGTTTAATTTCTTTTCTTCTAGCTACTGTTTCAGCAGAACAACTGGCATCAACAATTAAAATATTGGCCTTATCCCCAGCTTTGGGCCAAACTTGCTCTCCGCCTTCGTTTAACGGTGTTACACCACCACTTGCGTACTTCCAGGTTTGACTTAGGCCGCGTTCATCGCTTATTTTGAAACGCTCAGCCAGAATGCTAAGCTTTTCGATTGTGTCCCCTGTACCAAATGGACTCCAGTGATCTGTTAAACTATCATGACCTATTGATACTTCTATGCCAGCTTTATCGAGTGCTAGGATGGGAATGGTTGGACGGTTTACTGGGATAGTTGTTGTAAGGTCAATCTGTGCTTTGCTGAGTGCAGTCATCATATTTTCTAAACTCTCTCCATGTAAATCACCTAGAGCGATAGCATGACTAATTGTTACTTTACCTTCTAAGCCATGTTTATGTGTTAAGTCTATTAATTTATAAAATGTAAATTCACCCAAAGTATCAGGGTCATGAAGATGAAGATCAAGTCCAGTATTTGCCTCTGTAGCAATATCGAACATTGTTTCTAATGATATATCTATATTTCTATCAATAGTTGCTGGATCAACACCACCAACTAAGGTTGCCCCCATTTTCATTGCTTCTCTCATAAGTGGCTCTACCTCACTCCGGAGTAATCCGTGTTGAGGGAAAGCAACTATATCATAGGTGATTTGGTCTTTATATTTTTCTAATGCTTTCACCGTTACACTTAAATTTTTTAGTCCAATAGATGGATCAATATTACAATGCGAGCGAATGTGTGTATGGCCATTACGGATTAGATGTTGGATGAAAATATCTGCTCGTTCTTCAGCAAACTCAAGCTGCTTTGGCAATAACTCTGTTTCTTCTTCAATTCTAGTTAAAATTCCGTTAGTAATTGGTTTACAAGCTTTCCAGGGTCCACCAAAATATGTTTTGTCAATGTGAATGTGCATTTCTCTAAAACTAGGTAAAACTAATTGACCTTTTGCATCAAGAATCTCCAAACCACTAGAAGGGGAGATGTTATCATCAATGGTTGTTATTACCCCGTCTTCAATCATGATATCTTTCGTTTGTGTAAGTGTTGAAGTGGCCTTCTGTTCGTGTTCTTGAAATCCGTATTCTAGCAAAGCGTTTTTTATTAATAAGTTATGCATAGAAACTACCTCCTAAATATAATTGAAGGGAGAAAAATTCTCCCTTCAGTTTTTTATTGCTCTACTGTTGCCTCGTTAATCATTAGATAATTAACAGGGCTCAACCAGAAGTCTTGGACATTATTACCGTGTACTGCTAGATGTTCATAATTACGAATTGGAATATAAACCGCATCTTCCATTTCTATTATTTGAGCTTTTTCATATAATTCTTTCCGTTTTTCATCACTTGGTTCTTTTCTAGCTTCTTCAATAATTTTATCAACCTCTGGATTTGAGTAATAGAAGTGGTTTCCTGGTGAACCGAATGAATCTGTGTGAAATAGATTATACTGATTATAATCTCCGTCTCCAGTAGCATTCCCCCAGCCGCCGATGAACATATCGTGTTCACCGCTATCAACCATTTCAATGTATGCTCCGTATTCCAGTACTTGGATGTTTACATTTAACCCAATTCCTTTTAACTGGGACTGAATTACTTCAGCCATGCTGATACGCTCTTTTCGATCACTCGTAATTAGTGTGACTTCTGTATCTGGATCTACACCACTTTCTTGAACTAGATCTTTAGCTTTATTTACATCATAGCTATATGGCTCTACTTGATCACTGTAGCCAAATACATTAGGACTCATCGTAGCATTTGCTAATGTTCCGATATTGTTGTAAATTCCGGATATAATCGCTTCTCGTTCAATTGCATGACTTACTGCTTTACGCAATTCAACATTATCAAAAGGAGCCTTCTGCGTATTGAACCCAACATATTCAACTGCTAAACCTTCTGTACGGACTAAATTCATATCATCAGAGTCTTTAATACGCTCAATTTCAGAAACAGGCACATTATCAGAGATATGTGCTTCCCCAGTCTCGATCATTGCCAAGCGTGTAGCATCTTCGGGGATAATCTCGAAAACGACTTTGTCTACTTTTGCAGGTGTATTCCAGTAATCCTCATTTTTAACTAGTGTAATAGCTTTTCCGGATTCCCATGAGTCAAAAACAAATGGACCCGTTCCAACTGGACTATCAGATAAAGATTCTGGGTCTTCCTGTATAGCTTTGGGACTCATGATGCTTGCTTCTTGACTTGATAGGATAGAAAGAATTGGTGAATATGGTTTGCTTAACTTGAGTTGTACTGTTGTATCATCGATAACCTTCACTTCATTGATCATGCTTAGTTTATCTCGTTGCGGTGATCCTGTTTCAGGGTCTAACAAACGATCGAACGTAACTTTTACAGCTTCAGCATTAAATGGTGTTCCGTCATGGAATGTAATACCTGTGTTTAATTTAAATTGCCATGTGTGGCTATCTAGTTGTTCCCATTCTTTTGCCAAGTTTGGAACAATGTTCATATCCTTATCAAATGTTACAAGTGTTTCATATACCTTTTGATATAAAACATTAGCAGAAGGTATGTTTGTAATGAAATGTGGGTCTAAACTTGTTGCATCCGATAACGTGACTATCTTTAATGTGCCACCTTCTTTTCCTGTTTTATCATCTGCTTGGGTACTATTGTCAGACCCATCTCCTGTAGAACAGGCTTGTAAAAAAACTACTAATAGTAAAATGGATACTATGAAACCAAACTTTCTTTTTTTAGCTAATTTAGCTATGTACATGTTATGCACTCCCTTGTCTCAAATTTAAAATCCTATATTGCTATTATAGAAGGTATTTTTTATTTTTGTTTACAATAAATTTACAACTCTTTAAATAATTTTGACAATTCCAAATAAAGTAATTGCAGATAAATTGGTTTTCTTCTATCTTAAAATATACCAGCCAATATAATTGGTTCTGAAAAAGACGGGGAGGTAAATGTTTATATGGAAGCTCAGGTTGATAGTAAGGATCAATTAGAATCTTTTAAAAGAATAAGGAAGGAAAGACGGATTGAAAACCTTCAAGAATTTTCCGGTAAGTTCTTTAATAATAAAGTTGCAGTTGCTGGAGGTATCATTGTAGCTTTCTACGTTTTTATTGCTTTGTTTGCTCCTTTTCTAGCACCATTTGATCCCTACGCAGTTGATTTAGAAAATAAACTGCAATCACCATCGTGGGAAAATTGGATGGGGACAGACGATAAAGGCCGGGATATTATGAGTAGAATTATTTATGGATCACGTTTATCAATGGGAGTCGGATTTGCAGCTGTTTTATTTGGTGCTTTTTTTGGGATTATTATGGGGTTAATTGCAGGTTACTATGGTGGATGGATCGATTCTGTGATTAGTAGAATACTTGACGTTATGCTAGCATTCCCCGGAATTCTTTTAGCGCTAGCTATCATTAGTGCGCTGGGTCCAAGTTTATTTAATGTAACGGTTGCGGTGGGTGCATTTTCTGTACCGCTCTTCGCTAGAATTGCACGTGGTTCAACAATGGAAGTTAGAAATTTGGAGTACGTTGATGCGATTCGTACTTTGGGTGCGCATGATGGGATTATAATTTTTCGACATATCTTTCCGAATATTTTATCTCCATTAATTATTCAAGGAACTTTACGTATTGCTACCGCCATTCTTTCGGCAGCCGGCCTTTCATTCTTAGGATTAGGAGCCCAACCACCATCATCAGAATGGGGGACCATGTTATCAAGTGGAAGAGATTTTTTGTTTAGCGCTCCATATGTTGCCATTTTTCCTGGTCTCGCAATAGCGTTGCTTGTAATGGGTTTTAACCTTTTTGGTGATGGTTTACGTGATGCCTTAGATCCAAGAATGAAATCTTAGGGGGGATATAATCATGATTTTATTTTTAGTAAGAAGAATACTTCAAACAATACCGGTTATTATTGGTGTAACAATAGTTGTCTTTTTAATTATGCAAATGGTTCCAGGTGATACAGCACAAATTCTGGCGGGGGAAGGTGCTTCAAAGGAGGCAATTGAGAACCTAAGACACGAATATGGGTTGGATAGACCATTACATGTGCAATATTTTGATTATATGCAAGGCGTGGTTCAAGGTGATTTGGGATTGTCCTTAAAAAATAATCAGCCAGTATACGAGGAGATTATGACTAGACTGCCAATATCAATTGAATTAGCTTTTTATAGTACTTTGATAACAGTGATTCTGGGTGTTATAGCAGGGGTTATATCTGCAGTGAGACCAAATTCAGTCTCAGATATGAGTGTTATGGTAGTAGCATTGTTAGGGATTTCTTTTCCAAGTTTTTTCTTGGGTTTAATTTTAATGTATATATTCTCTGTGGAACTTCAATGGCTCCCAGTTGCAGGGTGGGATACTGTTAAACATATGATATTACCAGCTATTGCCTTAGGAACTAGTGGTGCGGCAATTGTCGCTCGGATGACTCGTTCAAGTATGCTGGAAGTAGTTAGACAGGATTATATAAGAACAGCAAAGGCGAAAGGGCTAAACGGTTATCTGGTAATTTACAAACACGCTTTGAGAAATGCGCTTATTCCCGTTATTACTGTAGTTGGCCTTCAATTTGGTGCATTACTTGGTGGTACGGTGTTAATTGAATCCGTTTTTGCCATAAATGGTCTAGGTCGCTTGATAGTTGAATCGATAAGAATGCGCGATTTGCCAATGGTTCAGGGCGGAATTCTGGTGGCTTCTTTGGTTTTTGTTATTGTAAATTTACTCGTGGATCTTTTATATAAGTTCTTTAATAGAAGGATCGATTTAAATTAATGGGAGGGGTGAGTAAGGTGACACAAGAAAAAATCCTTGAGATAAATGCGTTGAAAACACAATTTAAAACGAAAAAAGGAATTGCTAAAGTTGTAGACGGTATTGATTTGACTGTATATAAAGGTGAAACGTTAGGAATAGTTGGAGAATCTGGATGCGGTAAGAGCATGACGTCATTGTCCATTTTAAAATTGATACCTGAACCGGGAGAAATAGTGGAAGGATCGATTACTTTAAATGGTGAAAACCTCATTAAAAAGACGGAGAAGGAAATGAGAGAGGTGAGGGGAAATCACATATCGATGATTTTTCAGGAACCAATGACATCATTAAACCCTGTAATCTCAATTGGGGAACAAATTGCAGAAACGATTCGACAGCATCAAGGCTTAGGTAAAAAAGAAGCAAATAAGCGAGCGATTGAGATGCTTGAACTTGTTGGAATCCCTTCACCAGAGCGCCGAGCAAAACAGGAACCCTTTCAGCTTAGTGGTGGAATGAGGCAACGCGTAATGATTGCTATGTCAATGGCATGTAATCCTGAGGTACTAATTGCAGATGAGCCAACTACAGCATTGGATGTTACTGTCCAATCACAAATCTTAAAATTAATGAAAAACCTTCAAGAGAAGTTAAATATGGGAATTATTTTTATCACACATGATTTGGGTGTAGTTGCAGAGACGTGTGATAATGTAGCGGTTATGTACGCCGGTGAAATTATTGAACAATCTACAACAGAAGAGTTATTTAAAGATCCAAAGCACCCCTATACAAAAGGATTATTAAATTCGCTACCTAAAATTTACGAGAATCAAGATAAACTTGTGGCTATGAAAGGAAACATACCTAGTCCAAATGTAGAACATAAGGGCTGTAAATTTGCTGATCGTTGTCCAATTGCACAACCAGAATGCTTAGAAAGCCGTCCTAGTCTTTTGTCATATGAGAATGGGGAGTACCAGGTCCGTTGTTTTGTATATGAAAAAGAGCACAGTAGAAAGGAAGAAAGCTATGGATAATACTAAAAATGGCACATCTATTTTGGCAGTGAACGATTTAAAACAGTACTTTCCAGTTAAAAAGGAAAAGATAAGGCAGAAGAAACAGTATGTAAAAGCAGTAGATGATATTTCCTTTTCTGTTGAAAAAGGTACTACCTTAAGTATTGTAGGTGAATCTGGCTGTGGTAAATCGACTACTGGACGTTCGATACTAAGGTTGGAAGAGCCAACCTCTGGAGAAGTTCTTTATAATAATGTGGATCTAGCAACTATATCGAAGAAGGAACTGAAAAAGGTTAGAGGTGAGATACAAGTTATCTTTCAAGACCCCTTTGCATCCTTAAATCCAAGGAGAACTATCCGGAAAATGTTGAATGAAGCTATGGATATTCAAAATGTAGTTGACAAGGAGAATCGTGAAGCAAGAATGATTGAATTAATGTCAATTGTTGGTTTGCCGGCAGATTCTTTAGAGCGATTACCACATGAATTCAGTGGTGGGCAAAGACAACGGATAGGTATAGCAAGAGCATTATCGGTTAATCCAGAAGTTATTATATGTGATGAGGCAGTATCTGCATTAGATGTATCAATCCAAGCACAAATATTAAATTTACTAAAAGAACTTCAAAAAAAATATGATTTAACATATTTATTTATTTCACATGATTTAAGCGTGGTTCGTCATATTTCCAATCGTGTTATGGTTATGTATCTTGGGAAGATTGTAGAAATTGCTGATAAAAAGGATCTGTTTGATGCACCATTACATCCATATACACAAGCACTATTATCCGCAATACCAACAACTGACTTAGATCATAAACGGAAGGAAATAGAAATAAAAGGTGATGTACCATCGCCAATTAATCCTCCATCTGGCTGCAGATTTCATACAAGATGCCCGTTTGCGACGGATAAATGCAGGAATGAAGAACCGCAATTGGAGATGAAAATGAATGGAAGTGATAACCATTTTATTGCTTGCCATCATGCAGATGAAATTTACGCTAACAGCTAGTTTTATGATATAATCTAGAATATAATTTTTACATGAGAAGAGTTTGATCTATGATTAGCATTGAAACCCTTTCCTTATATATTATGATTTGTGTATTGGCTCCTCTTATTGGAGCCTTTACTATATTATTTTTGTTTATTTTTGAAAAGAGATTTGAAGCTTTAGAGACACAAGCTAATAAACTTGCTTTGGAAAGAGAGTTACAAAAGAGTAAGTACGATATTTTAAGTCAGAAAATTCAACCGCATTTTTTCTTCAATACTTTAAATGTGATTTTAGGCTTGGCAAGATTAGATAGAAAAGTAGAACTAATACGCTCCATTGAAACATTAGGTAAGTTTATGAAACGAAAATACTCAATGGATGATTCGCTTGCAACTATTGAGAATGAAATAACATATACAAATTACTACCTTGATATTCAAAAGCTGCGATTAGGAGATAGGTTAGTTGTTAAGGTAGATATAGATCCAAATACTTCGCATATGATGATACCGACATATGTTATTCAAACCCTTACAGAAAACTGTTTCAAGCACAGTTTCGAAAAATATGAAGGCTTAGCAGAATTAGTCCTTTCGATTTATACAGAGGATGAAAAAGTAATATTGGAAATTTGGAATAGTAAGAAAGAAGTTTATGATAAAAAGATGTCGGAAGAGGAGCAAAATTCAGGTATTGGTCTCGGGAATATTCGTGATAGACTTGATTTGCTATATCCTAATGGAGGCGCAGAACTAAGATTAAATGACTATCATGACGGGACTAATGTGTTAATGAAGTGGCCCATACAATTCAAGTCGTAGGAGGAATTATGAAATGAACATCCTGATAATTGATGATGAAAAATTAGAACTTGATCAATTAGAATACCTTCTTAAACCATATTTCGCAAATCATTCCTTTTTACGAGCTCAAGATGCATCTGAGGCTTTGACAATAATGAAGACAAAGAATATTCACCTTGCTTTAGTTGATATACATTTGCCAGGAAGGTCGGGGTTGGAATTAGCGAAAAAGCTGAAAGAAAATGAATACACGAAGATAATTATGGTTACAGCTTATCAATCATTTGACTATGCCCAGCAAGCATTGAGGTTGAAAGTTGACAATTATATAACAAAGCCAATCGTTGAGTCTGAATTAATAGAAATAATCCGTCCATATATGAATGAAGCAACGTATTCGGAATTAATTTTACAAACAATTGACATCATTCATGAAAACTATGGGTCCAAAATAACCCTAACAGATATAGCTGAACAAATTCATTTAAATCATGCCTATTTAAGTCGTAAGTTTAACGATGAAGTTGGTATGAGTTTTCCCGATTTCCTCAACCATTATAGAATTGAAATGGCAAAACGAATGTTGCAAGATAGTCAAAATAATACAATTGGGGATGTTGCTGAAAAGTGTGGGTTTAGTGGTCAGCACTATTTTAGTTCTTTATTTAAAAAGAAATTAGGTATGACACCTAGTGAGTTTAAGAAGGAGCACCAACTGTAATGGAAGATAAATTTAAACATTATTTGACTGGTGCTAATAATTCGATAGGGGTGTCCTTTGGTGTACTTATTTTTTTGACTAGAGGGATACCTATTAGTATTATTATTTTTTCATCAGAACTGCTAATACAATATGGGCTGTTGGGGCAAATTGGTTTTATATTGGCGATTATGATGGCGTTTATTGGGTTTAGCTTTGTTGCCAATACTATTAAAAAGAACTTTAAAAATAATGCAACGATTGGTGATGTCATTTCTGCCAGAACTTCAGGAGCAACGACTAAAGTCATGCTGGGTATTATGTTTGTACTCAGCATAGGAATGCTTCTAATTCATTCTTTTTCAGTTCATTTAATGCTTCAAATGCTGTTTGACGTTCCTTTTTACATAAGCCAAGTTGTGTTTTATTTATTTTGTTTTGTGTATGCGGGTTTAGGAGGAATGAAACGAATATTAAAGGTGGAGCCACTATTTGTGATTGTTATTTTTTCAGCCATCATCTTAATTCCTGTTTATTTTTTTATTCAACAAGGGATAAGCCCGGTATATAACGGCATATGGTTATATCATCCATATTTACTCTATTGGAAAAATTACGATAGTATTTTTTTTGTAGTAACATCATTTTTACTAATTTTTAGTATGTTGATGGTGGATCGTGTATCCTGGCAACGTTTATTTCTGATTCAATCGGATAAAGTAAGGGCTGCATTAAGTTTAGCTGGAGTAATTATAGGGACAATTTTATTAGCCTTACTTTCTATGATTCTAATTTCATTGTCTGGTGAGGGCTATAATAATCCTGCAACTGTTTTATTTAATATGTTAACACAGCTACAAACACCTCCATTGGTAGGATTGTTTATAACATTTTGCTTAGTTATATCTTCAGCAGCGATTGGAGCAGAATTACATGCGGTAACTTCTTTTTTTGTAAAGAACATTTTCGATGAGACTAAGAAAACAACTAAGCTTAGTAAGATTCAATTATCATACCTCTTATCTGGATTTATCA
Organism: Virgibacillus sp. L01; assembly: GCF_052246775.1. Classification (NCBI taxonomy): domain Bacteria; kingdom Bacillati; phylum Bacillota; class Bacilli; order Caryophanales; family Bacillaceae; genus Virgibacillus; species Virgibacillus sp. L01. Next base: position 566,835 of record NZ_JBQQCP010000001.1, on the reverse strand, counting down.
TATTTCTTTTATTAATCGCAGGTTTTTATTCACCAGTTAGTATTATAAACAGTTTATTTTTATATGGACTTGTCTGTACTTCAATGTTTTTCCCCATGCTCTTGATTATATATGGAAAAGCCTTTGTTCATTCATTATACATATATGGTGTACTTATCAGTATATTCAGTGGATTAATTCTTTTTTTTGCAAAAGGTCATTTTATTGGTATTTGGACAACCTTTACTGTGTCCACCTGCATAACATTCATACTTTATACACATCAGTCGATGCAAAACAAGAATCATTCGTCTAAGACTTAAATAGTGGCTGGATGTACAGAGATACGTCTAACTTTTATAATTATTTAAAATTATCAAATAATCATAAAAGTCAGTAAATATTTTGTAAAAAAAGGTTAATAAATTTAGATATACTATTAGAATACCAAGCGAATAGGAGTGATCTATCATGGCACTAAGTGCTAAGGGAATTGGAAAAAGAAGATCAAAGGCTAACTATTTTTCGATGGTTATTCTAGTCTTATTAATACTTTTCGTACAAGCTTGCTCAACAGGTGCTCAAGACAGCAGTGAGGATGAAACCGAAGAAGGAACAGCAGGAAGCAATGGTGGAACATTAAAGATAGCAAGGTCCTCTGATGCAACGAGTCTGGATCCTCATTTTGTAACAAACATTTCTACTGCAAATATTCTATATCAAAAAGTTTATGAAACACTTGTTGTTCCAGATATGGATATGAACATAAAACCTAATCTCGCTAAAGAGTGGGAGCAATTAGATGAACTTACGTGGGAATTCACTTTAGAGGAAGGCGTGACTTTTCATGATGGGGCTCCTTTTAATGCAGAAGCTGTTAAGAAAACATTTGACAGGTTGTTAGATCCTGAGACCGCTTCACCCCAAGCTGATAAACTAGGCATGGTTGAAGAAATAAAAGTAATTGATGAGTATACTGTTCAGTTTATCTTATCGGAACCATATGCTCCGTTATTATCCATTCTAGCTGCAAATGAAGGAAGTATAATTAGTCCGGAACTTATTGAAGAAAGTCCTGAGGAAATAGCTAGTAATCCCGTTGGTACAGGTCCTTTCAAATTTGATCATTGGGAATCTGGTGATGAAATTTTGTTAGTTGAAAATGAAAATTATTGGGGGAAGAAACCTAATATTAATAACGTCGAGTATCAAATAGTACCAGAAGATTCTACCCGAATAGCAATGGTAGAAACAGGTGAAGCACATATTTCTGATCAAGTCCCAGTTACAGAAGTAAATCGAATTGAGAATTCGTCTGCTTTAAAATTAGAACGTACAGATGGATTGGGTACAGAATTTATTGGTTTTAATACACAAAAGGCTCCTTTCGATAATGTATTGGTCCGAAAAGCGATTAGCCATGCAATTGAGAGAGAATCCATTATATCTGGCGTTTTCAATAATGTTGGAAAACTCGCAACTTCAACAATGAGCGCTAAAGTATCTGGCTATACAGAATTGGACCCATATGAGTATGATACAAATAAAGCAAAAGAATTACTTATAGAAGCTGGATATCCGGATGGCTTTGAGATGACTATACTTACTGCAGATATAAAGGAGCGGATAAGTCTTGCAGAGGTTGTCCAATCACAACTTAAAGGTATTGGTGTGGATGTAAACGTACAAGTGTTAGAGTATGGTGCATATATAGCAGCAACAGATAAAGGTGAAGGTCATATGTTTAACGGAAGCTGGGGTAATGCAACAGGTGATGGTGATTATAACCAATATAACTTGTTCCACACAAATTCAATAGGTCCTTCTGGTAACTTTTTCTTTTATTCAAATAAAGAAGTAGATGAATTAATTGAGGAAGGCAGAAAAGAACAAAATCCAGAAAAAAGGGAAGAATTATACAAAAAATCCCAGCAAATAGAAATGGAAGAAGCCGTTTATGTTCCGATTCGTGTCGTTGAACACCTTGCAGTTTATAATAAAGATAAAATTGAAGGTTTGCGGTTGAACCCCGTCAGTTATTTGATGCTGGATGACGTGAAGATTTTGGAGTAATATCGTGAACTGGGTTTAAGAACTGCCTAGTTATAAAACGTTGTGCGCCCTACGAGGGAGAACGGTAAACTTATACGAGCTGTTAAATCTAATGTGTTTTTAATAACACTATTGGATTTAGCAGTTTTTTAAATTTTTGCGCTGGAAATGGGACAATGAACCTGTCCCCCCTGTCCCACTTAGGCACTACGTCTCAATCAATATTTGTTAGATTAATCAGAAAACAGTGATAATGGATTATATACTGGGAGACATAGTTATGGTAGTTTGAATATTAAATAGCAAATTATTTGTCTATTTATGTCAAATTACTAGATTCAATGTCTCCACAACAAGAGCTTTTCTTTTACCCACAACCAAGACCAACTCCAGAAGTAATTATACCAATCTAGTAGTAAACAAATTACAAGGAGAGGTGGAACGATGCGAAGTAAATCTAACTTTTTAAAATCGGTGAAGAAAGTTTGTCTGCTCGGTATAGGGATTCTATTGCTAATGGGTCTCCAGCAGGGGAAAACTATTTTTGCCAAGGAAAAAGGGGAAATTACCATCCATCCGACGCCACAAGAACTTATTAAAAGGGGCGATGGTTTTCCACTGAACCCGAAAGTTGGGTTAGTTATTGGGGAAAACACAGATGATTCTGCGATTAGGGAAGTAGAGGAATCACTTGAAAAGGCCGGTGTCAAGAAGGTTGTCAGGAAAAACGCTGACGAGCCAAAGCCAAAAACGCCTGTAACCATTTGGCTTGGAGGACCTTCCCAAAATAGTGCATCCGGAGAGATTCTGGAAGGTTTGAATACACAAGGTCCAGCTGAACTTGATGAGGAAGGCTATGTGCTCGCATCTGGTATGAGCAAAGAGGGGCAAAAGCAGGTTGTGCTTGCAGGAAAAGATGCTGCAGGAACATATTATGCTGCTGAAACATTTGATCAGTTAATTAAGAAGCGTGAAGGACGGGACTGGATTCCGGCAGTAGAAATCCGTGACTGGCCAGAAATGCCAATCCGTGGGTCAATTGAAGGGTTTTATGGTCCGCCCTGGACACATGAAGACAGGCTAAGTCAATTGGAATTCTATGGTGAGAATAAACTGAATACGTATATCTACGCACCTAAAGATGATCCATATCATAGAGAAAATTGGCGTGAGCCATATCCTGAGGAAGAATTGGCAAAAGTTAAAGAACTAATCGATACATCAAAAGAGAATCATGTGGACTTTACTTTCTCCCTGTCTCCTGGTCAATCCATTTGCTATTCGGGTGAGGAGGACTTTACCTTATTGAAGCAGAAAATGGAGACGATGTGGGATATAGGTGTACGTTCCTATGCCATTTTTCTAGACGATATTAGTAAAAGTTTACACTGTGAACAGGACCAAGCTAAGTTCGGTGACGCTCCAAATCCAATCGCTGCGGCGCACGCATATTTATTGAACCGTTTTTCCGAAGAATTTATTCAGCAACATGAAGCAGCAAAGCCATTGATTACCGTTCCAACGGATTATTCCGGAAATGGTACGACTGAATATCGGGAGCAGTTTGCTGAATTGCTTCATAAGGACACGATTGTCATGTGGACTGGTCCGAAAGTTGTCTCTGAACAAATTACATCAGAAGGCGCACAAAAGGTTCGGGATATCTTCCAGCACGATCTGTTACTATGGGATAATTACCCAGTAAACGATTATGATCGTAACAGCCTGTTTCTTGGTCCGCTCGTTAAACGGGATGCTGATATAACGGGAAGTGGGGTTACAGGTCTAACTTCGAATCCAATGAATGAAGCGGAGGCTTCGAAAATTCCGCTGTATACAATTGCTGATTATTCATGGAATCCAGCTGATTATGAACCGAGAAACTCATGGGAGCAAAGTATTCAATCATTTGGTGGAGATGCAGCTGATGTATTAAGAACGTTTGCTGAGAATTCCTATTCATCACCGATTAATGATACAGAGTCGCTAACGCTAACACCACTAATCAAATCGTTCTGGGAATCCTATGTATCAAATGATGCTGAACAGGCTGCAGATAAGTTAATTGCTGAATTTGAAAAACTGCAGCAGGTTCCTCAAAAGCTTCAGCAGCAAATGGAAAATGAAAAGTTTCTAGAGGAAGTAAAACCATATATGGAGAAACTAGAACTATATGGTGAGGCCGGTGAAGTTGCCGTTAACTACTTAATGGCACAGAAAGATGGCCAGACAGATAAAGCAAACGAGTACAGGGAGAAGCTAATGACGTTGTTCAATCAATCGGAACAAATTCCGCAAAAAATTGGACAAGGCGTTATCAAACCGTTCCTGGTCAAGAGTGCTTTAACATTACCATCCTTGGATTTAACGTTACAGCCAACAATTGATGCGTTCTGGAAATCCTATGACACGAATGATGCTGAGCAAGCCGCGGACAAGCTGGCTGCTGATTTTGAAGAGCTAAAGCAAATTTCCGAAACCCTTAAGCAAAACGTGGACAATGAAGAATTCTTAAAAGCAATTGAACCATATCTGCAGAATCTCGAAGTACACGCTGATGCGGGCGAAACAGCTGTAAATTACCTAATGGCACAAAAAGAAGGTCAGTCAGATGAAGCAAGTCAATATGAAGAAGAACTTAGAACATTGATGGTACAGGCAAATAAAATTCCACAAAAGATTGGCCAAAAAGTCATCAGACCATTCCTGATTGATAGCATGTGGAAGGATCTAGATGTTGTTGATTACCGCAAACTGGATGGCATCAACACATTCCGTGGGGGAGGGGAACTTATTCAATACACCCCTGAACATGGAGACACAACAGGAACAAATCAGTGGGGATATGAAGTAACTGTCGTCGACGGAACGGTCACAAAAAGAGGCGGAAACAATTCCCTAATCCCTGAGAACGGCTATGTACTGAGTATCCACGCGAATGACTGGCTAAGAGACAACGCCACTACTGGTACCAGTATTCAAATAGAAAATGGTATGGTGCTTGTTGTGGAGACTGATAATGGCTAGATTTTGATAGATTGATTTTTGTATAAAAACTGCCAGGTCTATGGGATTTATATTCCATGGATCTGGCAGTTTTGTTTGGGCGTGTTGTTAAATTAATGTTAATTTGCAGGACTATGTGATGTTAGTGTTGAATGGAATTAAGATAGGATTATCAAAGGAAAAGGCGCTGGATTATACCCTGAGAAAAGGTGGTTATCATGGATAGTAATCAATTTATAAATGTTCAAAAGGCTAAGAGGCTGCTGGAAATTAATAAAATGCTGACAAAGTCTTTAAAACTGGACGAGGTTCTGCGAAATGTAATTGAGGCAGCAAAGGAACTTATAGAAGTTTCAGATACATTGATTATATATTTATATGATGAGCCGACAGGTAAATTATATTTGGCTGAGGGTGAAGGTATTGATAAAGAAAATTTGAGTAAGATAGCCTTTTCACCTGGCGAATCTATAACGGGTAAAGTTTTTGAAGAAAGAAAGTCGAAGCTATTTAAGTCAGAAGAAGAAATTGATTCCTATATGCAGGACATGAGTGAGCAGAACTATAAATACTACTATAGAGGTGTGCAAAACAGGAAAATTAAGAATGCGTTTTGTGTTCCTATTTTAAATAAAGATCATTGCCTTGGTGTCCTGGTTGTCGATAATTTCGAGGAGGATCATGCTTTTACAGAGACAGATATGAAAGTGATCGAAGTTGTTGCTGATCAAAGTGCGATTGCCATTGATAACTCCAATGTTTACCGTCGATTAAAGGAAAAAAATGATTTATTATCACAATCAACCCTAATTCATAATCAGTTCTATAAATTAATTATTCGTGGAGACGGAATTGATAAGGTGCTGAATTTGCTGGAGTCTATTATAAATTCTAAAGTGACACATCAGGCGACTATTTTTTATGAAAATAAGGAAACGGCGTATCCCATTGTCAGGGGAAATGAAGTGTTAGGGATTCTGGAACTTGAACAGCCGTTCCATCAATTTTCAAGAATGGATCAGGTAGCTATTGAACATGCCAGCTTAACAATAGCATTGGAATTAGTGAAGAACAATGCATTGTTTGAAAAAGAACTTCATTTCCGGGAAGAAGTATTTAATCAATTGCTGGAAGGTTTATCAAGTGACGATTTACAGCGAGCCTTACAGTATAATCAGTGGGATGAAACGTGGAACCTGCAGTGCGTTATTATTGAAGGGAAAGCAGGACCGCTCTGGAATCAGGAGAAGTTAACGGATAAAGAGTGGTTTGTCCGAACAATTGAACAGGTGATAGCTTCAATAAGCAGTAACAGTTTTATTTTGACAAAGGCGTATCAATTAATTCTGGTTGTTCCAAAGATAAGTGATAATGTAGTCGATTCTGTTGTGAAAAATATCGATGCACAGTGGGATGGTAAGAAGCAGCTTATCTATGGAATTGGTCGGGAAACAACGATTGATCATTTAGCACATTCGTATAAAGAGGCTGTACAGTCAGTTGGTTACGCAAAGTCAAATCCAACAGCGAAAGTGGTGGAGTACGCTAAATTAGGCATTGAGCGATTACTCCATGAGGTTGATCAGGATACTATTCAAATGTTTATGTATGACAAACTTAGTAGTGTACTTAATTTAAATAGAAGTTTTATTGATACGCTGGAATGCTTTATTAACCTAAATAAAAATCATAAAGAGGTCGCTAAAGCATTACACATTCACCCGAATACATTATATTACCGGCTGAAAAAAATAGAAGAAGTTCTTCGGATTGATTTAAATAATGAAAAAGATTGGGTGGATTTAGTGATTGCAATGCGATTATATATGGCGGGCAACAAAAATTAGACTTAAATTTTGTTGCCTGCCATATTTATTTTAACAATTTAGAGTATTATAATTATTATTAACCTATTAAGGAGGCTAAATCGTGACACAAACATATAATAACTACATTAATGGTAAATGGGTAGCATCAAGGACAGGAGAGCAGTTTTCAAGTATTAATCCTGCAAATGTACATGAGGAGCTTGGTTATTTTCAGCGTTCCAATGGTGAAGATGTTGAATTAGCTGTAACCGCTTCTGAAAACGCCTTCCATGAATGGGCAAGCACACCAGCACCAAAACGGGGAGATGTCTTGTTTAATTTAATAAAGCTGTTGGAAGAACAGAAAGAGGAATTAGCTGCATTGATTACAAAAGAAGTAGGCAAATCATTCCGTGAAGCAAAAGGTGAGGTACGTAAGACGATAGAAGCGATGAAGCAATTTAGTGGAGAAGCGACACGTTTGAACGGGGAAACTGCTCCTACGCAAATGGATAATATATTAGGATATACGATTAGGGAGCCACTTGGAGTTGTCGGTGTTATTGCTCCGTTTAATTTTCCATTAGGGATTGGGATTTGGAAAATAGCCCCTGCTATTATTGCCGGGAATACGGTCGTTTTTAAACCGGCAAGTAATACGTCATTAATTGGTGTAAAAATTATCGAACTGTTAGAAGCGTCTGGTCTGCCAGCCGGAGTGGTTAATATGGTAACAGGTCCTGGTGGCGTGATTGGAGGCGCAATCGGAAGCAACCCGAAAATAAAGGCAGTCTCGTTTACGGGGTCAACTGATGTTGGACTCGCATTGGGAAAAGAGGTAACAAGTCGTGGCGGACGCATACAAGCTGAAATGGGTGGTAAAAACCCAGCAATTATTCTGGAAGATGCTGATATAGATAAAGCGATAGAAAGTATCGTTGTCAGTGGATTTCTGGATAATGGCCAGCGGTGTACCGGAACAAGCCGTCTGATTGTACCAAAAACAATTTTGAAGGAAGTAAACGAAAAGCTTGTTGAACGAGCTAATCGTCTTGTTGTTGGAGAAGGATTTGGTGATAATGTTGATAGCGGACCAGTTATTGATGAACATCAACTAAACACGTATTTACATTATGTAGATGTATCGCTTGAGGAAGGGGCAACATTGGAATGTGGTGGTCAGAGGTTACTGGACAATGGAAAAGAAAATGGCTATTTTGTTGCTCCAACTGTATTCAGCAATGTTACTAAGAATATGACAATTTTTCATGAAGAAATATTTGGACCGGTTATTGGAATCATAGCCGTAGACACATATGAAGAGGCTATAGAGCTAGCGAACGATAGTGACTTCGGGTTATCATCCACAGTTTACACAAATGACTTAAAGAAAGCATTCCATTTTGTACGGAATATTGAGTCGGGTGTAACACATGTTAATATGCCATCGACGTATTTCGAAAATCAGTTTCCATTTGGCGGAAAGAAAGCATCCAGTATGGGGCCTCGTGAGCAAGGTTCAACTGCACTGGACTTTTGGACCGATTATAAGACTGTTTATATAAATCCATAAATACCAGACAGCGAAGAAGGGAGTTGTTCAGTAATTGGAAACGATTGGTGTCATTGGCTGTGGCCTGATGGGGCGCGGTATTGTAAGAAATTTAATGAAAAGTAGTTATCGGGTACTAATTTATGATATTGATAAAGAAGCAGTTCAAAGTCTAGTAAATGACGGGGCAGAAGCTTACGCTGGTTTAACCGAAATGGCAGTAGAAGTAGATTATTTGATTTTATCATTACCATCTCCTGAATTAGTCAAAAAAACATTAGTGGAAGAAGGCGTGATCGACTCGATGCGTGCTGGAACGAAGGTTATGGATATGAGCACAAACGATGTGGAGGTTACAAAATGGTTGTATGAGTATGCTGAAACACGTGGAATTGACTTTTTTGACTGTCCTTTAAGCGGTGGACCAGCTGGTTCGGAAGATGGAAAACTTACCATTATGGTTGGAGGATATGATAAATTATTCCCAAGCCTATTGCCCGTTCTAAATTCTATTGGAAAACATATTGAGTATATAGGTCCAAGTGGTGCCGGTCAGACAGTTAAACTTTGCCACAATATGGTGGTTGGGGGTGTGATAACACTTTTAAGTGAAACGTTTTTAACTGGTGAAAGGTCGGGTGTTTCAAAGGATAAAATAGCTTCAATTTTACAGAATGGCTCAGCGCAAACAAAGGTAATGGAGGTGTTTGGACAGAATATTTTAGATGGAACCTTTGATGATGTTAATTTCTCTCTAACAAACATGCTAAAAGATATTGACCTGTATCGTAATCTAGCAGAAGCTCAGTTTATACCGACGTATGTCAGTCAACCGATTGATCAGCTTTATCGAATTTCAAATCATAAGGGAAGAGGTAAACAGGATTCCTCGGCTGTTTATAACACGTTAGCTGATATTGGAAAAAAGGGGTAGTAGATTGATATTTTTAAATAAGGGGGAGTTATGATGAGTAGTGAAGTTGCACAAGGATTATGGAAAGACTGGAGACTTCATGCGCTAGTGCTATTAATTGTTATTGTTACAGAAGCAATTGGAACATTCAGCTTCTCAATCGGCCCAGGGGTCGTCTTGCTGTTGCCTATGCTTTATGCATTGATTATCGGGTTAATTCTATATTTCACACCTGTAGTTAAAGAGAAACAATCAAAAAATGCGGAACCAATTATTGTACTTGGTGTAGCATTATTGCTGGCAAAAATCGGGGTTATTATCGGGCCATCATTACCGCAGATTATAGAAGCCGGTCCTGCTTTACTGTTACAGGAACTAGGAAACTTAGGGACAATATTCCTCGCTCTACCTGTTGCTATCTGGTTAGGCTTGAAACGAGAATCCATCGGTATGACGCACTCCGTTGCGCGCGAACCTAACGTGGGTTTAATTATGGATAAATATGGGATAAGCTCACCTGAAGGAAGGGGAGTCATGGCAGTTTATATCTTCGGTACAGTTTTCGGAGCTGTATTCATGGGGCTGATTGCTGGATTCCTCGCGACATTAACTCCATTAGATCCCCTATCGTTTGCAATGGCCTCAGGTATTGGGAGCGGCAGTATGATGGCTGCAGCAAGTGGATCACTGATTGCAGCGTTTCCTGAAATGGAGACACAAATCGTTGCATTTGCAGGTGCCAGTAACTTGCTTTCGCTATCAACAGGACTTTATATTAGTATCTTCATTGGCTTACCTTTAACAGAAAAAATGTACGCATTAATGACACGCCGCCGTAACCGAAAAAATCCGGAAGTGGCAGAGGATGAAGAGAAAGTCATCACAAAATAGGGGGGAGTTACCTTGTTAAAAAATATTCAGGAATGGACATTGTTATTAGCTATATTTGGTTTTACATCGTTATTAGGTAACTGGGCAGGCTATGATATTGTGCCACTCGTGGCAATACCTGGTATGATAATTCTAATTGCTATTTGTCTGGCAGGTTTTATTTTAAACAAAGCTATACCAATAGATTTCCCGAGTGTAGCATATATTGCAATCATCGGTGTACTAGTATCAATGCCGTGGATGCCCGGGTCAGATGCTATAGTTGCCTGGACTGGTGAAGTACAGTTACTTGCTCTAGCAACACCAATACTGGCCTATGCAGGTATTGCAATTGGTAGGTCTTGGACAGACTTTATGCAGCTTGGATGGAAAACCCTTGTAGTAGCAAGTCTAGTATTAATAGGAACATTTGTCGGATCAGCCCTAATAGCAGAAGTAATCCTGCGCATGCAAGGGATAATTTAAGGGGACACCGGGGACAGGTTCCTTGTCCCGGGAGCTGGTTTGTTAATTCACCCTACAACACTTTAATTTATATTTTTCTGCTATGATAGGCGACATATTAAAAGAGTATTCCTTTTCTCAGTAATTACAAGTAGAACTAATATGAAAATAGGAAAAGTGGCATTAGTTAATGCCACTTTTTCATGTGATATTTGACTTTTTTTCCTGCTCTCCAATTGATTCGGCCGCACGGATCGGGAAGGTAAACTTGTAGCCTGAATGCCTGCACTTCTCGGATTATGTCGTTGTATGTCCAACGGAATTTTTTCAGACAGTATGCATTGATTGAACTGCTTTTGATGAGAAAAGGGAACACACTGGAACACACTATAGGATGCATAAGAAGCATCTCCATGCTTATGCATTTTTAATGTACTAAATGATGAATATGATATAATGGAATTGGAAAATAAAGAATGGAGAAGGTGTTCTTCATAAAGATATATGTAAAGAGTGAAGATAGGAATCTTGTATGAGGCTTTACAAATCAATGAAAACACGTATACATTCAGAACGGAAGATGAGACATTTGAACTTTCAACGTCTCCAGCTTTCTCACGTGGTTTTACGGACAAAATATTTTTTTAATTTCGAAATACGAGTTTAGGGTCGATTTTAAATGGTTTCATTTCAGCAAGTCGCACTCTGGCTTTAAGTCCCCAAACAACCTCCTAATGGGCTTCCTTATCTGTCATTGTTGACCTCATCCACTAACTTGTCAAAGTCTTTTTTATCTCCACTATAATATAAAAAATTTCTATCTCTATTTTTTGCATCTTTTAATTGATCCACAATACCCTCATGTTGATTACTCTGGCCTTGAATTTAATGGCTATTACTGGACATATATCAATAAAGTTAATCGTTGATTATGATGATCTTGATAAAGAAAAGAAACTGTTAGTTGATGCTTGCTATTCTGCGTTTTACCCTTCAAAGATTTTTTGGTGAGTACGATATAGACCCATTATAGTCTAACAGCACTCTAATCGCGGGGTGCTTTTTTATTTACACTTATTTAAAATAATTAGAAGCATAGGGAAGGTTCCATTGCTTTATTTGTTCAATTATGTATTTTACTTTGAAGCTTTTGTAGTGTGGATGCTTTTCGAAAGCTCACTTCGAATTTGCAGAAAGCACAAGAATAGCGCTTATGTTTTCCTTTATCTAAGAAACGACTTAATTAGTGATCTTATTCTAAGCATGGTTTCGGGATTAGATCCTTACCACACTTGTAAGGTAGAGGGGCAATTCGCGCGACAGAGAGCTCTACTCGTGGGACAACTCCCCAGCTTTTGCAAGAATTTCCCCAAGAATATTGACTTTCTGCATTAGCAGATAGTCCCTTTCTTTTTATTACTATCGTATCTCAAGCTGAAAAAGTGGCATCTGGATTGAAAAATTTATTTTTTATCCGATGCTACTTTATATATGTGATGGTTGGTTCGATTTTGGTTTAAACATATTAGGTTATTTTTCTAGGCGTTATTTTTTTAATAGATTCCGAAGTTTCATCTTCGAGATAGCACGCACTACTAGATTCCTCAAGAGGTATTCAAAGTCTTCAATTATACTAGTCATTCGTTATTTAAATCCGGTTTCATTCTTCATGTTTGATTCTAATTGCAAGCTATTTACCTCATTGATTAATTACCTATAGTACGGCCATGGATGGAAAAATTGATAGTCAATGTTAAAATTTTAGCATTTGTACGTTTAATTAATAAAAATGTTAAACGAATCGCCAAAATCCTGCCATTCAGTGTTATCTGATTTCTATCGTCAACCCCCTTATATGTAACTTTTGTTAAATATTTTCCAGAAGTTTCTAAAGAGAAAAAAGATGAAGAATATATTGACAATTATAATAATTATGAGTAGAATGTAAAAAAAGATACTTTGTTATAACAAAGTTAATGTTTATTAGTACAAAGTTAGTTGTTGGAGGTGTAGAACATAAAAAAATCTTTAAATTCTATGATATTCGATGATATCTATAACAAAATCAAGTCTGGTTATTATTCTGTTGGAGATTTAATTCCAACGGAAAATGAAATGCAAGAAATTTATGGAGTTAGTAGAGCCCCCATTAGAGAGGCGTTAGGGAAATTACAAACCGAGGGTTTTATTGTCCGAAAACCCGGTATTGGGACTGTTATTGCAGAAAACTCTATTTCGGCTCCATGGACACCAATGGGAGGATTCAGCACTCACTTTAGTAATAAAAACAGTATTTTAGAATGTAAAACTATTGATGTATCAAGAGCAATAGTCGAGGAAGATATTACAAATAATTTAAACCTTGTAAAAAATACTCCTGTCGATAAAGTAACAAGATTAAGAAAAGAGAACGAAGTGCCCATTTTTCTTCTTAATCATTATTACGTACAAGTTGATATTGAAAAAATAAAGGCTGCTGGAGATATTCTATACATGCGGCAATTTGCATCAGAATTACTTGGTATTAATTTCGAATATGTTAGTGAAGAACTCACAGCCGTGAGTGCAACCGATCAAACCAGTTACTTGTTAGAAGTCGACAAAGGATCACCTTTATTAAAGATAAACAGGACATCTTATAATTACGAATTCCAACCGGTTGAGTATGTTGAGTATTTTGTTAAATCGGAAAATTGGCCATATAAAGTGGTGTTTACAAGAAATAGTGAAAACTTTGATATGTAGCTTTTTTCGATTAAAAAAGGAGGTATGACTTTGAAAAAACGTAAGGATATGGCATATTTTCTGCGTTATTTATGTAGCTTTCTGCTGGTAATTATTATAGTTATTACACTACTTCAAGTATTCTGTAGATTTGTTCTAGACAGTCCTCTTACTTGGACTGACGAATTATCAAGATTCCTTCTTGTATGGATGGTATTTCTTGGTACGGCCGTTGTTTCATTTGATGATAAGCATTTAGCAGTGAATCTTGTACAGGAAAATATGTCAGCAAGAACGCACTTGGTAACCACTTTAATTATGAGAACTGTTATCATAACTTTTCTAGCAATTGTAATATACACATCAATTGAAGTAGTAATGGTAGCGCACTATCAGAAAACTGGAGCATTAGAGATTCCTTTCTCTTTCTGGAGAGCAGCAGCACCTGTCGGGTCATTATTAATGATTATATACACATTAATAAGAAGCATTAATGATATAAAAGATTTTAAAGCCGGTTCTTATAATGATAATGATTTGCGAGAGGAGGAGTTGCACAAATGATTTTTATAATTGTCCTATTAATGGTCTTATTAATTGTGTTAGGTATGCCGGTTGCGTTTGCTCTCGGATTATCATCTCTAGTCTACTTAGTAATTGAAGGAGTAGATTTGGGAATGGTTGCTCAAAGCATGGTTAGAGGGGTAGACTCCTTTACCTTACTCGCTGTCCCTTTTTTCTTATTAGTTGGAGAGTTAATGAATTCAGGAGGTATTACAAATAAAATCATTGATATTGCACGGGTTATTGTTGGTCACATTAAAGGTGGACTTGCTCAAGTAAACATCTTAGCTAGTGTAATGTTTTCGGGTATTTCCGGGTCAGCGACTGCGGATACGGTAGCATTAGGGTCAGTGTTAATACCTTCAATGGAAAGAGAAGGTTACGATAAAAAATTTGCTGCTGCTGTTACTGCTGCTTCTTCAATCGTTGGTCCAATAATACCTCCCAGTATTACACTAATAATTTTCGGAATTGTTACTCAACAGCCTATCGGACCATTATTAATTGCCGGAATCATTCCTGGACTAATGCTAGCTGGTTCACTTATGGTTTATACCTATTTCTTATCAACCAAAAGAGGTTATCCAAGTTATAAAAAAGCAACATTTAAGGAAGCTAGAAGTGCTTTTTCATCAGGTTTCTTAGCATTGTTGCTACCAGTAATTATTGTAGTGGGAATAGTAAGCGGGGTTTTTACTCCAACAGAATCTGCAGCAATAGCTGTATTATATGGAATAATTATTACATTCTTTTACTACAAGAACGTAAATGTTAAATCTTTTGTGGGAATTATAAAAAGATCAAGTTTTGACACTGCAAATATTTTATTCACCCTTGCAGCAGCAACAGTATTCGCTTGGGTAGTTACAAGGTCAAGAATATCAGTTATTTTAGGAGAAATTATTTTAGGGATTTCAACAAATCAATACGTCATTCTTACTATGATGGTTGTATTTTTACTGCTTATCGGATTATTTATGCTTCCGTCTGAAGCAATTATAGTTTTCGCCCCAATCTTAACACCAATTGTCATGCAAGTGGGGGTTGACCCAATTCATTTTGGTGTGCTTATGGTATTAAGTTTGACTATTGGAGGTGCAACACCGCCAGTTGGAATATTACTATACATTGTTGCAGATATTGCTAAATTAAAATATACGACCTTAGTTAAAGAAATGATGCCTATGTATGTTCCTTTAGTCGTATCAGCATTTGTAGTTGCTTTTGTTCCAACACTTTCATTAGTTTTTGTAAATATGTTTTTTTAACAATTAGTCTTAGGAGAGATAACAATGAACATTAAAAAGAGTGCAATACATCAAATGACATGGAAAGAAGTAGAGAACGCTTTTAAAGAGGATCCCGTAGTAATCGTCCCTTTAGGCTCAATGGAGGAGCATGGACCACACTCTATAACAGGAGACTTCCTTGCTGCTACTGAAATTGCAAAGAGAGTATCGGATAAAACGGACGCTCTTTATATTCCTACAATACCTTTTGGGAATTCCGAGTATTTTAGGGGATATCCTGGTACAGTTTCGCTTTCTCAAGAGACTGTAATTCGAATTTTAGGAGACATTTTTGTAAGTCTAATGGAGCATGGTATCTCTAAAATCGTAGTTTTTAATGGACATGCTGGCAATGGACCAGCAGTTGATCAGGTAGCCAGAAATATAAGAAGAAATCATAAAGTGATGATCTCTTCAATAGATTTATGGCAAACACTGAGTTCAGAGAAAAAGTCTGAGATTTATAATGAGGAAGACCCATCAGGTCATGGCGGAGAGCCTTTAACTTCGATTATGTGTTATTTATATCCAGAAGACATGAGAATGGACCTTCTACAAGAAAGTCTGGAGGTTAATCATAAGTGGGAAAACTTTGAAATTGAAAACTTTAAAAAAGTAAAATTAAAGGACTCTTCAGCTAACTTATATTTTAATATGGAGGAAATTTCAGTTAAAGGAATTATGGGAAATCCGTCTCATTCATCAGCATCTAGAGGCGAAAAGATAGTAACTTATTTAACAGAATATGGAACAGAGTTAGTTGAAAAGGTATCTAATTCGAATATGAAGTTGAAATAAGCTTTTATTTTAATAATTTAAGGAGGTGTAACATTTAAGAGTTTACCCAAGGCAAAAATACTAGATTCAACATTTATAAAATCAAATTACAAATTAGGGGGCTTCTCGAAATGAAGAAATTACTTTTAACTTTAGGTATTATAACAGTGATGTTATTTTTAGCAGCTTGTTCAGAAGATTCTGGCAGTTCAGGCTCAGGCGCGAAAGACGAAGGAGAAACATTTGAAGTAACATATAGTACTTGGGCAAGTGAGGGTGAACCTGCTTATCAGGGTATGGAGAAATTCAAAGAAATTGTGGAATCAGAAACTGATGGAAATGTAACAGTAGAATTGTTTCCAGGGAATCAACTTGGGTCAACAGCAGAACAAATGGAGCAAGTGAAGATGGGCACGATTCAAATGATGTCAAGTGGGGATCCTGGATTGGATGAAATTGAGTATCTAGCCCTTCCATATTTAATGAAATCTAATAAGCATTGGACAGCAGTTTTAGAATCTGACGTAGGTAAAGAATGGAATGGTAAATTAAAGAGTGAGCAAGGTGTAAGAAATATCGGTATATTACCACGTGGCCCAAGAGTAGTATCCTCAAATAAAGAAATACACAACCCGGAAGATATGAAAGGGCTGAAATTACGTTCTCCGGCAGTAGATTATTATGTACAAACATTTGAAGCTTTAGGTGCAAACCCAACACCAATGGATTTTGGTGAGGTATATAATGCCCTTCAAACTGGGTTAGTAGAAGGTCAGGAAAACCCACTAGAAACTATCTATGCTGCTGGTTTTCACGAAGTTCAGGACTATGTAATTAATACAAACCATATGTTTAAGCCAGCTTTTGTAACTGTTAACGAAGAGTTCTTCCAAAGCTTACCCGAAGACTATCAGCAAATCTTCCTTGATGCAGCGAAGCAGGGTGAAGAGTATGCACAACAACAACTTGATAAAAGTGCGGAAGAAATGATGAAGGAAATGAAAGAAAGTGGGGTTGAGTTTATTGACCCAGACATTGAAGCTTTTAAAGAAGCCACACAAGTTGTTCGTGATAATTTAGGTAAGGAAGTATGGGGCGAGGAAGTATATAATAAAATCGTAGAAATCGGCCAATCAGAATTGGAATAAGGTAAGAAATGTGGAGGTTATATTTTAATATAACCTTCCTCTTTTTTGAAAATATTATATAAAGTAAGAAGGAGTAATTCAAATGGATATTCGGTCAATCACCTCTGAAATCAAAGAACAAATGATTCTAATAAGAAGGCATCTTCACAAAAATCCAGAGTTAAGTATGAAAGAATACAACACGACAAAAATAATTATAGAGACCTTAAAAGATACAAATATTGAACTTTCAGAATTGCCTAATGGAACAGGGGTTGTCGGTGTGTTAAGAGGGGGTAGTGAAGGTCTAACTTTAGGCCTTCGTGCCGATATTGATGCCTTGCCTATAATAGAGAATACTGGATTAGACTTCACATCAGAAAATGAAGGAATTATGCATGCCTGTGGTCATGACATTCATACGACTGTTTTATTAGGTGCCGCATTGGTGTTAGATAGAATGAAAGATTCTTTAGAGGGAAACATTAAGTTTATCTTCCAGCCAGGAGAAGAGATAATGAAAGGGGCACAATTTGTTATGGAACAAGGGGTGCTTCAAAATGAACCAAAAGTAGACCGGATTGTATGTTTGCACACTTGGCCACTAATTGAAGCTGGACAGATTGGTGTACGAAAGGGCCCGATAATGGCAGCCACAGATTCATTCGAGATAGAAGTTCAGGGAACGGGTGGTCATGCTGCTCATCCACATAAAAGTGTTGACCCGATACCAATCGCTGGTGAAATAATAGGAGCTTTACAAACAATTGTTTCCCGAAGTATTTCACCTTTGGAATCTGCTGTTGTGACGTTTGGTCAAATAAATGGGGGGAATGCAGATAATATTATAGCTAATAAAGTTGTTTTATCAGGGTCGGTTCGCACATTAACTCCAGAAATGAGAAATCATATAAAGGAACAAGTAGTACAAATAAGTGAACACATTGCGATTGGTCATAAATCTAAAGCAACTGTATCGTTTAAACCTGGAAGTCATCCAGTTATTAATAATAACGAATTAGTTGAGGTAATGTCAGATACTGTAAAGGAATACCTAGATGAGGAAAGTTTAGTTTACTTACCTGAGCCCTCTCTTGGAGGGGAAGATTTTTCCTTCTATCTTCAAGAAGTAGAAGGAATGTTATTTAGACTTGGAACAAAAAATGAACAGGAGGCATCCACTAGATCATTGCATAATCCGGGTCTCATTTTTGATGAAAAAGCAATACCGACCGGTATCATAGCAATGAGTTCGTTTGCGTTGGAGTATTTAAAAGTTGGTAAAAAATAGGGGGATAAATAATCAACTGTAATGATAATGTTCTGGATGGTGCCGACTGCAGCAGTGTTTAACCGTTGGGTGAATGAAGACACATCTTCAAGAAAATCTGGATCGGGTATTAGCTAAGAGCTTTGGGATGTTTGTCGGAGGAGGCTGTGTTAGCTACTCGGACAATTAGGGCCATGTTCCTCATTTAGTAGTCTAATAGTAGCATTAGACTAACATCAGCCATTGGGGTCAGCTCACCGTAAATAATAATCCTGGGATTGGATATAAAGTAGATATAGAGGAAGTGGATAAGAACACCATCGAAAAGAAAGTCTTCAGGCATAGTAACTAGATTAGTAGAAGCTGTTAGTATTGGTAATAACCATGGGCTAACAGCTTTTTTATGGGACGATTGGGGATAGGTTGAGACCACTGATAAGTGCCCTTTTTAAAATAGGTTTCTACGAAAAAGAGTACAGATTCTCAAAAATCTGTACTCTTTTTAATAATTTGGTAGAAAGGGTATTTGAAAAAGCATTTGAAAAAGCTTTTTTAGAGGATAGTATCCCTGATATCCTATTTAAGTTAACCGCTATCGTGGTGAATTTAGCTTGTATTTCCATACTTCTTAGTACTTCTTAGACCGTACCCCCTGGTACGATCAAACCCGTGAAATTGCTTCATTTCCCCATTTTTCCATTCCTGATAAAATCTATTTTTATATTTTTCTTTGAATTCTTCTGATTTTTGTTCCTGACTATATCCATAGAAGAATGTGGTGTTAATGCCTAGTTCTAATACTTTCCCTACTGTTTTCCCTGTAATACATTCGCTCCTATAGGGTAGGCCTTACATGTTGTCTAATACTGAGTAGATGCTTAATTGTGCAACATCATTATTGAGCATAGAAAGTCCACCGTTGTGTGCTTGGTAGTAGTTTTGGAAATACTTCTATTCATCATTTACCCGAAAAATTTTGCGAACTAATGTTTTACCGTTAGCGAATTCTACGTACTACAATCGTTGATTTTAACTGTTGGTGGCGACACCTGCGGGAATAGCATGAGCCTTGGACCCCGCAACCGATAGCACGAGGAGGCTCAATTCACGCCCACGGAAAGCGTTCGCCTGCAGAGGCAATTAATAGGTCTAGCACATTTTCAAATAGTTTGGATTTACTACTTTATTTTTAATTATGAAATTGAATCAATTATTTAAAATAACTCAGCTATATTTCAAAAAAATTACATTTCTAGATAGTAAGACTTTTTTGAAAGTATATTTTTGAACAATAGCTTTCATTTCTTGGGTATATCCCATGCAATCAAGAATAATTGCATGGGCAGGCAGTTCATTTAATTGACGTGCTGCAGTTACTAAATCTGCTTCCCTAAAATTGTATGGGGAGCATGTCGTTGGTATGGCAGATATATCCACATCTTTCGAACTTGCGCAATAGGGATTCAACTCGCTCGAAAAGGGGTCTGACTCGTGCAGAGGCACAGTAGGGACAGGTTCCTTGTCCCGGCACTTCAAGTCTTCAGTCTTTAATTACAATGTCATCCTGTGTTTCGTCTTGTAATCCTCTGTCCCTCGAAACTATCCTTTACTCTGACTCATTAGTTTTCCATGAAGAGCCTTTAACTGACTTAACAGTAGTTCGTAGTCAGCTAATTCGATGTTACAAGAGTTCACTTCTCTTGTAATAGCTTGTTTGATGGCGTCTTTTTCTTCTATAGCTTTTGGCTGTAGGAACACACAAACTTTTCGCTCATCTTTAGCAGTACGCTCTTTTTTAACCCAACCGTTTCCTTCCATTCTTTTGATCATCGGGGTTAATGTCCCGGTACCTAAATTTAATCGGCCACCCAATTCTTTGACTGTTATCCTGTCATTCTCCCAAAGGGCTAATAAGACTAAATATTGTGGGTAGGTAATACCAAAGGGATGAAGTACTTTTGAATATAATTTAGTAAATTGATTGTTAACGTCATAAATTGCAAAACAAAGTTGATTATCTAATGTTAAAAAATCCTGCAAAGAACTCATCCCTTCTATAGATTATAATTGTTTCATAATATCTTTTTCTATTTTACTGGGTTTTTTTGTCGGTGCAAAGCGTTCTACTACATTTCCATTTCGATCTGTTAGGAATTTCGTAAAGTTCCATTTGATGTCTTTAGAAAGAACACCACCTTTTTCTAATTTCATATAGCGGTATAAAGGATCCTCATTTTCCCCATTTACATCAATCTTGCCATACATCGAAAACGTCGCTCCATAATTTAATTGACAGAACTCCGTTGTTTCCTCAATATTATCAAATTCCTGGTTGTTAAATTGACCACATGGAAATCCCAAAATCTCTAAACCTTGATCATTATATTTATCATAGATTTCTTGAAGTTCCTTAAACTGATCAGTTAATCCACACTTACTGGCAGTATTTACAATAAGAAGAGGCTTTCCTTCAAAAGCTTTTAAAGGTTGCTCGGAACCATTTGTTTTCTTAACGGTAAAATCATAGACAGTTGTCATCATGAACCCCCCTATTTCTAATTAATTGTGCGCGATTTAATCATACACGATTAATTAGTGTGATCCAAATATACAAAACATCTCGTGATCGTGAAGACATCTGCTCCCCCTAACGACCAAAATCAGTCCAATCATAATTATTCTCTCGTTGTTTTCGTTTCTGTTCCTGTTTTTTACTTTTTACACTTTTTTCCTTGGTGAATGTCATAATGTAGCCGCAATCCTCACATGCGTATTTGTGAACATCTGAATCACAGTCAAGAAAGGAATTCTTCTCCTCTGATACCAGCATCAGATTAATATCAGTCCTCGTATCTGTATGATGGTCTATATCAGTATCTACGTCGACATCGATATCAACTGGATACTCGAAACTGTTCGCCATCGTTCTTACATTATTATAGGCAGTTGAATAAATATCGACGTTAACATCAATAGTATAGTATCCTTTACGGAAGTGTTCTCCACCACACACTAAACAATTGATTTCACTCACAACAATTCCCCCTCATCTGAATGTATATTTTTTGATAAGGATTGTTATGATAGCGGGCAGTACATTGGCAGCTGTCTTATTTACTGAGTGGGTGGACTTTAAGTTAAAGGGAGAAAATACCTTTCTTTTAAATATTATCGTTTCTATTGCTGGGGAAGTGGCATATGGATTAGAAATTTATATCCAATGCCAATTTTTTAACGTGGGGATCGATTGTAGTGAAAACAGATGCTATTTTGACTGGACCACACGGAGCGGGACGATGAACCTGACCCCTCTGTTCCTAAAAGTGTATCCCTAAGTATAATATCAAAAACTACCTTCATCCAATATAATTATAAGATGGTTTAAGTTTATAAAAATATGGGAGGATTCGTTGATGATTAAAAATAAAGTTGTACTGATTATTCTTGGTTTAACTATCGTCACCTTGTTTTTGAGTGGCTGTGGAGACGATGAAGTCACCATTCCGATTGGAGATAATGGAGATAGTGTATCTGTAGGTGGGGATGAAGGAAGTGAAGTAAAATTGGAGTCAGAGAATGGAGAGGGCGTTTCAGTAAGTTCATCTCAGGAACTGCCGGAAGAATTTCCTGAAGAGATTCCTTTTCCTGGTGAATATAAAATCATCAGTACAGTACAAGTAAATGAAGGGGATACTAATGGACTAACTGTTTCATATTTAACTGAGTCGGTGAATGTAGATGAAATTATGGATATGTATAAGGCTTTCATGAATGAAAATGAATATAAACTAGTTAGTGAAATGAATATGAATGGTATAAATAGCTTGAGTTTCCACAATGACAAGTTAGCAATAAACACAAGTGCTGTGCCCGAGGACTCCGGAATCATGGTAAATCTAAGTGTATCCTTTGTGGGACAATGAGGGACAGGAACCTTGTCCCGGCAGCATAGTTAAAGGGGGAAGGAGGGAAGGGGACAAGAGGGACAGGTTCATCGTCCCAGTTCGACAGCAGTGGGACAAGGGACCTGACCCCTATGTCCCATGTTTACGTACATCCAGATTACCGCCGGAAGCGACGCATGCTACGTTTTTGTCCCGTACGCCCAACTTTCTGAACATTGCCGCAGCTACTGCGACAGCACTGGATGGTTCAATGACCTGCTTCATTCGTTCGAGAACAAAAAATAGAGCCTGCTGGATTTCTGTTTCACTGACTAATACCAGGTCGTCCAAGTATTTTTGCAAAACAGGAAATGTCAGGTCACCAGGCTGATTCGTTCGTAGCCCATCGGCAATTGTACTTGTTCCAGGAATTGAGGTAATCTTACCCTTTTCTAATGAAAGGTATGTATCATTAGCGGTTTCCGGTTCGACTCCAATCACTTTTACATTTGGCTTTGTTTCCTTGATCGCAGTTAATATTCCGGAAACAAGACCACCACCACCGACTGGGACAACGACCACATCCACATCATCTAACTGCTCCAGTATTTCCAGCCCAACTGTACCTTGCCCTGCCATGATATAGGGGTCGTCATATGGCGGAATAAACACGCCATTTTTTTCAGCTGCTAACACCTTTGCGCGAGGTAATCTTTCCGCTGAAGTCGTCCCACATTTTTCAATCTCCCCATTATATTCTCGAATTGCATTTAATTTACTGGCCGTAGCATCCTCAGGTACAACAATTGTGGCTGGAACTCCAAGAACATTGGCAATATACGCAACTGCCTGCCCGTGATTTCCAGATGAAGCAGCTGTCATATAGGTCGCCCCTTCCTGAACGGATTGTTTAACTTTATTGGTTGCACCTCTTATTTTAAAGGAACCTGTTTTCTGCAAATGTTCACTTTTTAAGAACATGTTGTTCCCACAAATGGAAGAAAGCGCTGTGCAGGTAAGGATTGGCGTTTCTTTGATCGCATCTGAAATTTGTTCGGTTGCTTGATGTATGTTTTTTAAAGTAATCATAGGGTACAACTCCTTCATGAAACATATTGTTGGAATTATTTTAATTGTATATAATTCTAAAATCACTTTCCCATATAAGTATAGTAATTCTTTTATTGTTTTAGAAGGAAGGAATAAGCACATGAAGATGATAGAATTTCCATTACTCAGAGAAATAGATATAAATAAGTGTCTTGATTGTTAATAGATCATAAATTTTCTACAAATGTTCACTTTTTAAGAGCATGTACGTTCCCGTAAATGGAAGAAAGCGCTGTGCAGGTAAGAATCGGCGTTTTATTGATCGTATTTGTAATTTGCTTAGTAGCTTGATGTATGTATTTAAGTGTGATCATAGGGGGGAGGACACCTCTAGCAGCATTCTCAGTAATATGGACGGAAGACATAAAGCGGATTAAACCATGTTGAGATTAAATAGAAATTAGAATATATAGGGAAGTAGGACAAATTGGACAAGAAGGGGAGAGTGGGGGTGGATTAATCAACCCCACCCCTTTAATATCCATGTTTCTCTTACATTTTGAGTGCGATATTTTTTAATGTTGTATAATTTCGCAATGCCTCAAGTCCTTTTTCTCTTCCAAAGCCACTTTTCTTGTATCCGCCAAATGGCATTTGAATTCCGCCACCAGCACCATAATTGTTAATGAACACTTGGCCTGCACGAATTTGGCTGGCCATACGATGAGCACGACCAACGTTTTCTGTCCAGACGCCGGTTACTAAGCCGTATGGTGTATCGTTTGCAAGTTTTATTGCTTCTTCATCATTTTCAAAGACAAAAACAGAGACAACCGGGCCGAAGATTTCCTCTTGCGTTAAGGCGCTTTCCTGCTTCACATTATCCAAAACAGTTGGTTCGAAATAAAATCCGGTTTCTGCTCCTTCGACTTCAACACCTTCACCACCGGTTACAATGTTCACATTTTCTTTACGTGCAATTTGCATGAATTCCTCAATCCTGTTGAATTGTTTTTCTGTCAGTATTGGACCTAAATCGTGATCATCTTCTCCTTTTCCGATAGTTATAGCTTCCATTCGTGCTTTAACTTTTTCCAAGAAATCTTCTTTAATATTCTGTTGAACTAATAACCGGGACCCAGCAGAACATGTTTGTCCCGCATTTTGAATAATTGACTTAACTACCCATTCGGCTGCTTTATCCTGATCAGCGTCGGCAAATACAATATTTGGTGATTTCCCGCCAAGTTCCAAAGTCACGGGTACAATATTTTTCGCTGCTGCTTGCATGATTGCTGTTCCAGTTTGGACTGAGCCGGTAAAAGTAATATGGTTAATATCCGAATGATTAATTAATGGTGCTCCTGCTTCATTACCATACCCTGTAACAACATTATAGACTCCTGTAGGTAGTTTCGTTTCTTCAATTAATTCTGCTAGTTTCAACGCAGTCAAAGGTGTATCTTCTGCGGGCTTCACAACAACTGTATTCCCTGTTGCTATAGCTGCTGCGACACTTCGTGAGGTAATCTGAATCGGATAATTCCATGGAATAATATGCGCGGTTACTCCAACTGGCTCACGCACGGTATAATCAAGCACGTCAGCTTGAATTGGAATTGTTTCTCCTAAAATTTTATCTGCCATTCCTGCATAATATTCAAAATAACGAGCAGCCGCTTCGACATCATTTTGGCTCTGACTGAGCGGTTTTCCAGTATCACGTGTTTCCATTTGAGCAATTTCTGATGCAGCATCCCTAATTTTTTTAGCAATCTTATATAAAATCCGGCCACGTTCATCAGGTAAAAATGTGCGCCATTGCTCGGATTCAAACGTCTCACGTGCAGCTTTAACAGCTTTTTCTATATCAGCAGTGTTGCCTCTTGGCACAGTTCCGATTGTTTTTTGTGTTGCCGGATTTCTTACGGTAATAGTTTCATCATCTGCATTTGAACACCATTCGCCATTAATATACATCAACTGACTTTCACGCACTTAGCACGACCTCCTTAAAAATTAGATTCCACGACCGCCATCAACATTCAAAATACTGCCTGTTACCATTTGTGCTTCACTAGAAGATACATATAAAACTGCTGATGAAATGTCCTCAGGTGTTATTAACTGTCCAAGTGGCACACTCTTTTTAAATATTTCGTCCTTTGTTTGGTTAACATTCTCACCACTTCTGGAAAATTTTCCAAGCATGGTTGTATCAGATGGACCAGGATTTATCCCATTCACACGTATACCGTGTTCTGCTAATTCAACAGCTAATGCTTTCGTTAACGTTGTCGCCGCCCCTTTTGATGCAACATAGGCATTTAACCCTGGGCGTGCTCGCTCCGCTGCTATGGAGATAATATTGGTGATGACTCCGTTCCCTTGTTTTTTCATATGTGGAACTAGTTCTTTACTTATCAAAAATATCGCTGTTGCATTTACTTCCATAAGCTTATTCCATTCCGCCAAGCTAACTTCTTCAATGTTCGTAGCTGCCTGGGCAATACCTGCAGCGTTCACAAGTACATCAACTGTCTCATATTTATCAATTGCATGTTGAACCGCTGTTTTCACTGCAGTTTCTTCACGAATATTTGTATTGATGAGCATTAAAGAATCCGTATGAAGGTCTTTCACTGATAATAATCGACCAAAATTTAAGTCGAGAGCAACGACATTGGCACCTTCCTCCAAGAATCTTTCGACAATAACTTCACCCATGCCACCGTTTGCTCCTGTCACCACAACATTTGTATTTTTATAACGCATTTTCAACCAGCTCCTATAGTTGTTTGTCTAATTCCTGTATGATTGCATCACCGACTTCTGATGTAGATGCATTTCCGCCTAGGTCGGGTGTCAGCACTTCGCCATTTACTAGTACAGCTTCAATTGCGTGCATTATTTTTGCTGCTAAGTCATCGCGTCCAAAATGCTCTAGCATAAGTGCCGCTGACCAAATTTGTGCGATTGGGTTGGCTATTTTTTTACCGGCAATATCTGGAGCAGAGCCGTGAATCGGTTCAAACATCGATGGAAAGTTTCGTTCTGGGTTTAGATTAGCTGACGGTGATAATCCTAAACCACCCACCAAAGCAGCACCTAAATCGGTTAAAATATCCCCAAATAAATTAGACGCAACAAGCACTTCAAACGTATGTGGCTTATTAACAAAATATGCTGCAAGTGCATCAACATAAATTGAATCAAGTTCAATTCCGTCATAGTCTAAAGCTACTTCATTTACTACGTCATCCCACAGTTTCATCGAATGAATAATGGCATTTGATTTAGTAGCACTGACAACACGGCTGATTTCATTTTTTCTTGCGTAATCAAATGCATATGTAGCAATTCTCTCCACGCCTTTTTTTGTAATAATCGTATTTTGAATTGCCATTGCCTGGTCTGTCTGATCATAGATTCGTCCACCACTGTTGGAGTACTCGCCTTCAGCATTTTCACGAAAAACATAAAAATCAATTGGTTCCTCATTCTGAAGTGGGCTTGTAATCCCATTGAGTTGCTTAATTGGGCGTAAATTTACATATTGCTGGAATTGTTTTCGTATTGGCATAATCAATTCCCAAACAGGTATATGTTCTTCCACCCGCTTATCACCGAGTGCGCCGAAGAAAACTGCATCGTACGTCTTTAGCTTTTCCAGGCCATCATTTGGCATCATGCGACCATGTTTAATATAGTAGTTACTATTCCATTCAAATGTCGTACTTTCAAAGGTGAAACTTGTATCCAAATCTTGTAATTTCAATAAGACTTTCATTCCTTCTTGAACTACTTCTGGCCCTATGCCATCACCTGGTAATACTGCAATTTGATATTTTTGCAACAACCTAACACCTCAATTACTATTAATTTATTTTGTTAAAAACAAGCTGATACTTGGCACGAATGAAATAATAAGCACACTTATAATCATGACAATAACAAATGGAATAATGGCTACAATTAGCTTTTCGATTTTTGTTCCTGATATATTGGAGGCAACAAATAAATTCACACCAACTGGCGGTGTTATAAATCCAATCGCCAAGTTGACAATCATAATAATTCCAAAATGAACCAAATCAATGCCTAATGCACTAGCAATTGGAGCAAGGATTGGAGTTAGTATTATAATTGCTGCCGACGTTTCCAGAAACACACCAACAAACAATAATAATAAATTTATAATTAACAATGCGATTACCCAATTGTCGGTAATACTTAGCATAAACTCAGCGAGTTCTTTTGGCACACGTGCTCTTGTCAAATAATATCCAAAAACAGATGCACCAGCGATGATAAACATGATAACTGCAGTTATGACCACAGAAGAAGAAAATATTTCAACTAAATCGGAAAGCTTAATTTCCCGATAAATAACAATACCAACAATCAGACCGTAGACAACAGCAACAACTGCTGCTTCGGTTGGAGTAAAAATACCTCCATAAATACCGCCTAAAATAATAACCGGCATAAGTAAAGCCAATATCGCATCAGCAAAAGCTTTCAGGATTTCCATGAAGGAGTACGTTTCGCCACCGCCATAGTTCCTTTTCAAAGATATGACATATACTAAAATCAATAATGAACCGGTAACCAATATTCCCGGAATAATTCCTGCGATAAATAATTCACCAATCGAAACGCCCGCTGTTACGCCATACAATACTAGTGGTACACTTGGCGGGATCATAATTCCTACTGTTCCCCCAGCAGCCTGGACAGCGGTTGAGAAGCTTTTATCATATCCTTTTTTGACCATGGCTGGAATTAGCAAGGAGCCAACGGCCGCTGTCGTTGCGGCTGCTGAACCAGAAATTGCAGCGAAAAATGCACATGCTACAATTGATACTATCGCCAGTCCCCCGTTAACTCTACCAAACAATACATTGGCAAAATGAATAAGCCTTTGCGATATACCACCACTTTCCATTAGTTTTCCGGCCAGGATAAAAAATGGAATTGCCAACAGCGGAAAGGAGTCCACAGCGTTAAACATTCGTTGCATAATGACTATCAGGGAAACATCTCCTTCGATAAAGAAGATCGCTGCAGAAGCCGTTCCTAGTGTTACTGCAATGGGGACATTAATTAAAAAGAGGACAATTAGGATGCTAAACAGTAGGAGTGTCATCAAGATCGCCTCCTTTTTTCATATCGTTTACGTAAACAGCAATTAAATTAATAGTAAGTAATAAGCCGCTAACTGGAATAGCTGCGTACACTATCCCCATTGGAATTTCGAGCACCGGTGAAGTTTGCAACATAGTATTGGATACAAGATCGTACCCGCTGAAAACCATTAGTACAAAAAAAATCAGGCTGACAAAAGTCGCAGCTGTTTGCAATATCTTTTTTCCTAAACCTGAAAGTAAATTGACAAAAAACTCGACACCTATATGCGCCTTTTGGGACATTGCATAAGCTGCTCCCAAGAAAGTCAACCATACAAGTGAGTAGCGCGCCAATTCTTCTGTCCATGCAAGTGGACTATTGATTGCGAATCGAAAAATAACCTGCATAAACACAGAAGCTACTAAAACGAGCATGATTACATTGAGGAGATGTTTTAACATGAAATTGGTAGTGTTAATAATTTTCTGCATCCTACATTTACCCCCTTTAAGAACAAAATAGGGAGGAAAAGTATCCTCCCTTATCAAACAAGTTTGACTCTATTGAGCATCTCTAATTTCTTGTAGAAGATCCTGATGTTCTACTTGCTCGTATACTGGCTCGACTTTTTTCTGGAATGGTTCTGTATCAACTTCTTCGATGATTTCCATTCCTTGTTCTTTTAATTTTGTTAATGATTCTTGTTCCATTTCGACAATTAGCTCGCGTTCTTCAGCACCAGCCTTCTGAGCTTCTTCCACTACAATTTTACGTAAGTCTTCAGGTAATTCTTCATAAGTTTGTTTACTCATCATGTACACTGCAACAGAGTAAACATGGCCGGTTAATGACATGTACGTTTGATTAGATTCATAAAGGCTGAATTGATCTGCAACAATAGCAGGATTTTCTTGTGCATCTACAACACCTTGTTGCAGTGCTGTCAGTGCTTCGGTCCATGCCATAGGAGTTGGTTGAGCCCCAAGGGCTTCAAAAGCAGCCAGGTGAATATCATTTTCCTGTGTTCTAATTTTTAACCCTTCTAAGTCTGCGGGTTTTTCTATTGGGTGTACACCGTTTGTGATGTGTCGATAACCATTTTCTCCCCATGAGAGGCCAATAATGCCTTTTTCTTCCATCTTATCAAACAATTTGTCGCCGATTTTGCCTTCCAGTACATTAACGGCTGATTCTCGATTCTTAAAAAGAAAAGGGACATCTAAAACCTCTAGCTCTGGAACAAAGTTCGTTACTGGCGCCGTAGAAGAAACGACCATATCAACCGTTCCAAGCGTCATCCCTTCAGTTAATTCACGTTCAGCACCTATTTCGCTGTTTGGATAGACTTCGATCACTACTTGTCCATCCGTACGTTCTTCAACTCTGTCGGCCATATTTTCAAAAGCAATATGGTATGGGTGGTCATCTGGCAACGAGTGACCCGCTTCAAGCGTATACACCTTATCATTTCCTTCTCCATTGCTTCCTTCTGCATCATCACTACTACAAGCAGTTGAAAATAATGCTAATAACAATCCAATTAATACGATATAAAATGGCTTTGCTTTCATTTATTCTCCCCCTTAGTTCATAAGTATCCGCCGAGAAATGCTTTAGTATTTCATTAATTAGTGCAAACAAATTGATAGTAGATTTAGCGTAGTTTTTAAATGAAAGATTACTTGGCGTAAATAATACGTATGATGTAATATGTATATAATAGTATCTAATTCTTACTCTTTTGTAAATGGAGAATTTACTAAAAAATTAAATTATTTTGAAACGGATGTGACAAAGTGCAATTATTGTTTCAGAAACTACATTCAAGTGAGAGAATGTCCTCACAAATTGTAACTGTAATAAAAGACAGATTAGTGAATGGCTCACTAAAACCAGGTCAAAAACTACCCACTGAACAAGCATTAATTGAGCAATTTGGAGTGAGCCGCACTCCCGTCAGAGAAGCCATAAAAACGTTGGAGGCAATTGGAATAATTGAAATTAGACGGGGGGAAGGGATGTACATCAGCAATGCTGGAAATAATTCTATTTTAAATCCACTTATATTCAGTTTATTGCTACATAGCAATAACACAGAGAAGCTAATCGAATTTAGGCAACACTTTGAAATTCTTATGGTAAATATTTTAGTAACAAAACCTGCTGTCAATCTGCAGCACATTGAGAATGTCTTACAATCACAAATAGAGCGCATGAACTATGAGTTATCTTCTGAAGAACTAGTGAATATCGATTTGGAATTTCACTATACGCTTTTAGAAGAGACAGAAAATCCGTTTGTCATAGAAATTGGGAAAACAATCTATGAAGTTATTCGGCCAAAAATGAGTCACTTTAAAGATCCGAGAAATATCCAGCGAACACTTGACACGCATCGATATTATCTAGAAATACTAAAAGGGGACATACCATTCGAACCAACTACCGAAGTAATTCGGAAGATAAAGATGAATGAAGAAATGGTTGATGAGTAGCCTAATATAGGTGGGTTTGATGTTTCACAGATTGTATTTGATATTTGCTCAGATGCTTAATGAATGCTCCTGTGTATTCCTATATAGAACTTGGATACGGAAATTATTTGCTGATTCTTTTCCTATTTTTAAAGTGTAAAATGGAAAAGTTAATAAACGAGCCTTATCTTTAGATCACATTATTTCGATTAAATAAGAATTAGACTGGAGATAATGCCTAATAACATTTCGCGTTTTGTTTTTTGATGATGAAAAAAGGGAAATATTACATAGTGGATTTTCATGCAGGTATCATAAACGATATAGACACCCTGACTTCATGAATGATATGTTTAAAGAGATTTCACAAATGAAGGAGTGAACACAAATGTTGAGATGGCTATTTGTGTTTGTTGCTATTTTATTTATGGTGTCGATTCAAACACCAGATACAGTGCAGAAGACGTGGAAGGCTGACAAAATAGAAACAGCGACTTTTGATAAA
Source organism: Virgibacillus sp. L01 (assembly GCF_052246775.1). Lineage (NCBI taxonomy): Bacteria > Bacillati > Bacillota > Bacilli > Caryophanales > Bacillaceae > Virgibacillus > Virgibacillus sp. L01. The sequence continues at coordinate 535,396 of NZ_JBQQCP010000001.1, read as the reverse complement.
TGGACGGTAGATGTAAAAGAATGGCTCGCTGACAATGATATAAGTGTTGCGAAAATTAAAGCTAATTTAACGCAACTGGTGAGGGTTCCAAAAGGTGGAGACACGGGACCGAAAAGTTCTTCAGAGCAAAGTGCTTCGTCGGACCTTGAGGCAAAAGATCCTTCCGAGTTTGAGAAGGAAGTAGTTGAACTTGTTAATCAGGAACGGGCAAAAGAAAACCTGGAACCGCTGAAAATGCATGATCGTTTAAGCAGTCTTGCCCGAAAGAAATCCCAAGACATGGCGAAAAATAATTACTTTAACCACACATCGCCAACATATGGTTCTCCCTTTGATATGATGCAGCAATTCAACTTTTCTTATAGTATGGCTGGAGAAAACATTGCGGCCGGGCAACGCAGCCCTGAACAGGTTGTAGAGGGTTGGATGAATAGTGAAGGACATCGAAAAAATATTATGAAAGATGGCTTCACACATATTGGTGTTGGATATGTAGAAGGTGCCGGACTACCATATGGAACCTATTGGACACAGCTTTTCATGACACCGAGATAAGTTTGGGGAGGTTGACTGATTTGGAAATAACCAAGGTATATAAAAAGGGCGATAAAGAAATTAATGAGGATGCCTATGTTATAAATGAAGATTCTCGTATTTTTGCGGCTATTGATGGTGCAACAGGGTTGGATGGTATTCCGGGGTATGTAGCGTCACAAGCAGTACAGGAAGAATTACAGCAGTTAACGCAAGCTAAATCCCTCTATGAAAGTATGCAAATCTCAAATGAAAAGTTAAATGGAAAAGCTGTGGAATACTATGAAACTAATTTTAGGAAACTAGATACTCCCAGTATTAACGAGATACCAAAAAGGCAGAGAAGTTCAACAGGTGTGGCTGCTGTCCAATTTGATCAAAAGGGGTTAGCTTTTGACTATTTTCATGTAGGGGATTGCATGTTGTTCCTGAAATATGAAAATGGTGAAATACGCACTGTTACTTATGATCTGGTCCAATACCTGGATCAAGTCGCGATTAACGAAGTTGTTAAGTTACGTGAGGCAGATGGAAATGAGTTGGATATAAGAGACCTTCGGGAAAAGGTCAAGCCCATTTTGCTCCAGAATCGGGATAAGCTTAATTCGACTGATGGATACAGCGTTATTGATGGCAGTGATGAGGCATTCGATTATATCGAGTATGGGAGAATCTCGCTCAATCGAGTTACTGGAATTCTTTTACTAAGTGATGGTCTGCTTTTGCCTACAGAATTGGATGAAACCGATGCATGGAGCAAAACTGCCGAAATAGCCTTTACCAGTGGCTTGGATGGGTTGTTGGGTGAGGTTGATAAAAGAGAAGAAGCTGATCCGCAGTGTATCAAATATCCTCGAATGAAACAGAGGGATGATAAGACTGGGGTTTTGGTTGAGCTGTAGAAAGGGGACAGGAACCTTGTCCCCCTATTTCCTGAAATATGTGAAAGATTAACAAACTGAGACTTATTGATTTGATCTATTTAACAATCGATACTGAACACTTCTTCTGATTGTTTAGGTTTCGTCATATAAAATCTTCTTTCATTTAACTTACTTTTCCAAACCGTTTATCATCACTTGAAAAAGGTCTTTATGGTCTTCGATAAGTGAAAAACTCCCCTTATGAATACTCCAGTCGTATAAAATACCACGCATTACCTGAAGGCAGATGGTCATCATTTTTTCTGGTGAATAATCTGAACGAAATTCGCCAGCATCCTGCCCTTTTGTAAAGATTCCCATTAAAATAGCATAAAGAGGTCTGTCGGGGAGTAAGAAAAAGCTTTCTCTCTCTACATTGAGTTCTATTTCATAAATCGTACGAACCACATCCCATCCGAGATCTCGCTCAATATAGGTCATTTGTAGACGAAGAAATTCTGTTAATTTATCAGTATACTTGGTTTCATTGGCAATTATATCAATTAATTCATCCACGTAATAATCATCAATTTCTTTGAATTTTTCTAAAAAAACGTCGTGCTTACTTTTGAAATGTGTATAAAAAGCTCCCTTTGATGTGCCTGTCTTATGAATGATTTCATCGACCGTAACTTGGCTAAAACTTTTTTCTTTAAACAGCTCTAATGCAGCACCTGAAATTTTTTTCTTTGTTTGTGAAGCCTTGCATTTCCTAGTATTCATTTTATTCTCCTTTTTTAGAACATTATAAATCAATTGACAAAGAGACTATGGTCTGTCAAAATCAAATATAATTAATATTAGCAACTTTACATATCTATTGTAAAGCATTAATGTAAGCGTTGCCAAAGAAGGGGGAACTTTTTAAAATGTTACGTTCGATTTCTGAACGCTTAAGAATTATTATTGAAAAGTATTTACCAAATGCATTTATCTTTGCAATTTTATTGACCTTTATCACGTTAATAATGGGGATGACGATGACTAATGAGGGGCTAATGGATATGACCACTCATTGGTATAACGGATTCTGGGACTTCCTGGCATTCACGACACAAATGATTCTTATATTAATTACGGGCTATGCATTAGTGAAGGCACCGCCTGTTGAGAAATTATTAATTCGTGTGGCTTCAAAACCAAAAACACAAAAATCAGCTCTAATCACTACTATCTTGGTAGCGGCTGGGGCAGGTTACTTTAGTTGGGGACTAGGTTTCGTACTGGGTGCATTATTTGCAATTGAGGTTGCTAAACGTGTTCCAACAGTAGATTTTCGCATATTAATCGCAGCAGCATATACTGCTGTTATTGCGATTCTGCCAGCAAGTATTACATTAACAGCTCCACTACTTGTAAATACGCCAGATCATTCCTTGGAGGAAACTGTAGGTCTGATACCACTAACCCAAACAATTTTTAGTCCTACCATGCTTTTAACAGCGTTTATTGGGTTGGGAGTAATCATTTTTGCTTACCTTAAAATGATGCCGGAAAAGGATGAAGTAGTTCCTTTTAATGGTGATGAAAACGGAGAATCTAAAAAGCCAGAAGTTAAGGTGAGAAATACATTTGCAGAAAAAATGGATCATAGTAAACTCATAAACTATGCAATTGTTGCTTTTGGTTCTTTATGGATTATCATGTATTTTGCTCAAAATGGGTTTAATTTAGAGCTAAATATATTAAACTTCAGTTTCATTATTTTGGGCCTAGCATTACATGGTTCACCTAGTAGTTATTTAGAGGCGATCATTAGCGGAATGCCGTCTTCGGGTGGTATTTTACTTCAGTTTCCTTTTTATGCGGGAATTATGGGAATGATGGCAGGGTCTGGACTAATATCAATTATTGCAGAAACCATTGTATCATTTTCAAATGAATTTACATTCCCGTTACTAACATTTATTTCTGGGGCGATTGTCAATGTGTTTGTGCCGTCTGCAGGAGGTCAATGGCAGATTCAAGGGCCAATTATGTTAGAAGCACTGCAGTCATACAACTTACCCCCCTCTGTTGTAGTTAACTCAGTTTCAATTGGGGATGTGACAACCAACTTATTACAGCCATTCTTTGCATTACCGGCATTAGGTCTGTCTGGACTTGGTCTAAAAGATATATGGGGATATTGTCTTGTTTCTATGATTCTATTGTTTATAGTAGCTTCAGTTATTATTACAGTTATGCCATTACTTACTTAAGTTAGCAAGGAGGAATCGCAGTGCTTACACATGGTGACATGACCATTTACACGTACCTTAAAAAACAAGCAAATTATTTTAAAACCAAACCATTTCTTTACTTTGAAGAAGAAGTAATATCGTATACAGAAATGCTTATGCGAACAAATAGAACGGCCGCATGGCTGGAACAAAGTGGAATTAAAAAAGGCGATACAGTAGCCATCATGTTAAAGAACTCTCCTGTATTTTACGATATATGGTTCGCATGTGGCGCTTTAGGGGCTATTATGTTGCCAATTAACGTAGCATCTACTGCTTCAGAGTTGAGGTATTTTCTCGAGCATTCTGATAGTAAAGGGTTTATATTTGATGAAACATTAATAACCGAAAAGCATAGGGAAGTAATGGTGGATGTACCTTTACGCTTTTATCAATCTACAAACACAGATTGGAAGCAAAAAGTAAGTTTAGAAGACCCCAGTCCACATGATAAAAACGTGCATGCTGAGGATGTTTGTGGAATTATGTACACATCCGGTACAACAGCTAAACCAAAAGGTGTATTGGTCACACATGAAAACTATTTGTATGCAGGTCACTCGTCTGTGTTGTATCAACAATTAACACCTGAGGATCGCTATTTGATATTTTTGCCATTATTTCACGTTAACTCACAGTATTATTCGTCAATGGCGATGCTTGTTGTTGGGGGCTCAATTATTCTGCAAGAAAAATTTAGTGCCAATACGTTCTGGGATGATGTAGAAAAATATAAACCAACTGTATCCAGTTTTGTTGCAACAATTATAAAAATCCTAGTGAGGTTAGAGTCACATCCTTATGAAAGGCAACATTCAATACGTCAAATCGGCTATGGGTTATTTGTAACAAAAAATGATGTTGAAACATTTAAAGAGAGATTTGGGATCCATTTATTTCAATGGTTCGGTATGACAGAGTCGATCACAACAAATATTACAACACCATTATACGAAAGAATGCCAATGGATGAAGAGACAGGAATATTATCAATTGGTAAACCAGGACTTGGGCAGGAAGTTAAAATAATAGATCGTGAAGGATTTGAATGCCCAACTGGAACAGTGGGTGAAATTACGATTAAAAGCCCTTCTCTTATGAAAGGGTATTATAAAAGTGAAATAGAAACGAATAAGACAATAAAAGAAGGCTGGTTGTATACCGGTGATAATGGCTATATGAATGAGGATGGATTTATATGGTTTGTGGATCGAAATAAAGACATGATTAAAAGAGCAGGAGAAAATATTTCTTCGGTTGAAATTGAAAATGTATTATCAGACCATCCATCTGTAATCAATTGTGCGGTGGTTGCTTCACCTGATGAGTTACGAGAGGAAAAGGTGGTAGCTTATATTGAAACAGAAGATAATACATTATCAGCAGAAAAATTAACTTCATTCTGTAAAGAACGCTTATCATCTTTCAAAATACCAGAAGAGTTTCACTTTGTTGAAGAATTTCCGAGGACTTCGATTGGAAAAATACAGAAAAATGTACTACGGGAAAATATCAGGTTATCAGGAGGAATGTAAATTGGAATCAGTTTATATAATTGAAGGTGCAAGAACTCCTTTTGGAATATTTGGTGGCGCGCTCAAGGATATTACAGATATTAGGTTGGGTGTTACTGCATCACAAGAGGCTATAAAGAGAAGCGGATTATCTGCTGAAGAGATTGAAGATGTATCATTTGGTAATGTCATTCATACCAATATTTCATCCTCTTATTTGGCTCGACATATTGGATTGGAAAGTAGGGTTCCTCAGTCTTCTTCAGCCCTAACGGTTAATAGATTGTGTGGTTCCGGATTACAGGCAATTATATCAAGCACCCAAAATATTATGCTAAGTGGTGTTAATACCGCTTTAGCAGGCGGAACAGAAAATATGAGTCAAGCTCCACATGTACTTCGGGATACTAGGTTTGGATCACCTAATGGGTCTCCTAAGGTTGATGACATGTTATGGGGGACACTTACAGATGAATATATTGGTTGTGGAATGGGTGTTACAGCCGAAAATCTTGCAGAGAAATACAGTGTTTCACGCGAAGAGCAGGATGAATTTGCACTAAAATCACATAAAAAAGCAGATGCTGCTACCAAATCAGGTAGATTTTCAGAGGAGATAGTCCCGGTTACTGTTACTAAAAAGAAGCGAGAAAAGGTAATTTCAGAAGACGAACATATTCGTACAGATATTAAGGTAGAGGATTTATCAAAATTAAAACCTGCTTTTAAAAAAGATGGTTCTGTAACAGCTGGTAATGCAAGTGGTATAAATGACGGAGCGGCTGCTGTTATACTTGCATCTGGGTCATACTTGGAGGAACGTCGTGATATAACCCCACTAGCACGAATTGTTTCATGGGGTATGGCTGGAGTTGACCCTGAAATAATGGGGATTGGACCCGTCGCTTCTAGTGAAAAAGCGCTTAAAAGTGCTGGTCTAGAGTGGACAGATATAGATTTAATAGAGTTAAACGAAGCATTCGCATCACAGTCATTGGCAGTTTTAAAGGAATTAGAGGTTAATCCTGAAATTGTAAATGTAAATGGTGGGGCGGTCTCATTGGGTCACCCGGTAGGTGCGAGTGGGACACGTATAACTTATTCACTCGCTATTGAAATGAAAAAGAAAAAAGTAAGGTATGGGATGGCTACATTATGCATTGGCGGAGGACAAGGAATTGCAGTAGTTTTAGAGAATCCAGAACTGTAAAAGAATAGTAGATCTTGAATAAATTTTTGACACGAGTTATCAATTTTGTTGGTAACTCGTGTTTTTAGGTAGTAGGGATTTCTTCTGAATTTAGGGATAAAAACCATTGACACAAGAACGGTCAAATGAGTATACTGTAATAACCAAGTTAGTTGATAGGGATTATCATGAAAGGGGGTAATTCATTGTTTCTTGAATTGAATCATGTTGGAAAGACCTTTACAGACGAAGAGAAGCAGTCATCATTTGAAGTTTTTTCCGATATTGACATAAATGTATCTGAAAACGAATTCGTATCGATTTTGGGGCCGTCTGGTTGTGGAAAATCGACGTTGCTATCGATGGTCGCAGGACTTGAAAACGCCACTGATGGATCAATTTTGCTTCAGGAAAAGGAAATCAAACAGGCTGGACGTGATCGTGGTATGGTTTTTCAGCAACCTTCGTTATTCCCGTGGCTCAATGTTCGCGATAACATTACCTTTCCATTAAAAGGGATTATGAGTAAAAAAGAGGCTAATGAACGTGCGGATCACTATCTTAAAATGGTCCACTTAAGCAGGTTTAAGAATAGCTACATTTATGAACTGTCTGGCGGAATGCAACAGCGTGTTGCGATAGCACGGGCACTTGCAATGGATCCGAAAGTCTTATTAATGGATGAACCATTTGGAGCGCTGGACGAACAGACACGCCATATATTGCAGGATGAGTTAATTAAAATTTGGCAGGAAACACAAAAAACGATCCTCTTTGTGACGCACAGTATCCAGGAAGCTATTAAACTGTCAGATCGTGTCATTGTGATGGGGACGCGTCCTGGGCGTGTGATATCTGATTTTAAAGTAGATATACCAAGGCCAAGAAAGCGTGAGGATCAAGTAGTAATTGAGCATGAAAAGAAAGTTATGGATTTGCTTGAAGGTGAAATAAAAAAAGTCTTAGAGGAAGAGTTATCAAATGAAGTTCAATATAGTCGTTAAACGTGTACTATTTTTAGCTGTGATCATTGGATTATGGCAGTTGGTTTATTCGATGAATATGTTTGCAGATGTTGTATTTCCGTCCCCTGGTAAAGTTTGGGCAGCATTATATAATGGCTTTGCAGATGGGGATTTCGTCAAAGCATTAGGGGCGAGTTTTAAGCATTTGTTTGCAGGCTTGTTCATGGCGATTTTTCTGGGAACGATTGTTGGTGTGATACTTGGTAAATCAAAGCAGGCGGATGAGACAGCGGGCATGTATTTGATTGCCTTACAAAGTATTCCGAGTATTGTCTGGGTTCCACTTGCTATCATGCTATTTGGGTTCACCGAATTTGCGGTTGTATTTGTTGTTGTTTTGGGCGGAACATTTGTTATGGCCTTAAATGTCAGGTCAGCAATTCATAATGTCCCACCTCACTTCGTACGGGCGGCAAGAACGATGGGAACGAGCGGGTTTGGATTATTTTACCGTGTTGAGATACCTGCAAGTATTCCCTATTTCATGTCAGGTGTCAGGCTCGCCTGGGCATTCAGCTGGCGCGCATTAATGGCTGGTGAATTACTAAGTAATGGACCAGGGCTCGGCTATTCGCTGAGATACGCGCAGGACTATGCCCGCATGGACCAGGTTATTGCAATCATCATTATTATCGGGCTGATTGGCGCAATCGTTGATCAACTTGTCTTTTCTAAATTAGAGAAAAACGTTATGAAACGTTGGGGATTAGTTAAATAAAATGAAGGGTGGAAGTTTTAAATGAAGAAGTTCTTATCAGTCATAGCATTAGCAGCACTTAGTCTTGTGTTAGCTGCATGTGGAAGCAGCAGTGGTGAAGCATCAGGTGGAGATGGAAGCGGTGAGGGATCAAAGGAAATTACAATTGGGTACTTCCCGAATATTAACCATGTTGCAGGAATGGTAGCGGAAGAAAAGGATCTATACACCGAAACATTACCAGACGGGACAAAAGTAAACTACCAATACTTTCCGGATGGTTCAGCATTTATGACCGCTATTGAAACAGGCGACATTCAAGGCGGACTTGTCGGACCAGGGCCAGCGATGAACCACTTTACAAGCGGGGCAAAAATTAACGTTGTCGCTGCAGGTTCAACTGGTGGTACGGTTATTATGGCTAGAAAAGGGGCCAACATTGATTCACCAGAGGATATGAAAGGGAAAACCTTTATCTCGCCACGTGTAGGCTGTACGCATGATGTTCAATTCGAAACAATGATGAAAGAGGAATACGGCATCACATCCGATCGTACTGGTGGGGAAATGAAGCATGTTACAGGTAAACCAGCAACATATCATAGCATGTTTACTACAGGAAATGTTGACGCAGCAACTGTTCCAGAACCATGGGCATCTGTTATTGAAGAAAAAGGAAGTGGCGAAGTACTTGTAGATACGAAAGACGTTGCATATGGTGAAACATTACCAGCAGCAGTGTTTGTAACGTCACAAGATCTAGTCGACAACAAACCTGATTTAGTTCAAAGTATCGTGGATGGTCACAAAAAAGCAACAAAGTTCATTCAGGATAACCCAGCAGAAGCAAAAGAAATTGCTATCAAGAAGATAAAAGAAATTACCGATCAGGAACTTTCGGCATCCGTTATTGATAACGCATGGGAACGAATTGATTTCACATATGAAGTTGACGCAGAAGTATTACAGGATTTTGCGAATTCCTCCTATGACCTTGAATTCCTGGAAGAAAAACCAGACCTAGAAGGATTAGTTGACACTAGTTTTATTAAATAATAGAGGAAAAAGCCAGCCGCGGGGGCTGGCTTTTTTGCTTGGCAGTTAAGAAAGGATAAATCCTTTCTTACTGCATAAGTGCAACTAAGGCTTCCGCCATTAAAGCTTGGCATAAGTCAAGTTTTCTAAGGACGGAGGGGAAAGGGACGAAGGGGACAGGAACCTCGTCCCAGTCCGGGAAACGGGGGACAAGGAACCTGACCCCACTGTCCCGTGACAGTTTCCTGGTAGTATTGTAGAGTAGAAGAATCAACTGTGGAAATAGGTGAATAGGTTTATGGTTAAAATTTACATTTTATTATTACTGGTAATGTTAATGTGGGGGTTAAATTTATCGGCGCTGAAGGTGCTTGTTGATGCAATTGACCCAATGCTGTTGACGTCTTTTCGAATTATGGCAGCTGGTATTGTAGTGTTGGTAATCTGTGCTGTGATGGGGATATTCAGATTACCACGGAAGCATGAGTGGCTTGTCATTTTTTACATAGCTATTTTTAATGTCGTTTTACATCATTCGTTTGTTGCAGTTGGTCTAAATTTGACGTCGGGAATAAACGGTGGGCTAATTTTAGGGATGATGCCGCTGGTTACCGTGATGATGACTGTTATTATTTTGCGTCAGCGTGTTACGTGGCTAAGAGTCTCAGGATTTATTTTAGGATTTATCGGAGTAGTCGTGACAACGTTGACAGGTGCTGACGGATTGGCGGCTGTTTCATTAGGTGACTTCATCGTGTTCCTGGCAGTTGTCGTTCAGGGATTTAGTTTTGTTTTAATTAGCAAACTGAAGCCGACATTTGATCCACGTCTGGCAACTGGCTACATGCTTTTACTTGGGTCGGTTTTTATTTTTATATTGAGTCAGGCATTTGGATCAGGAATTCAGGAGATTACCTATTTGCTTGATTGGAAACTGGGGGCAGTCTTTTTGTTCAGTGCAGTTTTCGCATCAGCGTTTGGCCATATGACATATAATTACGCTATTAAAAAAGTAGGACCAGCTGAAGCAGCTCTCTTTATCAATATGAATACACTTTTCGGGATTATTGGGGCGTCTATCTTTTTAAATGAAGTAATTACCATAAGTCATGTGGTTGGATTTATCTTTATTTTAAGTGGGATATTTATCGGTACTGGAGCAGTTGAACATATGCTGTTGAAGTGGAAGAAGAGAGGGACGTAGGGTCAGGTTCCTCGTCCCGCAATTGCTAGGTACCAATACCCTATACTCAATGCAAATAAGGGGCAAGTTCATGGAGCTTGTCCTCTGGTAATGCCTTTTCTATCATTGGAAAAATCACACGCTCTTCTTTTCGAATATGTGCCTCTAACAGCATACCCAACTCGTGCATGGCATCTAAACTGACATCTTTTGCGTTGATAAGATTATCCATTTGTGCACGTATCTTCACGTGTTCCAAAAGCATCTCTATAATCTCCGGCTGCTCTACATTTTCATACTGGGCGTAAGCGGGTAAAAGAAATTCCTCTTCTTCCCGGAAATGCTGTTGTCCATTTGGATTCCAAAATTCATCGGCTTCCTGCTTAATTTCTTCTATTGTTAAACGGCTTTCATCTGTTCCAGCTCGTTTTAGCTTCAGTGCCAAGTGCAGCCCAATCATATGGTGTCGTGACAGAGGTTGTAGTGACTCATGACGTTTGATGCCTTTACGGTGTGTCATTGTGATCCTCCTTTTATTCTCATCCAATCTTTTCCTCATTATAGCATTTTCAGTATTAGGGACAAGGAACCTGACCCCATGTCCCGGTTTAATGAAATTCTGATTTTGGGTAAGTATATAAATAAGTTCGAAATCAATTGATTTACATATTGCATAGGATACTTTATAATCAATGAGACATTATTCCGATAAGATTACTGGGGGTATAAAAATGAAGAAATTATTTTATTTGTTGGTACTGGCAAGTGTAGTGGCTGTTCTGTCGGCATGTGGATCTGGCGAAGAGCAGCAAAATAACAGTGCAGATAATGAGTCTGGAGAAACGGCAAGCTTATATGATCAAGTTATGGAAGAAGGTGTACTTACTGTAGGAACAGAAGGCACTTATGCTCCATTTACATTCCATAATGCAGAAGATAAACTGACTGGCTATGATGTGGAAGTCATCCGGGAAGTTGCAAATCGTATGGGTGTCGACGTTGAATTCATGGAAACGAAATGGGATTCAATGTTTGCAGGATTGAATTCGAAACGATTTGATCTGATTGCTAACCAGGTGGGAATCAATGAAGAACGTAAGGCTAACTATGACTTTTCTGTACCTTACACATATTCATCAGCGGTAGTTGTTACACCTAAAGATAATGAAAGTATTGATTCATTTGACGATTTAAAAGGGAAAAAGTCCGCACAATCCCTTACAAGTAACTTCGAGGAGATTGCTAAAGAAAATGGAGCAGAAATTGTTAACATTAAAGGCTTAGCACAGTCAATTGAATTGCTGAAGCAGGGTAGAGCAGATGTGACGGTTAATGACAGGCTTGCTGTCCTTGATTATATCCAGCAGCAAGGGTCAGAGCAAATTAAAATTGCTGCTAAACAGGATGATGCGTCCAAAACAGCATTTGCTTTTAATAAAGGAAATGAAGAATTAGTTAACGCGGTCGATAAACAATTAAAAGCAATGAAGGAAGATGGCACGCTAGCTAAAATTGCAAAAGAATGGTTTGGTGAAGATGTTTCTTCCAAGTAATATGTTATTTACCATAGATGCAACGATGGGAGGCTGGGAGTTATTCAAAAACTCTCTGCTTCCGATGATTTTAGGCGGGATTCAATATACAATCCCGCTTACTTTAATAGCATTTACCGTTGGAATATTGTTCGCACTATTACTTGCTATCATGCGGCTTTCCAAGTCAGCATTTCTCCGTGCGCCGTCTATTGCAATTGTATCGGCAGTCAGAGGGACGCCATTGCTTGTTCAATTATTTATTGTGTTTTATGGGCTGCCAAGTCTTGATGTAACGATTGACCCTTTTCCAAGTGCTGTTATTGCATTTTCGATTAACGTAGCTGCATATGCATCCGAAATTATCCGTGCTTCTATTTTATCTATTTCAAAAGGGCAATGGGAGGCCGCATATACGATTGGGATGACTCAAAATACAGCGCTTAGGCGAATAATTCTTCCTCAAGCCACGAGGGTATCCGTGCCGCCTTTATCCAATACGTTTATCAGTTTGGTGAAGGATACATCACTTGCTTCATTAATTCTTGTTACGGAGTTATTCAGGAAAGCACAAGAGATTGCTGCTGTAACATACGATTTCATGTTGATCTATATTGAGGCGGCATTTTTATATTGGATTGTTTGTTTTCTGTTGTCACTTGTTCAGCAGGCAATCGAAACGCGGCTGGAGCGTCATATTTCTTCCTAGGAAGGTGAATTATCTGTGTATTTAACTGTAAATGGCTTGACCAAATCATTTGGTGATCTGGAAGTTCTGAAAGACATCAATTTAACGATCGAAAAAGGAAAAGTATTATCAATCATAGGTCCTTCAGGTTCTGGAAAAACAACACTTCTTCGCTGTCTGAATGCATTGGAACAACCAAATGAAGGAACCTTTTCATTTCATGATTCTTTTAATCTTGATTTTTCCAATAAGATCCATAAGCGGGGTGTATTGAAATTAAGAAGAAAGTCCGGGATGGTGTTCCAATCCTATAATCTTTTTCCACATAAAACTGCCCTGGAAAATGTGACAGAGGGCCCAATTATCGTGCAGAAGGGTGAGAAGGAAGAGGAGCAGGCTAGGGCAATGGAGTTGTTGACCAAAGTGGGGTTAAAGGATAAAGCGGATCTTTACCCAAATCAGTTATCCGGCGGTCAGCAGCAACGCGTAGGTATTGCACGCGCATTGGCAATTAAACCTGAACTGATGCTATTTGATGAACCGACTTCTGCACTGGATCCGGAATTGATCGGAGAAGTATTATCTGTCATCAAAGACCTGGTAAAAGAAAACTGGACAATGGTTGTCGTGACCCACGAATTACAATTTGCCGAACAGGTGTCTGATGAAGTCCTGTTTATGGATGAAGGTTCTATCGTCGAACAGGGACCTCCAAGCCAAGTACTGAAGGAACCAAAAGAAGAGCGGACGAAGCAGTTTCTAAAAAGGATACTGAATCCTGCGTAACAGGTCGGGGTTCTGCGAATGAAGTAAAAAGCCGAAATTCCAATTGGATGGGATCTCGGCTTTTTTTGTGATAGGAGGGAAGGGACAAGGGACCTGACCCCATGTCCCGCCGGTGGCCCTCCGTCATAAAACTTGGCTTAGAAATGTTTTTGTTCGTTCGTTTTTTGGATTTTTAAATAGTTGTTCAGGTGTTCCGTCTTCAACGAGAAGTCCTTCATCCATGAATAAGATGCGGTCACCCATTTCTCTGGCAAAGCCCATTTCATGCGTGACAACCACCATCGTCATGCCTTCGTATGCAAGCTGTTTTATGACTTCAAGCACTTCTTTTACCATTTCCGGGTCAAGTGCTGAGGTTGGTTCATCAAACAACATAATCTTTGGCTGCATTGCTAAAGCCCTGGCTATTGCTACCCGCTGTTGCTGCCCGCCTGATAATTGTTCAGGAAAGGCATCTGCTTTATCACTAAGTCCAACTTTTTCAAGTAACTGGAATGCTAGTTTTTTAGCTTCAGCGGCAGGCATTTTCCGAATTCTTTTCGGTGCGTGTGCAACATTTGCCAGTGCCCGCATATGCGGGAAAAGGTTGAACTGCTGGAACACCATTCCCACGTCTCTCCTTATCTCATTAATATTCGTGTTTTCATCGTTTACTTTCACGTCATTGATAAAAACTTCCCCAGCGGTAATATCCTCCAAGAGGTTAATACAACGAAGAAAAGTACTTTTACCAGAACCACTGGGTCCGATTACACAAATAATCTCTTTTTCCTTTACCTCATAACTAATTCCTTTTAAAACTTCTAAGTCACCAAATGATTTAAATAAGCCTTGTATTTTAATCATTACTTCATCCTCCTGCAGATCTGGAACCGGATGTGAAAGGACGTTTTCTTGGTGATGGAACATAGCTATTACTAAAACGATTTTCCACATACGTAATAATCTTCGTAAAAACATATGTCAGCATTAAATATAAAATCGCAACTGTAATATATGGCTCCCAGAATCGCGCATAGGCGCCTGCAACTACTTTGCCCGCGTAAAGCAAGTCATTCGCCGCTATCACCGTAACCAGCGATGAATCTTTAAGCAGTGCAATTAATTCATTTCCGAGTGGAGGTATCATCCGACGAAAAGCCTGGGGCAAAATAATGCTTCTCATTGCTTCGGTAAATGGCATACCGAGTGATCTGGCTGCTTCCATTTGCCCCTTTTCAATAGACTGAATACCTGCCCGGACTATTTCCGCATTATATGCTCCATTATTTAAAACGAGTGCAAGTGCTCCAGATGCAAAGTAGCCTAAGGAGTGACCGAAAATGGTTGGGATTACCGCTAAGTGAATTAGTAATATTTGTACTAGCAATGGAGTCCCACGGAAAAAGTCGACATAGTATTTACAAGGGTAGTAGATCCACTTCTTCTTGGACATTTTCCCCAATCCAAAAAATAAGCCTAATATAATTCCCCCTAGATAGCCGACGAGGGTGAGTGCCAGCGTTATGCCGACACCTCGAATAAACAATTCTTTGTAGCTCCATATCATATCAAAGCGTATATTTTGCAGGAAATCCATTACAACTACCCCCAAATGAGCAAACTTTAAATAATCCTGTTATGACAGATGTTTACTCAACAGCGAAGCCAGTGATTTCCTCCAATTTACCACTATCTTTGACCTTCTGGATTGCTTCGTTTAATAATTCCAGCATTTCCGTATTCCCTTTTTTAACCATTAGTCCATAATACTCTTTCTCAAAACTATCATCCTCGATTGTCGTTAGTTCTGTGTCTGGGTTGTTCTTGATATATTCGTTGACGGTGGAATTATCACCAACTGCCGCATCAGCATTGCCGTTCAACATTTCATTGATAGCAAGTGGCATCGTTTCTGTTGCAACAATGTCAGAACTTGTTTTTCCCAGCAGCTCCTGTATAGCGACATGTCCCGTCGTGTTTATTTGGACTGAAACTTCTTTGCCTTCAAGATCGGCATATGATTTTATATCTGAGTCTTCTTTCGTGAGAATTAATTGATTCGCAAAGTAATATGGGTCGGTGAAATCGAATGACTCTTTTCTTTCTTCTGTGATGGTAATGGAAGATACAGCAAAATCTACTTCTCCATTTTCCACCGCAGGAAATAATGGCTCCCACCCAATGTTTTTATACTCTACTTCAACACCTGCTGCTTCAGCAATCGCATTGACAACGTCAATATCTATCCCTACAATATTTCCATCGCTATCCATATACTCCATCGGTGCATATGTTGCATCTGTACCCACAACAAGTTTTTGCTTACCGCTATCTCCGTCTTGCTCAGCATCGGATTCTGAACCACAGCCGAACAGTAAAAAACTAAGACCCACTATTAAAAAAACGAATGAAAACAAACGTAATCCTGCTTTCAAATCTACTCCCCCTTATTTAATTGTTAATGCAGTTATAAAGTATATGTACTTGTTCAATGCAATAGAATTAGTATGTGAAAGGTTTTGTACGGAATGTTTCAAAAAAAGCCAAAGTCCCTATTGTAAGGGATTTTGGCTTAAGTTAGTGTGGCATCTACTGCTTCTGAATTGCTTTTCTTGCTAATTTATCTGCATAGTTATTTTTATCAGGAATCCACTTGATGAAAAAGTAGGGGAAGTTACTTGAAGCAACTCTGATCTTCTCAAGTAAGGGGAGAAAGGTTTTGTTTTTCGTGAAATCTTTTTCAATTGCATCTACTACAAGCTTTGAGTCCGATCGAAATGACAGTATTTCATCTGGAAAATTATCACGGCAAATTTCCAAAGCTTTCAACACAGCATGAAATTCTGCTTCATGGTTGGACATCTCTCCCAGTGGAATAGAATATTCGTAAATTTTTCCGTTTGTTTTTATGTGAACTCCAGCACCACTAATTCCCGGATTGCCACTTGAAGCTCCATCTGTGTATACATTAATCAATGCTTTTGTCTCCTTTTTTAGGCGGGTATAGTAATGAAATTATAACAGTTTGGCGGATAGTTTTCCTATTGTTCCACAAAGAACCAGATTCTTACAAATAGGTATAAAGAACTATTCAAAACCATGACTATATACACGATAATACAACTAACAACATAAATCGTACGAAAGGGCAAAATCGTTGAAAAACGATGACGCAAAACTACAGGGGCTAAAGTCGGATGACAATGCTTGCCAGATATCGAATACGACCTCCGTCGATTTATGGAATTGCAAGGAGGAATATGTTTGAAAAAATTTTACTATCGTGGTAGATTTTTTTGGCATCAATTAAGACTTAGGGAATTATCAACTATCGTTTCCGATTGTCTTGATGAAAGATTTAAACATAAGCTCAAAAAGAAAATTAATTACCATGAAGAAGCAGCAATGAACTACATAGTGAAAGACAAAAAAAGCGCCTGAATGGTGCTTTTTTTGTTTTTGCCCGCACTTAACATATCCATTGGGGTGTCATGAAAGCTAGAGCGATCTTAACCCGAAACTCGAGTGAGTAGACCGCAGACTCGAGCGAGCAACCTCAGAACTCGAGCGAGCAACCTCAGAACTCGAGCGAGTAGACCTCAAAACTAGAGCGAGCAGCCCCAAAACTCGAAAGTATTTCACATGACATTCAGTCGTCTATATGTAATAATGAAAGTG
The DNA here is from genome assembly GCF_052246775.1 of Virgibacillus sp. L01. Classification (NCBI taxonomy): domain Bacteria; kingdom Bacillati; phylum Bacillota; class Bacilli; order Caryophanales; family Bacillaceae; genus Virgibacillus; species Virgibacillus sp. L01. The sequence goes on along the minus strand of NZ_JBQQCP010000001.1, from coordinate 518,408 downwards.
TTGAAATATGCAACAAGTGAGGGATGTAAGATGATAAAAACACTCCTGATTGCCCCATATCAAGGTCTGGCAGAAACGGCTAAAAAAGTGGATACTCCAGAAGATATAGATCTAAATGTGACAATTGCCAACCTTGAGGAAGGTGTGAAGGCGGCGAAATTAGCAGAGAAACAAGGGTATGAGTTAATTATCAGTCGCGGTGGGACTGCCACAATGATCCAGAATGAAGTTTCGATACCGGTGGTTCATATCGATATTACCGGCTATGATATGCTGCGTGTATTTACACTCATCCGTGGAATAAAAAAAGGAGTTGCGCTCGTTGGCTATGCGAATATTTCTCAAGGTGCAGCTACAATATGTAATATTTTAGAATTTGATGTAAAGATGATCACCATTAAATCCCGAACTGAAGTGAGAGGTCACTTGGAGGAACTCAAGCAACAGGGATTTGGAGTGGTGATTGGCGATGTTATCACGGTTCAGGTTGCTGAGCAGGTTGGATTGCGTGGGGTTCTGATTACGTCCGGAAAAGAAGCCGTTACAGATGCTTTTGAAGAAGGAAAAAGAGTATATAACTTCTTTCGCAGGGTAAACGGGCAATTCTATTATTTTCAGGAAACTTTCAATTCAATGCCTTTCCCGGTTATTTTATTGAATAAAAATGCAAATGTAATTGAGAAAAACTTAATGTACGAACAAAATAGTCAGTGTCATGAGATATTAGAGTCACCTGATCTCTCGAAGGTAATAAAGAGGGTATTGGAAAACGAAACAAATCAGTGGTCTGAAGTAGAAGGTGAACATACTGTATACGAAATACAAGCCTTTCTGGTAAGTAAGTCAGAAGGTATCATAGGAATAACTGTTCATTCCTCACAGGTGAAATCCGAAAATAGAGCGGTTAGAATTATCGGTTCCCCTGTGCATATCCCGATTATTGGAGAGAGTGGAGAAGCCAAGCGTTTACGAGATAATATACAGCAATTTGCACGCGCTGATGAAATGCTGTGTATTATCGGCGAGCCGGGTACAGGTAAATATACGGTTGCGCAAGAATTACATTTTGAAAAATTTGGGCAGGAGTCTCCTATAGTTGTTTTAGAAGGAAGTCACTTAGCGAGTGGAGATAAGATACTATCAAAGCTTACGGCTATAAAGCACGGAACAGTTGTTATAAAAGACATTGAAACACTGTCTGCTGGTATGCAGGATGCTATTAAAAACTTATTACGAAATGTACCAAATACCATGCAAGTTATTGTGCTAGCTAATGAATCGCTGGATCATCTTGTGCACAAAAGAGCATTTGATGAAGAGCTCTATCAGGAAATTTCTGATCATGTCATGCATCTTTCACCATTAAGAGAGAGAAAAAAAGATATTGGGGCTTTTGTTGATTATTTCTTAGCTGAATTTCATGCTGAAAATGGCAATGAAACAATCGGAATGAAACATGATGCGATTGAATATCTTTTGCAGTTTGAATGGCTGGGAAATCTGTCACAGTTAAAAAAGACAATCAGAGAATTGGGCAGGATGACGACGGCAAATTATATAGAACTTTTCCATGTAAAAGAATTGATGAATACATACAAACAAATGTTGACAGCTCATGATAAAAAACTCCCTCTTGATGGAACTTTGGAAGAAATAGAACAACAAGTAATCAGGCAGGTATTGGAAGAAGAAGGAAACAATCAATCAAAAGCAGCAAAAAGACTGAATATTAATCGTTCAACATTATGGCGGAAGTTGAAGCAGTAATTTAATGGAATCCTAGGCAGGGTTCTCTTTTTTTGTGAATTTGTTACAAAATGCAACAATTCATAAGTTTTTTTTGAAATAAATAAAATTTTGATGAAATATGTTGCATTTTATATCATGATATCTTATTATAATATGTGAAAACGCTTTACTTTTTATTTTATGTTTAATTATTAAACAATATATTATGAGGGGGATAAACATGAGAATTAAAGCATCAATAGAAAAAGTTCCTGGAGGTATGATGGTAGTACCATTGTTGCTTGCTGCAACACTTAATACCGTCGCACCTGATTTACTAAGGATTGGTAATTTCACACAGGCATTATTCGTAGATGGGGCAGGCACGCTTATCGCACTATTCCTATTATGTACAGGAGCGCAAATTAATTTGAAAAATGTCGGGGTTAGTCTTGGTAAAGGTGCAACATTGCTGACGACCAAGTGGATAGTAGGTGCAACATTCGGTCTTATTGCATATATGCTGGCTGGTGAAAATGGTCTTTGGTTAGGCTTAGCGCCGATTGCGATTATTGCTGCAATGACTAACAGTAATGGTGGCCTGTATGTAGCGCTGGTTGGCCAATATGGTGATAAAACAGACCGTGCAGCATATTCATTGCTTGCGTTAAACGATGGTCCTTTCTTTACAATGGTAGCATTGTCTATTTTTGGTGCTATGGGATTTGTTGACGGGCTGTTTTCATTCGTTTCATTTATCGCAGTATTATTACCAATCGTTGTTGGTATGGTATTAGGTAATTTAGATGAAGAAATGAGAGAGTTCTTCGATAAAGGAAGTTCCATGTTAATTCCGTTCTTCGCCTTCGCATTAGGTATGGGCATTGACTTTGGCGCAATTATTGATGGTGGATTGTCAGGTATTATTCTTGGACTTGCAACTGTATTCTTAACTGGTACAGCAGGATACTTCATTTTTAAAGCATTTAAATGGAATCCGATTGCTGGTGCTTCAGAAGGTTCGACTGCAGGTAACGCAGTAGCAACACCTGCAGCAATTGCAGCTGCCAGCGCAAGCTTTGCATCACACGTTGATCTTGCAACAGTACAAGTTGCAGCTTCAACTGTTACAACAGCTATTCTGCTTCCGATTTATATCGGCTTTCTTGTGAAGCGGTTAGACAAAAAAGGTGTTAAAGTACCGGACGACTATGTAGTTGAATAATATAAATCTGTTAATAAATGAGGAATCAACATGAAACACAATATAGGTATTATTGCAGACGATTTAACTGGAGCAAATGATAGTGGCGTTCAGCTTACAGAAAAAGGTATTAATACTTCCGTTCTTTTTGATATCCCGAAAGATCAGGATAACCTTGATAGCGGGGTTGTCATCGATACAAATTCACGTGCGTTATCTAAGGATGAAGCGGCTTCTGTGACGAAGCAGGCTGGTCAGTTTTTAAAGCAAGCAGGTTATGTGTCTATTTATAAAAAAATGGATTCCACCCTGAGGGGGCATATTGGAACCGAGTTGCAGGTGCTGTATGATGTGTTTAAACCGGAGTTTGTATTTATTGCTCCGGCTTTCCCTCCAGTTGGCAGAACAACGATAGATGGTATTCACTATGTCAACGGTGAGAAAATAGCTAAAACAGAAATATCAAAGGACCCGAAGCATCCTGTAACGGAATCATCTATTCCTGAGCTTTTGCAAAACGAAATTGGACAACCAGTGGGCTTATTGAAAAAAGCAGATATTGAAGCAGACCTATCTGATTTTCGGGAAAAAATTAATAGCTTTAAGGAAAACAAAGTTAGCTATATTGTTTGTGATGCAGAATCACAGGAAGATTTACAAGAAGCAGCTAAAAAAATGGCTGCTGTTTCTGAAAGGGTTATTTGGTCTGGGTCTGCTGGCTTAGCTGAGGTCCTTCCTGAAGTACTTGGAATCAGTGAAAAGACAGACAAGCGATCTTTTGCCAAATCCAACCGTGTCATGACGGTTTGTGGAAGTTTATCACAGGTAACCCAGAATCAAGTACGTTATGCAGTAAATCAACCCGACGTAACAGCGATGGAACTAGATCCACTGCAAATTTTTGAGGATGATTGGGAAAACCTGAGACAGGATATTATTAATGATTTGCTTGAAGGGTTAGAAATGGGGAATGATATTGTTTTGTATGTTCCTTCTAATCAAGAAGTAAGGGATCAAGTTATGGAAACTGGAAAAAACCTTAATTTAACAGGCTACCAAATTGGGGAACGTATTTCTGGTGCCATCGGTGATATCGTGGCGGCAATAACTGACGTAAATAAAGATCTTACTGGTTTGGTATTAACAGGCGGGGATACAGCGAAAGACACCTCACGTCATCTAGGTGGAATAGGCTTCCGTTTAATCAAACAAGTTGAGGCGGGGATTCCAATGGGCACACTAATCGGTACAGATTCAGAATATACAGTTGTTACAAAAGCGGGAGCATTTGGAAAAGAAGCTTCGATTTATAATGCAATGCAGGAATTGAAGGGAGTTAATAAAGATGAGCAATAAACCAATAGTAGGTATTACGATGGGAGACGCTTCAGGAGTAGGACCGGAGATCATTGTGAAAAGTTTACAGAGTAAGCATGTATATGAACAATCCAATCCGATTGTAATTGGCGATGCAAAAATGTTGAAGCGTGCTGCCGAACTGCTGAATACTGAATTAACGATTAAGGAAGTAGATGGTGATTCTGATTTCACAACAAATTTTGGTGAAATTGCTTGTTATGATCTTGATTTACTTCCGGGTGATCTGCCATTTGGACAGGTTTCTGCAGAGGCTGGAAATGCAGCATTTGAATATTTAAGGACTGCAATTGAACTCGCAAACAATGGTCGAATCGATGCAATTTGTACCGCTCCTTTAAACAAAGAGGCATTGCATAAAGGTGGACATATTTACCCTGGCCATACAGAAATTCTGGCTGAGTTAACGGGTACGAAAGATTTTTCCATGATGCTGTCTTCCCCTAAATTAAAGGTGATTCACGTAACGACTCATGTAGGTTTAATTGATGCTATCAATATGATTAATCCGGAACGTGTTCATAAGGTCATTCGATTAGCACATGAAACACTTACAAATGCTGGCGTAGACCAACCTAAAATAGGTGTGTGCGGAATTAACCCACATGCCGGAGAAAATGGGTTATTTGGTTATGGAGAAGAGGAAGAAAAAATCTTCCCAGCTATTGACCGTGCAACAGAGGAAGGATTAAATGTTGAAGGACCACTTCCGGCTGATACCTTATTTTTCAGAGCGCAGCGTGGTGATTTTGATATCGTTCTCGCCATGTATCACGACCAGGGACATGGACCAATTAAAGTATTGGGACTTGAAGCCGGAGTAAATATTACAGTAGGTCTGCCAATTATCCGAACAAGTGTTGACCACGGAACAGCATTTGACATCGCAGGTACAGGTATAGCAGACGAAAGAAGCATGCTGGAAGCCCTGAGACAAGCAATAGAGCTGGCACCGGAGAAGTAGTTTGGTAGGAGCCTGTCACTTACCGTTTTATGTCGAATAATTTATAAGTGGATTAAATAGAGACGGGTTAAGTCGTTTAAATGACTTGTTCCGTCTTATTTTTTTCCATAAGATAGAGGAGGCAGGGATTAATCTCTGATAATGCTTTTACTGGTATCGTAAACATATGATATCAAAATGTAACTAGTAAACTACCTCTACTGAATGGTATAATGAATGTGTTTTACAATAGAGGATACGAATTTTTCATGGAGAGGTATGTATACATGTCAGAACAAAAGCGTTCCAATAGAAATAAAAAGCCAAGGCGACTTTGGCTTAAAGTTAGTTTAGCAGTTATTTTGATTCTGGGGCTCGGAGTGAGTGCGTATGCTTTTTCCATTTATAATGATGCCAAGGATACTGTAAATGAAAAGATTCATAAGAAAGTTTCATCCATAGATCATGAAATAGGGAAGAAGAAAATTGAGACGCAGGAACCATTGAACATATTGTTGCTGGGTGTTGATAAACGCGCAGGTGACAGTGGCCGTTCAGATGCATTGATGGTTCTTTCGCTTGATCCTAAAAATAATAAGATGAAATTGATTAGTATCCCCCGTGATACGCGAACAACTATTGTTGGGGAAGGCTTTGAGGATAAAATTAATCATGCCTATGCTTTTGGCGGAACGGATATGTCAATTTCTACAGTGGAAAGTATGCTGGATATAAGTTTGGACTACTATGTGCAAATGAATATGGAAGGACTAACTGAAATGGTTGGTGCTGTTGGCGGAATTACTGTTGATAATCAACTGGATTGGTATGATACAGGTTATTACAAAAAAGGGTACCACTATGCCAAAGGTGAGATTTCATTAAATGGGCCACAAGCAATGGGGTATGTCCGTATGCGATATAAGGATCCAAACGGTGACTTCGGCAGAACAAAACGTCAGCGTCAGGTTATTGAAGCCATTATTGATAAAGGTTCCAGCATCGCGTCGGTTAACAAGATTGATAATATGATTGATGTTCTGGGTAAAAATATGGCAACAAACATGGACTTTGACGATATGAAGGACTTGTTATTTAATTACAAGAATGTCAGAAAGAACACAGTCAGTTATATGCTAAAAGGCAGCGGAACTAAAATTGACGGCGTATATTATTACTTAGTTCCAGACGAAGAGATTGCCAAAGTACACGAAATGATAAGTGAAGTGGGATGAGCGGGACAAAGGGGACAGGAACCTTGTCCCGCTTTTCTTTGGCAATTGCTTCTAATCTCTCGTGAATTTCAGATCCCAGCCCCCTTTTTTTAAAATATTACAGAAATTATCTTTCGCTCCTTAACTAGACCTCAATAATTGAATTTTACCTGAAATAAAACTCTATTTTCTATGCCGTATTAGTAGTGAAAATTAAATTCCGCCCAAACATGCGTTCTTGACCATTTCACCTAATTAAATATATGATATTTCTTGAGGTGATTCATTTATGCCAAGAAGCCCAAGGCGGAAAAGTAGCAATGGAATTTATCATATCATGCTGCGAGGAATAAATAAGCAGACAATCTTCGAAAATGATGAGGATAAACTGAGGCTATTAGAAACAATAAAACGATATAAGGATATAAGTAATTTCAAAGTATACTGTTATTGTCTGATGGATAATCATATTCACTTATTAATGAAGGAAACAGACGAGACAATTTCGAAAGTAATCCAACGAATCAGTGCAAGTTATGTATATTGGTACAATACCAAGTATGAACGCTGTGGACATTTGTTCCAGGAACGATTTAAAAGTGAAAATGTAGAAACTGCCCGTTATTTTCTAACAGTTCTCCGATATATTCACCAAAACCCTGTTAAGGCCGGAATAGCAACTAATGTATTTGAATGTAGATGGACAAGCATAGATGAATACTTCCAAAAACCAAAGTTAGTTGATATTGATTTAGGTTTCAACTTATTTTCCCAAGATAGAAATCAAGCCATCCAATTGTTTGCCGAATTTATGCAGGCTACGAATGATGATCATTGTTTAGAGGACCATGTAAAAGTTGGGTTTTCCGATAGCGAAGTAAAGAGTTATTTAGTCAAACTAGGTGTACCAAACAGTAGCACTCTGCAACAAATGAAAAAAGAACAAAGGAATGCTGTAATTTTAGAGCTTAAAGGACTGAATGCGGTGACGATTAGGCAATTATCAAGAATCACAGGCATATCCAAAAGTGTTATTGACCGCATTTGATGAATTGCATGGGGTGGTTGGAAACCGGGACAAGGGACCAGACCCTTATGTCCCTTTGTAGAGTGGATAAATGCCGAGACTCTGGATGACGAGTGATAGTACGACGACGGAAAATGCTAATGAGACTAAATTATCTACACTTTCTGAGCCCATTGTATTAAGACTTAATAATAAAAATATAGACACCGTTCCTCGTACTCCTGACCAGGAAATAAGAAGAGCTTTTTTCCAATCTAGAATATGCTGCCAACCCCTGAATAACTGAATCGTTCCACTAACAATAATAAATCGAACGATAATAGAAAGGCAAAATACAATTATTGCTAACCCCCAATTGGCATGAGCTAAGTAGCTGGTGGCTTCAATACCAATCAATAAAAATACCAGCGTCAATAAGGTGGGTACCACAACATCCCAAAATCCTGCCAATGCTTCACGATAATGGTCTTCTTTAATCGCATGATCAAATTCCCATGATAACATGACACCCGAGGCGACAGTAGCAAGAACACCAGAAAAACCCAAATGTTCCGCGAGTTGAAAACCACCATAAGCAATAATTATACTTAGCATTACTTGATAATCCTTGTGGTGTGTGATATGGATTAATTTACTGAACAGCCAGCCTATTGTTATACCAAGTGCTATACCCCCGAATGATACATAAAAAAATTCTCCTAGGAAATTTGTTAATCTAAACATTTTTTCATGTACATACATACCTGAAAGTACTCCAAATAAAACAATACTTGTACCATCATTAATCATTGATTCTCCATCGACAACATCAGAGATACTTGTATCATTTGCTGATTGTTTCAGAATCGATACAACTGAAACAGGGTCTGTAGGTGTCAGAATAGATGCGACCAATAACGCACCAACGAATGTGATAGGCTGAAATATACCCCCTAAAATATAAATCAGCGTACCTAATAATAAAGCTGTAATAATTAGGCCAACGGTACTGAGCATAGCAATAATTCCCGCATTCTTATGAAGTGCCTTAGCAGAAAATTGGTATGCAGATGTGAACAGCAAACCAGGAAGAAATATATTGTATATCATATGCTCTGTTACCTGGATACTAGAAAAGTACGGGATGAATGATAAGGCTATCCCAATCAGCAGTAAAATAACTGGAACTGGAAAATTTTTTTGCTTTTTGTCAATCGTAAAAATAACATATCCTATACAAAGTAAAATAATAATTATTGTAGTAGACATAGGACCCTCCTCAAAGGATATACTCATACTCGACAACTGGTAAATGTAATTTAAAACCATATTTAGCATGTTCTATTAATAAGTAAAATATTATTCTCCCAAATTTTATGGGTATTTACTTTTACTACTTCTTTTATTTCACTTTAGCGGTAAATTTACACATATGGGGTGGCTATCGAAAAAATACTTTTTATGAAAAGGAGGGTGTGTCTGCGAATTGATAGACTTTAATGTATGGGAAACAGCTATTGGCGGAATTAGACTGGTATGCACTGGAGACCAGTTGTGAGCTGGTTAGCGATAAAATGGAAATATAAAGTAAATCAAGTATACCTGAGAAGGTGAGTTGGTTTGAGTATTACAAAATAACAAGATCGAAGTCCCAGAGATGGTGTGTTTACCTGTGTTGGGCGGGACAAGGGACCTGTCCCTTATGTCCCGTCAAATACTTCGCCGGCGATTCCCATGGCTTGGACGGCTTTGGGGAATCCGGTGTAGGCTGAGCAGTGGATAATAATTTCGGTGATTTCTTCTTTTGTTAGTCCGACTTTGAGAGCAGCCTGCAGATGAACTTTGAGCTGATCAAATGCGCCTTGCGTGATTAGTGCTGTTAGCGTGATGATCTCCTTTTGTGATAGTGATAGTGCTTCTCTTGAATAGGTGTCACCAAACCCAAACGAAACGATCATTTCCCAAAAGTCTGGTGAAATTTGCTTCATGCCTTCCATGCCTTTACGGACTTCTTCTGAAAAGAGTTCCTTCATAACATCCATGCCGGCCTCATAACGTTTGCTGTCTTCCATTTTATTGCCTCCCCATGGTTGGCGGTGTTTCATTCTGATCGACTAAAACTTCCACGACAACCGGTTTTTTGGTTTCTTTTGTAGTATGTAGTGCTTGCTTGATTTGGTCTGTTAAATCAAAGGAATTCTGGCAGGTATACGCTTGTAATCCCATTGATTGAGCAAATAACGCTGCATCTAAAGGTGTTTCATAAACGCCTCCAGTGGATGAACCGGTCATTTTTTTCATACCTTTTTCCACCATATCTAATCTGCCATTATTTAAAACGATGAAAAGTACCGGTGAATCATAATTATATGCTGTAGATATTTCTGTACCATGCATAAACATACAGCCGTCGCCAACTAAACAAACAATCGTTTTGTCAGGAGCAGCTAGTTTTGCCCCAATTGAATAGCCAATTCCATTTCCCATAGCGCCGAAAATGTCATCAAAAAAAAACGTTCCGGGTTTATAAATGTTAAAATTCTGTATTCCGTAGAACGAGTGGCTGCCATCATCTCCAAAGACTATCGTATCATCAGGCAGAGCGTTTCTCATGGCTTTTAATGCTGTGACTGCTGACATTCGTTCATTTGGATGGTTATTTTCCATTTTCTCCGTCTTTATAGGAGTTAAAAACTCAGAACTGTCTTGTTTAGGTATATCTCTTAACATAACGGTTAAATTCGAGCGGATATCCCCAAGAACTGGAGTAGTCGGTACATTGATAGATTTTCCAATAAACGTTGGGTCATAATCAAAATGAATAAGATGTTCTGGATACATTTCCTTTGATAGACCAGGTATGGACATATCACTGAGTTTGGATCCGATTACGATTAATAGGTCTACACCCTGATTAACATAGTCGGTCGCTTCCTCTGTGCCCCCCAATCCGAATGCTCCCAGTGAAAGTTTGTGATTGGAGATAAATGCTCCCTTGCCGCCAGGTGTTGTGATAACAGGTATTTTCCAATGTTCAGCAAGCATCTGAACTTCTTCATATGCTCTGCTTGAATGGACGCCTTTTCCTAAAAATAAAAGCGGACGTTGTGCTGCATCCAATTTTTCAACAACACCGTCAATAGCAGGAGAAATCATTTCGCTTGGGCTTGGTAAACTAAGTTCAAACGGTTCTATTTCTTCTATTAGAATATCAAACGGAATTGATAGATGGACAGGTCCTTTGATACCTGACACGGCTTTTTCCAAAGCATGCTGGAGATAGGACTGCAGCATATCTCCTCTTTCCACCCTGGCACTGAATTTAGTTACGGATTTATACATATCATGTAGATCTGTTCCGAATATGCTTGAATCCTGTCCCATAGCTTTACCGGTATCTTTCATGGATGGATGACCTGTAATAAGCAGCAAAGGCGTATGTGTCGCTTTTGCTTGTCCAGCTGCTGTCAGCAGATTAGTACCTCCAGGACCAGAAGTTCCAAGGGCGACCCCAATCTTCTGGTTCATTATCGAGTAGCCAGCTGCTGCAAACCCACCGCCAGACTCATGCTTACTCAGTACAAACTCTATATCATATTTCCTTAACTCAAATATAATTGGGGAGATAGCTTTACCCGGGATACCGAATAAATGATCAACTCCCCACCTTTTAAAATTTGCAGCTAATACTGATGCAGATGTATTCATATATCTGTTATCCTCTCATTTTTTGACTTAATTTCTCTTTGCAACTGCAGGTAATTTTGTTCGAGTTTTTCAGCTGGAATTGGCTTGCTGAAGAAATACCCCTGTGTTTTATCGCAATCGTATGTTTGCAGGAAGTCAAGCTGTGCTTTTGTTTCAACCCCTTCTGCAATTACCTTCATACTAAGATTGTGCGCTAATGCAATAATTGCTTTTACAATGACAGCATCATTATTATCTTCCATCTCTCCGACAAATGATTTATCGATTTTTATATAATCGATTGGGAAGTCCTTAAGGTATTTCAGAGAGCTGTAGCCAGTACCAAAATCATCAATACTAATACAAATACCAAGAGCTTTTAGCTGTTGCAATACTTTTAGCGAGTAATCATATTCCATTGCCATATACTCAGTTATTTCCACGACTAAATATTTTGGATCCAGTTCTGCTCGCCTCAGAACACTTTCCATAAACTTAACAAGATCCTGAGTCAAAAATTGCTGTGTAGATAGATTGACAGCAATTTTTATTGGCTCCCAGCCATCTTCCTGCCATTTTTTGTTTTGGGTGCATGCTTCACTTATTACCCATTCGCCAATTTGTGTAATTAGACCGCTATCTTCTGCTAACTTTATAAACCTGCCTGGATAAAGTAAACCATGCTTAGGGTGCTGCCAGCGAATTAACGCTTCCAAACCGACTATTTTTCCGGTTTTGTTATCAATTTGAGGTTGATAATGTAATACAAATTCATTATGGTCCAGCGCTTTTCGCAAATCAGCTTCAAGTTGTAACTCCTCAACGGTGTTCACTAATAATTCAGAGGTATAAACCGCATAACGATTTTTACCTTGTGACTTTGCTTGATACATTGCATTATCTGCATATATCATAAGCTGCTCAGGTGTGATCGGATAATCAGGATAAGTTGCAATGCCAATGCTGGCAGTTGTATGTAGTTCGTTTGTTGCAACTTGAAAAGGGGAATTGAACTGGGATAATACCTCCTCAGCCTTTTTAGTGACATAACTGAAATCATCATAGTCCTTAAGCAGGAAAATAAATTCGTCGCCACCCATTCTGGCGAGCACGTCGTTTTCCCCAAGACACATGGACAGCCTCTTGCTTACTTCCGTCAGTAGTATGTCTCCATTTGAATGGCCGAAGTTATCATTAATTATTTTGAATCGGTCAAGATCCAAAAATAATATAGCCAGGTTTCTTTCATGCCCGGACTTAATACTATCTATTAGCGTTTCTACTTCTTTTTTAATATATCGTCTGTTTGACAGATTTGTTAAATCGTCATGGTAGGCTAAGTAATTATATTTTTCCTGCAAAGAATACCGTACAGATATATCTCTGAACTGACCAAATGCACCAACCATTTTCTCTTCTTCATAGATTGGTTGTGCGTCGAATAAACACACAATGCGCTCATCTTGCTGATTTGTAAATTGTATGACTTCATTTTTAAAGATTTTCTCCTGTTCGAGTACCTGTTTAAAATAATCACCCGTCAGTTGCGAATCACAGATGTTTTTTCCTATTACGGAATGTTTACTATTATTTGAGATTTTTTGGGCAAAATCATTAAACTCAGTTGTCATCCCTTTTTCATCTGTTATGACAATACCATTGCTTGTTCTGCTTAACATGATTTGATTCATGATATTAAGTTTTTTATTTTGCTTCCTTAGCAGGAGTTCTCTTTCAATAGAATCTACTGCTTGTGACAGCATCGTCAAAAAGAGCGGATTCTGAAATTGAATCGGCATCATGATTGATACACTGCCAAGTAAATTTTTTTCATCTGTATATTCAAAAGTGTCGCCATAGCATGCTATATTTTGGAGGAACTTGTGGTAATGGTTTTCCCCTATTAAACTTATTGGATGTTTTTGCTGTAATGTTAGACTTACAACATTTGTTCCAGTGTCTTGAAGCGTGAATTGGCTGCCTAATATAATTCCAAACTGTTCAGTGGTAGCCTTTATTGATTCATCGCCATCTATATCCAGGAGGTAGCCATTTGCATCTGAAATGACGACCAATATTGGAGTACCCTCTAATGAATTTAATAGCTTATTTGAAAAGAAACTTACAACAGACAGAATTTCGCTGTAGGATTTTCTTTTTTCTGCTAGTTCATTTTCGGATAAAAATACTTTTGGGCGGGACATCACATCTGGATCCATCCCTCTTTCCTCACACATTTGTTTCGATTCCGTTATAAAGTAGGGTTCATTGTTATGCATTTAATCACTCCGAATTTTTTCAAAAATAACACTTCATTATAAAATAAGAGTCGTAACCTGTCAATTTCAGTAAATGCTTTTAGTGCCGGTATTCAAGCCTCGCAAGTTTATTCAGCGAATACATCTTTCACTACTATTATCGTTTCTGGCAGGAGAAAAGTGTACTCCTATCCAGAAAATATTTATTTTCTTTTTGCGATGCCGCTTTTTTCGCCTAAGTTTCGATTATATGGAGAGTGAATCTTACCGGCTGGTAATTTAAACCTGATTTCCTCTTCATAAAAGTTTTATTTTAGAGGAGATGTGGAAATAATATTACAAAGGATGAGGATTTTGTAATATAAATGAAACATTTGCATATGCTATTTCGTCTATATAGAAAGAACTTAATGGAGAGGGTGTTATTGTGAAACACATTTTAATGATCAGTGCAGCATTTACGTTACTGATCTCAGGTTGTGGTACAGCAGAAGAAAACAGCAGCGGCATAGGAAAATCACCAGAAGATCATCAACAGTCATTGAGTGCGTCTGAGCAGGTTAAGTCTACTGTGCTTTTAGGTGTGAATAGTGGCAGCTCCGGTGATAATGCAAACGAAACAATGAAAAACAACACCTCTGAAAATAAAAATCAAAATGATACTGAATCCGAATCCGATAAAGAGAAAGCCTTTTTAAAGAATCTAGATAACTATAATAATATGTTTGAAAGAATAAAGTCTGATGTGAATTATGACAAATTTAATGAAGAGTATGTTGGATACAAATTTAAAACGATAAAAACGAAAGAGCAGCTTTATAATCAGTTCACGGATTTTATGACAAAAGATATGGCACAAACAATATGGAGTGGCTTTGTTAAAGAAGGGGATGGCAGTCTATATTTGATTCCAAGAGACCTCTATCCAATGTTTAACAAAGATAATCCCTATACAATTAAAAATGTGAACGAAACCACATATAAACTGGTGCAAACACACAAAAGCGAATTACACGGAATATTTGATATGGAATTCGTCTTCACCAAACAAGACGGACAATGGAAAATAAGCAATATTGGGACATAGGGGTCAGGAACCTTGTCCCAGTCGGGCGGTGGGCGAGTGATCCCTTTGCATCTGGAATTATTATTAGCCTTGTAATCTCTTTACGTTTATCCTTAATGAAAGGAGAGGCTACTTAATGACAGAACAAAATAATACTTTACCCACAAAAACATGTACCATTGACAAATTGGTAACAATTGAAGCAGATATAGATAAAGTAATCGATGGTAAAAAAACTGCAACACGACGAAACGGACGTTATGCAGACGTTGGTGAGGTCATGACGCTTAAAGGTCAAGCGTTTATCGTCCGGAATGTCTATGAACAAAAACTTGGGGAAATAACAGATGAACATGCAGTACAGGAAGGCTATCAAGATGCAGAGGGATATAAGAACGCCATCTTATCCATACACCCCGGTATGAAATGGGAACCTAAAATGAAAGTATGGGTTCATGAGTACGAGTTAGCAAAATAATGGGACAGAGGGGACGGGTTTACTGTCCCGGTAAGGGCGGGACGAAAAACCCGTCCCTCTTGTCCCTATTCAATCTTGTGTTTAAAGTTTGTTAGCTTTTCTAGTGTTTGGTTGGATAAGTCTTGAAGCTGTTTTTTGTTGGATGTTTCTTTTTTAGCCATTGCAATTAACGGATAGAGACTTTTCTCGATATTTGTATAATCTTCCGGGTACTCTTTTTCGACTTTCTTTTCAATCCGGTCCCATCTATTTTCAATTTCTTCCCCGAGTTTGTTAATTTCACTGGTGTTCTCTTCCTCTGACGCTGTTATCTTTTTTAATTCTTTTGTCGTGGTAATCACTTCGTTGGTCCCTCTTAAAATATCTTCCTTATTGCTAGGCTCATGCATCCCGCGCATATCAGATTGCTGTTCCGCGTTATTAAACCCGACTAACACGAAGCCGATAATTGAAATAACCCCAATGTAAAGCAAAAATTTTTTCATCGTATTTTACCTCCTTGTTTTTTTTACCTTTCCCAAGATTTACTAGGCTATTCATATATTGCTAAGTATATTATGATAATATAACTATGAAGCGGATCCTCGTTCCGTTATTCGCTTGAAATTTCTCGTTTTGGGCTTAGCTTAGGATCCTCATTCCGCTATTTGTCCTTTTAACCCTCATTTTAGGTTAATTTAGTACCATTAGCGGAACGAGGATCCGCTTCATGCCTGTTGGAGCAGTTTTTCCTGCATTTAGCGGAATGAGGATCCGCATCGCAACCGAGTTTAGATATGCCAACAAAAAAGGGTACAAATCCACGTGGATTTGTACCCTTAATTCATATGCGATTTTATTGATTACCAGTTAAATTAGCGCTGTTCCAATCGTTTAATTCTCTCATCAATATCAGGGTGGGATGAAAAGAGTGCGATTAGACCGCTTTTACCATTTATTTTCATTGTCTGTACGGCTGAATCGTCGGTGCGATCTTTAACACTAGCTCGGCCTACGTTATTTTTCAATGAACGCAGCGCATGGGCCATTTTGTCGCGGCCAGCTAAATCTGCGCCTCCACGGTCGGCATGATATTCCCGGTGACGTGAGTAGGCACTGACGACAATACTTCCAAGAATCGAGAATAGGATTTGGAAAATAATAATCGCCGCGAAACGGACGACAAATTGCATTTCTTCACGCACAAATCGTGATGCGATAATTGCTGCAATCCTTGAGAAAAAGACGACAAACGTGTTAACGATTCCCTGTAATAATGTCATGGTTACCATGTCGCCGTTAGACACGTGGGCTACCTCATGGGCAATGACACCTTCAACCGCTTTATCGTCCAAGTTGTTCAATAGACCAGCTGAAACAGCAACAAGCGACCGTTTCTTGGTAGGACCAGTTGCAAATGCGTTTACTTCGCCAGATTGGTAGATTCCAACCTCAGGCATATGGACTAATCCAGCTGCGCGAGAAAGTCGATGAACCTTTTCAACCACAGCGCGTTCAGCTGCTGATAATTGATCATCTGGATTAAGGACTTTAACTTTCATCATTTTCTTGGCAATCCAGCGTGATATAGCCAGTGAGAAGAACGATCCTATGAAACCTACCAGCAAGCTGAATACCATTAGTGATGTATAATCAATTCCCAAATAACCACTGCTATTTTCAAAAGAACCGCTGATCCCTGTATAAGTTGTAATTAGTGACCAAGCGATTACAATTGTCGTTAAAACCAGGATGTTTGTAATTATAAAAAGTAATATTCGTTTACCCAATTTTCATTTCCCCCATTTCAAGATACACTCGTCTATTTTAACATGGTTAGACAATTATAGAGAAGCGTTTGGATTGTAAAATTTCTGAAGTACGTTGTCGAGAGGGGCCATGTCAGGTTGATTGGTTCCATACGTATTCCATATTGCGTTCCTAAAAGTATTCCTTAGGATATCCGGGGTCATCTGCAACCCTTCGTAATGTCTCTTTTCACCGTTTTTAACAACGACTAAATTCAATCTCTTCATATCAACAACCCTTTCCGAAAAGAGTCGCATTAAAACCTTAAATTAATCTATAGATGTGATTTTTAGCTTATGTGCCAAAATAGACAAAAAACAACATGCTATTTAGTTACTTTGGATAATGACTTAGGCTGTTTTATCCTATAAACTAGAGATTGTGAATTAAGATATTCAAATACTTATTCTGCGTATTGAGAGTTATTGTTTTGTTTAACATCTCTTTGGGGAGGGATAATAGCATCAAAAAATAATAGTCCCTGGCTGCTTGCAATAATGGTACCTGGGAGATGGAAATCCTCGACGGAAGACAGCTTTATTCGTTAACAATACTGTCTGTATTTTTTTTGTATGATACCAAATACTAATTAAATACTTACTACACATTTTACTAGAAAGATGAAGTGATACGATGAAAAATGAATTAAGAAGTATGGAGAATTGGCTCGGCGGACTTCAATGGTTAATGTATATTTTCGTTAACACCGTTGTCGTTCCGATTACTATTGGAGCTGCTTTTGATTTGAGTCAAGCTCAAATTGTAAGCACAATGCAATTCTCCTTCATATTAGGTGGAGTTGCTTGTTTACTGCAAGTAATTATCGGACATAGAAGACCAATCATGGATGGTCCTTCAGGGCTATGGTGGGGTGTAATTATTTCCCTGTCATCCGTGTCAGCCGCACAAGGAATTCCGATCTCGGTAGTAGGCGGAAGCATTGCGGTAGGTGTTATTATTTCAGGAATACTAATCATTCTCGTTGGTGTTACTGGTTTTGGGTACTATTTAGAGAAACTGTTTAAACCGAGCGTAATGGGAGTATTCATGCTCTTGTTCGGCGTTTCCTTATGTATTAAATTCTTTAAAGGAATGGTTGGAATTCCATTTGGCGGCCAAGCTGGTGACATTGCCATAAAGATTGGGCCAAGTATTTTATCGATTGGAATTGCAGCACTAGTACTGTTCTTAACTGTTAAAGCGAAAAAGAAAATTGCTCAATATTCCATGTTAATCGGTATTATTGTTGGATGGCCGCTATTTACCTTGCTGTTCGATTCTGAAAGTCAGTTGGGTGGCGGTGGTGTTCCATCATCATTGGAAATATTCTGGTTCCCGACAGGTTCTCCGGATTGGAACCTTGGAATAATTGTAACGGTAGTTGTAACGGGGATTCTTAACTTATCGAAGCAATATGGCTCAATTAAAGGTACAGATATCATTTATACAGAAAGCCCTTCAACGAGTAAAGATTACCGTAATTCTTTCAGTATCACAGGTGTTATGACAATAGTATCAGGGTTACTAGGATTAGTGCCTTATTCACCATTTGTATCATCCATTGGGTTTATTCAACAAACCAGAATTTTTGATCGGATGCCTTTTATATTTGGTTCAGTTATGTTCTTTATAATGGGACTGATTCCTCAAGTTGGATACTTCTTCACGTTGCTTCCATTAAGTATTGGTTGTGCGGTTCTGTTTGTATCTTATGTGGCGTTGTTTGGTTCAGCATGGGATTGGTTGAGTCAAGTATCATTTAACAACACGAATATATATCGTGCAGCTATGCCGGCATTTATTGGATTAGTACTGATGGCTCTGCCAAGTGAATCATTCGCAAGTTTACCTGATTATTTACAGCCATTGCTTTCAAGCGGACTATTAATGGGGACAATAATCTCCATTCTGTTTGAAAATCTAGTAGATTGGGATAAGGTAGGTGCTGCCAAAGAAGTATTTAGCAGAGAATAGCTTTTTACTTTTTAGCAGGTAAGAAGGTTTAAATCCTTTCTTACTGCATAAATGCAACGAAGGCTTATCTATATCATGGCATGGCGACAAGCTAAGTTTTCAATGCTTTTGTTAGTTTGAATGTGTACTGTGCATTCAGGTTAATTTATAGGTGAAAACAAAAACTATATTGAGGTGAGGATATGTTATATACAATTATTAATAAAAATTCGTATCAAGATTCAATCAACTTAATGTTGTTGACAAACGAATTGTTAACAATTGAAGGTGTTAATAAAGTCCAGGTAATGATGGCTACACCTTCAAACAAAGATCTTTTCAAGGATGCAGGTCTTTACACAGATGAACTGGAAGAAGCAGAATCAAGTGACATGGCGATCGTGGTTGATACAGAAAGCGACGATAAAGTAAAAGAAGTAAATGACAGAACGGAACAATATTTGAAAGACCAATCTATTAGCGCGGGGGCAGAGTCATTCCAAACTGTCCGTACTTGGAATAAGGCTTTAGAAACATTGCCAAAAGCAAACGTTGCGCTTATCTCTGTGCCAGGTGAATATGCTGCTGAAGAAGGGGAAAAAGCTTTAGACAATGATCTGCATGTATTCATGTTCAGTGATAACGTTCCAATGGAAGATGAAGCAAGATTGAAACAAAAAGCGAATGAAAAAGGTCTGCTATTTATGGGACCGGATTGTGGTACAGGAATTTTAGATGGTGTTCCTATGGCATTTGCTAATAAAGTAAATCAAGGCCAAATCGGAATCGTTGGAGCTTCTGGTACAGGAATTCAGGAAGTTTCTGCAATTATTGATCGTCTTGGCGAGGGAGTAAGCCATGCAATTGGTACTGGCGGACGTGACCTGAAAGATCCAATCGGAGCAACTACGATGATGGATGGAATTAAAGCACTGGAAAATCACCCGCAAACAGACGTGATTGCTATCATTTCCAAGCCGCCTGCAAAAGAGGTTAGAGATAAAGTTGTTGATTTGCTGCACAGTGTAAGTAAGCCTGTAGTAGCTATTTTCCTAGGCGAAAAACCAACACAACATGAAGGTAACGTACATCATGCGTATACCTTAGCTGAAACGGCTCATATTGCTGTGGATTTATTACATGGCGATGAAATCCGTCAAGATAACTATGTTGGTGATTATAAGATTGAAGGTTCTGAGCTAAAAGAAAATCAACATGCAATAAAAGGGCTATACTCTGGTGGTACGCTTGCATCAGAAGCAGCAGTGTTACTTTCAGATGCATTAGGACTTGGATCAGAAATTACAAACGAAGAAGGTTATGTATTCCGTAAAGACGGACATGAGATTGTTGACCTTGGTGATGATAACTATACACAAGGTAAGCCACACCCAATGATTGACCCTGAAACTCGTGCTGATTTTATCGCGAAAGCTGCAAAAGACGAACAAACTGCTGTTATCCTGCTTGATTTCGTTTTAGGGTACGGTTCACATGATGATATGGCAAGTGCGCTGCTTCCTGCAATTAAAGATGGAATGGCACATGCGAAATCTGAAGGCAGAGAGCTTTATATTGTAGCTTCTGTGTGCGGTACAAAGAATGACCCTCAAGACTATCAAGGACATATTTCACGACTTAAAGAAGCTGGAATTATTGTGAAAGATAATAATGATGAAGCAGTTCGCGCAGCATTAGACATTATCGGACTTGAAGTTAATGATGTAGCAAAAGAACATAAAGAAGCAGACAAAACAAACAACGATCTTTCCATTTCTGAAAACATAGCAAGTCTGGTTAATAACCGCCCAAGTATCATTAATGTTGGTTTGAAGAGCTTTACAGATGCAATCGTTTCTAACAATGTTCCGGTTGTGCAATATGATTGGAGACCAATAGCAGGCGGAAATCCAAGAATGAGAAAAATCCTTAGTCTTTTAAAATAATTAATACAAATGATAATTATTTTTCATTTTATTCGAGGAGGAAATTAAGATGAAATACAATTCAATTGATGAAGCAAACAGAGCCGTCATTGATAAAGTTTCTGGATCATCCCCATTTTTAATTGATGTTGTACCAGCAAAAGAAAAAATCAAGGAATTTAATGATCGGAAGCTTTTATTACATGCTGGTCCGCCTATTAAATGGGAAAACATGACCGGCCCGATGCAAGGTTCGTGTATTGGCGCAGCTTTATTCGAAGGCTGGGCCGATGGTGAAAAAGAAGCAGAAAAAATGCTTGCAAACGGTGAGGTTGAATTTATGCCTTGTCATCATGTCCGTGCAGTAGGACCGATGGGTGGAATTACTTCAGCAAACATGCCTGTACTTGTTGTTGAAAACCGTTCGGAAGGCAATGAAGCATATTGTACAATGAACGAAGGCATTGGTAAGGTATTGCGTTTCGGTGCGTATTCAGATGAAGTTGTTACTCGCCTGCAATGGATGAAAGATGTCTTGGGGCCAACAATCGCAAAAGCAGTAAAATTAACCCCGGATGGACTTAATGTGAACGTATTAATCGCTAAAGCAATTACAATGGGTGACGAATTCCACCAACGTAATATTGCAGCGTCACTTATTTTCTTAAAAGAGATTACTCCATATATCATGCAAGTAGATATGGATGAGCAAGACCGTCGAGAAGTCGTGCAATTTTTAGCTGATACAGATCAATTTTTCCTAAATATTATGATGGCTTCTGCAAAGGCTGTTATGGATGGGGCAAGAACAATTGAAGAAGGCACAGTTGTTACAGCAATTTGCCGTAACGGTGAAAACATAGGTATCCGTATTAGCGGCATGGGTGATGAATGGTTCACTGCACCGGTTAACACACCTAAAGGATTATATTTCACTGGATATTCACAAGAGGATGCAAACCCTGACATTGGTGATAGTGCCATTACAGAAGTATTCGGTGTTGGAGCGATGGCAATGATTGCTGCTCCTGGTGTTACTCGTTTCGTAGGCTCCGGTGGCTTTAATGATGCATTAGAAACAAGTAATGAAATGGCTGAAATTTGTATTGATCATAATGGTAACTTTGCAATTCCTACATGGGATTTTAAAGGAACAACATTAGGAATCGATTCACGTAAAGTCGTTGAAACTGGTATTGAACCTGTTATTAACACTGGTATCGCACACAAAAAAGCTGGAGTTGGCCAAATTGGTGCTGGTACTGTTCGCGCACCAAGAGAATGTTTTGAAAAAGCAATTGAAGCATATGCAATTAAATTAGGCTTGATCTAAATGAGCGAAAAATCTCAGTATAAGGTAGAGGAATATAATTGTAATATTCCTCTCCTTTTTTCGGAGTTTAATAAAGGTCATGTTCATAGTAAATTCAATAATGGGTTTAACTTGCAAATAGGAAACAATCTTGTTTTTATCGGCAGCAATCGAGGAGGACGACTTCCGTTTTCGTTACTATTATCAATTGATGACGTTCGTGATTTATTATCTGCAATCAATGTGAATGATCCAGTTGTTTGGGATAATACGAAGGGAATATTAGCAATTAGTGAAAGTTGTGATATCGTGCTTTTAGAAGGAGAACCTTATGATAACAAACTGGATGTGACTCCTGGGAGTGAGCAAAAATTAGTGAACAGCCTCGAAACTTTCCTGCTTACAATGTCAGCAAATGATGAACCAACTGGAATAAACCTCGATATCAATGATTTTATGGAGCATTATGTAACATATCAGGATAAGACTGGAAATCAATATGATGTTTATTATGAACTGATGGACAGCCTATATATTTCAGATGAAACAGAAATTGAAAGCATACTTCGTCATTTTCTTGGAAGAGGAAAAGGCGGAACACCGGCAGGAGATGACCATATTATTGGTCTGATGGCAATTCACGCTGTTTCTCAAGCGTGGACACCATTGTTTCCGGATGTTCTTTCGCGATTGATTGAAAATGAAAAGATAACGACAGATGTAAGTATTGAGTATTTAAAATACGCATTAAATAATCAGTTTGGATCACCAGTTATTGAGTTGATTCAATCGATGATAAATGGAAATGAACAAGATATTCAAGAAAAGATAGTTAATTTGTTGTCAATGGGTCACAGTTCTGGTCTAGATACTACATTTGGCATTTTGCTGGGTCTTTTGGCAATAAGGAGGAAAATTAATGGGTGAAAAAATAGTTGTAGCATTAGGTGGGAATGCAATTCTGCAACCTAATCAAGAGGCAACATTTGAGATTCAAAATGAAAATGTACGAAAAAGTGCTGAAGTAATTGCAGGTATCATTAACAATGGTCACACTGTAGCTGTTACGCATGGTAATGGTCCACAGGTAGGTAATATTTTAAGGCAAAATGAAGAAGCGAAGCATGTTGTTCCAGCATTGCCATTAGAAGTTTGCAGTGCAGAATCTCAAGGATTTATCGGATATATGTTCGAGCAAAACTTAAGAAATGAGTTACTTAAAATAAATAATGAAACGCCAGTTGTTGTTACGTTAACGCAAACAGAAGTATCAAGTGATGATCCTGATTTTCAAGATCCTTCCAAGCCAATTGGTGTATTCTATAGTGAAGAAGAAGCCAATAGACTGGCTGAAGAAAAAGGTTGGGTTGTTAAAGAAGATGCTGGAAGAGGTTATAGACGTGTCGTGCCTTCACCTGAACCTAAAACCATTCTTGGCTCCAATGCAATCAGTCAATTAACGGATGCTGGATCAATTGTAGTTGCCAGTGGCGGTGGCGGCGTGCCAGTTGTGAAACAAAAAAATGGTACGTTCAAAGGGATTGACGCAGTAATCGATAAAGACCGAAGCGGTTTCAAATTGGCTGAAGAAATTAAGGCAGACGTATTTATGATTTTAACTGATGTAGAGCATGTTTTTGTTAACTATGGTAAGCCAAATCAAAAAGCACTAACTGAAATTACTTTGTCTGAAGCGAAAGGATATGTCGAAGAAGGGCAATTCTCTGCAGGTAGTATGGGACCTAAAATGGAAGCTGCAATTAATTTTGCTGAATCAGGTGGAAGAGCAGTTATCTGTTCTCTTGATAAAGCTAAAGAGGCGATAGAAGGAAAATCAGGTACGCATATAGTTGGATAATCTTAAGGCAGAAGTTTAAAGCTTCACGATAAGCCGAATTAAAAAATTGCATACTTGAACAAGGCGATAAAAAAGATGAGGTTTATTTAATTTACCTCATCTTTTTTATTACTACTTTCGCAATCTAGACATAAACTGCGACGTACTTTTTATGAAGTTGGAGTGCTATTAAGTCGCTCCGGAAATACACTTCGCGCACCTAGGGCGGCTGATGAGCCTCCTTGCTCCTACGTCGCTGCGAAGTCTCATCTAGGCCTCAGCTCCCACAGGAGTCTACGTGTATTTCCTCCGCTGGATTGTGTATTACAATTTTAAAATAAACAACTGTTATTGGATGGACAAAATAGACTTAAATTATTTAAATTAGCAACTCCAAGAAACGCGCAGTTCTTTATAATTCCAACTGCAGACAAATACTTACTTTCACCGATCCGGATACCAAGGCGGCATTTACTCAAGCTTACAAACGAATAATTGATTGTTCGTCAATTCAAAGTTGATTGGTACGGAAAACGTCTTGCACCTGCAGTGGATATCAACTTGCTTAGCACTGTTACAAATATTGCTTTATTATTGGATTATCAAATTTATCAAACAAAATTATACGTCTTTAAGAAATTGCAATACATTGTCAAATGCAGCTTTGACAGCAGGATCGCTCATATTTTCATCAAATTGATGCTTTCCATTAGGAATCGTGATCAACTTATTTTTTACTTGATGTTCATCCAATGCCTTTTGCATGTTAACAGATTCCTCAAGTGGCACATCTTCATCCGCATCACCGTGTAACAGTAATGTTGGCGGATATTCTTGATCCACGAGGTTTACAGGGCAATATTGTGTTAAATCTGTAGTGGATGGATTTGTTACATATTCCGGCCAAACCCCTTGCTGGCGACAATACAAGTAAATTGCATACCGTGCTGTTATTGGCGCTTCTGCTGTTTCAGTTTTTTGAATAAGCTGCTTTGCCAGGGATTCATTTACTTTTGGCATTTTGTTGAAATAATCACTTGGAGTGCTGTACCAATCACCAAGAATATTGCCATATCCATAGAAGGAAATAATCGCATCCGGTCTGTTCTCAAAAGTACCGGACATTAAAGCGAGATAGCCTCCAGCAGAATTACCCATGACAATGACTTTGTTATGGTCAAAATCAAGATGCTGTGGTAATTCTTCTTTAACCCAAACGAGACTGTCTTGAATATCGTTTATAATTTTAGGTATCTTTGTTTCTGGTGCTAAGCGATAGGCGATTGATAGCACATGATAACCGTTATCATTAAACAGTTCAACTTGTTCTTTATTGATATCATTTTGAGTTCCCCAAATCAAGCCACCACCATGAATATACAGGATTAATGGTGCAGCCTCTTGAGTTGTAGGGAAAAGTTCTGCTTTGATTTCAAGATTGTTTAGTTGTTTATAGGTATAGGTTGTTGACATTTCATTACCTCCACTAGGTGTTTTTGCGATGTCGTCGAATTGATGACAGAACGGATAAAAATTTAAAAGGGGTTTTAATCATGCGAAAAACGTATATTGCAAAGAATGTATCAGCTTCAGGACCATACTCACATGCAGTAGATGCAGGATCGTACATTTACCTTTCAGGACAAACAGCGAAAAATCGTCTGAATCAAGAAGATATTCCAGCAACTGAAGATATTTCTAGCCAAACGAAACAATGTTTTGTACATTTAGCGTCTGTATTGAAGGAAGCGGGCCTTACTGAAGCTAATGTTGTTAAAGTGAATGTATATTTAACGAGCATGAAATACTTTGATGAGATGAATAGTGTATATGAAGCCTTTTTTCAAGAACCATATCCATCAAGAACTTGTGTAGCTGTTTATGAACTGCCGCTTGGTGCGGATGTTGAAATTGAAATTGTTGCTAAAAGGTAAATTGCACATGCGGCTAACCATTAAAAGATAATAAAAACCAGTCCAAATAGAGAGGATTGGTTTTTATTATCGATTTGCCCTGTTATTTATCAGCTAGGATTTTGCCGTTTTCATAAACGGTATTTCCACTGACAATTGTTGTTTTTATATTCCCTTTAAAGGTTTTGCCGATATATGGTGAATGCTGATGCCGATAAAATAGATCTTCTTCTTTTAATTCAAAGCTTTCATTTAAGTCGACTAAAATAATATCAGCGTCATAATCAACTTCTAAAGCACCTTTACCTTCTAGGCCAAAGAGTTTTGCAGGGTTAGAAGCTGTAACCTGAACAATTTTATTTAATGAAAAGTTACGTTTGTGATAGCCCTCAGTCAACAGGACGTTCAATGTTGATTGTGCGCCAGAGATACCTCCCCAGCCTTCAAAGTAATTTTCTGTGATAGTTTTCATATCTGCAGGAGCAGGAGAATGGTCAGAAGCAATCATATCAATTTCATCATTTGCTAAAGCTTTCCATAAACCATCAACCTCTTCCTGATCGCGAAGTGGAGGCATACATTTAGCCACGCCTCCTTTTTCTTCTAAATCTTCCACTGTTAAGGCTAAGTAATGTGCACATGTTTCAACAGAAGCATCTACTCCACGTTTTTTAGCATCATTAATTAAATCAGTAACCTGCTTACTGCTTGCATGAACAACATGAAGTTTACAGTTTGTTGCTTCAGCATACGAAATAATTCTTCTGACCGCTTCCATTTCAGAAACAATCGGACGGGATGCTACAAAATCTCTCGCGCTTGTATGACCTGCTTCTAATTTTTCTTCTTGTAATTGTGCACATATTACCGTACTTTCTGCATGTACAGCAAGAATTGAACCGAAAGAAGCGATTTTCTGCATACCTTTATATAATGTTTCGTCATTTGCATTATCGAAGTCATCAATACCACTTGGTGACATAAACGCTTTAAACCCAATAGCACCATTGTCGTTTAGATCTTTTAAGTCAGCGAGGTTTTGTGGTACAAGCCCTCCCCAAAGGTATGGATGTACAACAGCTTTTTTATCAGCCAGCTCGTTTTTATTATCAAAACTATCTTTGTTAATAACAGGTGGTGTGCTGTTTAATGGCATATCGAAAAATGATGTTGCTCCACCTGCAGCTAAGCTTCGACTTCCAGTAGCCAAACCTTCCCATTCTGTTCTTCCTGGTTCATTGAAATGCACATGTGTATCTATCACGCCTGGCATAACGTGTAAGCCAGCTGCATCTATCTCGTTTGAAGCTTCCTCCGTTAATGCTGTAGTAGAAACTTCAGTAATTTTCCCATCTTTTACACCGATATCACCTTTGAACACGGAATCTTCCGTTACAATCTGTCCATTACGGATGATTAAGTCATAAGAATTCATTTAATTTCCTCCTTGTCCGGTTGTCTAGCTATGCTTGTACACGATAACCTATCTATGGTTGCGTGCTCCAAATCTATTAAGTTGAACAGGAAACGCCAATTAGTATCCTACACTTCAATTGTAAACTTTTTCACATATATGTCGTTGGAAGAAATGGATAAAAAAACTTTGCATTGTTTAGGTATTTCCTGCTATTACCTTTTGAATACGAAGTTAATAAGAGAATAGTCTATATACCAGACGGTGATAATTACGTGTCAGTGTATTATTGTGTATCATGCAGTTCATAAATGTTATAATTATGGAGTGATTTAACACGTTATTATAGTAAAAAATTCCCTTTGCAGTGGTATTTGAAATGAACGTAACCTTATAAAAACGTAAGAAAAAAATGGATTGATGAAAAGGGGTGATCATGTGGACTATACAATAAAAGATTTATTAAAAGTTGATGCCTGTAAGGATGCTGTTTTTATTGGTGATAGAGAAGATTTAGCGAATAAGATATCTGGTATTACCGTTATTGATTCCCCTGATATCTCCTCTTGGATAAAAGGAGGAGAATTAATCTTAACCAGTTTTTATCCTATAAAAGGTCTTTCTGAAAAGGAAAAGGGTACATGGATGAATGAACTTGCAGATAAGGAAATTAGCGCTTTAATTGTAAAGGTTCCAAAGGTATTCAATGAAATTCCCGACATTGTTTTGGAGGTTTGTAAAAAGCGCTCAATCCCTATTATCAAAATCCCTAAAGACATAGCTTTTATCGAGATAACATACCCGGTAATGGGACAACTATTTAATCAACAAGCTGAGAAACTTAAATATTTTAAAGAAATTCATAGCCGTTTTACAGAATTATCATTGCAAAACGTTGGCAGTGATAAGATTATAAAAACACTTGAAGAATTGATTGGTAATCCAGTGACGATTTATAATGAATCGTTTCAGAAAATCGCCTCAACAAATGATGATGTAGAATTATTTTATGATCTTGATAAAGAAGAAATCGAAGAAAAAAACATGGATACAAAATTTCCTTTCTATCGTAGAAAAGTTATTTTTCCAAAACTGCAAGAGCGGGAATGCGAGCAAATTCTTGTGCCGATTAGAACAGTTAATCATACAAAGATCTATCTCATCGTCAGTGCAGTGAACAAAGAAGTGCTGGAATATGACTTTATTACGATTGAGAATGCCGCTACTGCTCTATCGCTGGAATTAGTAAAACAAATTGCAGTTTCGGAAGTTGAAAAGAAATTTAAAAATGACTTAATTGACGATTTGATTTCAGGGAAAATTAAATCGATGAATACAATTTATGATCGTGCAACAACAACCAAATTTGATACAGAAGCAAAATATGCAGTCGTTATTTTTAATTTGAAATCAATTAAACCGGCAAAACATAAAGAAAAAGACCTTGACAACCATCAAAAAATGCAAAAACATTATGCGTTATTAGCGAACTCAATCGATTTTTATCTGAACGGAGCGATTATCCGTGATCGGGTAGATGAAATCATCGTATTGTGGAAAGTAAATGAGAAAAAAGAGGATCATAATGCAGAAATAAATAAAATTAAAGAAACGTCTAAGCATATTCTTGGGAAATTTAAATCGAATGTGAAAGGTTATGCTGTCCAGATTGGGATCGGCAATATTTCAAATTCTATTTTAAATTTGGCACAAAGCTATAAAGAAGCGCAAGACACATTAAATATCGGACAAGCTTCAAATCAGGAGGATTTTATTATTACCTTCAATGATTTGGGGATTTATCGTATGCTTTATAAATTTAATGATCTTAATCAATTAAAAGGTTTTATTCCTTCAAGTCTGCAAAAATTACTTGAATATGGAAAGACGAATAAAGATACATTACTTGAAACGTTAAATGTATTTTTGCAATGCAAGCAAAATATTGCAAAATCGGCACAGCTACTATATGTGCATTATAAGACAGTAACATACAGGCTGGAACGAATTAAAGAAATTACCGGAATGAATTTGGATGACCCAGAAGAAATGCTGTCTGTGCAAGTAGGGTTAAGGATTATTGATGTGATTGAAAGAAATGAATAATTTTTTGGCATAATTTGAAGGCATAAACCTTGAAAGGCTTTCATTTAGTTGCTCTGCGGGGTCTTCGGAACGTGCTATTCCCGCAGGAGTCACGGCCCTCGGCTCACCCGGACTAGTGTAGCTGTCACACATTTATTCTATAGCGATTCCTACTCCAGTCAATAGCGGAGGAAATATACTAGGTACCTGTGGGAGCTGAAGCCTAGATGAGACTACGCAGCGACGTAGGAGCAAGGAGGCTCATCAGACGACTAGGTGCGCAAAGTGTATTTCCGGAGCGGCTTATACTTCGCAGTTTATAATTGTATAAAAACAAAGCATGTAAAAACAAATAACGAAAAACAACCTGGAAGATGGTTGTTTTTTTGTTAATTGGGAAAAGTAACTAGAAATGTGTTTAAACTAATAAATCTTACCTAAGTTTGATAAAAAAACGCGCATTATTTATCTTAGTACTACATAGAAACTGAGGCTGGCAAGAATTACAATAATTAGTAGAGGATATTATATCATTTTATGCTTTTTTAGAAAGGAAGAGAATATTGCAGCTAACTGAAGAAGTAATTGTGGATATGTTAAATAAGCTTGGCTCATATGGTGAAGATCCCAGCGGTGGAATATCACGCTTTTTGTATTCTGAGGAATGGGTACAGGCACAGCAATTTTTGAAAGAGGAAATGGAGAAAGAAGGATTAACCACGAGATATGATGAAATTGGGAATTTATTCGGTAAATTCGAAGGTACGAAATATCCTGATGAAACTATCCTTTCCGGTTCACACGTTGACACTGTGCGAAATGCTGGACACTATGATGGTCAGTATGGAATCATAACTGCATTTTTAGCAATTAAATACTTAAAGGCAAAGTACGGTCAACCGCTTAGAAACCTGGAAGTCGTTTCTATGGCGGAAGAAGAAGGCAGCCGTTTTCCTACAGCTTTCTGGGGTTCCAAAAATATTGTAGGGACTGCAAAGAAAGAAGATGTTGCAGGGAAATTAGCTTTTGATAATGGTATTCCATTTGAGGAAGCAATGCGTAAGGCTGGGTTCGATTTCAGAGATGAAACCAAAGAGCTAAGAAAAGATATAAAAGCATTCCTTGAAATTCATAATGAACAAGGTAATGTACTAGAAAAAGAAGGAAAGTCTGTTGGTGTTGTTCAAAGTATTGTTGGGCAAAGACGGTTTACAGTTGAATTAACTGGTCAGGCAAATCATGCTGGCACAACACCAATGGGATATCGTAAAGATGCGGTTTTCACTGCAGGTAAAATTATTACGGAAGTACTTACAGAGGCGAAGCAAGTTGGGGATCCGCTTGTTTGTACTTTTGGCAAGATGGAAGTAACTCCAAACGTGGTAAACGTTGTACCCGGCAAAGTATTGTTAACGATTGATACACGCCATACGGATAAGGAAGCACTCGTTTCATTTACTGATTTTGCCGAAGAAACAATGAAGCGGATAGCGAAGGAAGACGAAATCGGCATTTCAATTGATATGTGGATGGACGAGGATCCGGTACCTATGGATGAAAATATTGTCAATGTAATAGCCAACAGCTGTGATAAAGAAGGTTTAAATTATAAATTAATGTACAGTGGTGCTGGTCATGATTCACAGGTTTTGGCACCGTATTACCCAACAGCAATGCTGTTTGTGTCAAGTGTTGATGGTATTTCACATAATCCTGATGAATACACAAAACCGGAAGATTTACTTGAAGGTGTAAAAGCAATGGCTGCCTCACTTTATGAATTAGCTTATAAAGAATAATAAGTGATAGGTGTTCCAAGAAATTGGTTTAAATTTGGTTGGAATATCAACGAACAAATGGATCAATTCTGTGATTTTTTTCTGAATCACATCAATAAAATTATAAAAGGAGAGGTATCAAATGGGATATCCAGAAAACTTACTTTCGTCAAGATCGATTATTAAGCAAGGTTTATATGCATTAATCTCACCAGAAGGCCTAGTTAACAACAGTGTGCCAGGTTTTGAAAACAGCTATGTTTCCATTTTGGGTTCACCAAGACTTGGAGCAAGCTTTGTCGACTATATTATTACCATGTATGAAGGCGGCCACAATCAAGAAAGAGGCTTTGGCGGTGACGCAAATGTTGAAACATTCCTCTATGTTGTTGAAGGTGAAGTGAAAGTAACGGTAGAAGATAAGGAATATAATTTCACAGAAGGCGGTTATATCTATTGCCCGCCAGGTACAAAAATGTATATGAAAAATGTGAAAAAAGGCGATTCGAAAATTTTCCTTTATAAACAAAAATATAAAGAGCTTGAAGGACAAGAAAAGCCATGGTTGGTAACAGGTAATGCAAATGACATGGAGGAAGAACCATACGGTGGCGTTAAGGAAATGCGTATTAGAGATTTATTACCCTCAGACTTAGCTTTTGATATGAACTTCCATATTTTAACCTTTGATCCTGGAGCAGGTCATCCATTTATCGAAACACATGTACAAGAGCACGGCGCATATTTACTTTCAGGTGAAGGTCTTTATAATCTTGATAACGATTGGGTTACAGTCAAAAAAGATGATTATATCTTCATGGGACCATACGTGCAACAAGCGTGTTATGCAGTAGGCAGAGAAAAACTGACTTACGTTTATTCTAAAGACTGTAATCGTGACGCCGATCTATAAATAAATAAAAATATAGATGAGAAGGTGCAAAAAATGAGAGTTCAAAAAGAAAATTTAAAAGAATTAATGAAAAATAAAGTAGTGGCTGCAGGGTTAGCTGAGGAACATGCAGAGGTGCTTGCCGATGTATTACTTCATGCAGACTTAAGAGGAGTTCATTCGCATGGAGCAATGCGGGTTGAGTATTATGCTGAACGTATTGCTAAAGGCGGCATTAACTTGAATCCGGATGTGAAATTTGAAAAAACCGGACCAAGTACAGCGGTGTTAGATGCGGATAACGGTGTAGGTCATTATTTTGCAAAACAGGGAATGGATGAAGCAATTAACATCGCCAAAGAAAATGGTATTGCTGTTGTTGGCGTACGTAATATCAGCCATAGTGGTGCACTTTCTTATTTTGTACAGCAAGCGGCCAATGAAAAGATGGTAGGAATTTCAATGTGTCAATCTGACCCAATGGTAGTGCCATTTGGCGGTGCAGAACCTTACTATGGAACGAATCCAATTGCGTTTGCAGCACCTAGCAGCTCTGGCAAGAACATTATTTTTGATATGGCAACAACTGTTCAAGCATGGGGCAAAGTACTTCATGCACGCTCGAAGAATGAAGAAATCCCTGATAACTGGGCAGTTGATGAAAATGGTGAACCAACCACAGACCCGTTTAAAGTGAAATCACTTGTTCCAATTGCTGGACCAAAAGGTTATGGATTAATGATGATGGTTGATATATTAGCCGGAATCTTATTGGGCTTGCCATTTGGAAAACATGTTTCATCCATGTACGAAGATCTTACAGAATCACGTAAACTAGGTCAGCTTCATATTGTTATTAATCCTGAGTTCTTTGGTAACGGAGAAGCATTCCTTGAGTCCATTACGAAAAAAATGAGTGATTTACATGAAATCAAACCGGCAAAAGGTTTTGATAAAGTTTTATATCCAGGTGAGCCAAATGACATACAGCAAGAAGCTTATGAAAAAGAAGGCATCGAGGTTGTAGATGACATTTACGAATACTTAGAATCGGATGTTGTTCATAATAACAATTATAATCATAAGGATCCATTTGCGAAGTAAGTATTATGTTTGATGCGCATCAGTTGAATGAAAACGAAATGACTTATACGGTATGAAATTCAAATAGAAAAAATGAAAATAGGGGCGTCTCTTTCCAACAAAAATTTGTAGCTGATGATAATCACGCAAGCAGATTATTTTTGACAAAGCAGACGTCCCTTTATACTTATTTTTCATTTTTAACAGGAATAATTTTGGAATTGAATATGAAATAGAAGGGCCGTGTTGACAAATGAAAGTAACTGTACAAGAACTTGAAACGTTAATTAGTAATAAATTAATCAAAGCAGGATTAAATGAAGAACATGCAAATGTTGTCACAGATGTACTTGTACATGCAGATGCAAGAGGATATCATTCCCATGGTGCAATGCGTGTAGAATATTATGCCGAACGAATTGCTAAGGGCGGAATTAATAATGATCCAGCCATACAATTTGAGAAAACCGGCCCATCGACAGCCCTTTTTGAAGGGGATAATGGTGTAGGGCATTATATGGCAAAGAAGGCAATGGAAGAAGCTGTTGCTGTTGCGAAAGAAAATGGCGTCGCTGTTGTCGGTGTGAAAAATATTAGCCATAGTGGAGCATTATCCTATTTCGTTGAACAAGCAGCGGACGAGGGGTTAGTTGGATTATCGATGTGTCAATCTGACCCAATGGTAGTGCCATTTGGCGGTGCTGAGCCTTATTATGGTACAAATCCAATTGCATTTGCAGCACCGAGCAGCTCTGGCAAGAAGGTAATTTTTGATATGGCAACAACAGTTCAAGCTTGGGGTAAAGTACTTCATGCACGATCGAAGAATGAAGAAATTCCTGATGATTGGGCAGTTGATGAAAATGGTGAACCAACTACAGACCCATTTAATGTAAAAGCACTTGTTCCGATTGCCGGACCAAAGGGTTATGGATTAATGATGATGGTTGATATTCTATCAGGTCTCTTACTTGGTTTGGAAAGCGGAAATAAAGTAACTTCTATGTATGAAGATTTAACAGAGCATCGTAAGCTTGGTCAACTCCATCTAGTAATTAATCCGGAATTCTTTACTTCCGCTGAAATATTTAAAGAAAATATTACAAATACGATGAATGAATTAAACCAAGTTAAGCCTCGTGCAGGTTTTGACCGCGTATCTTATCCGGGTCAGCGCAGTGAAGAAAGAGCAGAGAAGTCAGAACATATTGAAATTGTTGACGATGTTTATGAATATTTAACTTCTGAAGCTGTTCATCATAATAAATATGATCACAAAGATCCATTTGCAAAATAAAAGCCAAATACACTCCGATTTATAGGAAGAAGATATAAATTGGAGTGTATTTTTTAGTGATTTTTATCCAACCTAAATAAAATAGAGTGTTATTTTTAGAAAAGCGGAAGTTAATTTAAATAATGCGATGAAATAGGATAAGTTTTTAGTCTGATTATAGGAACTTAGTATAATAAATAGATTTTTTAAAAGAAAAATTATCTAATAAGGATAAATACTTCTGGAGAAATCCGATATATAATGAATTCATAGGGTGAAAGCGCTTTGGCTATGCCCTTTTACCCAATTCTATTGAAAGTAGTGATATGTATTCATTTGGATCAATGAAGCTTCGATGTTCTATCTGTCATTTATACAAAATCTGTGTGGTGTATGGCGAGTCGTCGTTTGCTCTAAATGAATGGATATTTAAATTAGGAGGAATCACAGTGTTGGATTTAATCATAAAAAATGGTGAAGTCATATTAAGTGATGGTCCGAAAAAAGTCGAAATTGGTGTTAAAGATGGAAAAATTACTGCTATTGCTGAAAATATAATTGATGATGCAAAAGAAGTAATTGATGCGTCAGGCCAATATGTTTTACCAGGCATGGTAGATACCCATGTTCATATTAGTGAACCAGGCAGAACAGAATGGGAAGGATTCGAAACTGGATCTAAAGCATTAGCTGCAGGCGGTACAACAAGCTATGTGGAAATGCCATTGAATGCACTTCCTGCGACAACAAATAAAGCAGCATTAGACTTAAAGCTTGAGGCTGCCAAAACACAAAACTATGTGGATTATGCTTTTTATGGTGGACTTATTCCAGGTAACATCGATGACTTAGAGGACCTGCACAAAGCTGGGGTGCCTGCATTTAAAGCATTCATTTCTAATGTTGGAAGTGATATTCCAGGGGACTTTGAAAGAGCTGATGACTTTACTTTATATAAAGGTATGAAAAAGTTAGCTGAACTCGATCAAACACTCTGCCTTCACTCGGAGAATCCTGTCATAACTTCAAAATTAGAAGCTGAATTTGTTAGTGAAGGTAAAGTATCTGCGATGGATTACCCTGATGCACGTCCAGTATTTACTGAGGTTGAAGCAGTTCAACGCGCATTACTTTTTGCTAAAGAAACAGGATGCAGACTTCATATTGTTCATATCAGTACTTCAGAAGCTGTACAGGAAATTCTAAAAGCACGAGCAGAGGGGCTTGATGTAACAGTCGAATCTTGCCCGCATTATTTTGCAATGTCTGCTGAGGATGTTGAGGAAATTGGCAATTATGCAAAATGCCAGCCGCCAATTCGAAAGAAAGTAGATCACGATAAATTATGGGAAGAATTATTAAATGGTAATATTGATTGGTTAACATCTGACCACTCACCATGTACGGAGGATTTGAAAACAAACGCAGATAACCTCTTTGAAGCATGGGGAGGGATTAGTGGTGCACAAAATAATGTTGATTTAATGTTCGACCTTGCTGTAAAACAGCGTGGTTTACCAATAGAAAGGTTTGTTGAACTAATTGCAACAACTCCTGCAAAACGCTTTAATTTAAAGGATAAAGGAGAAATTGCAATTGGGAAGGATGCAGATATCATTTTTGTAGATCCAAACCAATCCTATACTGTCAAAAGAGAAGATTTATACTACAAAAATAAACACAGTGCATACGAAGGAAGAACGATTAACTGTCGTGTCACAAAAACTATTTTACGTGGAAATGAAGTCTTTGATCTTGAAGAAGGTATTCTAGGTCAGCCAAAAGGCGAATTAATGAAGAAGTAGAAAAAAACTAAGCAAAAAAAGTATATGATTCAAAACTTACTTATACTCTAGGAGTTGAACAAAGATGGCCGATAAAAAAAACAATAAAACTTCGCATGAAAATGTTGATGCAGCGGCTCAAACTGATTCACTTAGATCTTTTGGACCAGAAGATAGAAAAATAGGTGCATTAGGTTACATGACACTGTGGATTGGTGACGGAGTGAATATGGGTAATATGACATTGGGTGCCAGTGTTGTTGTTGCAGGGATTGCAACCCTTAATATTTGGCAAACAATGTTAGCTGCTTTCATAGCAATTGGAATTATTTCTACATTATTTGCATTAAATGACAGAGTGGGATACCGTACAGGGATTCCTTATGTATCACAATTAAAAATATCATTTGGTGAAAAAGGTACTTTAATTTCTTCTCTGCTTCGTGCAGTGCCAGCTGTAATTTGGTATGGTATTCAGAGTTGGATTGGGGGTACAGCCCTAAATGAAATATTTAAAATAGTATCTGATGGTAGTTTTGATAACCCAGCAATTACATTCGTTATTCTATTAATAATTCAAATCCTGCTTTCAATGAAAGGTTTTGAAAGTATTAAATGGGTTGAATCCGTTGCATCAGTTGTTTTGATGGGAATTATTGCTACAGTATTCGTTGTTTTAGTTAAAGACCATGGACAAGCAGTTAGTGATATATGGGTTAATTCTGAAGGATCCTGGGGTCTTCCGTTCTTTGGATATGTCATGGTATTCTTAGGTAATTATGCCGCTATTTTCCTTAGTGCAGCAGATTACTCCAGAGAATTAAAAACAGGTTACAGTGATAAAAAGAGAGGTTTATTATACTTTGCTCCAATCTTAATTGCTTATGGATCCGTAATAATGGTTGGTGCTATGCTGGCTAGTGCAACAGGCTATACAAATCCAGCTTTAGGTTTACCTGCATTATTTGATAATCTGTATATTGATATATTCATTTCAGTATTTATCGTATTTGGTTCAATCGCAGTGAACATGGTAGCAAATATTGTTACGCCGACTTATGTAATTCAGCTATTCACGAAATTAAATTATAAAATTTCCGTTACAATTACAGGGTTACTTGCAATGATATCGTTCCCTTGGTTACTTGTACAAGATTCAAATGCGAAGGGTCTGGATATGTTCGTATTAATTTACTCTGCATTCTTAGGACCTATGGTAGCAATTATGATTATGGAGTACTACTTACTAAGAAAACAAAAAGTTGATGTAGATGAGCTGTACAAGAAAAATGGAGATTTCTCTGGTTTCAACTCTGCTGCAATCATAGCAATGCTCGTTTCTGCAGGACTCGCATTTATTTTTGTGGACTTAGCATGGATTATCGGATTTGTTTCTGCTTTAATCCTTTATCCTCTAATTACAAAGTTTGCTTTCAAAGGTTCTAAGTTCAAAAAAGGAACAATCTTTGAAAAGAACTAAAGATAAACAGCAAATGTAGCTGGGACAAAAATATTTAATTCAAAGTAAAATCCGAACTATGATTCAAATTCTTGAGATAGAATTCGAATTAGTTCGGATTTTTTTGCTGTTTAGATATAACCTGCGATGTACCTTTTAAAGTTTGAGTGCTATTATGCCGCTCCGGAAATACACTTCGCGCACCTAGGGCGGCTGATGAGCCTCAACTCCCACAGGAGTTTACGTATATTTCCTCCGCTGTTGACTGGAATAGGAATCGCTATAGAAGAAATGTGTGATAGCATTACACCATTCCGGGTGAGCGGAGGGCGGGTGACTCCAGCGGGAATAGCACGTGTCCGAAGATTCCGCAGTGCGATTAAATGAAGGCCGACTAAAACCGTCCTTTACGGACAATGTCGGCATACCCCTTGCCGGGGAAAGGAGGCTGAGGCCGTGCCCTAAGGTGCGCATCCGCCCGTAGCGAACCTTGGACGGTGGGGCGAGAGATTTTTAGTTATGTCTCAACCTCTTTTTTTTGCGGGTGAAGTATAGGGGCGATACGCACTCAAAAGTATAGGCAAATGGGGGGACAAGGTTCCTGTCCCTGTTTGTCCCTTCGATTAAAAATGGCTATGCAGGGGAAGATACTATTTAGACTAGTTATTGGAGTGATGAATATGGGTAATATGAAAGGAAAAACAATCGTGATTACTGGTGCAAGCAGTGGTATTGGTGAAGCAACAGCTGAAAAACTTGCGAATGAGGGCGCTAATGTTGTCCTTGCTGCACGCAGAGAAGAACGATTAGAAGAAATCAAAAATAGAATCAGCTCTGAAAATGGCACCATTTCAATAAAGAAAACAGATGTTACATCGAGAGAACAAATGCAGGAACTTGCTGATTTTGCTATCAAAGAATACGGACAGATAGATGTTCTTTTCAACAATGCAGGGTTAATGCCATTATCCTTTATGAAAAATCTGAAGATCGATGAGTGGGACAAAATGATTGATGTTAACATCAAGGGTGTACTTTATGGTGTAGCAGCAGTACTTCCACATATGCTGGAAAAAAATACTGGCCATATTTTAACAACATCTTCCGTTGCCGGACATGAAGTCTTTCCAAGCAGTGCTGTGTATTCAGGGACAAAGTTTGCAGTTCGTATTATGATGGAAGGACTGGCAAAAGAAGTGGCAGAAAGTAACATCCGTACGACATCGATTTCTCCAGGTATTGTCCAGACGGAGTTAACAGATACGATTACGGATGAAGAAGTTCTTTCTAATTTCAAAAAAGGTGCTGGGTCAATGACGCCATTGAATAGTGAGGACATTGCTGAAGCTGTCTATTATGCTGTGAATCAGCCGGAAAATGTAGATGTTAATGAAGTGATTGTTCGCCCAAATAATCAAGGATAAGCGATAATTTGGTTAAGCTGTCAGTCTTTTAACAGGATGAC
Organism: Virgibacillus sp. L01; assembly: GCF_052246775.1. Taxonomy (NCBI): domain Bacteria; kingdom Bacillati; phylum Bacillota; class Bacilli; order Caryophanales; family Bacillaceae; genus Virgibacillus; species Virgibacillus sp. L01. Next base: position 479,483 of record NZ_JBQQCP010000001.1, on the reverse strand, counting down.
AGCTTCCTTATTGGTATATATAGGGTTAGATGCGTGTTATTATTTAAATAGATTAAAGTTGATAATCAGGAAAGGATGACTCATATTGCAACAACAAATTAAACTTATAAATAGACCGTCAGGAACACCTACAAAGGACGATTTTGAATTTGCCGAAGTGCCGACCGGAGAGCCTGCTGAGGGTGAAGTACTTATCCGTACGAATTACATATCGGTCGATCCTTATTTAAGAGGAAGAATGAATAATGTGAAGTCTTATGTCCCGCCATTTGAATTGGACTCTGTTATTACAAGTGCTGTGATTGGGCAAGTTATTGAGTCGAAGTCCGCACATTTTGAAAAAAATGATGTTGTAACAGGGGGCTTAGGATGGCAGCAATATTCGGTTGTGAAGGAAGCCGAGGTACGAAAAATCGATACGAGTCTTGCCCCGGCGTCTGCATATTTAAGCGTGTTAGGTATGACAGGCCTAACAGCTTATTTCGGACTGCTTGATATTGCTGATCCTAAAGAAGGTGAAACGGTTGTTGTGTCAGGAGCGGCAGGTGCTGTCGGTTCAGTTGTAGGCCAGATTGCCAAAATTAAAGGTGCTTATGTCGTTGGTATTGCTGGTTCAGAAGAAAAAATAGAATACCTCAAAAATGAACTCGGATTTGATGCTGTGATTAACTATAAAACAGTGGATATTAAAACGGCGTTGGCGGAAGCGTGTCCTAATGGAATTGATGTTTATTATGAAAATGTTGGCGGGGAAATCGGTGACGCCGTTCTTCCGTTATTGAATAAGTTTGCGCGTATCCCTGTTTGTGGAGCGATTTCTGCCTATAATAACAAGGAGGCCGATATTGGATTACGTGTCCACAGCTACCTGATTAAATCAAGCGCATTAATGCAAGGCTTCACTGTTGGTGATTATGCATCCCGTTTTAAAGAAGGGGCTGAAGCGTTAGCAGGATGGCTTCAGGAAGGGAAAATTCAGTACGAAGAGACCATTACAGAAGGGTTCGACCAAACAATCGATGCATTTCTGGATCTGTTTCAAGGTGCGAACCTAGGCAAAGCAATTGTGAAAGTTTCCGATATAGAGTAAGTGATAGAGGGGTGTGTTTCCAAGATGGGACGCATCCTTTTCAGTTTCGGTTCGACATATATTGACAAAAACCGGGTAGTGACAGGCACGACGTTTCAGATTGAAATTTGGTTGTATTGGGTAAAACTATATAAATTGTTGATTGAGATGGAAGGGAGCTGAATAATGTGTCTGCTAGTAAGATTAAATTAATTAAAAAGGAAGTTATTGCGAATGATACGATGCTGTTTCACTGGGGAAAGCCTGAGGGGATGGCGTTTAAGGCAGGACAATTTGGTGAGTTTAATTTAATTGAACCAAGTAAGACAGATGAAAAAGGGAATTCAAGAGACTTTTCATTTGTATATGCGCCAGCTGAAAATAAATTGGCGATAGCTACAAGAATACGTGATTCTGCTTATAAGCAGGTACTAAAGGATTTACCGGAGGGTGCAGAGGTTGAATTCAATGGACCATTTGGCGATTTTTCCCTGCATAAAACGGAATCAACACCTGCTGTATTTATCATTGGAGGTATTGGCATTACACCAGTACGGAGTATGATTGCCCAGGCAACCATTGATAAATCAGCACACGACATGACGTTGCTGTATTCGAATAAGACACCTGATGACGCACCATTTCTGAATGACTTTGAAGCATTTGCAAAGAAAAATGATAACTTCACATTTGTTCCGGTAATGACTCGAACTGACTCAAATTGGAATGGGGAAAGTGGTTATATTGATGCTGATATGCTAAGAAAGTATATTTCAGATGTGAATGTGTCAATTTATTACCTGTCTGGTCCACCCGGTATGGTCTGGGATATGCGGGAGATGCTGCTTGAAGCTGGGGTGAAAGATAGTAATATCATTACTGAAGAATTTCCGGGGTATTAAACGAGAAAGCTAGTTCTGTCCTTAATGGTCAGAACTTTTTATTGTAATTAAAAAAAAGTGAAAGTAGCTTTAATCATTGATCGTGGTGATAAACCAAGTTTTCTAATATAATGGAAACAGTTAGTAGAAAGGGAGAGGTGTGTGAAGTTATGCTTACAAAGAAGTCAGTTATTGGGGTTATTGGAACAGGCGTAATGGGGAAGAGTATGACGTTAAATCTGCAAAAGGCAGGTTATTCCATCAATCTCTATACCCGGACAAAAGAAAAAGCACAGGACTTATTGGAAAACGGCGCTCAATGGAAGGGCTCTGTTGCTCAATTAGCGGAGACATCTGATGTTATTATTACAATGGTAGGTTATCCATCAGATGTGGAAAGTGTCTATTTTGGGGAAGACGGAATTATTGAAAATGCCAGGCCTGGTACATATATTGTTGATATGACTACATCCAAACCAGCACTTGCCATTTACATTAGTCAAAAAGCAGCAGAAAAAAATATTCATGTATTAGATGCGCCGGTATCAGGCGGTGATGTCGGTGCGAGAAATGGTACACTTGCCATAATGGCTGGTGGTGAACAGCATGTATTTGATGAAGTTTCCCCTATTTTTCATGTGCTTGGAGAGAATATCATTTTACAAGGGAAAGCCGGTGCAGGTCAGCATACAAAATTAGTAAACCAAATTGCCATTGCATCGAATATGATTGGGGTTTGTGAGGCAATAGCCTATGCCAAAAAATCAGGGCTTGATCCTTCCCGTGTCCTGGATAGCATTACAACCGGTGCAGCAGGCAGTTTTTCTTTATCAAAGCTAGCCCCGCGGATGCTTGCTTATGATTTTGACCCAGGATTTTATGTGAAGCATTTTATCAAGGATATGACCATTGCGCTAGAATCGGCACAAGAAATGGGCCTATCCACACCAGGGCTTTCACTTTCGCTGGAACTGTATAAAGAGCTTGCCGAAAAAGGAGAAAACGACAGCGGAACACAAGCATTGATAAAACTATTTCAATAGCGAGATGCCTGTAACTACCAAGATAATACATATAAAGGCTGGTGATCTGATGAAATTAGAAGTCATTGTACAAAATGGACAGGAAGCAGTTCAGGCTGAGAAGCTTGGAGCGGATCGGCTTGAACTCGTTTCTGCTATGCAGGAGGGCGGCTTGACCCCGAGTTATGGAACAATCAAGCAAGTAATGGAGAGGGTAACCATCCCTGTGCAGGTGATGGTCCGCCCGCATAGCTATCATTTCTGCTATACAAATGAGGATTTGAAGATTATTCGTGACGATATCGATGTCATTCAAAAACTTGGCTGCAATCGCATTGTTTTTGGGGCATTAAATGAGGACCTTACAATTAATACATCTATGCTGGAGGAACTTATCCGGCTTTATCCTAAGTTGGATGTCACATTTCACCGGGCATTTGACGAGGTACCATCACAGCAGGATGCATATGAAACATTGGCAAAATACCAGCAGAGCGTGAAGCGGATCCTCACGTCAGGTGGTAAAGCAAACGCTGAAGCAGGAAAACAACAACTTCGAGAACTTGTAGAAAAGGGAAGTGGGCCTGTCATCATGCCAGGTTCAGGACTTACACCTGCAAATATCAAGGAAATTCATGAGGCTGTAGGTGCTAATCAGTACCATTTTGGAAGATCAGTGCGAAAGGGTAGTTCGTTTGGAAGTTGTTTTGATCCGGATGTAATGAAGGATGTTCAAGAGAAGTTAGGGGTGTAGCGCCTAAAAAGGATTAAGTATAATGGAAGAAAAACCGTTTGCCATCATAATAGGGCTCTGATTATTACAGATATAATAATGTGAAATGACCATCATTTTGGACTGATGGTCATTTTTTTGTAGGTATTAGCATTTTTGGGTTAATGGGATAGCGAAATAGAGGAATACCTATAATTTTATTTCGCGGACATCAGTTACATTATTTGGTATAACCCCCTTTTTACGTATGAAAAAATCCCCTCAAATAGAGCAATTGTCCGCAGAATGCTTTTTAAACAAACCTTGTAATCTATTTTTTTCTGGTAGGTTTCATGATTAATTAGTCCAAAAACCGTGCTACATCAACAACGCAAAAAGCGAATGCCTTCTTAAATAAAATTTTTTTCATATATTAACTAAAAAGTATTGAATAAAATTTCTTTTCATATATAATGAATTTAAGAAATATTTTTTCAAAATTTTGAAAGGGGTTACAAGGATGAAACTTTCACTACTTGGTCTAGGTAAAATGGGTTACAACTTAGCACTTAACTTAATTGACCAAGGTCATGAAGTTATCACATATGACATCAATCACGAACAGGTGAAAGAAATTTCATCTGAAGGTGCCATTCCGGCATATTCAACCGAGGAAGTAATACAACAATTAGAAAGTCCTCGGATAATATGGGCGATGGTACCTGCTGGCGAAGCTACAGAAGCGCTGGTAAGTGATCTGCAGGATAAACTTGACCCGGGTGACATTATTATTGATGGGGGGAATTCAAACTATAAAGATTCTATTCGTCGAGGAAATCAATTGAAGGAGAAAGGAATTCATTTCTATGATGTAGGTACTAGTGGTGGGATAAATGGCGCTAGAAATGGCATTTGCGCAATGATTGGCGGTGAACAAGAAGTATTTAAAGAAATTGAGCCAATTTTCAAAAGTGTCACTGTAGAAAATGGATATTTATATACCGGTCCACTGGGGAGTGGCCATTTCCTAAAAATGGTACATAATGGCATTGAATACGGAATGATGCAATCTATCGCAGAAGGTTTCGATATCCTCAGTAAAAGTCCATTTGATTTTGATTATGAAAGCGTATCCAAAGTTTGGAATCATGGTTCTGTTATCAGTTCGTGGCTAATGGAACTGACAGAGGGTGCATTTGCTAAAGATGCTAATCTTGATGGTATCAAAGGAGTTATGAATTCTTCAGGTGAAGGAAAATGGGCTGTTGAGTCAGCACTTGATATGCAGGTTGCAGCACCGGTAATTGCCCTATCACTCATGATGCGATATCGATCGCTAGAGGAAGATACATTTACAGGTAAGGTTGTTGCTGCTTTACGAAATGAATTTGGTGGACATGACGTTATTAAAAATTAATCAAAAAACAGGGGGATTTATAAAATGAAGAAGATTTTAATGTTTGCAGTTGTAGCTCTAATGATTATTTTTCTTGGTGCATGTAGCGGTGATGGTGATGAAACATCGTCCGACAATTCCAGTGACAACAACGCTGAAGCAACAGATGGTACTGAAGAAACAGAAGAAGCTGAGTCTTCAGGAGAAACAAAGACAATTCGTGCAGGAATCGGTCTGAATGAGGATCATCCACAGTATAAAGGACTATTAAAGTTTAAGGAAATTGTTGAAGAAAAGACCGATGGAGCAATCGTTGTTGAAACATATGCAAGTGGACAACTTGGTGATGACCGTACAATGACGGAAGCACTTCAGTTAGGGTCTCAAGAAGTAACAATTCCATCAACGGCTCCTCTTGCTAACTTTGTACCGGAATATAGTATTTTTGACTTTCCATTCCTATTCCCGGATGAAGAAACAGCTGATGCAGTATTGGATGGAGAAGTTGGGCAAAAGTTCCTTGATATGCTTGAAGATCAGAATTTAGTAGGTTTAGCTTACTGGGAAAATGGCTTCCGTGATTTAACGAACAGTCAGCATGAAGTAGCAACTGCTGCAGACTTTGAAGGATTAAAAATTCGTACCATGGAAAATGACTTGCATTTAGATGCTTTTCGCGCATTAGGTGCTAACCCAACTCCAATGGCATTTACAGAATTATTCACTGCGATGCAGCAAGGTACAGTTGATGGTCAGGAAAATCCGGTTGCAACAATCTACTTGGAAAAATTCTATGAAGTTCAAGATTATGTATCTAATACACACCATGTTTACAGTCCATTTGTATTCCTTATGAGTAAAGAATTTTATGATGGATTAACAGATGAACAACAAACTATTGTAAGAGACGCTGCTCTAGAAGCTGGGAAATATGAGCGTAAACTAAATCGTGAAGCAAATGAAAAGTATGTAGAAGAACTACAAAATGAAGGAATGACATATACTGAAATTACTCCAGAAGCTCGTCAGGAAATGGTAGATATTATTCAGCCTGTCCTGGATGAGTATACAGAAAAGATTGGTGAAGATCTGGTACAGGAAGTCTATGATGCTATTGATGAGGCATCGAAGTAAGTAATAAGAATCTAATAGGTTGTGATTTATTATCCTGCTCCTATGACAATTCCCTTAACAACATAAGGTGTGGTATTTTTAAATCTTATGTTTATATGGGGCAGGTATTGTGGATGTGCATTACATGAGAAAAGACTTTGGGGAGTTATTCTTCAGAGTCTTTTTCCACTAAAATATACTCGGAAAAAGGCTTTCAACTCAAAATCATGATTTTCATGATTTGAAAGATGAAGAGGTGAATACCACATGAAAATTATAAAATGGATTGATGAATATATTGAGGAAGTCTTACTTGTCATATTATCAGTTGTAATGGTTGTAGTTATCTTTCTGCAAGTTGTTATGCGGACCTTCGATAATTCGCTATCCTGGTCGGAAGAACTAGCACGATTTAGTTTTATATGGCTTGTTTATATTGGGATTAGTTTAGGTGTGAAAAAGCAAAGACATATAAAGATTGATGTTTTACTGCATCTGCTAAAAGAAAAAAGTGGAGTTATTCTTACCATTTTTTCTAATTTACTATTTTTGGCATTTGCAGTATTCACAATCATTTATGGTTATTCCATTGGAGAAAAGCTTTTAGCATTTGGTCAACAATCACCGGCATTACATATACCGATGGGTTTAGTATATATGGCGACACCAGTTGGCATGACTTTAACTGCAATTCGTCTGATACAGAACCTCGTGAAGAATTTCACTGCTTTATTTGGATCAAAAGAGGTTTCAGATGTAGTTACACTTGAGCGTGAAAGAGCGTGGAAGGGTACTATTGAATAGGTTGGGAGGTTACACAATATGGTATCGGGTGTTTTATTTGGTAGTTTTGCAGTTCTTTTAATTTTAACTGTACCAATTGGGATTTCGTTGGGAATAGCAACATTAATCACTATTTTTTATTCTGGGACCCTGCCGATTGAATTTCTAATGAAGGAATTAGTAACTTCAGTAGATTCCTTTCCATTAATGGCTGTTCCATTTTTTATTTTAGCTGGAGAAATCATGGGTAAAGGTGGAATTTCAGAACGTTTATTTAATGTTGCAAACGCTTTAGTAGGTAATAAAACAGGTGGATTTGCGATTGCTACAATAATTACGTGTATGTTTTTCGCGGCAATTTCCGGATCTGGTCCAGCTACAGTTGCCGCTATTGGAAGTATTATGATACCTGCAATGGTAAGGAATGGTTATGATAAGAAGTTTTCCACGGCTGTTGTTGCAGCAGCAGGTTCTTTAGGGGTTATTATTCCACCGAGTATTCCGATGGTTATTTATGGTGTTGTTGGGAGTACGTCGATTGGAGATTTATTTATTGGGGGAATTATACCTGGTTTGTTTGTTGCTATAGGGCTGATGGTCTATGCATATTTCTACTCTAAGAAAATGGGCTTTAAAGGTATGGATGAACCCACTTCACTCAAAAAGATTTGGACAGCAACTTGGGAAGCAAAATGGGCTCTGTTAATTCCGGTTATTATTTTGGGCGGTATTTATGGTGGTTTCTTTACACCAACAGAGGCTGCAGTTATTGCGGTCGTCTATGGGCTGATTGCCGGTATGGCTATTTATCGTGAACTGTCATTCCGCATGCTTCCAAAGGTATTAACAGATGCAGCACTGATGACTGCAACAATCTTAATTATTGTAGGAACAGCAACTGCGTTTGGCAGATTTCTAACCATCGAGCAAATACCTTTAAAGGTAGCGAATGCAATGATGGCAGTTTCTGAAAGTCCAATCATCATTATGATGTTAATTACATTACTGTTATTAGTTGTTGGTTGTTTTATGGATACATTGGCGGCTATTATCATTTTGACGCCTATATTATTGCCAATTGCAGTTCAAATTGGTTATGATCCAATGCACTTTGGCATCATTATGGTCGTTAACCTTGCAATTGGATTTATCACGCCACCATTAGGTGTTAACCTATTCGTTGCTTCAGGGATTTCTGGTTTGCCTATTGAAACAATTGCAAAGGCAATTATGCCGTTTTTCTTTGCAATGCTGATTACACTTATTATTATAATTATTTTCCCGCAACTATCATTATTCTTGCCGAGTCTTGGGGGTTAATATGGAAAAGCATTTGGACGTCGTCACATTTGGTGAAACAATGGTCTTATTTGAACCAGTTCAGATGTTTCCACTGGAATATGTGAATCAGTTTCATAAACATATAGGTGGAGCCGAATCGAATGTAAGTATTGGGCTTAAGCGGCTCGGTCATCACGTCGGATGGTTTAGTAAGCTTGGAAACGATCCCTTTGGCCGCTATATTCTTCAATTTATTAGGGGAGAGGGAGTTGATACCTCAGCATGCCTTCAAACGGATGTGGCTCCAACTGGGCTTCTTTTTAAGGAAAAAAAGTCACCTGAGAATATGAATGTGTTTTATTACCGAAAACATTCAGCTGCAAGTTTAATGGCGCCAGAGGATTTGGATGAGTCATATATAGCTAATGCAAAATTTCTTCATGTAACAGGTATTACGCCAGCATTAAGCGAAACATGTGAGCGGACAGTTTTTAAAGCAATGGATATTGCCAAAAAGCATAATACAACAATTGTCTTTGATCCAAATATCAGAATGAAGCTCTGGAAGACGGAAGGTGCGCGAACGGTTCTTCTGAAAATGGCTAAGCAAGCAGATGTCATCCTTCCAGGTCTTGATGAAGGAACATTTTTAACAGGTGAAACCAAGCCTGAGGCAATAACTGCTGCCCTAAATAAAAATGGAAAGAAAACAATTGTCGTTAAGCTTGGAAGCGGGGGTGCTTATTATCAAACAGATGAAGAAAGCGGGTATGTCGCGGGTTATCCTGTTTCTCAAGTAATTGACCCGGTTGGTGCTGGCGATGGATTTGCTGCCGGAATCATAAGTGGTATGCTGCGTAATGATTCTTTACCTAAGACAGTGGCACGTGCAAATGCAATTGGAGCTATTGCTGTAGGGATGCATGGTGACGTGGAAGGACTGCCAAGGGAAGATGAACTGGAACGGTTCTTAAACACTGACTCAGAGAATAAGGATGTTAATCGATAACGGGAGTGGCAGGAGGAAAAGAGCCGATGAATAAATGGGAACAGCTACAATTCTTAAAAGAATCTGGTCTTGTTGCAGTACTCCGTAAACTTGAAAAAGATAAAATAAACAAGATTTGTAATGCTTTAATCAAAGGTGGAACAGGATCATTAGAAATAACAGTTGATTCAGATGGGTCATATGAGACGATAAATAGGCTGAAAAATGAGTATGGAGATCACGTACTTATTGGCGCCGGAACAGTTCTAGATGCGGAAACTGCCAAAACTGCCATTCAGGCGGGTGCTGATTTCATTTTTTCACCGATTTTTAATAAAGAAATGATTCAGCTGACTAACAAGTACGGAAAAATTTCAATCCCTGGTGCCATGACCCCTACTGAAATAGTAGGGGCATATCAGGCTGGTGCAGACTTAATCAAAGTATTCCCAGCCAATTCGCTATCCATAAATTACATCAAGGATTTACAAGGTCCATTAGGCCACATTTCAATGATGCCAACTGGCGGGGTATCACTTGATAATGTTGAGCATTTTATACGTACGGGTTCAGCAGCTGTCGGTGTCGGAGGCTCTCTGACGGATGCAGAGGCAATTGCAGACGGGAACTTTGAAAAACTCACGGAAATTGCAGAACAGTTCGTTATGCGGATTAAACAAGCAAGAGTGTAGTAAAGGAGTCTAACAATGAAAATAACAAAATTAGAAACCTTTGTAGTTCCCCCAAGGTGGCTATTTCTTAAAATAGAGACCGATCAAGGGATTTCGGGATGGGGTGAACCTGTGGTTGAAGGAAGAGCAGCAACAGTCAAAACAGCTGTCGAAGAATTAGGCGATTATTTGCTAGGAAAAGATCCACTTCTAATTGAAGATCATTGGCAAGTAATGTATCGCTCTGGATTTTACCGTGGCGGTCCGATTTTAATGAGTGCTATTGCAGGGATTGATCAGGCGCTATGGGATATTAAAGGCAAATATCATAATGCACCTGTTTCAGAACTGATGGGCGGGGCATGCCGTGATGCTATAAAAGTCTATTCATGGATTGGCGGAGACCGCCCAACTGATGTGAGTCAGACAGCCAAAGAAGCTGTTAATAAAGGATTTACCGCTGTCAAAATGAATGGAACTGAAGAATTACAATATGTTGATTCATATGAAAAAGTTGATGCAGCAGTCGAAAGAATTGCAGCCGTTCGTGAAGCAGTTGGAAATCAAATTGGAATCGGTATCGACTTTCATGGTAGAGTTCATAAACCGATGGCTAAAGTATTGGTGAAAGAGCTCGAGCAATATCGTCCAATGTTTATTGAAGAACCAGTATTGCCGGAAAATAATGAAATACTTAGAGATATCGCTGGTTTAACCAATATACCAATAGCCACAGGTGAAAGAATGTTTTCGCGCTGGGATTTTAAAGATCTATTTACGGGTGGCCATGTAGATATTATTCAGCCCGACTTGTCCCATGCAGGCGGCATTACGGAGTGTAAAAAAATATTTTCAATGGCTGAAGCTTATGATGTAGCTGTAGCTCCACACTGTCCACTTGGACCGATTGCCTTAGCTTCATGTTTGCAGGTAGATGCTACATCGCATAATGCATTCATTCAAGAACAAAGCTTAGGAATTCACTATAACCAAGGTAACGATTTATTAGATTACTTGTCTGATTCATCTGTGCTGGAGTACAAAGATGGTTATGTAGCAATGTTAAAAGGTCCTGGGCTCGGAATCACCATTAACGAGGAATATGTACGTGAACAAGCAAAGATAGGACATAATTGGAAAAATCCGGTATGGCGCCATAAAGATAACTCGGTGGCTGAGTGGTAGTGTAGTAAAGGATTGTGTATATCAATCCTACAAATCCTCAGGAGGTAAAACGATGGGCAGATTTAAAGTAGTTGTAACAGATTTTAATTATGACACGATAGCACCAGAAATTGAACTATTAGAGCGTATCGGGGCAGAAGTTGTTTCTGCCCAATGTAGGACAGAGGAAGAAGTCATTCAAGCAGCTAAAGATGCTGATGGGATCATTAGTCAGTACGCACCAATTTCCCGAAAAGTGATTGAACAGCTCACCAACTGTAAAGTAGTGTCCCGGTATGGAATAGGTTATGATGTCATTGATGTTGATGCTGCTACGGAAAAGGGGATTTTAGTTTGCAATGTAACCGACTATTGCATTGAAGAAGTATCGGATCATGCATTTGCTCTTCTGATGGCTTCTGCACGGAAAATAGTGGAGCAGGATAAGTGTGTTAGAAGAGGAGTTTGGGACTATAAAGCTACAGCCCCAATCTATCGGTTAAGCAACCAGATTTTAGGCCTAGTGGGCTTTGGCAATATTCCGCAACAGTTAGCTAAAAAAGCACAGGCCTTTGGGATAACGGTGATTGCTCACGATCCTTTCATTCCTGTTCAGGTAGCGGGACAATTAGACGTCGAACTGGTGGATCTGTCAACACTGTGCCAACGATCTGATTTTATCTCCGTTCATGCTCCGCTTAACGAACAGACAAAAGGGATGATTGGGAAAGAGCAATTTAAACAGATGAAAGAACAAGCATTTCTTATTAATACCTCGAGAGGACCAGTTGTCGATGAACAATCGTTAATTGAGGCTCTAAGCGAAAACGTGATTACCGGGGCTTCCTTGGATGTACTTGAAACGGAACCTATAGACCTTAATAATCCGTTGCTTGAGATGAAGAATGTTACTCTAACCGCGCATATAGCGTGGAATTCAAAGGAAGCTGAATTAGAGCTTAAAAGTAAAGTAGCTCAAAATGTAGCAGACGTATTAACAGGTTATTATCCAACATATTTAGTTAATAAAGAGATTAAAGGGAAAGTTCTGCTTAGGGATAAATAGAGAAAGGAGGAGGAGGTAATGAACGAAATCACGCAAGAAGTGGTGGTTAATATTACGGAAGAGGAGACAATTATTGACCTGAGTCAAATGACACAAAAATATCACTCGGAAATTTACCTAAAGAAAATAGTCGGAGGATCTGTTCTAGAGATCAGTCTGAAAAGTTTTTTAGGATTAATCACGCTGCAATTAAAAAATGGTGATCATCTTACAGTTAGAGTTGTAGGGGAAGATTGCAAAGAAGCTCTTGATGAAGTTGTTCGATTCCTTTCGTGACTTGAATAAAAGTAAGGGGATATGAAAATGAATCGTAAACAATTAGCTTGGATTCATCATATACACGCGATTGTTATTATTTTGCTTTTACTTACTGGCATTAGCTTATATGTTTCATTTTTCAGGACACTATTTAATGAGTGGAAAATACCCCTTGTGGCGATTCATATACTAATCGCCATTTTTTATATTGGAATTATGCTGTTTTCTGTTTATTATGCTTTTCGGTACAGTGAAAAACGTGCTCCGATTAAAAAGTTTAATATATGGTTATTTATCATTCTCTTTTCAATGTGGCTTATTTCCGGTATTCTGATGTATTTTCAGCAGCTCGTTCCAGTATGGGTGCGGAACAATAGTGTAATCATCCATGATTGGTCAACTTGGATTGTCATTCCTTGGGTCTTATTTCACGGGTTTGGGCATCTATTTAAGGTAAGGATTCCATGGCCGAATTGGTGGAGAGGCCGCAAACAAGTACCTGATTGGATAGCTGAGAACAAATTAGACAGACGTGAGGTTACAAAGTCGCTTCTGTTATTTCTCGCTTTTCTTTTTCTAGGTGGATTCATACGCTGGGTTTCCCCTATACTGTCTACCCCAGAGAACGAAGAGAAAAGAAGGGGCTATTTTCGGATCTATAATGTAACTAATGATTATCCACGGTATGAGAATGAAGACTGGAAAATGACCATCGAAAGTCTTAATCAGGTAATGGTAGAATTAACGATGAAAGATATGCGAAAGTTACCTTGGCATTCAATTGTTGATAATTTTCATTGTGTTACAGGCTGGAGTGTTAGGGGCGTGGAACTGCACGGCATTTATCTAAAGGGTCTGCTAGAAACGTATTATACGAATCTGCCAAAGGATACTTATGTAACGGTTTATTCAGGTGATGGAATATACTATGACTCCTTCACTATTTTCCAACTGCTTGATGAAGAGGCCATGCTTATATTTGAGCTTGATGGCTTGCCATTGAAAAAATCACAGGGATTCCCTTGTCGGCTTTACCATCCAAATATGTACGGATATAAATCAGTGAAATGGGTTACCAGAATTCAATTGACTGCTAGCCGAGAACAAGGTTACTGGCAAACGAATGGGGACTATGACTTAGATGGCTACTTATAAACCTATCAAAAAATGGCTTCTGCCACTTCTGTCTATTACTGTCGGATTGTCCATTGGCTACGCGTTGTTCCTAAGCAAACAAGACTATCACTATAGTCAATGGGTTACATTGCTTGAAGACAATGAAAGAAATAGGTACAAGATTGAATCAGCCTACAAATGGGACAATAAAGTATATTCTGAAAGCCAGGGAGTCTGGTCAGAAAAAAATTCCTATTATCAAATTACCACACCAGTATCAGATGGGGATGAATTTTCCTTTGAAGCTTATGTATTTGAGGAACAATTTTACTTAAAAAGCAGCGATCAATGGTTTGTTGGCACGTTTCCCCATAGTTTCACAGAAGAACTCGCACCACTTGATAATCCATTTGAATGGACAATTGATTTATTAAAAAATGCAGAGCAAATCAATAAAGATAAAAATGGGGACCATGTCACATATATAGCCATTTTCAAAGCGTTCCCATCAATCGACTTTAGGGGTACATTACTTAGTAAACAAGACGACACATATTTAGAGATGACTTTTAAGAGAGGAGAACCATTTTCTCTTGAATGGGTGGTTAATCCAATACATCCTGATACCTTAGGGCCACTTGTTTCTTATCCAGAAACGCTAACTTATCACCTCTCTTTTGATACTAGCAAGGATGCTGTTCCCACTCTTCCAGCAGAATCGGAGAAGGCGGAAGAAATTGACTAACTAATCTGTAAAACTATTAAGTCCTCCGCAGGTTATCCAAACTGGTATAGGTTGTATTAATTTGTCCATAAACGTCTTTGAATATCTCATATAAACGTTTATATAATAGATGATTGTTTAAATTAGGTTCTATTGTATCCTTCATTGGGACGACCTTTTTAATATCTGAAAGGGAAGTAACTTCATTAAGACTAAATAAAGCTAACCAAGCAGCGCCCCAGGCTGAACTTTGATGACTCTCAGGTAAATGTACGGGTTTTCCGAAAATGTCGGCAAGAATACTGACCCAAATATCGGAATGACTGAATCCGCCATTAGCAAAAAGATTTATATGTTGATTACCTAGTCTGTCCAGAGCCTGCCCAATTTGGTATACATTAAGAATAACACCTTCCATCGCAGCTCTAATTAAATCTCCCTTTTTATGGGTGGACGTCAGTCCTATAAATGTTCCCTTGGCCTGTGAGTCCCAGACAGGAGCCCTTTCCCCAGTAATGTATGGAAGAAATAATAGATTGTTAGCCCCGGGCGGTGAGGATGCTGCCAATTGACTCATGTCCTCCATGGAAAGTTCGTTACCATCCGTACTAAACACTGACTGAAGCCAAGCCAAAACAATCCCTCCGTTATTTGAGGCTCCCCCAGTTATCCATGATTTCGAATCGAATCGATAGGTGAAGATTTCTTCTTTTTTATCTAACAGCGGTTTGGCTGTAAACTGTCTGATGGCACAGCTTGTTCCAATTGTGATTGCGGTATCACCGGGTTCTAATGCTCCTACACCTAAATTTGCTAAAGGTCCGTCAGATGCACCGATAGTAAAAGGAATCTGTTGGTCAAGGCCAATCTCTTCAGCAATACTAGATTTCAATCCTTTTAATAGATAAGTTGGAGGTACTGGCGAGAAGAGGTTGTCTTTTGTTATGCCAGCTTCAGTAAGTGCTTCCATATTCCAATCCAATTTATCCACGTCAAATAAACCAGTTGAAGCTGCTATGGAGTAATCAACCACTTCTTCATTAAACCAACGTTTCACAATAAACTCTTTAATAGATACATATTTTTTAGCGTCTTTGTATGGCTGCCAATCTAGCTCTTTCATCCAAATCAGTTTTGCTAAGGGAGTCATCGAGTGAAGAGGTGTACCTGTTTTAAAGAATAAATCTGGATTTGTTCTTTTAAGTTGATCTGCCTGACTTTGACCTCGTGAATCGGCCCAGATAATTGAATTTGAGAGAGGTTCTCCATCGTCTGTGGTGCAGATTAGAGAGTGCATAGCTGAAGAAATCCCAATTCCCTTCAGTTGTTTTATCGTGATGTTAGATTCCTTTAATACTGTTTTTAAAACGTGGATAGTTGCCATTTCAATTTCAAGTGGATTTTGTTCAGCAAAATTTAACTCGGGGTACAGGATTGGGTATTTCTTTTCATGCTCAGCTATGATTCTCCCACTGTAATCAAACATTAAAGCTTTGGCACTCGTAGTACCTATATCAAGCCCGATAATATAAGAGGACATGCTTGACTCTCCTTTTCATAAGTGAAAGTTGATTATTCATGTTGATTACTTTGTAACCACGTTAGACCCTACATACAGGAAGTGGCGTTTTTACCGGCCAGCACACATTGCCTAGTGCCTTCCAGGTAGGGCTCCTTGCCTTTGTTTACTTATAATCGTTTGCTTGAAATTGCATCTCGCATTTTGGATAAGGACTCTTTTGTTTGATCCTTTTTTTGCAGGCAGTAGTTGACATATAAGGCATCGATAATACTTAACTCAGCAATTCGTGAGGCAAGTGCCTCTGATCGGTACTCCGTTTCCTGGGCTGCAGTAAACAGACTAATATCAACTACTTTGCTTAGTGGCGATTTAGCAAAGTTAGTAATTCCTATTGTCTTGGCATTCCTCTTTTTTGCCACTTCAATTACGTCGAGCAAATCTTTATTGGAACCAGAGTGTGAAATGAATATGGCAACAGAATTTTCATTTAATTGTGATGCAGACATGAGCTGTAAATGACTGTCCGTATATGCCTGGCTAATTAGCCCTGTTCTTATAAACTTATGCTGTGCATCTAAGCCGACAATCCCAGAACCGCCGTTTCCGTAAAAGCTGAGATTATTGGCTTCGGTCAAAAAGCCAACTGCTCGCTGAATAGAAGCCTGTGACTGCAAATCTCTTGAATACTCAATGGCTTTTATATTCGACTGGAATACTTTTTTAGTCACTTCCAGCTCTGAATCACTCTCATTGATAGATTCGTGAATATCTTTGATGGGGTTGACTATTTCAGAAGCTAATACAATTTTAAGCGATTGATACCCTTTAAAGCCTAACCGTTTACAAAAACGAAAAACAGTAGCATCTGCTATCATCAAATCATCGGCAACCTGATTAATTGTTGCATGAATAATTTTTTCTGGTTTTTCCAGAATGTAGTCGGCAACCAGTTTTTCTTTTTCACTAAAAGAACTATAAGCTGAACGGATTCTATTTAATACGTTTGTGGCTGGAGTAATTGTATTCACTAATAACCCACTTCCTTAATTTGTGTGTATGCGTTTAATTATAATTTTATATGAAAATAAGTTTAAAATAAAGAGAAAAGGTGAAAATTTTTTTCTTTTAATTATTATCTAATTCGACTATCATTAGAAGTATACGAAACGTAGGAAGCTTGTATTCAGGAAGTATTACGATCATGACTTGCAGTTTCTACTAAAAATGAGGGGGATTTTCGTGGAAAATTTATTTCAGTTAACTGGAAAGATTGCAGCTATTACGGGGGCTACAAGGGGAATTGGCCGGTCAATGGCTTTAGCCTTAGCAAATGCAGGTGCTGATATCGCTGTGTTGCAACGAAACACTGAACAAACGGACGTTAAGGAAGAAATAGAAACAACGACAGGTCAAAGGTGTGAAATTGTAGCCTGTGACTTGGAGAATCCAGACCAAGTAAAAAATGCTGTTAATGAAGTTGTTGAGCTCTATGGAAGAATCGATATTTTAGTGAATAGCGCTGGGATACAACGTCGCTCACCATCTGTTGATTTCACAGAGGAAGATTGGGACGATGTGTTAAACATTAATCTTAAAACTGTATGGACTTTATGCCAACAAGCTGGTCGGTATATGGTTGGACAGGGTAGTGGAAAAATTATAAATATCGCATCTTTACTATCATTTCAAGGTGGCATAACCGTTCCTGCATATGCTGCAGCCAAAGGGGCGATAGCCCAACTGACTAAGGCGCTTTCAAATGAGTGGGCAAAAGAAAATGTAAATGTAAATGCAATTGTTCCAGGCTATATAGCGACAGACATGAATACGGCTTTAATAGATGATCCTGTTAGGAGTAAACAAATACTTGATCGAATACCTGCAGATCGTTGGGGAAACCCGGAAGATTTTAATGGTACTGCAGTATTTCTTGCTTCAGAGGCATCAACATATATTCATGGCCATTTATTAGCAGTGGATGGCGGATGGCTTGGCCGCTAATGCATTAGATTGGGAGTGATATAATGCTAAAACAAATAGACAGGAATAAAAAAAAGGTCGGTGAAGAGGCTGTCACATATATTAAAAACGGAATGACTGTAGGTTTGGGATCTGGGTCAACTATCGACTGGATGCTTAAAAAGCTTGGAGAAAACGTGAAAGAAGGATTGGATATTAAAGGTATACCAACTTCATATAAAACAGAAAAATTAGCAAGGGAATACGGTATTCCCTTAACTGACTTCTCAAACGTACATGAAATTGATTTGGCTATTGATGGGGCTGATGAAATAGATGGCGACTTAAACCTTCTAAAAGGTGGAGGCGGATCCCTCGTTAGGGAAAAAATAGTTGATTCTGTTGCGAAGGAGTTTATCATAATAGCAGACGAATCTAAATTGGTTTCCGGACTAGGCGAATTTTTATTACCTGTTGAAGTAGTCCAGTTTGGATGGGAACTAACAGCACATCATATCTCTCAACTAAATAGTGTACCGCATTTACGAAAGAAAGCTAATAACGAAATATTTATTACGGATAATGGTAATTATATTTTAGATTGCGATTTTGAAAAAATTTCTCATCCATCCAGACTGCATGAAAAGCTAAAGCGGATGGTTGGTGTTGTGGAAACTGGTTTATTCGTGGATATGGCGGATCGTGTTATGTTGGGATATGATAATGGTGTTAAGGCTTATATGAGAGATCGTAAAAACAATAATACAACGTTGCAAAACTAAGGGAGAAGTCAATATTGTCTGGTTTTAATGAACAATTTTTGTATGCCGTCATAATTATAGCATTGGGTTATACTCTAAAACGATTTAATATAATAAAGGAAAAAGATGGGGAAGGTTTAGCAAGAATAATATTCAATCTGACTCTTCCGGCATTAATTATTGTATCTTTTAGTGACATTCAGATTGAATCTTCCTTATTTCTTTTAATAGGTATAGCCTTTTGTTATGGATTACTTTCGGCTTTTGTATCTATTATTGTATTTAGGAAGGAAAGCAGAGAAAATAAAGGTATGCTTGGAATGCTGATACCTGGCTTTAATATTGGCTTGTTTGCATATCCACTCGTTGAAGGAATCTGGGGAAGAGAAGGAATTAAATATTTTGGGATGTTTGATGTTGGTAATGCATTTATCGTGTTTGGTCTGCTGTATCTAGTTGGCAGCTACTATTCATCTGATAAGGCAGGGCTTAGTCCAGGTGTAATCATGAGGAAGTTAACAGGTTCAATCCCTTTAATGACCTATATTATTGTTTGTGGATTGAATATTATAAGTGTTCAGCTTCCGGCAATGGTAATCAATGTTTCTGAAATAGTATCCGTAGCAAATATGCCTTTATCATTTCTATTACTAGGCATCTATTTAAATTTTAAGTTTGATAAAAGCTACTATACACTCATTATAAAAGCTTTGACCATTAGATATGTACTTGGCTTAACTGTAGGTATATCACTCTTTTTTATTTTACCTTATGATGATATGTTTAAATATACTGTCCTTATTGGCCTGATGCTTCCGGTATCTGTATCTGTTTTGCCTTATTCTGTTGAATTTAACTATGACCAAAGATTTATCGGAACTGTATCCAATTTGACGATCCTGATTACCTTCTTCTTATTATGGGTTCTAATGAATATAATTGGTTAATTGCTAGATGCCATAAAACAACAATATTCTTGTTATTTCCCGGGAAATGACATATTGTCTGTTTTTTCGAGTTTTTAACATTTTTGATGTCGATACAAATTCATGTATAATTAAGAAAAGATTGCAACTATTCAAACAGGAGGGGTTTTTATGTCGAAAGTCCGTTGGGGAGTTTTAAGCACTGCAAACATCGCACAGAAAGCACTTATACCTGCTTTCCTGCGTTCAGAAAATGCTGAGGTGACTGCTATAGCTAGTGGAAGTGACATTAACAAGGCTGAAACGATAGCGAAAAAGTTCGACGTCCCGTACACATATGATGACTATGACAAACTATTGGATGATCCGAATATTGACGCTGTTTATATTCCGTTGCCAAACCATCTGCATAAACAGTGGGTAATGGAGGCTGCTAAAAAGGGGAAGCACATTTTATGTGAAAAGCCAGCAGCAATCACTGCGGCTGATGTTCTGCAAATGAAAAAGGCTTGTGAGGAGTACGGTGTTCTTTTCATGGAAGCGTTTATGTATCATTTCCATTCGCAGCACAATCGTGTGAAAGAGATAATTGATTCTGGTGAAATTGGTGAAGTGAAATTAATGCGTGCTGCGTTTTCGTTTTACCTTGCCGGGAAAGAAAATAATATCCGCATGAGTAGTCAAAAGGGAGGCGGCAGTATTTATGATATCGGGTGTTATGGTATTCATTCAATAAGGAATATACTTCGGGCTGAACCAAGTACAGTTCAAGTCCATGGTGAAGTTGACTCTGAGTATGGCGTGGAAACTGAGGCAGTTGGATATATGACATTTCCGAATGGAATACGAGCAATATTTGATTCCAGCTTTAATATGGCACACCGGAGTGAATATGAGGTGATTGGAACAAAAGGGCGGATTACAGTTCCAAGAGCATATCGTCCTGATAATAATGGTGGTGATGGGTTAGTGGTTGTTGAGAAGGCTGGTGTTCAACAAACTGAAACAGTAAACAGCGATCAATACCGGAGCCAAGTGGAGCATATATCACAGGCGATTATAGATGGAAATAACCAGTTGTATCATGATCTTGATAATACGATAAATAATATGCGTGTGATTGACGCTTGCTATGAATCAATCGAAAGCGGACGTCTAATTAAATTAGCATAAATTTATAACCCTAATTTGTCGGAGTTTTAACAAATTAGGGTTACATGTTTACCTTTATGCTTCTAGTGCTTTTTTCTCGAAATTTACATTTAAAAACTTCTCTGCAGTTATAGCAGCAACTCCAAGTGCAGTAGAGTGGATGTTCAATTCCGAAAAGTAAATATTTAAATCACTATGCTGATACCATAACGTATGGGTTTTCATTCTATTTTCCAGGGTTTTCTTAAGCCACTTTTCTGAGGTTGCTATCCGGTTACCGATAATGATCTGGTCTGGGTTAAAGATATTTATAATATTGTTCACACCGATTCCCAAATAATCCCCAATCTTTTCGAATAGCTTGATAGCATCCGGATTATTAATCTCAGCTAGTTCATTAATATCCTCGAGTGTTAGTTCATCATTTCCTTTTGGCTGTATACCCAATTGTTTAGCCTCATTCAATAAAGCTTGTTCAGATGCGTATAATTCCCAGCACCCCTCATTACCACAGCGGCATTTAAGTCCATTCGCTTGAATTGTCATGTGTCCTAATTCACCTGAAAAGCCTTTGCTGCCTTTAAATAGTTTTCCGTTAAGAATTAGGCCTACTCCAATTCCAATACCTGCACTAATATAAATGATGTTATCAGCGTTTTTCCCTACCCCAAATTTCTTTTCTCCGTAAGCACCAGCATTTGCTTCGTTTTCAATCGTTACAGGCACATCATATTTGTCTTCTATAATTGTTTTTAAGTCTACATTTTTCCAGCCTAAATTTGGTGCTAATAATACTTCACCGTTGGTACTTACTGTGCCTGGTACACCTATACCAATTCCAACAATTCCATATGGACTTTCAGGTGAACAAGCGGATAAATAATCAATTACTTCAAAGAGCCGTTTTTCTATTTCCTCATACGACAATTGGCTATAGTAGATTTTCTTTTCATAGCAAATGTTTCCCTGCAGATCGGTTAATGTTCCAAGTAAGTAATTAACACCTAAATCTATACCAATTGAGAAACCGGCAATTTGGTTGAAATGTAGCATGACTGGTCTTCTGCCACCACTTGATTGCCCTGGGCCTGACTCGGTAATCAACTGTTCTTGAAGCAGTTCATTTACCAAAGACGATACGGTTCCCTTATTAAGCCCAGTTGTATGAGCAACGTCTGCACGTGAACTTGGTGATTTAACCTTAATTGTATGCAGCACTAATGATTTGTTTCCTTTTTTAACGACGAATTGATTCCAAGTTTGATTTAACCCCATAATTACCGTGTTCTCCTTTTTCACATGATATTTTATTATATTACGCTTCATTTACTTAGAACGTTTTTTAATAGTATAACACCATTCAAACTAGTTATAAAAAACGTACCCTTTATATTAACTATTATCGACAGCTAATTATTATTATAAACTTTGTTTATTCAGTAGACAAACGATGATTTATTTGCTATTCTATACACATGGAATTTAGAAAGCGTTTACAAATACGAGGGGGTATAAATATGTTGAAGAAGAAATCAGTATTTTTATTTGCTTTACTGGCTTTAGTAATGTTGGTGCTTGCAGCTTGTTCTGGAGATGAAGGTGGAGACGGAGATAGTAGTGATGAAGCTGAAGGCGCTGAAAAGACGATTGAGTTTATGCATTTATGGCCAGAAGGCAGTTCAAAAGACCACTACGAAATTGTAAATAAAATTGTAAGTCAGTACGAAGAGGATAATCCTGGTGTCAAAGTAGAATTGGAGATTTTAGGTAATGAGCAATACAAGGAAAAACTGAAGGTACTTTCGGCTTCCGGAGAACTACCGGATGTAGGGATGACATGGGCGGCAGGGTTTTTAAAGCCTTATGTTGAAGGAGAAATGTTTGCCCCTTTAAATGATGTGTTAGACAGTGGATTACAGGAAAACTTTGTACCTGGAACAACCGAAGCATATGCAATTGAGGGAAACACGTATGGACTTCCATTGGAATTAAATATCGCACCTATTTTCTATAATAAGGCAATATTTGAAGAGAATGGCCTGGAAGTTCCGAAGACATATGAAGAATTCAAAAACGTTGTTGATACATTACGAAAAAATGATGTTGCACCTATTGCTTTAGGAAATAAAGATCGATGGACTGGTTCACTATGGTACATGTACCTCGCTGACCGTATTGGTGGTGCAGAAACTTTAACTAATGCAATTAACCGTTCCGGCTCTTTTGAAGATCCTGCTCTTGTAAAAGCAGCGAAAGAGATACAAAACCTAACAGATATGAATGCATTTAATGAAGGCTATAATGCTCTTGCTGACCAGGAGGCTAAAAGTTTGTTTATGAATGGGCAAGCTGCAATGTATTTAATCGGTTCATGGGATTTGCCTAACTACACAACAAACGAAGATGTACCACAAGAGTTTAGAGATTCAGTTGGTTTCTTTAACTTCCCAACTGTTAATGGGCAAGGAAGCTTAAACAGCTGGGTTGGTGGACCAGGAGTTGGATTATTTGTAGCAGAAAATTCAGAGGTTAAAACGGAATCTAAAGAATTTGCTTCTTACTTTGTTGAACAGTGGGGACAACAGGCTGTGACAAAGGCTGGGGTTATACCAGCAACTAAAGTAGATACGAGTTCTGTTGACCTTCCTGAAATGTATATTAATGTACTGGATGAATTAAGCGCGGCGGAAAATATTACACTATTCGCAGATGTTCAAATGGATCCCGATGTAGCGCAGGTTCACTTAGATGCTATTCAATCGTTGTTTGGCGGGGAAATAACACCAGAGAAGTTTACCGAACTACAAGAAGAAGCGCTTGCTGAAGGTGAATAGAATATAAGTAAAATGTCCACAGGCTGTCGATAGAAACTCGACAGCCTTATTTTTTTGGTGAAGAAATAGGATCATAGTAATCTGCTATAATAGCACTGCTAGCTTACAAGTTTATTGAATTAGAAAAAATTGATATAAAACTTTGTTTATCCACTAGACAAACAGCTCGTATTTTGATATTCTAAAATTGCACTTTAGTAAGGACATACTTATTAAAGTTTTTTAAAAGTTGAAAAAGAAAACGGTTACAATGAAGTTTGGCAAAATATATGAGGCTCATGGTTTTATTTTAGTTTTAGCGCCTTATATACAATCATTTGGGGGTGAAGGTTTTGAATAAAGTTATGTCTAACAAGCTAATGATTGCATTATATATCCTTCCTGCACTTCTGCTGATTGCTGTATTAATCTACATACCATTAATTCTAACAGGCTATTATGGCTTAATGGAGTGGGATGGAATCGGTGAGATGCAATTTATTGGTCTAGAAAACTATATTAATGCATTACAAGATGACAAGTTTTGGGATAGTGCAATGCACTCCTTCTTACTGGCTGCCTTTTCTACACTGAGTTTAGTAATTTACTTAGCAATATCTCTTATTTTGGCCTCGAAGATAAAAGGTGCTGGTCTTCTTAGGAAAATATATTTAATACCAATGCTTTTATCTTCTGTAGCAATTGCTCAACTATGGATAAAGATTTACAACCCAGCGAATGGCATTTTAAACAATATTTTAGGATCAATAGGTATAGATAATCCACCAGTTTGGCTGGGAAATCCTGATGTTGTACTGTATGCAATCTTTATTCCAATCTTATGGCAGTATGCAGGCTTCTATATATTGATTTATTATGCTGCTCTTAAAAATATCCCTGAATCACTAATTGAAGCAGCCAAAATTGATGGCGCTTCTCCTTTGCAGATAGCCTATAAAGTAAAATTGCCTCTTATAATGGGGGTTATAAAGGTAACTATTGTATTAGCTATTGTCGGGTCATTAAAATATTTTGACTTAATCTATGTTATGACTGGCGGAGGTCCAAGTGGAGCAAGTGAAGTTATGGCCTCTTATATGTACAAATTAGCCTTTTCAGTCTCTGACTTTGGCTACGGGAGTGCCATCGGCTTCTTATTACTAATCATTACACTTATTGTTACTGTATTCATCCGTAAGTTAACTGCTACCGATGATGAAGTACAGTACTAGAAGGAGGTTAATTACATGAATCGAATAGGATATTTAATTCTTTATTTTTGCCTAGGGGTAGTAGCGGTCTTTCAAATTTTCCCGTTGGTATGGCTTGTTCTGTTTTCTTTAAAGGATACTAGGGAAATTTTCGGCGGGTCTCCACTCACCCTCCCGCAGGATCCTAAATGGGAAAACTACATTAAGGTTTGGCAAAGTGATATTGGAATTTATTTTCTCAATAGTGTTTGGTATACGGTCGTGGCTATTTTTCTAACTGTTTTATTAGCAAGTATGGCTACTTTCGCTATCACACGGATGCGCTGGAAACTCAGTTCGTTAGTCTTGGGGTTATTTATGGTCGGTTTGATGATACCAATTCATTCAGCGCTGATACCACTTTTTAAAATGTTCCTGACCGTCAATTTAATTGATAACCCATTATCGATTATCATTACCTATACTGCTTATAATCTTCCGATAACGATGATGATATTATTAGGTTTTTATTACACCTTACCACGTGAAATTGAGGAGGCTGCGATCATAGATGGCTGCTCTATTAACCGGCTGTTTTTCCGTATTATCATACCGATGACAATTCCGGTAATGTCAACGACGGTTATCATAAACATGATCTACAATTGGAATGAATTTGTATTTGTTAACACCTTTATTAGTTCAGACAAATATAAGACGTTAACGGTAGGGATTCAAAACTTTGTTGGGCAATATATGACTGACTGGGGCGCGATTGGAGCTACACTCGTGATCAGTATTGTACCGATTTTAATCGCGTTTTTCTTCTTCAGTAACAAAATTGTCGAAGGGATTTCAGCGAGTGCAGTAAAAGGATAAATAATTTTAGAGAGGTAGAGGTGGATTTAAATGGCTATTATTCGAAATCCAATATTAACAGGATTTAATCCTGATCCAAGTATTTGTCGTGCCGGAGAAGATTACTATATTGCTGTTTCTACTTTTGAATGGTTCCCGGGAGTAGGAATTTATCACTCGAAGGATCTGAAGAATTGGCGATTAATTTCAAGACCGCTTAACCGGTTGAGTCAGCTTAATATGATGGGTAATCCTGATTCAGGAGGCATCTGGGCACCGGCGCTTTCCTACAGTGATGGAAAGTTCTGGCTTATTTATACAGATGTCAAAGTAACAGACGGGAATTGGAAAGACAGTCACAATTATCTTGTCACATGTGAGACGATTGATGGTGACTGGTCAGAGCCGGTTCACTTAAATAGTTCAGGGTTTGATCCATCTTTATTTCATGATGACGATGGCAAGAAATACCTAACGAATATGCTTTGGGATCATCGTTCAGGAAACCATAATTTCTATGGTATTGTGCTTCAGGAATATAATGCAACTGAGCAAAAACTTGTTGGAAAGGCAGAAGTTATTTTTAAAGGAACAGACATTAAATTAACAGAAGCGCCTCATTTATATAAAATAAACGATTATTACTACTTGTTAACAGCTGAAGGTGGTACAAAATATGATCATCAAGCTACAATTGCACGATCAAAGAATTTAAGAGGGCCGTATGAAGTTCACCCTGACAATCCATTGATTACGTCTTGGCCATATCCCAGAAATAAATTGCAGAAGTCAGGGCACGCTTCGATGGTTAAAACGCACACAGATGAATGGTTTTTAGTCCATTTAACAGGAAGACCTTTGCCAAGAGAAGAGCAGCCTTTGCTGGATCCGCGTGGATTCTGTCCGCTTGGCAGAGAAACGGCAATTCAACGAATGGAATGGGAAAATGACTGGCCATATGTCGTTGGCGGGAATCAGCCATCCCTTGAAATTGAAGGACCTTCTATAGAAGAAGTTAAATGGGAAAAAGATTATCCTGAAAAAGATGACTTTAATTCCGTTAAATTAAATCCTCATTTTCAGACATTACGTGTTCCATTTGGGGAGGAGACTGTCTCGCTAAAAGATAACCCTGGTCATTTACGTTTATATGGGAAAGAATCATTATCATCAAAATTCACACAAGCATATGTCGCAAGGCGGTGGCAGCACTTTGAATTTACTGCAGAGACAAAAGTTGCATTCGATCCAGATACTTTTCAGCAATCTGCAGGTCTTGTAAATTATTATAATACACAGAACTGGACATCATTGCAGGTTTCCTGGCACGAAGAGAAAGGTAGAATACTAGAACTTATGACCTGTTATAACTTTACATTTGATCATCCGCTTAATGACAACGAAGTAGTTATACCAAAGCATGTGGAATATATGTACCTCAGAGTTGATGTTCAGACAAATATTTACGAGCATTCTTATTCGTTTGACGGTGAAAATTGGACAGTTATCCCAATCCAGTTTCCTTCCTATAAATTGTCAGATGATTATATTCAAGGGGGAGGATTTTTTACAGGCGCATTTGTTGGCATGCAGTGCCAGGATACATCTGGCCGAAGCAAACATGCTGATTTTGATTACTTTATTTACAAGGAAAAATAAATTAAGGTAGAGAAAACTCCAGCTTAACTCTCGTAGGAGAGTCGCTGGATTCTCTTTTACCTACTTGTACGTTTTCCCTTTTTTTCAACCTTTGCAAAAGCATTTAGACAAAGCCACATCGTTATAAATGCATAAATGCTTGCACCAAATATAAAGGCCAATGCCGGCATTGCTTCCATAATGAAATAAGTGGATATGAGACTTATAATGATTAGTAAACTATGAAGCGGAGTAATCAACATTACCAGAAAAGCATTCTTGATTACTTTCGGTAATTTTAAATCGTAATGAACAAATGCCGGGAAAATATAAAAAAAGAATAATAGGAACAGGAACATAAATATATACAAGGGTAAATACGTTAACCTAAGTAAATCGTTTACATTTACCTCTATAAATAAAAAGTCAATTCCTATAAGTGTGACTAACCCGCTGATAAACAGGCCAAGCAAATTACTTTTCAAAAAGTCCTTTTTATAAAAATTCCAGAATGATTTAAATACAGGAATGTCTGCATCGCCATAGAGCCATTTTCTTATCACGGCGAACAAGGATACAGTAGCCGGGAAGATACCTAAAACTATACCACCAGTTAAGGTGAACACTATCCAGAGCAAATTTACGTAGGCAAACCTAGTAAACCATTCTAATACACTATAAATAAAGCCACTTGTACTATTCAATGGGGAATCCTCCTTTTGGGATGTTCCATGTTATCTATTATAAATTAATCATTTCTTCAGGGGAAGAAGGTTATCATATGTTTATTATAAACTTTGTTCATGTGATAGACAAACTAACTTTGGATTGGTATACTTTTATGTAAGCAGTTACATTAACGTAAAACATACATACATACTTACAGAATTCCAAATCGTACTGTTCGATGTATGCGATTTCAAAAATATTCATTTAAAACATTATAAATTATTGGGAGGTTATTAGAATGGCATTTTTTAAAGACATTAGGCAGATTAAATACGAAGGAGCGAATTCTACTAATCCATTCGCTTTTAAGTTTTATAATCCAGAAGAAAAAATAGGAGATAAAACTGTAGAGGAATACCTTCGTTTTGGGGTTGCCTATTGGCATACATTTACAATGGATGGTTCCGATCCATTCGGTGCAGGCACGATGGTTCGGCCATGGGATACCTATAAAGGGATGGATTTGGCAAAAGCTAGATTGGAAGCTGCCTTTGAATTCTTTGAAAAACTGGATGTACCATATTTTTGTTTCCATGATGTAGATATTGCTCCTGAGGGAAGCAATTTAAGGGAAACGAATAAGAATCTGGATACGATTGTTGACCTGATGAAGGATTACATGAAGGACAGTAAAACTAAATTGCTTTGGAATACAGCGAATAACTTTACACACCCACGTTTTATTCATGGAGCAGCTTCCTCTAATAATGCAGATGTCTTTGCCTATTCAGCTGCAAAAGTTAAAAAAGGATTGGAAATTGGTAAAGAACTGGGTGCAGAAAGTTATGTTTTCTGGGGTGGACGTGAAGGCTATGAAACGCTTCTTAACACAGATATGAAACTGGAAATGGATAACTTAGGAAGGTTTTTCCACATGGCTGTTGATTACGCTAAAGAGATAGGTTTTGATGCTCAATTTTTAATCGAGCCTAAGCCGAAAGAACCGACCACACATCAATATGATTTCGATGTAGCCAGTGGATTTGCTTTTTTACAAAATTACGATCTTCAGGACCATTTTAAATTTAATATCGAAGCAAATCATGCAACACTAGCTGGGCATACTTTTGAACACGAACTTAATTATGCACGTATTAATAATATGTTAGGATCAGTTGATGCGAACCAAGGGCATCCATTGTTAGGCTGGGATACAGATGAATTTCCAACAGATCTGCATGCTACAACATTAGCGATGTATGAAGTTATTAAAAATGGAGGTCTAGGCCGTGGCGGATTAAATTTTGATGCAAAAGTTAGAAGAGGTTCATTTGAGCCGGAAGATTTATTCCATGCTCACATCGCCGGGATGGATAGCTTCGCAGTCGGGTTAAAAGTAGCGCAAAAACTAATTGATGATAACGTACTTGACGATATTGTTGAAAACAGATATAGCAGCTACAAGGAAGGTATCGGTTTGGATGTTGTTCAAGGGAAAACTGATTTTCATAAACTCGAGGATCATGCTTTAGGATTATCCGAAATCAATAATCAATCCGGACGCCTGGAACAAATTAAAGCAACGTTAAATCAATACTTATTAAAAGCTTATGCTGGGGAGTAATGCTATGAAATATGTAATTGGTATCGACTTAGGAACCAGTGCGGTGAAAATTTTACTGGTTAACAAAAAAAGTGAAGTCGTATATGAGGTCTCAAAGGAATACCCTTTAATTCAGGAAAAAACAGGGTACAGTGAACAGGATCCTCAAGTATGGGTGGATCAGACGGTTGCAGGGCTATCCGAATTGTTGACGGATAGCAATATCAACCCTCAAGAAATTGAAGGTATTAGTTTTGCGGGACAAATGCACGGTTTAGTTTTGCTTGATGAAAATAATGAAGTATTACGCAACGCTATTCTCTGGAATGATACGCGTACGACTGAACAATGTCAGCAGATTTATAATACTGTTGGGGAAGATCGGTTGCTAGATATAGCGAAAAACCCTGCACTGGAAGGATTCACATTACCAAAGCTGTTATGGGTGAAAGAACATGAACCAGCATTGTTTAAGAAGGCGAAGAAATTTGTTTTACCAAAAGATTATCTGCGCTATAAATTGACAGGTCAACTGCATATGGAACTTTCTGATGCAGCAGGCACATTGTTATTGGATATAGGTAAGAAAGAATGGAGTACAGAAATTTGTAACTTAGTGGACATTGATCCAAAGCTGTGCGCTCCATTAGTTGAGTCACATGCTGAAACAGGTAAGCTAAGTGCTGAAGTTGCTGGGATTACTGGTCTATCGAAATCGACAAGCGTATTTGCCGGTGGCGCAGACAATGCCTGTGGTGCCATTGGATCAGGAATTCTGGAGGATGGAAAAACCCTTTGCAGTATTGGTACTTCTGGTGTTGTTCTTTCCTATGAAGATAGTGGTAACAAAGATTTTCAAGGTAAAGTTCATTACTTTAATCATGGAGCTCCTAATGCTTTTTATACAATGGGTGTTACCCTTTCAGCAGGGTATAGTCTCAGTTGGTTTAAAGATGTCTTTGCCAAGGATGAGTCGTTTGAGGATTTAGTAGCTGAAGTGGATTCTGTTCCTATTGGATCTAATGGCTTGTTGTTCACACCTTATTTGGCAGGAGAAAGAACTCCTCATGCAGATGCTGCGATTCGGGCAAGTTTTATCGGCATGGATGGCTCGCATCAGCGAAGGGATTTTGTTCGAGCTGTTCTCGAGGGAATCACTTTTTCCTTAAATGAATCGATCAACTTTTTCCGAAATAATGGAAAGATGATAGATTCTATTGTTTCAATTGGTGGTGGGGCGAAAAATGATGTCTGGTTACAAATGCAGGCTGATATTTTCGATGCCAGAATCATTAAGCTTTCAAGTGAGCAAGGCCCTGGAATGGGAGCGGCAATGTTAGCGGCATACGGATGTGGCTGGTTTGATTTATTAAGCGATTGTGCGGCTAATTTTTTACAAGTAGATAAAGAGTTTATTCCGGATGGGGATAAAGTTGAAATCTATAAGAAGTTATTCGGTATATATCAGGAAATATATGGACAGACGAAAAAAATAAATGAAGAACTTTTAGAATTTCGCAAATAAAATATACTCACTAAAAAAAGACTATCTTAGAAGTGTTCAACGCTATTTGAGGTGGTCTTTTTAATATGTAAAGGCTGTTTTCTGAAAGGTTGTTGTTTCTGAAAATGCGAATTAACTTAAAAAAATAGCTGAGTGCTATGCTATCGCTACGGAAATACATTACGCTTTCCGCGGGAGTTTATCCTGGGGATTAAGCAATGCTTATTGTGACGCTGCTTCTTTGTCATAGTGAACACTTTAGTCTCGAATCAAGAAATCTATACCATTGAAGGCAGAATACGTAGACTCCTATGGGAACACTTTGCAGCTAAGAAAATTAAATCCTTTCGTACTGATAAGTGCAACTAAGGCATTTGCCATTAAGGACTGCAAATATCAAGTTTTGAGGAGGCTGAGATTGCGCCCATGGAAAGCATAGTATTCTGCTGGAACAAATCTAAGCGCTCGCTCTACCATCTTTAGAACTAGAGAAAAGGTTAAATATTTTTCACTATGTAGCATTTTATATTGGCTTCGAGGGTTAAAGAGCATCAAACTTTAGCAAACAGATTCTAATAGCATCAATTTACTGAAGGGGGGATTCTATTACAGATAAGTGAAGATAAGTCGGGGATTGTCGAAAAAAATTACTGGAAAGGGGAATGTTTGATGTTAAAAGTTCTAGGAATAACAGTTGCTACAGGGTTAGCTTTGTCATTATTATTTCCTGCAGGGACAAGCGTAGTTAATGCAGAGGAGGAGTATGAATCAAAAAGTGCTTTAGAGGTAATGCCACTTGAAAAAAGGTATGAAGATTCCTTTCCTATTGGAGCTGCTGTTGAACCGTATCAGCTGGAAGGAATTCATGGAGATGTATTGAAGCACCATTATAACAGCATTGTTGCCGAGAATGTGATGAAGCCTATCAATATTCAGCCTGAAGAAGGAAATTTTAACTTTGAAGAAGCAGATAAGATTGTTCAGTTTGCCAAAGAAAATGACATGGATTTGCGCTTCCATACGCTTGTTTGGCATAGTCAGGTACCTGAATGGTTTTTCCTGGATGAGGAAGGAAATCCAATGGTAGATGAAACAGATCCTGAACAACGAGAACGAAATAAGAAGATTTTACTAGAACGTCTGGAAACGCATATCAAGACCATTGTAAAACGCTATAAGGATGAAGTGGATGCCTGGGATGTTGTCAATGAAACAATTGATCCTTATGCATCTAATGACAGAGGCTTACGTGAATCAAAATGGTATCAGATTACTGGAACAGACTATATTAAGAAAGCTTTTGAGACTACGAGAAAATATGCCGCAGAAGATGCCAAGTTATTTATTAATGATTATAATACCGAAGTAGAACCAAAAAGAGACTATCTGTATGATTTGATAAAAGGTTTACTGGACCAAGGGGTTCCGATTGATGGAGTAGGACATCAGGCACATATCCAAATCGGGTGGCCTTCAATTGAAGATACAAGAGAATCTATCAACATGTTTGCTAGTTTAGGGTTGGACAATCAAATTACAGAGTTAGATGTCAGCCTCTATGGATGGCCGCCAACACCTGCTTTTGCAGATTATAATGAGATTCTAGCGAGTGGACGTCTGCTTGATCAAGCAGAGCGGTATAATCAGTTATTTGAGCTTTATGAGGAATTAGATGATAAAATCAGCAACGTTACATTCTGGGGTATTGCTGATGACCATACATGGCTTGATGATCGTGCTGAAGATTACAATAATGGGGTTGGGAAAGACGCACCATTTGTATTTGAGCCAGATTTCAATGTAAAACCTTCCTATTGGGCAATGATGGATTATAGTTTAAATGAGATGCGGAATCTTATTGGTGATTTTGAACAAGAAGAAGAGTTTGAAAATTACGGTGCTGCTAGATCATTACAAGTACAATTAGATTCAGTGATTCATTTCGATGATCGGGATAATACTGAAAAAGCCATTTTCCATATGGAGAAATTCATGCAAAAGCTTGCAGATGAGAGGGAGAAAGGGTTAATATCTGAGACTGTATTCAGTATCCTCAACCAAAATAGTGCTTATTTAGTAAGAAAGTGGCAATAGACAACTTGGGTAATATAAAGAAAGGGAGTTCAGCTAACTATGGCTGAAATCCTTTTCTTTATCCTTATTATATAATATTCTTCGCCCAAAAATGAGAGATGACAGGCACCACTCCTACCCGAATTTAAATCTGGTTTTTGAATGATATCTTTCTTCAGGATGTAAAAGTATTGATGGAAAATCGCCATATATGAGGGATGCTGGGTGCCTTTGTGTCTCTAAGCAAAGTCCCAAATACCTTTCTGAAATTCCTTCGTTAAGCTCAAGGCCAGTGTCCAGGTTATTGGATGTATACATAACCATTCCTGGTTCATCTGTATAGACAATTAAGGTGCGTCCACTTTCTTCCTCTGTTACAGCGATATCTGATTTGGGATCTCCAAAAAGAAAGTAATGATCATATCCATTTCCGACTAAATTAT
The DNA here is from genome assembly GCF_052246775.1 of Virgibacillus sp. L01. Taxonomy (NCBI): domain Bacteria; kingdom Bacillati; phylum Bacillota; class Bacilli; order Caryophanales; family Bacillaceae; genus Virgibacillus; species Virgibacillus sp. L01. Next base: position 446,128 of record NZ_JBQQCP010000001.1, on the reverse strand, counting down.
TTTGCAAATGATTAGAGTGAATTCCGTGTTTAATTTTTCGGCCTGACGTAAAGTCAAATGGGGTGTTCTTAACATTAAGTTTTTTGCCTGTTGGGATGAGATATTCATCTAATTCTGCAAATTGGCTGCTTCCTATCGTTACATTGTGATTTTCTATTGTACCCTTCAAATCTCCACTTAAATTAAAATATGTATGGTTTGTGAGTGCCAGTGGTGTCGTTCTATCTGTTGTTGCATCATATGTGATCGTAAACTCATTCTGATTGTTTAATTCATAGATAACTTCAACATGGATATTCCCAGGATAACCATCATCCCCGTCTGGGCTTTTATGTGAAAGCTTCACACCAATCGTTGTTTCTGTTTCAAAAGGGGTAGCCTCCCAAACAGATTGATGAAATGCTGTTGCTCCACCATGCAAATGATTTTCACCATCATTAGCAGTTAACGAAAATGATTGGTTATCTACGTTAAATGTGGCATCTTTTATTCTTCCCGCGACACGACCGATAATGGCTCCAAAAAAGGTAGGATTAGCTATGTAATTCCGGTAATCCTTATAACCCAGAACTACATTCTCAACTTTCCCATTCCGGTCTGGAGTTCGTATTTCTGTTATTGCTCCTCCATAATTAAGAAAGCTTACTTCCATTTGATTATCGTTGGAAAGCGTGTAGAGCTGCCATGTTATATTTTCTTCAGGATTAATGTTTTTTGATGTAATATTCATTAAGTGCTCATTTCCTTTTATTTAAAGTTTGAATAAAGCGTTTTATAATCATTTGTGCTATAAATTACTATCCATTCAATGCCGAAATAAACCGTTTAAAGGCATCCTTTCCTGCTTCCGTTTGTTTAAAGACACCGGCATCTTCTAATACTCTTGTAAACTTCTTCCCAAGTTCCTTTTCTACCAAATCATCTACCTTATCGGAGTCAGTCATGGTACCATACTTATCCTGCAGCGAAGCGGCCCATTCCTGATGATGTGCTGCTACGTTAGTCGGTTCACCAAGTAGAAACTTCTTTAAATCACTAAGTTCTTCCTTTAATCTGGCAGGTAGTACAGCAAGACCCATCACTTCAATTAGTCCTATGTTTTCTTTCTTGATGTGGTGTACATCTTCATGTGGGTGGAATATCCCCATTGGATGTTCTTCTGTTGTACGATTGTTTCGTAATACCAGATCAATCTCAAATGAGCCATCACGCACTCTAGCTATTGGAGTGATCGTGTTATGTGGTGTTTCTCCTGTAAAATCAAGAATCTTTGCATCCTTGTCTGAGTAAGTTTTCCATATCTGTAAAATATAATCGGCTGCTTCTGTCAGTTTTTCTTGATCATTACTTTTTAGACGAATAACAGATAATGGCCATTTTAAAATAGATGCAGATACGTCAGTGAAACTTTTCAATTTAAAGTTATGGACATGTTCTGCATTGGTCATGGCAAATTGATACCGTCCTGCTTGATAATGATCATGACTTAAAATTGACCCGCCAACGATTGGTAAATCTGCATTTGAGCCAATAAAATAGTGTGGGAATTTTTCTATGAATGATAACAGTCGTGCAAAGGTATGCTTATCAATTTTCATATTACGGTGCTCTTCTGCAAGTAAAATACTGTGCTCATTATAATAGACATATGGCGAATATTGCAGATACCAATTCTCACCTAAAATAGGTACTTGAATCACCCGATGATTTGCTCGGGCTGGATGTCCCGTCCTTCCAGTATAGCCTTCGTTTTCCACACAAAGAAGGCATTTAGGGTAATGTACAGTTTGCTTCATTTTTCGTTCACGTTTAATTTGCTCAGGGTCCTTTTCCGGTTTGGATAAGTTGACTGTAATATCGAATACGCCATAATCGTTGTCTATTTTAAAATGGATGTTCTTCCGGATTCGATTCACCTGAATGTAATTACTGTATTTGCTTAGGTGATAGAAATAATCGGTCGCTGCAATTGGTGATTGCTCATATTTTGTATAAAAGTTGTGATTGATAACTGATGGTCTTGCTACAAAGCAATTCATTATATTCGCTGTTAAGATTTCCTTGTCATCAAAAACATCTTCAATTACATCTTGCTCTATCGCCCAGGAAATAATATCTTCAAGTAAGTCGGGAATGGAGTTATTAGTAGAGGCGTGCTTGTCTTCTGGAAAAGAAGGCAATCCCAGCTGGTGCATAACCTGATTACGGACATATATACGATCTACCTGTTCGATAAGTTCTGCTTCAATAGCCTTCTCAATCAGACTGGAAATTTGCTCATAGATCATTATGCTTTCACATCCGATTTATAGCCATCCGGATGAGTGGAATGCCATCTCCATGCATCCTCCATAATTTGCTGGATGAAGGTGCGTTTTGGTATCCAGCCAAGAATCTGTCTTGCCTTTTCCGAGCTTGCGATTAAGGTGCTTGGATCACCAGTACGACGCGGCCCAGTTAAAGCAGGAATCTTTTTGCCGGTTACTTTTCTTGCGGCATCGATCATTTCTTTGACAGAAAATCCCTGACTGCTTCCAATGTTGAAAATATCGCTCTTGCCACCATTTTCCAGATAGTCCAATGCGAGCAGGTGGGCGTTAATCAAATCATCAACATGAACATAGTCGCGAATGCATGTGCCATCAGGGGTGTCATAATCTTCTCCGAAAATAGTAATATGTTCACGCTGACCAAGGGCCGCTTGTAAAATAATTGGAACAAGATGTGTTTCCGGGCGATGATCTTCGCCGATTACTGCTGATTGTTTGGCACCTGCAACATTGAAGTAACGGAGGGAAGCATAGCTGATTCGGTGTGACTGTGACGTCCATTTCATCAGTTTTTCCATCGTTAGTTTCGTTTCACCATAAGCATTCGTTGGAATTGTTGGCATTGATTCAGTGATAGGCACAGTTTCCGGTTCGCCATAGGTTGCGGCGGTGGAAGAAAACACGATATGCTTCACATCGTGCTCCACCATAACCTTTAATAAAATCTGTGTACCATAAACATTATTATCAAAGTACTTCAATGGCTTATCCATAGATTCGCCAACAAGTGAATTTGCGGCAAAATGGATTACTGCATCTATGGATTCTTTTTTAAAAACTTCTCGTAAAAAGGTGATCTCGCGAATATCACCCTGATAGAAGGTAGCCTCTGGATGAATAGCCTCCTGATGACCGGTTTCAAGACTATCAACCACTACAACATCTCGACCCTTTTCCATCAGCTGATATACTGCATGGGACCCAATATAACCGGCTCCGCCCAATACTAAAACACTCATTCTATCACTCCTTTTTCCAATTGTTTAGCACCATCGGATATTGATGCTGTGTAAAATGTTGCATCATATCCGACGGCGTTTCGATATATATTATTTACATTTCCCTTAAAATCTCCTATTCTATCTTTTTCCACAATGGCAATGGCACACCCACCAAATCCAGCGCCGGTCATGCGGGCACCGAGAACGCCATCCTGCTCCCATATAGCATCAACAAGGGTATCAAGTTCACGTCCTGTTACTTCATAATCCTGCTGTAAAGAAAGATGGGATGCATTCATCAATTTACCGAACCGTTCCAGGTTTCCTTGCTGTAGCTGATCAAGTGCTTCTTTGGTTCGACTATTTTCAAATACTGCATGTTTGGCGCGCTTGAGGTTAATGTTATCGGTAATTAGATGCTGGTACCTTTGAAACTGTTCATTGGATAGTTCACCAAGACTGTTAATTGAAAGTTCTGTCTGCATATCGGCAAGTGCCTCTTCACATTGTCTGCGTCGTTCATTGTAGCTTGAGCCAGCTAATGTTCGCTGCTTATTGGTATTGATAATGATAATAGCATGATTATCAAGATGAATTGGGGCATAACGGTATTCCAATGTCTGACAGTTTAATAGAATGGCATGGTCTTTTTTCCCCATACCAATTGCAAACTGATCCATTATCCCACTGTTCACACCAATATAGTCATTTTCCACCTTTTGCCCAAGCTGAGCCATAGTAACACGATTAATATCAAGGTGGTAGTACTCCTCTAAAAGCGCTCCTGTCACCATTTCGATGGAAGCAGAGGAGGAGAGGCCAGCCCCATTAGGGATGTTTCCGTAAAATAAGATATCCATCCCAGTCATAATGGCATGCCCATGTTCCCGCAATATCTTAATCATGCCTTTCGGGTAGTTTGCCCAACTATGTATCTCTTGGTAGGAGAGATCTGTAAGTTCACATTCTATTATATTTATCTCAGGAAAATTCAGCGAATAAAACCGCAATTTTTGATCATCTCGTATTCTGGCAAGTGCATATGTGCCAAAGGAAATGGCTGCTGGAAAAACATGGCCACCGTTATAATCAGTATGCTCACCGATTAGGTTGATTCTGCCAGGGGCGAAGAAGATAAGCGGTATTTCAGTTGTATGGAAGATGGATTGGAATTGGTTGGTTAGTTCATTTGTGTTCATAAGTAACCTCCAAGTATTTTATGGATACTGAAACGGTATATGTTTATTGTTAGCAGATAAGAAACCAGCATGGCTGCCGAATGGGCAATCACCATCTATCATGAAAATTATTTTTCATATAGCAAATTTGAGTTTTCGCGGACATCAGAGACCTTATTTGGCAGAAATTCACGAAAATGGTGGTGTTTGCGGACACCAGGGACCTTATTTCACACAAATACAGTCAAATAACCATGATATATGTGAAATAAGGGCTTCTGTGTCCGGATAACATCGAAAAGATTACTTTTATATAGAAATAGCGTCTCCTGTGTCCGCTAAAATCAAGTTAGAGAGGTATTTTCATGAAAAAGTATATATCCTTTCTTACTGTATAAGTGCAACTAAGGATTGGAGATACGTCATGTTTTCTAAAAATGTTTACAAGTAAAAACCCAGCTGCTAACTTAATTAATTAATTTAACTAAGTTAATTATAAAAGATTTAGCTGGAATATTCAATAAAAACTAATTAAAGTAAATAATCTTTGATATTGGAGAGGGGGTGATTCTTATCTTTACATAAGTCAGTGTAGTTATTAATATAGATTTTTACGTTTAAGCTATTTAGATTACCAAAGGCTGATACATGATATAATAAGAAAAAATAACTATTGTACGGGGGATTTACGATGCAGCGAGGCTCATTTAGGTTGATGAAATCAGTGAATAAGTCAATTATATTAAATAAGATAAGAACGCACGAGCCGATTTCTCGTGCGCAAATCGCAAAAGACACTAAACTCACACCACCAACAGTAAGTAGTATTGTTAAAGAGTTAATTGGTCAAGGTATTGTAATTGAGACTGAAAGTGGACGATCTATGGGTGGCAGAAAGCCAACGATGCTTCACATTAATAGTAAAGCTTTCTACATTGTTGGAGTTGACGCCGGTCCTAAGAGAATTGAATGTATTCTTACGGATTTTGCAGGAAATATTGTGAATCGGTCTTCAGCCAAACTGTCCCTTCCAATATCGAATGATCAGTTTATTTCGATTTTAAAAAAGTCTATACGTGATGTTATTAATGAAATTACCATCGAAGACCCCGAAATTATGGGAATTGGGATAGCTATGCATGGAGTTGTAAATGTATCAAAAGGAACATCTCTCATAGCGCCGAATTTAAAGCTTACCAACATTCCTATTAAAGATGAATTAGAAACGGAATTTAATGTAATGATTAAAGTAGAAAACGATGCCCGGGCTATGGCGCAAGGAGAAGCATGGTTTGGAGGACATGGTGAGTTGGACAGTATGGTTGCAGTGAACTTGGGGCGTGGAGTTGGTGCCGGTATGGTTGTTAATGGAAAACTATTTCATGGCGCACAAGATATAGCTGGTGAAATTGGCCATATGACAATTGATATTAATGGGGAAGTGTGTGATTGCGGCAATCGCGGTTGCCTTCAAACCTTTGCGACTGGTTCGGCCATTGCTGAACGTGCACGCAAAAAGATAGAAGATATGGCCAACCCGATCACGCCAACAGCGGAAGTTGTATTTGAATTAGCCAAATCCGGTAACACAGCATATGTGGGTATATTACAGGAAACAGGAATGATTATCGGTATAGGTCTAACGAATCTTATTCATTTAGTTAATCCAAGGAAAATTGTGTTGGGCGGTGGAGTTATGAAAAGCCAAGCATATATTCTACCTGCCATTCATCAAACGATTGAAGAGCGAATACTTACTCCGGAGGCAAAGAAGACTGAGGTAGTGGTAACCAATTTAGGAGAAGATGCAACGCTGTTAGGAGCTGTATCGCTGCTTTTGGAGGAATTCTTCTATCCTGTTTCATGATAGTAACATGTTAAATAGTAATAATAAATTTCTTAACTATTGCTGGGAATCACATAAGAACTGCTTATTCAGGGGAATCAGAAAATTGAAATTGAATGAGAACTCGAAAACCTAACCAGAGAGTTAAAGGATTAGATTAATCCAGACGAAACAATTTCCATGGGTATTTAGTAATACTCCTAATTTTCCCAGTACAAAAGTACGAACTTTCAGAAATTTACTTGAAGGAACTGGATTAAAAATCTATAATAATGAGAAGTTACTTAATTAAATTAACTAATAAAGGAGGGAATAATGTAAGCGTTTAAATTTTGTGGGATTATTTAAGTTACCTTATTGAGAGGAGAAATTGGATGTTAAAAAAAATGCTAGGTATTGTGTCGTTAGTTGGTTTTTTCTCTTTAGGTTTTCTAATGATCACCCCTTCTGCAACAGCAGATGAAGGCTATCCAGAATGGAATAACAACCCAGAAATCTTTGAGGTGAACCGAGAGCCTGCACATGCTTCTATTATGCACTATAAAAATATCAAATCTGCAATAAAAGACAATGAAACCAAGTCTAAGTTTTATAAAACGCTGAATGGTAAATGGCGTTTTCACTTGTCTGATAACCCTGAAGAAAGACCAAAAGATTTCTATAAAGAAGATTATGATGTGACTGATTGGGACAAAATTAAGGTTCCATCCAGCTGGCAGCTTGAGGGATATGACTACCCAATCTATACAAATATCACATATCCGTGGACAGGCTATGAAAGCCCGGAACCGCCAAAAGCACCAACCATTTATAATCCTGTTGGCTCCTATAAAAAGAATTTTACAGTACCCGGGAACTGGAATGGGGATCCGGTTTATGTTTCATTTCAAGGAGTGGAGTCAGCCTTTTACGTATGGGTGAATGGTCAAAAAGTTGGCTACAGTGAAGACAGCTTTACACCTGCCGAATTCGATATTTCGGAATACATTAACCGAGAAGGGACAAATACTATTTCCGTTGAGGTATATCGCTGGTCAGATGGAAGCTGGATGGAAGACCAGGATATGGTTCGTTTAAGCGGAATATTTAGAGACGTTCACCTCTATTCTACCCCTAACGTTCACATGCGTGATCTTGCGGTACAAACCAATCTCGATAAGAATTATGAAGATGCTGAGTTAAATGTCGATGTTGAATTAACAAAACATGAAGAAAAAGAATCCAGTGATCAAACTGTAGAAATGTATTTGTACGATGAGGATAACAAAAAGGTATTAGAAGAGTCTTTAAAAACTGCAATTGATTTTAACGGAAAAACAAAAATATCTGTTAAAAAAGAGCAGTTAATTGAGAACCCAAAAAAATGGTCGGCTGAACGACCGAACCTTTATACACTTGTTTTAGCACTAAAAGATAAAAATGGCAACATCACAGAAACAACAAGTACAAGAGTGGGATTCCGGGAATTTAAGGTTAAAGATGGTCAAATGAAACTAAACGGTAAACCGATCACATTTAAAGGTGTTAACCGTCATGAAATGGATCCGGTAGATGGACGAACGGTTTCGAGAGAACGCATGATCCAAGACATTAAATTGATGAAGAAGCACAATATTAACGCAGTTCGTACGTCACACTATCCGAATCAAACAGAGTGGTATGATTTAGCTGATGAATACGGGCTCTATATTATAGACGAAGCAAACCTGGAGTCCCATGGAATCAGATGGCAACTACCTAAAAGTGATCCACAATGGCTTCCAGCATCACTTGATCGTATGGAAAGCATGGTTGAACGTGACAAGAACCACCCATCGGTATTGATCTGGTCATTAGGAAATGAAGCAGGAACTGGTACGACCTTCAAACATATGGCTGAGTTAGCACGTGAATTAGATCCAACCAGGATCATTCACTATGAAGGAGACGACCGCTGGGCCGACATGGAAAGTGTCATGTATCCCTCTGTTTCAAGTGTCGAAGCTTATGGGAAATCTGGAAATGAAAAACCTTTTATTTTGTGTGAATATGCTCATGGGATGGGGAACAGTGTCGGTAATCTCTATCAATATTGGGATGTCATCGATAAATATGATAATTTACAAGGTGGATTTATTTGGGACTGGGTTAATCAAACTCTACTTGAACCTATACCTGGCAAAAATAAGGGATTTTACCACGCATATGGAGGGGATTGGGGGGATAACCCAAATGACGATAACTTCATGGCAAATGGTCTGGTTTCCGCAGATCGGACAGTTCAACCGGAACTAAAAGAAGTTAAAAAAGTATATCAAGAAATCGAAGTTCATGCTGTAGATGTAAAGAATGGTGTCATCGAGTTGAAAAATGAATTCCTGTTTACAAACTTGAATGCATTTGATGCTCATTGGGAATTAAAACGAGACGGTAAAGTGATTCAGAAAGGAAAAATAGATGAATTAAATGTTAATCCATTATCAACAGAAGAAATAACAGTTCCAATGGAGGAGCCAACGTTGAAAGCAGGTGCAGAGTACTTTTTAGATATTAGTTTTACGTTGAAAGAAGACACAAAATGGGCCTCTAAAGGTCATGAGATTGCATACGAACAATTTGAAGTGCAGTACGATGTTCCACATGTACAACCAGAAGAGATATCAGGGTTGCCTGAAATTAATGTAGAGGATGGAGACTCTGTTATTTCCGTTGACGGAACAGACTTTAAGCTGAACTTTAATAAAGCTAAAGGTACCATCACATCCTTCACATACAAGAAAACAAAATTAATTAAGAGTGGACCGGTACCTGATTACTGGAGAGCTCCAATTGATAATGATAACGGATACGGCATGCCTCGAATTTCGGGTACATGGAGGGATGCTGGTGAAAACAGAACTGTGACAGATGTTGAGGTAACGAAATACGGAGAAAATGCTGTTCGAATAAATGTAACCGGCACCTTACCGACGACAAATGAATCTGAGTTCCAAATAGCATATATTGTATATGGAACAGGTGAAATAGTTGTGAAAAGTACATTAGAAGCTGGAGAAAGTTTACCAGAAATCCCGGCTATAGGAATGGAATTAACCATTCCAGAAGAGTTTGAACAAATGGATTGGTATGGGCGCGGGCCCGAAAGCAACTACTGGGACCGTAAAACCGGCTATCCTGTTGGTGTATACAGCAGTACAGTGGGCGACCAATTTTTCCCATATGTCGAACCACAGGAAACTGGAAACAAAACGGATGTACGCTGGGTAACCTTTACCAATAAGAAAGGAATTGGTATAATGGCTACCGGCTTACCGTTGATGGAAGTTAATGCACTTCATTATACGGAAGAGGATATAGAGTCATCCGCACATCCATACGAATTGGAAAAACAGGAAGACATATTTGTCAGCTTAAATTATCATCAAATGGGACTTGGTGGCGATAACAGCTGGGGGGCAAGACCACATCCGGAATTTACGTTAGATGCGGATAAGACATATGCCTACAGCTATCGTTTGCAGCCAATTTCAAAGAATGATTCTCCAATGGAATTGAGCAAACGTGTAGTAACGGATGACTTAGTTAAGAATATCAAAATTAATGGTGAATCCTTAGCAAACTTTAATACAGAAATAAACAAGTATTCTATTAGTTACCTGAAGGGTACGATTGACGAAGTACCACAGGTAGACGTGATTCCAACGGGCGATAACGTTACAGTTGATATAACACCAGCAGAAGGACTTCCAGGCAAAACGGTTGTGGAAGTCACTTCAAACAATGGGTTATTATCTGCAAAATATGAAATTAATTTTGAGATTGTAGATGAACTATATTTAAGTGATACGGAATGGAAGAGTGCGACGGTTGGCTGGAGATCGATTCAGATGGATAAATCGATTGAAGGAAATCCATTACGATTATGGGATGGTTCATCAGAAGTTACCTATGATAAAGGACTTGGAACACATGCTCACTCAGAAATCGTCTACGACTTGGAAGGAAAAGGCTATGCACGCTTTCAGTCCTTCGTAGGAGTTGACCAGGAGATAGGCGGTGGTTCAATTGCCTTTGAAGCATGGTTAGATGGAGAACTCGTATATGAGAGTGGCATTATGTATAATAACAGCCCAGCAAAGAAAGTTGACCTAGATATAACAGGGGAAAAGAAGCTGAAATTAGTAGTTACAGACGCAGGTGATGGTAACGCAGAAGACCATGGAAACTGGGCTGAAGCGAAATTCACAGTCGAATAACGAGCACTCAAAAAACTCCGATCCCTCGCAAGGATCGGAGTTTTTTTCGGCTTTTTAGCAATTAAGATAAAATCAATCTAATTTGCGTTACCCGTGTACATTTCTTTTATCTCTTCTGAACTTAGTGCTTCTTTGTAGATTCGAACTTCATCGACTAAACCTTTTGTTTGAAGTCCATCAGGTCCCCATGGTGCTCCACCAAGAATTAACGGGTTATCATTAGGTGCTATTGGATTCATTCCTGCTGCCACACTTGCTACTTCTTCTCCATTGATATAGCCAGTTACCTGCCCATTTTGTTTCCAGGTTAGCGCAAGATGAGTCCATTCATTAGGAGCAATCGAGCCATTATTAAAGCTAAACCTGCTTCCACTATCATCCCATATTTCAGGATAAAGGCCACCGTCTACACCTAAAACATAACCATTTCCAATAGTGGTTTTACCTATAATTTTCTGATCTTGGCCTGGGTCTTCAAGGTTAACCCATAGCCCAATTGTAAATTCATCATCACCATTCAACAACTTACTGGAAGGGATATCAACCCATCCACCATTTAGTTTAATGGCATTTCCAACCTTTCCTTCTACAAACGATACATCGCCATGTATCGCTCCATCATGTCCATAAGGTGATGCATCTTGCACAGTATCTTCAAAATCAAGTGACAGCACTGGTCCATCATGTAGAGCTTTTAATGCTCCGGTTAATTCATTAATTTTAAATTGGTGTATTCCTAATGCCACGTCACTTACGATAAACGTTACAGTCTTACTTTCGCCAGGCTCAAGGGTAATAGTTTTTGTTTCAACAGGATCTCCATCAAAAGAAAAGTCAATTTGTTTGTCACCAGCTAATAATCCGATATTTGTAACATTAACTGAAATCGTAGCATCTCCTCCTGGTTTAACAGTAGGAGCAGCAAGATTGGAAACTTCAAAGACCGGCACTTGTTCTACCTCATCTTTATATTTCCATTGTCCTTCACCTGGATTACCACCTGAATTTAATCGTGAAACAGAAGTGATTAGTGCATTTATATCTGCACTTAAAGCTTTTTTGGCTTCCTTAGTAATGTTTTTAGAATTCTCATTTACGAAGTTCAATAGATCATCCAGTTTCTTAGCTGCCTGTTTAAAATGCTCTTTTTCAAACTGATCTTCAGCCTGACTAAACTTGGCATCGAATTGCTTGCTCAGTGCCCCTTTAATATCCCCAGAATCACGATATCCTTCATAGCTTTCTCTCACTTGTTCAAATTTCTCACTCATGTTTCCGTAACCGAGAAATTCAATTTCTGCAAATGAGGTAGAGCCATTTTTTCCATTTTCAGTTACCTGTAATCGATAATAGGTATATTCACCGGGGTTTTGAATAATAAATGGTTTTGTAAATTCCCGCCATTTAAAATTAACGTCTGTTCTTTCATCAACTATAGTCCATTCTTTTGAATCTTTAGATCCTAACAACGTCCAGTTTTTCGGATCTGATTGGTCGTTGTTGCCTGAAGTAATGGTGTACATTAACGGTCTTTTTGCTTCATCCTCAAACTGAAATTGAACCCATGGATTGTCATTTTCCAATGTCACTTTTGTTTCAGAGTTGTTATCGAAAAGGCGATCCGCAACGCCCTTATCACTATGAACGGCGCTACCATTAGTATCATTTGTCAAATCTTTTAAAGGATCTGGAAGCAGGGAAGAACCGTTAGTTGCATTATCTGTAATAGATGCAGGTAATGCATCTTCACCTGTTCCCCAATCAGACGGCTCCGGCCCCATATCAAATTCAAGTGTTGCCCCTTCAGCCAACAAGTCATGGGATAGTGTCGTCTTATTATAGGATTTACCATTCACCTTCAAGCTTTGTACATATTTATTCTTTTTACTTACATTTGGAGCTTTAATTACAAGATCTTTGCCACTTTCCAAATGGATAGTCATTTTCTCAAAGAATGGAGCCCCAATTGCATAATCTGGTTTCCCCATCTGTAATGGATAGAATCCTGCTGCACTGAAAATATACCATGCAGACATTTCACCATTATCTTCATCTCCCGGGTATCCCTGGCCAATCTCACTTCCTAAATAAAGTCGTGATAATACCTCACTAACCTTTTCCTGTGTTTTCCAAGGTTGCCCTGCGAAATTATACATGTATGGGATATGATGGGAAGGCTGATTGCTATGTCCGTACATTCCCATTCGTACATCTCTGGCCTCACGCATTTCATGAATAATACCACCATAGTGACCTGGATGTAAGGCAGTTTCCGGGGTAGAGAAAAATTCATCCAGCTTATTTGCAAGCCCGTCCCTGCCACCATAAAGGTTGGCTAATCCCTGACCATCCTGTGGTACGTGAAAAGCCATATTCCATCCATTTGTTTCTGTGTAGTCTCCGCCCCATTCTCTTGGGTCATAGTTTTCCGGCGTAGATTTCCATTTACCTGAAGCTTTTTTGCCCATAAAGAAATCTGTTTCCGGGTTAAACATATTCACGTAGTTTTGAGCACGAGACAAGTAGTAGTTATAATCTGCTTGATACTGCTCGTATTTGGTATCGCTTTCATCTGTTTTTTCGAGTAGTTCTTTTGCCATGTTTGCAATTGCAAAGTCATTGATATAACCATCCATTGCCCAAGACATGCCTTCACCGGTTGAGTTGCTCGTATAACCGTCAAAGATGGATGTGGATAATCCTTTTCGACCAACACTTTGATCTTCACTTGCAACAGAGGCATTTTTTATCGCAGATTCATAATAGGCTTCAACATCAAAGTTTGTTACACCTTTTTGGTATGCATCTCCAAATGCCACATCTGAGCTGGTACCAACCATCAAATTCGCATATCCAGGAGAAGACCACCTTGAGATCCAACCTCCATCCTTATATTGTTGGACAAATCCGTCGATCATTTCACCTGCTTGTGTCGGCGTCAATAATGTATAAGCAGGCCAAGTTGTTCGGTACGTATCCCAAAAGCCATTGTTAACATAAGGCTCACCTTCTACAATATTAGCTCCCGTTTTCGTTGCAGTATTCTCGCCAACTTCTTCCGAAAATGGACTTGCGTATTTATAAACAGGATCAGCGTCTGTACCAGTATTTTCATATGCTTTGTTTGGGTATGTGAACAGACGGTACATGTTTGAGTAAAATGTTACAAGTTCATCATGTGATGCCCCTTCTATTTCAATAATACCCAGCTTCTCATTCCAAAGTTCTTTTGCCTTTTGTTTTAAGTCTTCAAAACTAGCATCAGACTTTATATCTTGTTCTAAATTCTTTTTCGCTTGTTCAACACTAATTAGAGATGTTGCCATTTTCATGCTGACCGTTTTATCAGCACCAGATGTATCAAATTGCAAATAACCTGTGACATTATCCCTTCCTTCACCGGTTAACTTACCACTATCTTTTACGGGCTTATCAACTTTAGCGTAAATAAACATTCTTGTTGCACCAGTTGATAGACCACTTTTAACATCTGAATACCCTTTAATTGTCTGTTTATCTGGACTTAAGGTTAAACCGCCTTTATCATTCACATTGTCAAAAATGAGATTTGACGTATCTCCAGTAAATGTAAAGGTAAACATTGCTGCTCGATTCGTGGGGGTCATTTCTGTTTGAATACCATTTTCAAATTCAACGCTGTAATAATGGGGTTTTGCTATTTCATTTTCATGTTTGAACGGAAGTGCTCGTTCTTTACGGTCAGCACTCGGATTATCTCCTTTAGCCGGCATAACCTGGAATGTCTGACGATCCCCCATCCAAGGGCTAGTTTCATGGCTAAGAGAGAATGCCTCTAGTTCTGGAAGATTGTTCTCGTTATTCGATTGCTGATAACTATAAAGCCAGCTTGTAGAACCAGCATCCGTTACGGGAGTCCAGAAATTAAAACCGTGTGGGACTGCTACTGCAGGAAAGTTATTCCCACGTGAAAATGAACCATTCGAATTTGTTCCTCTTAATATATTTACGTAATCAACAGGACTTGTGTAGTCTGCTTGTTCGGGGTTGCCTTCGATTTTAATATCGTCAATACTTCCCTTAAAGACACCAGGTCCTTTTGAATTCTTGTAAGTAACAAGTATTCTATCAATGGTTTTTCCTTCAGCAACCGAGCCAATGTCAGCTTGTTTATGGTTCCATTGATTTGGATAAAGTGTTTCCGATTCTCCTTGTTTTTGCGGGTTTAACACCACACCATGCTGGTCTTTTGCTCCAAGTTCACTCAAATAGGAACCATCGGTAAATGCTAGATCAATAGATACATAGGTACTAGAATAATCCAACTGTTCCTGATCCACGAACTGTGGATGGATATAATAAGATAGTTTTGCTTCTGGTGTAACTTCAATGTTCACATCAAATAGCTTATTATAGGCATAAGCTTCCCCGTCAACTTCATGTCTGCCTTCGTAAGTTAACGCTTTTGTACCCGTCCAGCCAACTCTAGTCTTAGCGGTATAACTACTTGTTGGACCATCACTGACGTACGTTTTCATGTCTGATGGTGGTGGCGGTGGGACATCAATTCCGTTAGATAATGCAACTTCTGCCAATTGAGTAAGTCGATCACCAGCGTTTTCCGTAATTTTTAGACGGTAATAAGTGTATTCCTCATTATTTTCAAATTCAAATACTTTCCTTTTATACCTGTCTTTGAAAGCCTGATCCGTTCTTGTATCTAACTTCACCCAGTTTTCCCTATCGTTAGAGCCAACTAATGTCCAATTTTTTGGATCCCTTCCTGGTGCGTCATTAGCTGATGTGAGTGCGTACTTAACCAGATTCTGTGGCTCAGCAAATGAAAATTCAATCCATGCACTAGATTCAAATGCTAACCATTTTGACTGTGCACTTCGATCTATTAAATTAGTTGCTACTTCATTTGGGGGATTGCTGTTACTTGCTGAGACTTCTTCTACTTTATTTGTTATATCCCCCTGGATTGAATTATAAGGAATTTCCCCAATCACACCTGAGGTCATTTTATTGCCTTCACTATCTATTTCTGAAGTGTTTTCCCACGTTAATTGTTGATCGCTGGCTTCAAATGATGAGGTGAAATCTTTTGTTGCAGCTTTAGACAGAGTTGATTTTACTGGTGAGATTGGTAGTGCCGAGACTACCATTAGAAAACAAAGCATAAATGATAATTTTGGTATAAATCTTTTTCTCACTTCTCATCCTCCAATTTCTAGTAGATTTTTTTGTAGTTAACTTGTTTGACAAAAAAAGGGTCATTTGTCAGTCCTGCAACAGCATTATTTCTGAAATCACTTCCTTTCCATTTTCAACCCTATTACTATTAGTAGAATTATACTTGAGTTATTGTAATCGCTTACAATAATTTGATGGATTTTCTTAATAATTTCTAGATTATTATAAGAAAAGAGCATCAACAAAAAATAGAACTTAACACCTATTCTGTTAGAGTTATAGAACTTTTTACCTAGTCGGGATCAGGGTTATCTATCAGTCACATAGGACAATTTTATTCAAAAAATAAGTATTGCATTATTTATTTAAATTAAGTTTGCAATAATCTGTAAATTAATTTTTCAATTTTTAGCAGCATCATGATAGAATGGATTCATAATGTTAATGGGATGAGATGCAATGAGCAATTCTAGATTACTAGTTTATACATTGAGTGGTGTTATCTTCTGCATATGTTTTATCGGTATGCTTATTTATGGTTATAAAACATTTATTATTCAAACGGAAAAAGTGGAGTCAGCAGATTACAATTATCATTTTGCATTAATAGCTGAAGAAACGGACAATGAATATTGGAGGCAAATTGAAAAAGGAGCTAAAAAGGCTGCAGCTGAACATGATATTTATTTGGAGTATCTTGCTCCATCCAGAGCAAACAATGATAAACTTTTAAAGTTATTGGACCGGATGATTTCTGCTAAGGTGGATGGGATTATTGTTCAAGGGGTACCAGGCGAACGCTTTGTTGATTTAGTACATAAAGGGGTTGAACGGGGAATTCCTATAATCACAGTGGATACAGATGTTCCAAGCAGTGAGCGTAAAGCCTATATCGGAACAGATAATTTCTACGCAGGAAAATTAGCCGGCAAGGCGGTAATTGAAAATACCACAGGTGAACAATACGTGGGGATTGTTACAGGAAGATATAACGCAATTAATCAACAAAGAAGACTGGAAGGTTTCAATCATGTAATAAAGCAGACTCCCCGTATACATATTGTTGACATAGAAGAGTCCAATATTACTGCAATTGGTGCTGCTCAGGCAACCTACTCGCTATTAAAACAACATCCATCTATTACTATGTTTGTTGGAACCAGTGCATTGGATGGGATCGGTATTGTTGATGGTATTCGGGAAATTGGTACATATAAAGAATTTCCCATTATTGCATTTGATTTGCTGCCTGAAACACAGGAATTAATTCGAGAAGGAAAAATTGATGCAACGATTGCACAATATCCTAAGAAAATGGGAATTAAATCGGTAAATGTAATGATTGAGTTGCAGAACAGTGATTTATTAAATAAAGAGATTTATACCGATACTAAGGTAATAGAAAAAAAGGATTTAAGTTCACTTAAGTATGGTGGGCTAAAATGAAGACAATTCGAGGTAAGCTAATCATTTATTTCTTTGTTTTTGTTATTCTATTTCAGGTAACAGCGGTTTCCATCTTTGTCAGTTCAAATGAATTAACTAAAACATATAATGACAGTTTCCAGCGCTTTCTTTTGCTTAATACTATATCACAACAGACATCAGAGCTATATTCAACAACAAAATCATATGTCAATGAACCGAATTCTGGAAGTGCTGAAGATTATTATAGGATAAAAACAGAACTGGAAGGAAACGTGGACCAGTTAACGGCCACGTTTTACTATATAGACAGAATTGAAATGAAGAATTATATAAATCTGATTGAGACATACATTCGTGAAACAGAGCTAACAGTTGGTTTTGTTTTAAGAGATGACAGTGAAAAGTATATGAATCACCTTGAGGAAGCAGGAAATGCATCGGATTACATAGCAGAATCCACACTGGAAATAATTAAGCTCGAACTAACAGCCTATCAATCATTTTACGATGATTTGCAGTTGCGTAATAAAAATTTTCTGCTGTTTATCGCTTTTTTATTTCTGACAACTATTATGCTGGCGGTATTTTTTGCTTTATGGTTTTCAAAAGGGATTACCCGTCCTTTAGGAAAACTGTCTGTTGCTGCTGAGGAAGTATCCAGAGGTGACTTGAAGGGGGATCCGATTAACGTACGTACTAATGACGAACTAAGATTGCTCGGTGATACGTTTAACCAAATGCGTTCAAACATTTATGAACTTTTTGAGGAAGTACAGGATCAGTCAGAGCTTGACCGATTAGTTAAGGAAATGGAACTGAAGCACTTGCAAAATCAGGTAAACCCGCATTTTTTGTTCAATACGTTAAACACGATTTCCAAAATGGCATATTTGGAAGATGCTAAATCAACTTCCGGCTTAATAGACTCTGCGGCGACACTGCTTAGGCACAGTCTTGGAGAAATTGAACATCGTGTTTCACTAAAAGATGAAGTAAAGGTTGTTGAAGACTATTTTCATATTCAAAAAGTCAGGTTTTCTGAACGGATAACATTTCACCTAGATATTGATGAGACCTGTCTTGGGCTCGAAGTTCCCCGATTAACACTACAGCCCTTAATTGAGAATGCTTTTATCCACGGAATTGAAGGGAAAGAAGAAGGGGGTGCGATTTCTCTTGTCATTTATCAGGATTTAAAGAATGTAATTGTGGAAATTAGCGATGATGGTGTAGGCATGGAACAAGAAAAAGTCAATCAAATACTTTCACTGACAAAACAGCAGGAAGAGCATGTAGGCCATTCGACCGGGATTGGTCTAACGAATGTAATCAGGCGATTACAGCTGTTCTTCCGTTTGACCCATATTGTTGAAATGAAATCGAAGCCCGGGCAGGGAACTGTAATAAAACTTATACTGCCACGAGATAAGGAGGAGCTGAAATGAGGATCCTTATTGCTGAAGATGAATTACTGGAGCGTAAAGCAATGCGTAAATTTCTTGAAAATAATTTTTCAGAGATAGAGATAATTGACGAAGCTGCGAACGGAAGAGAAGCAATTGAACTTGCACAGCTAAATGCTCCTGATATTATTTTTATGGATATTAAAATGCCGGGGATTAATGGACTTGAAGCAATTGAGGAAATACAGAGCTTAAGTGCTTCAAGCAAATTCATTTTGGTATCTGCATACGATTCTTTTGATTTTGCGAAGCGAGCAATGAATCACGGCGTAAAAGAATACATTTTAAAACCTGGCAAAAAAGAAGAAATAGTCAGATCGATTTTGCGTGTGAAAAAGGAAATTGAGTATGAGGTGCAACAGCAGACTGAAAAAAGAAACTTAATCGAAGAAAGTTTTATTACAAAATTAATGCATCAGCCTTTAGACAAAGAAGCTTATTCAATACTGAAAGAGTATTTCCCTTCGTTTAAAAGCGGTTATTTTCTGGTTATTCAACTTACGCAGCCTATTGAAAAAGAAATGATTCGGCAAATGCTTAAAAAACATCTGGAGCACCCATTTATAGTGGATAGTACAGATGGACGGATCGCCTGTTGTATATTAGCAAATTCAGAATTAAATAAGTCTGACATTTTAATGCAAGCCCGAAAGATGCAATTGGAATTCGGTGACGACTGTTATATTGGCATCGGTCATCCGTATTCAGCCCTGGATTATTTCCCAAAGTCATATCACGAAGCCCTCACAGCAGCTTATCAACTGACAAAGAATAATAGCAGAAAATACGGATTCCTAGAGGAAAGTGAAGACAAGGGTAATATTCCAGATGTCATTGTTCAGTTACTCGCTGAAGTCGAGAAAGGTAATGAACATGAGTCACTCCAGCTTTATAAAGATAAACGTGACTTCTTTTCTATAGATGATCATGAGGATATTTATTTTAATGTGAAGCGGATGATGGAAGAGCAAAATATTGCTTTCCCTGAGAACACCATTTCTGAACTGGATTCCGATGTAGAGTGGCAGCAATTTATAATCCTTTGCTGTTTGACATTCCAGGAACATTATCGTTCGAAGAAGCTCATGGAGAAAGTGAAGGAATATATTGATGAACATTACAGGCAGGGAATCACTCTGGAGGAGATGGCTGCACACGTCGGATTAAGTCCGAATTATTTTTCTAATGTATTTAAAAAGGAGTTCGGAAATACATTTGTAGAATTTATAACTGGACAAAGAATGAATGAAGCAAAGCTTTTGATAATGGAAAATCAGTATTCTCTAAAGGAGATCAGTTATATGGTCGGTTACAACGATCCCAATTATTTCAGTCGGGTGTTTAAAAGGTCTTATCAAATGTCACCGAAGAATTTTCAGCAGCAAATCTTTAAAAAGTGAAGGTAATCATAAAATAATACAGTAATCAAAAACCCAACTACTATTCTGAATATTTATAATGGTACTTGAAAGCGTTAACATAATGGAGGGGGAAAAATATGAAGAAATTATCTGGTATTATTTTATTGTTTGCATTAGCTCTTGTGCTTTCTGCATGTAGTGGTTCAGATGATGCAGAAGGTAGTTCAGACTCTGGGGGAGAAGAGAGTGCAAACAAAGTTGAAATTTTTAGTTGGTGGACTGGTGCTGGTGAAGAAGATGGCTTACTTGCAATAATTGACTTATTTGAGAAAGAGCATCCGGAAATCAAGGTCGAAAATGCAGCAGTTGCCGGTGGAGCTGGAACGAACGCAAAAGCAGTACTTGCTACACGTATGCAAGGTGACGATCCACCATCAACATTCCAGGTACACGGTGGTGACGAACTGAATGAAGGCTGGGTGGCAGCAGGAAAAATGGAGCCACTTAACGAACTTTATGAGAAAAATGGATGGAAGGAAAAATTTCCTGAGGAACTGATTGATTTGGTCAGTAAGGATGGAGATATTTACTCCGTACCAGTAAATATTCATAGAGGAAATGTAATGTTCTATAATAAAAAGGTATTTGAAGAAAACGGCATTGAAGAACCAGAGACATTCGATGAGTTCTTCGCAGCATCTGCGAAATTAAAAGAAGCAGGTGTTACACCGGTAGCACTAGGAGATAAAAATTCCTGGCCGGCAACACAAATCTTCGAAAACGTTTTGTTAGGTGTGCTTGGTCCGGACGATTACAAAAAATTATTCGCAGGCGAGATCCCGTTTGATGATGAACGGGTAGTCGAAGCAGCCGAAAAATTCAGTAAGGTTCTTGATAACATTAATGAAGACCACGCTGCACGAAATTGGCAGGATTCTGCACAGCTTGTTGCTAATGGAGAAGTGGCTATGATTAATATGGGTGACTGGGCAAAAGGTTACTTTGTAAATGATTTAGATATGGAAACAAATAAAGACTTCGGATTCTTTGAATTCCCTGGAACAAAAGGTGAATTTCAAGTTATCACTGATACATTTGGATTGCCTAAAGGGATTGAAAACCCGAAAGATGTTAAGGAATTCTTAACATTCCTTGGATCTACTGAGGCACAGGATGTATTTAATCCGTTAAAAGGATCTATCCCTGCACGTACTGACGCTGATGAGTCAAAATATGATGCATATGGAAAAGAAGCGATGCAGGATTTTAAAGACTCGAGGTTAGTTCCAAGTCTTGCGCACGGATCTGCAGCTGCCGCAGGTTTTCTGACAAAAGCTAATCAGGCTGTGAATATCTTTGTAACACAACGTGATGTTGATAACTTTATTCAAGCATTGAAATCTGCATCATCTGAACTTTAATAAGTAGAATCTTGAGGCTGCCTGAAAGCGGGGGCAGTCTCTTATTAATTTTTGGTAATCCAGAAAAAATAAACACATTGCTTACTGCTAAGTGCAACTAAAGCTTGCACTCCAAAGTATAAAGGGATCTATGAAAGCAAAATATGCTTTCATAAGGTTCCCATAACAATAATTCGAGTTTTCAAATAGTGAAAAGCCTCTAAGTAAGGAGGAAACAATTTGGAGGATACAGCAATTAAGAAAAAGCATAAGAGCAAATTTACCAAAGACCATTGGACAGCAGTGGCATTTCTCATTCCATCTATTATCCTGATTCTAGTTTTCGTTTACGGATTTATTGGATGGACAGGATTTGTATCAGTAAGTAATTGGAACACACTTACACCTGATTTTTCCTTTGCTGGACTTGAAAACTATATTTATTTATTCCAGGATTACCGTTTTCAGGCTGATTTACGGAATACAGTATTTTTTACCATCTTTTTCATAGGATCGGTCATTGTATCCGGGTTGGGGTTAGGTATTCTGATTGACCAAAAATTAAAAGGTGAATCCATTTTCCGTAATATCTTTTTATTCCCAATGGCGTTGTCATTTATTGTAACGGGTGTAGTATGGCAATGGTTGTTGAATCCATCAACAGGGTTTAATCAGTTTCTTAAGGTGTTTGGGATAACGCCGAAATGGTATACCGATACAAATATTATTGCTGGTTTTGAGTGGGGCAAGATAGAGTTCGGGTTGCCGGTGGCGATTATAGCAGTAGTTATTGCAGCGGTTTGGCAGATGACCGGATTTTCGTTAGCGATGTATTTGGCAGGTCTGCGTGGAATCCCTGATGAACTGCGTGAAGCAGCCAGAATGGACGGAGCAAGTGAATTCCAGATATATCGGAAGGTTGTTATTCCGATGTTAATGCCGATAACGGTAAGTGTTATTATCATTATGGCCCATATATCATTGAAAATATTTGATCTAATTTATGCCATGACAGGGTCAGGAGCAAACTATGTTACCGATGTTCCTGCGGTCTATATGTTCGAAACAACGTTTAAAGGACATTACTATGCAAATGGTGCTGCTATTGCAATTATCATGTTACTTTTGGTAGCGATATTCATTGTTCCGTATCTATGGAACAGTAGAAAGGGTGATAATTAATGGCGGCATTTCCGATTGGAAAAACAATAAAATATTTGATATTAGTCTTTTTAGCTATATTATTTTTAATGCCGATTTATGTAATCATTGTAACGAGTTTAAAACCATTGGATGAAGTTTCATTGGAACAAATGTGGGCGTTGCCAACTTCAATTGACTTCAGTTCCTATGCACAGGCGATCAAGGAACTTGCTCCAAACTTTATGAACAGTGTTTACTTAGTGATACCTGCAACTCTCTTATCTGCTCTGTTAGGGGCAATGAATGGATATGTTTTATCAAAATGGAAATTTAAAGGTTCGGAAACATTATTCATGATTATTTTATTTGGAATGTTTATCCCGTATCAAAGCATCCTGATACCACTGATACAATTCATACGCAGTATTGGATTGTACGACACTATTGCAGGGCTGGTTCTGGTACATGTTGTATATGGCTTGCCGATTACAACCTTAATGTTCCGCAACTTCTATGCAAGTATTCCAGATGAAATGATTGAAGCAGCTAAAATCGATGGGGCAAGTTTTCTTGGTGTTTTCAGACATGTTATGGTGCCGTTATCAATCACAGGATTTGTAGTAGTAGCAATCTGGCAGTTTACGAATATTTGGAATGAGTTTTTATTTGCAGTGACGATTACAACAAATGAAAACCAGCCAATTATGGTTGCATTGCAGAATCTTTCTGGGAGTCAGATTGTCGAGTGGAATGTTCAAATGGCCGGAGCACTAATTGCAGCATTACCGACGCTGCTTGTTTATATCATATTGGGAAAATACTTTGTTCGTGGACTTCTGGCCGGATCTGTGAAGGGATAGTGGATTTTGGTATCATGCATTGGTTACAAGTGGACTATGCTCACCAAGTTAGAGGAAAACATTCACTGGTAGCGAGATTCGGAGGACCGGAGAGAATACTCTGGTCCTTAAGTTTAGGCATTTGGCCTGCAGACTGATGCTTTCGATTCTAATATATTATGAAAAGTAGAGGAGAGATATCATGAACTACCGTCAACTTGGAAAGACAGATTTGAGGATTAGTGAATTAAGCTTTGGCACATGGGCTATTGGCGGTGCATGGGGTAAGTTAAATGATAAAGAGGCATTACGTGCTTTAGACCGCGCTATGGATGAAGGTGTCAATTTCTTTGATACCGCTGACGTTTATGGTGGTGGTCATAGTGAGGAACTATTGGCCAAGGCAACAAAAGGAAAACAAGAATCTATTCATATCGCGACTAAATTTTGCCGTGGCGGTGATATCCATGATCCTGAAACGTACTCGATAGAACGCGTAACGGAGTATTGTGAGGATAGCCTAAGACGCTTGAATCGTAACCAGCTTGACTTATATCAAATCCATTGTCCACCAATGGAAATACTGCAAGACGGCAGAGTCTTTGAGGCATTGGAAAAGTTAAAGGAACAAGGAAAAATACGGTACTATGGCGTAAGTGTCGAGACAGTTGAAGAAGGCTTATATTGCCTGGAACATACAAATGCAAGCTCGTTACAGGTTATTTTTAATATTTTCCGTCAGAAGCCTTTGGAGAAGCTGTTCCCCGAGGCATATAATAAAGGCGTAGGTATCCTTGCCCGTGTACCATTGGCAAGTGGACTACTTACTGGAAAGTTTAGCGAAAATGCTAAATTTGAAGCAGATGATCATCGTAACTTTAATCGGGATGGAGAAGCTTTTAATGTAGGTGAAACGTTTGCTGGACTTGAGTTTAACAAAGGGGTTGAGCTGAGTCGTAATCTGGATTGGATAGCTGATGACAGAGGGAGTATGACTCGCGCTGCGCTTAAGTGGATTCTGGAACACAAGGAAATCTCCAGTGTTATTCCTGGATTCAAAAATATGAAGCAGGTAGAAGATAATCTGCAGTCCTTAGATGTAAAAGGGTATTCATCCGAAGAATTAGATAGGCTGGCAACGTTTTATCGTAATGAGGTATATGAGTATATACGGGGAGCTTATTAAATTAAACTGGACGTATAGGAGTTTAGCCAGCACGGAAGGTTAAACTCCCATTTTTAATTTAATAAGGAAGAGACGGCATCTTGGCCCAAATATGATAATATGTAAAAGAGGGTGAATACATTATGAAGTACGCGATTGGTGTTGATATTGGTGGAACAAAGGTTGCGATAGCGATAGTTGATGAAACCGGAAAAATTAAAATGCATTCAGTTATTTCAACTGATATAACGATTTCTGCAATTAAAATGGTTCACAAGATTAATAGAGAAATAGAACGTGTTTTAAAAGAATCCGGGATCTCAATGAATCAGCTAATAGGAATAGGTGTCGGTGCACCTGGTCCGTTAGATAGTAAAAAAGGCGTTGTCACATCGCCACCGAATTTAAAAGGGTGGATTGATGTACCAGTATCAAGATTAGTTGAGCAACATTTTTCGATGCCGGTTTTATTGGAAAATGATGCAAACGCTGCAGCGCTAGCCGAAAAATTGACAGGTGCAGCACAAGAGAATGATGATTTTGTCTATATAACAGTGAGCACAGGCATTGGTGCTGGGATTGTGACGGAAGGAAAGCTACTACGAGGATTGAAAGGGAATGCCGGTGATATTGGACATACAGTGGTTGATCCATCGTTTGGAAGGTGTACGTGCGGACAATACGGCTGTTTGGAATGGATCGCATCAGGGACGGCAATTGCCAGGCAGGGTTCGGTAATTATGGACAAAGACATTACAAGTAAAGATGTATTCAATCTTTACTTAAGTGGAAATGTGGAAATTGTGCATTTAATAGAAAGGGTTTTCCGTGTGCTTGGTGTTGCGTGCGTCTCAGTTATTAATACTTTTGATACTGAAAAGATAGTGATTGGTGGAGGGGTTTCAAAAGTTGGTGCACCGCTTTTTCAATCGATTCAGACGTATGTAAATAATTTTGCGTTAAACGAAACCGGAAGAAAAACAGAAATAGTTCCGGCAAAATTAGAGCAAAAATCTGGAGTTATAGGAGCAGCAGCTTTGTGTTTTAATCGATAGGTATGGAGGAATAAAAATGTATAACGAACCAATTTTTCTAAAACCTGTATTTCAGGAGCGTATATGGGGCGGCGACAAATTACAAACACTTTTTGGATACGACATCCCCAACAACAAAACAGGTGAGGCATGGGTTATATCAGCCCATCCGAATGGCCCGTCTGAAATAGTAAATGGTCCGTTACAGGGAAAGGACTTAGTTGAAGCGTGGAAGGAACATCCGGAAATATTTGGGAAGACATCTACTGAAGAAGATTTTCCACTACTAGTTAAAATTTTGGATGCTAACAATGATTTATCTGTTCAGGTTCATCCTGATGATACATATGCGAGACAAGTTGAGGGTGAAAGTTACGGAAAAACAGAGTGCTGGTATGTGCTGGACTGCGAAGAAGGTGCGAAAATTGTTTTCGGACACCATGCACAATCAGCTGAAGAGTTTAGGCGAGTGGTTGATTCCGGGGACTGGGATAAGTTACTTAGACGTGTAAAGGTTCAAAAAGGTGATTTTATATACGTTCCAAGCGGTACAATACATGCAATTGGTAAAGGAATAGTCATCTTGGAAACGCAGCAAAGTTCGGATATTACCTATCGGGTTTACGATTATGACCGAACTGATGCAAAAGGGAATAAGCGTGAATTGCATATTGATTCCGCTATTGAGGTGACCAATTATCCGCATAAGGAAGTGGACTCTCAGCGTGTTGAAAAAGTGATTGACGATTTGGTTAGTACACAATTAATCGAGGAGAAGTATTTCAGTGTTTATCTTTGGAAGCTTAATGGTAAAGTTACACGTAAATTGCAGTCTTTCCTTTTAGTAAGTGTGATTAACGGAAATGGTAATGTTACGGTTGATGGGCGGGCCTTTCCTATTCAAGCTGGTGATCATTTTATTCTGCCATCTACTATAGAAGATTATAAGGTTGAGGGAGAAATGGAGCTTGTTGTTTCGATTCCTGGAATGTATTAAGGGTTAGCATTCAGGAAGAGGCATACCACTTCCTGAATTATGGCTATATTATCTATAATTGCTATTCCTTCAATTCCCAATAGCCTTTATCAAAAATACTCATCAACACGGCATCATGATACTCACCGTTTACGAAATAGTGTTCTTTTAACTCTCCTTCAACATGAAAACCGACTTTTTCATAAATATGCATTGCCTTTTCGTTTGCTTTGTCTACAACTAAATAAAGCTTGTGAAGGTTAAGCGTGGCAAAAGCATAATTCATCGCCAATTGAGTTGCTGTACTGGCATAACCATTACCCTGATGTGCGGTATCGATCATAATCGCAAATTCCGCGTATCGGTGTCTCTGATCAATACCATACAAGCCTACAAATCCCAGTTTTTCCTCTTTATAAGTTAATATAAATTGTCTCTCCCGTGTGCTGTCCTGGTTTTTTTCAAATTCATCCTTCAGCTTTTCCATAGACATATAGGGTTCTTCAAACCAATAATCCATCACATTTGGATCATTGTTCAGTTTGTGCAAAAACTCCAAATCCTCTTTTTCCAATGTGCGAAGTCGTACATCCTTTGACATGCTGTGTAATCCTCCAATCGTTTTTCCATTATCTATTTATACTATCATAAATGGAGGGGAACGGGGCAAGGTTCCTGTCCCTTATTGTCTTCGTTCACCCCAAAAGGTGTGGATTGTGTCGTGGTAAAAAATATTTAGCTTATATATAAACCGGAAATCTTCTGAAAAGTATCAAAAACCTTTTTGTTTTATTCAACCATTGAATATTTTCCCAAATTAAAAAAACAGCTATTGCGTAAAATAACAGCAAACGGAATGGAGGTTTTTTTATGAAGGAAAATAATCAACGTAATGGCAAATATACAGTTGCAGGAACAGATATTGATGCGGTCAAAGAGCAGAGTCGGCGTTCAGGTCTTTCTTATAATGAAGCAAAAGAATGGATTGCTAAGACAACCGGTGGTCGTGGTACCAATATTTATAGTGATACCAATGCTGAAGAGGTTAAACAGAAGAACCAGCATTCTAATGGTAACCAGCAGTAAGCGAATAGCTGTTTAATAAAGGCTGGGACAAAAGTGTTCTAGTCAAAGTGAAATCCGAACTATGATTCAAAATTCTTAAGATAGAATTCGAATTAGTTCGGATTTATTTTGCAGTTAGAAAAGATTTATTCTTTCTTAGCTGCTAAGCAAAGGGCGCTTATTCCGGGGTCTTTGGAACGTGCTGTTCCCATAGGAGTCTGCGTATTCTGCCTTCACTGATTGAGATTTCCTGATTAGACGCTTGAATGTTCCCTATAACTAAGAAGCAATGTCACAATAAGTATTAATTTAACGGTTAAATTGAACAAAAACCAGTGGAGGAAATACATGGAGACTCCTGCGAGAACCGGCTAAAACCGGTCACGTCCTGTGACCAACGCCGGCACTAGAGCGTCCTGCTCGTCGCCGCAACAGCTGAAGATCCCGCAGAAAGCGATTTTTGCTTCCGAGGAAGCTTAAGTGTTGCCCTAAGGTGCGTGGAATGTATTTCCGAAGCGGTGTCAAAGCACTCAGCTATTTTTTCATATTTTTAATCAACTAAGTATTAGACCCAACCATTGAAAATAAACGTTTGTTAGACATCCTATCAAGTTGTTTCACGTCTTTAAAGGAAAGTTTTTATATACCAGCCTCTAATTTTTTTTGCAAGAATTCCAGCTAGTTGACATATTTAGAAAATTCATTATACACTGTATTCAACAAAGGTGAATATAAGGAAACAATGATAAATATAATTTTGTAAGCGCATTCTTTTGCCTTAACAAAATCTTAGGAGGCTTCATAATGACATCATATATTTCGGGATTTTATAAGTTGTCGCCGGAACAAAGACTGGATAAAGTAACGGAGCATCTTGAACTTTCAGATGATGAAAAAAAGATTTTAAAAGGAGAACATGGTTTTACGACTGAAGATGCTGATCGAATGATCGAAAATGTGATTGGTTATTTACCTATTCCATTAGGAGTTGCGGCTAACTTTAAAGTGGATGGGGAGGATGTTTTTGTGCCAATGGCTACCGAAGAGCCATCTGTTGTGGCGGCCGCTAGCCATGCTGCGAAATTAGCATACAACACTGGAGGCTTTACGACTTCTTATTCCGGTTCAATTATGCGAGGACAGGTACAAATAACAAACTTGAAAGATCCTTATGGTGCATTAGCACGAATCTATGAAAATAAAGATGCGATTTTACGACTTTGTAATGAACAGGATCAAACGCTTGTGTTGTTTGGTGGTGGTGCTAAGGATTTGGATGTACACGTTATTCAAGGTGAAGATGAAAAAATGGTTGTTGTTCATTTACTGGTTGATACAAAAGATGCCATGGGTGCTAATGCTGTTAATACAATGGCTGAAGCTGTTTCCCCGTTAATCGAGAATATTACTGGTGGTCAGGTGGTCTTACGCATCTTGTCCAATCTGGCTGATCAGCGGATTGTGCGGGCGCGTGCTGTATTTGAGGATCCATTTGCGGGAGATCAGGAGGCAATCAATAAATTTATGAAGGCACATCAGTTAGCTATTGCTGACCCATATCGTGCTGCGACACATAATAAAGGAATCATGAATGGCATTTCTGCTGTTGTTCTTGCAACAGGTAATGATACAAGAGCGGTTGAGGCGGGGGCTCATGCATATGCTTCGATTACAGGAAGATATCGTTCGCTAACACAATGGGAGCTTGGTGAAGACAATTCGATCATCGGCACGATTGAACTGCCGCTAGCTGCTGGATTAATAGGTGGCGCAACGCAATCGCATCCTGTAGCTAGGCTTGCAACAAAAATTTTGCAGGTAAAAAAAGCTGAAAAGCTGGCAGGAATTATTGCAGCAACAGGATTGGCACAGAATTTTGCCGGACTAAAAGCCTTGGCGGGCGAAGGTATTCAAAAGGGCCATATGAAGCTGCATGCCAGAAACATGGCGTCAATGGCCGGGGCAAGAGATGATCAAATAGATCAAGTTGTTAGACTTGCAGCAGAACAGGAAAAGTTCAGTTTTGATGCTATTAAACAGATTGTGCAGAAATTAGAGAAGTAGTTTTTTTCAGCAGTTAAGAAAGTATAAATCCTTTCTTACTGCATAAGTGCAACTAAGGCTTTCGCCATTAAAGCTTGGCGATAAGCCAAGTTTTCTAAAGAGAAAGAGGAGGGGTAAACATGCAATGGCCAAAATATGTTCAATTGAAAGAAGTCGGACCTCGTGATGGTTTGCAGAACGAAAAGACTTGGCTTCCGACCGCAGATAAGGTGGCTTGGATCAATAAACTTACTGATTCAGGGATAAAAGAGATCGAGTATTCATCATTTGTTCACCCAAAATGGATTCCGGCCTTGTCAGATGCTCGTGAAGTCGGAAGGCAAATTAAGCGAAATCCAAATGTCTTTTATTCGGCACTTGTTCCAAATCTGAAGGGACTGCAGCATGCACTGGAGACTGGAATTGATGGTGCGTCAATATTCATGTCGGCAAGTGAAACACATAATCGAAAAAATATTAATAAATCTATTGCTGATACATTTCCGGTACTGGGAGAAGTAGTTCACGAGGCAAAACAAGCAAATAAGCGTGTTACAGGCTATATTTCAACTGTGTTTGACTGTCCTTTTGAAGGAAAAGTTACACCTGAACAGGTTGTCCGTGTTTGCGATAGATTATTTGAATATGGAGCAGACGAAATTTCTTTGGGTGACACGATTGGTTCAGCAGTCCCATCCCAAGTGGAACAGCTGCTCGAAGCCGTTTTTTCCCATTTTCCGGAAGATAAGATTATCATGCATTTTCATAATACGAGGGGGATGGCTATTGCCAACATTATGAGATCACTTCAATATGGCGTTTCCCGTTTTGATAGTTCTGTTGGAGGATTAGGAGGTTGTCCATATGCACCGGGGGCAGCAGGTAATGTGGCAACAAATGATGTGCTATATTTATTACATGGGCTAGGAATAGATACTGGAATTCAGGAAAACAAGATACAGGAAGCAGCACTTTTTATCCAGGACAAACTGCAAAAGGAACTGCCGAGTAAGTCACTTGCCTATGCTGTTAGTGGAAATGGATGTTAATGTAATTTGAAACAATTTCGTGTACCAGGGGGTGAGATTTTGAACGAAGAAGGGAAGAATTATGTGGATGTGTGGGGAGATAATGTGAAAATTAAAGATCTTGGTATCTCTATGGCGCTTTGTATTGCTTTTGCTCTTGGTGGATATATAATCGCTCCAGGTGAGGCGCCTCAACCGTTAATTACCGGTCTTGTTGGCGGTGTTATTGGCTTTATCGTAAGCAGTATTATTATTAAACCAAAACGGACGATTTCCAAAATGAGAGAGGATGATTAAACGTTGGACATGATGATTATTTTACAAATGGTACTTGCTAGTATAGGGGGTGCTGCTTTATATACGCTCATTGGTATTGCACCAGGAACAGACGAGACTGCTGTGCTAGCTCCGGTGACGATTGCACTTGTGCTTGTAGGGGTTTCACCTTATGTAATTCTATCATTTTTCATTGCCGCCATCGTGGCTAAAAAATTAACAGATTCAATTCCTGTTGCAATAGCAGGCATACCTGGTGGTGTCATGTCGGCACCAATGGTCGAGCATGCCATGGTATTGAAAAGGCATGGGCTGCCAGATCAAAGTATTAAAAAAATGTCTTCAGGGTCTGTGATAGGAACGCTGGTTTCCATACCCACAAGTTTCTTAATTGCAAATTTAATTATTCCCTACGCAGATAAAATCAGTGAGTATGCAGGTTTAATCTTTTTCTTAGGTGCTATATTTCTCGCATTAATGACCAAAAACAAAATTTTATCTTTAGCAATTATAATTCCTTTTGCCCTGCTTATACAGGGGCTGCGACATTTATACTGGGGACTTGAAATTGTACCCTCAGATGTTACTGTCTTTGTTTCTTTCTTTTTAGGAATTACGATTGGTCCCATTGTATTTAAACTATTTGAGCTATTAAATAATGATTATCGTAAAAATTTGCCTGGACTAGGGAATAAAGAAATTAGTCTTAAAAGCGCCAAGAAAGTAAAAGGATTTCCAAACCCTTTTAAAATCCTAACCAAAAAGGAAACAGCATCTTCTGCATTTGGTAGTTTTATAGGGGCTATTACATTTTTTCTTTCACCGGTTGGTATGACAGTATTTTTAGGAGAGTTTTTAACCAGACATATTAAAGATCCTGTTCAGCGGGCTTCAAGGGCAATATCTACAATGGATGGTTTAACAAACGCCGCTTATATTTCAGGAACATTGGTCCCGTTAATTGCGATTGGAATACCTTTGTCACCAATGGCTATCGGCCCTGCAGCTGGATTATTCAATGCACCCCCAGTTTTCACACCTGAGCACAATATTCATCATTTGCTTTCCATGGGTGAAATCATGACAGCAACAATCATTGGCGCTATAATTGCTATACTTATTACTTTTTATATAACGATCAAATATGCGAGCCAGATTTGCGCTTTTGTATTCAAGTATATTCCACATGAGGCACTAATTGGGCTTTTTGCAGGTCTGGTTGTAATGTTAGCGTTTATGGATGCTGGCTGGATCAACATCTTTGGTACTATGCTAATAGCACTTGTATCAGGCTTGCTGCACAAGAATGGCGTGAACTATGGTGTGCTTTTTATGATTCTATATGCTGCACCATGGCTTTTAGGTATATTGAGTTAATTCGATTACAGAACAAAAGGAGAGGTTTCTCATAAATCTTGATAGTTTAGGGCAAAAAATAAATCAAATTCGTTTGCGAAAAAAGAAAACACAACAACAAATAGCTGATGAATGCGGTATTTCAAAAAGCTTATTGTCAAAAATTGAAAACGGCCAAACCTCTTCTGCGATTGCTACGTTATCGAAAATTAGCGAAGCATTGGAGGTCCCTTTAGCTTGGGTGCTGGACGATCAGGCAGAACAGAATCTTGTATTGCTTCCAAAGACAAATAGGGAGTCTAATGTGACAGACGAGAATATGGGCTATTCATATGAATTACTTGCAAACAGATCCTCGTATTCTGGTATTGAACCAACGATTGTCAACGTTACACCAAAGGATTCAAATTTACGTCAAGATTCTTACACGCACTCACAAGATGAATTTATTTATATTTTAAAGGGTTCCATTTACCTTTATTATGACGGTAATAAACACTATATGGAAGCAGAGGATAGTGCATATTTTAATGGAGACAAACCGCACTTATTTATCCCGGTAGATAACGAAGGGGCCAAGGTACTGTCGGTATTTATCGATAATCAATTATAAAATCGTTAAGCCAGGGTTTCTAAATAAAGGTGGGATGAAATGGGAACAGATCAAAGCTCAGTACTATCCGCACAATCCATTCTAAACATGGGTGCTTTCTCTATTGCGAGGGCCATTAAAGATGGAGAAATAACCAGTTATGAAGCGGTAAACACCTATATCGAACATCTGGAGAAAGTGAATCCTGCCATTAATGCTGTTGTGGAGGAACGCTATGCAGAGGCTTTAAGAGAGGCTCAAGAAAAAGATAATCAGGATTCAAGCGTCACTAAAGGATCACTATTTGGGGTTCCGATATAGGTGGCTCCATTCGTTTTCCGAGTCACTTTAATGGGGTAGTTGGTTTTAAACCGGGGAAATTTCAAGTATCATCCAACGGCCATTTTCCCGCTGACACTATTCCTTTGCAAAAAAGGATGTCAGGAATGGGACCGATGGGAAAATCAGTGCGTGATATGGAATTAATTTACGATATTATTACAAATACTACTACTACGGAGCAATCACTAGATGATTTCGAGATTGATATTTTATCAGATGGCTTAAACATCCCATTATCACAAAAAACAAAGGATATGGTGGGTGGAATTGAAAGCTATTTACAAAAATCAGTTTCTGTAAATAGGTCCACCCCGCCTTACTTTGAAAATAGTGCTCAGCTATGGCAGGAAATTATGTCACTTGATGGTGGAAAAAGTATGGAAAAACTAGCCTTCAATACGGACCGTTCAAATGTACTGGCCGCATACGCTAAAGAAAAACTGACCAGGAAGACTAAGGTTCATCCGTATTTGTCATGGGCATTAATTGGAGCCAAACTATTCAAACCAACGGCAGGCAGAATAAAGGAAATTGAAGATATTATTGAGCAGGGGGATAAGGAGGTAGCCGATTATTTAATGAATCGATTATTAATTTTACCGGTTTATCATACTGGTGCACCTTTACATGGAAAGGTGTTTCAGGAAATCTTCTCCATTCGCAAAACATTTATGCAATATATGCCTTATATTGCATATGCTAATGTTTGGGGACTGCCGTCATTAACCATTCCAGCTGGCACTGATGAGAATAACATGCCAATCGCTATTCAGGTTGTAAGCATGAATGGTAATGAGGACGCGATATTCCGGTTAGGAAAGAAAGTAGAGTGGAAGTTTGGTGGATATAATCGTTGTAGTAGTTTGGATTAGTTTTGGTCTCACAGAATCTTCTTCTAGATTATTGAAGTGAGCATATAATAATAAATACGCAATTATTTTCAGTCAAAGGGGGAGTATAATGCCATATGGGAAGCACCAGGTGGATCTTGAGATTCCGATTGATTACATCTGGGATTTTGTCAGTGATATGAATAAGTGGGCACCATTAGTACCTGGGTATGTGACGCATGTAATACTTAACACCAACCAATCAACCTGGACATTTAAAGGTGATGTCGGTATTATACAAAAAACTGTCTGTCTGCAGGTGGACATTACGGAATGGAAAGAACCAACTATGGTTTCTTTTCAATTAACTGGAGTGAATGAGAACTTTGATGGAAATGGTTTTTTTGAAGCAAAGGAAATAAACGAATATGTGACAAGAATGACTGGCTCCCTTAATATAACCGCAAAAGGATTTACCGGACCGATGATAAATTCAGTGCTAAAGTCATTTGTACCAAAAACTACAAAAGAGCTAACTAAAGCAGTCGCGAATGAATTAGTGCCTGTCACTTCCCGGTCTTTGTAATAGTATAAGATACTGCTTATCTAGGACACTGTTCTCTAAATGGAGAGCGGTGTTTTGTTATTTTATAAGATCTATAGAATAAGCTCAAACAGCTATCGTGATAATCTCAGAGCGGTTTTAATTGTTGCATGCACAATAAGTCATAACCTGCGAAGTACTTTTTAAAAGTATGAGTGCTATTATGCCGCTCCGGAAATACACTTCGCTTTCCGTGGGCGGCTAATGAGCCTCCTTGCTCCTGCGTCGCTGCGAAGTCTCATCTAGGCCTCAGCTCCCACAGGAGTCTACGTGTATTTCCTCCGCTGTTGACTGGAGTTAAAATCGCCATAATAATAAATGTGTGACAGCACTACACTAGTCCGGGTGAGCGGAGGGCGGTGACTCCAGCGGGAATAGCACGTTCCGAAGACCCCGCAGAGTGGTCTTCTCGAGGAGGCTGAGGTCGTGCCCGCGGAAAGCATCCGCCCGTAGCGACCCCGGACGGCGGGCGAGAGTTTATAGAGATTATTCGCAGTTTATTTCAATTACGTACCGTTGATCAAAGTCAACTTAAGTAGTGAATGTTCAGCCTTTCTTATTCCCTCAAGGATTATGCGTTCATTTTACCCTGCGAAAGTTGAATTATAAAGTTCAGGAAAAAGGTGTGGAAAAACGGGAAGCAGTCTTATTGATTATTCGAAATTATCTAAAAAGTGACTTGACATTTAAAAAATGAATCAATAGAATATAATTAACAAGTAACATTTACATAGAGGAAGTGACTGTCTTTTGTCTTTACGTGAGGAGAAAACAGCAAAGAAAAAAGAAGAGATTTTGCAATCTGCTGTGAGTATTTTATCCGAAAAGGGTTATCATGGGACAACCATGGAGGAGATTGCAGCAAAGCTATTAATGACAAAAGGATCTGTTTATTATTATTTTAAGGATAAACAGAATTTGTTATTTGAAAGTCAAATCATGATTTTAAATCGAAGTATCCAAAACATGGAGTCTATTAACAACCAAAATGTAAGCGTTATCAAAAAAATAAGGAAGGCCATGATGGCCCATATTGAGTATGCAATCAGGGAAAGGTCCGGATTTGTGATGATGTTTAATCCGGAGCAAATTTTTTCACCTTCACAGTTGGAAGAGATTTTTCAATTAAGGGATGCGTACGGAAAAGGCTTTGATCGGTTGATAGAAGAAGGAATTGAAGCTGATGTTTTTAGGGCGATGGATGTAAAGATAGTCCGGAACATTATTTTAGGAGCAATAAACTGGGTTACACAGTGGTATTCTGACCAAGGGAAAAAAGATGAGACCGAAATGGCCGAATTGATTGCTGATTATGTGATGCAAATTTTAATTAAAGATAAAGGATGATCTTAAAGGAGGAACTCATAATGGAAGTTAATCATAGTGTTGCAGTTGTCACCGGTGGAGCTTCAGGATTAGGGGAAGCCACCGTTCGGAATATAGTTTCACAAGGCGGAAAAGCTGTAATCCTGGATTTACAGACAGAGAAAGGCAATGACCTTGCAGCAGAATTAGGAGAAAAGGCGATGTTCGCTAAAACTGATGTCACGGATGAATCCAGTGTGGTATCGGCATTAAACAATGCTGTTGAAACATTTGGACATGTTAATATTCTCGTTAATTGCGCTGGGATTGGTGAAGCGAAAAGAACGTTAAGTAAGAATAACGAAGCCCATGATTTAGATTCTTTTTCAAAAGTGATTGGCATCAATTTAATTGGTACATTTAATATGATTCGGTTAGCTTCTGAAAAGATGGCAGCCAATGGACCTGATCATACTGGAGAAAGAGGCGTAATTATTAATACGGCGTCTGTTGCTGCTTATGAAGGACAAATGGGGCAGGCAGCATATAGTGCATCAAAAGGCGGAATCGTGGGGATGACGCTGCCAATTGCAAGGGACCTTTCCAAGCTTGGAATCAGAGTAATGTCTATTGCCCCAGGCCTATTTGAAACACCATTATTTGCCGGACTACCTGATAAGGCACGTGAAGCTTTGGAAAAAATGACACCGTTTCCATCAAGGTTGGGCCGACCTGATGAGTATGCGCAATTAGTTCAAAGTATTATTACGAACCCGATGTTAAATGGTGAAACGATTCGCTTGGATGGCGCGATCAGGATGCAGCCACGGTAATTATTTTATATAGAAAAAGAGGTGCAATTCATGAGCAGAAGTTATTTAAAAGAAGAGCATGAAATTTTTCGTAGCTCTTTACGAAAATTTCTGGAGAAGGAAGCAGTACCGTTTATTGAACAATGGGAAAAAGAGAAACAAATACCTAGGTCATTCTGGAAAAAGGCGGGAGAACAGGGCTATCTTTGTCCCCAAGTTGATGAAGCATATGGGGGGTTAGGTGCTGACTTTGGTTATGCCGTTGTTATTTCTGAAGAGTTTGATCGGGTTATTGTTGGTATGGTTGGGTTCGGGCTTCACAATGATATCGTGATTCCATATATCGAATCATTTGGTACAGAAAAGCAGAAACAGCGCTGGCTGCCCGGTGCAATTAGAGGTGATTTAGTTTCTGCTATCGCCATGACAGAACCAGGAGCAGGGTCAGATCTTGCAGCTATTCAGACGACAGCCATAAAAGATGGTGATGACTACATTATCAATGGTGAAAAAACGTTTATCTCAAATGGACATTCTGCTGATATAGCAGTGGTGGTTTGTAAAACAGATCCAAAAGCAAATCCGCCGCATAAGGGGGTTAGCCTGTTTGTAGTAGAGAATGGTACACCAGGATTTTCGAAGGGTAAAAAACTTCAAAAAATTGGACAGCATGCAAATGATACAAGTGAATTAATTTTTGAGAATGTTCGTGTTCCAGGTGATAATCTGCTTGGGGAGGAAGGTAAAGGATTTTATTATTTAATGGAAAAGCTTCAACAGGAACGATTAATGGTTTCCATTCAGAGTATGGCTTCTGCAGAAACGATGCTCAATCAAACAATTAGCTATGTCAAACAGCGGAAAGCATTCGGGAAGAGTATCAGCCAGTTTCAAAACACGCAATTTAAACTTGCTGAAATTCAGACAGAGATTGAAATAGGCAGAACGTTTGTAGATAGATTGATAGATGACCATATGGAAGGAAAGGATATTGTAACAGAAGTATCGATGGCAAAATGGTGGACAACGGATTTATCAAAAAAAGTTGCAGCAGAATGCCTTCAACTACATGGTGGTTACGGATATATGGAAGAGTATGAGATTGCCAGAAGATATCGGGATGTTGCTGTATCGTCTATTTATGCTGGAACCAATGAGATTATGAAAATGATTATTGCGAAAAAAATGGAGTTATGAATACCCTTCTGATTAAAGAGGTGAAGTATATTGAAATTTGGGGACATATCGATTGGTGATGTTTATTCAACCAATCCTGTAACAGTTACGAAAGAAAGCATTCTGGAATTCGGACAGAAATATGATCCGCAATATTTTCATACAGATGAAGCAGCGGCTAAAGAAAGTCTATATGGGTCACTGATTGCATCAGGTTTCCAAACGTTAGCGGTAGTCTGGGCTGAATGGATAGAAATGGACATCCTGGGGCGTGACTGTGTAGGCGGTGCTGGTGCGGACATGCAGTTTAAGGCACCGGTAATCCCAAATGATCAACTCAAGGGCCAATTTAAGGTTGGGAATAAACGAATGCTTTCTGATGAAAAAAGAGGGATATTAACGATTGAAGTCATAATTTATAACCAAGAAGAAGAGGAAGTATTGTCTGCTCAAACAAATGTATTTGTATTAGTTTAGGATAAATGTAAGGGTTTTGATTATGTTTGAAGCAGCGAGGAGGAGTTCATATTGCCGTTGAAGTCTACAAGTGTACTTGATTTGACCCGGTTACTGCCTGGTCCGTACTGTACAATGTTATTAGCAGATTTTGGTGCGGAAGTTATAAAAGTAGAGGATCCGGATAGTGGTGATTATGCAAGAGCATTTTATCCGAAGATTGCTGGAAACAGTGCGATGTTCCATTCACTCAATCGGAATAAGAAGAGTGTCTGTCTAAATTTAAAATTACTAGAAGATAAACAGGTGTTTCTGGAAATGGTTAAAAATGCAGACGTTGTTGTTGAATCATTTCGTCCGGGGGTGATGGAACGCCTTGGTTTGAGCTATGAACAATTAAAAGCAGTCAATCCCGGACTTGTATATTGTGCCATTACAGGATATGGCCAGACAGGTCCATACGCAAACCGTCCTGGTCACGATCTGAATTATCTCAGCTATGCCGGTTTACTGGATTTGATGGGCGAAAAAGATGGAAATCCAATTATTCCTGCAACAACAATTGCCGATATTGGCGGTGGTGCCTACCCAGCTGTTACAGGTATTTTAATGGCTCTTTTGAATAAAGAAAAAACAGGAAAGGGACAATTTATTGATATTTCGATGCTGGATAACGTGATTTCATGGATGCAAACGTTGCTACCTGATTATTTGGCTACAAACAATAATCCAAAGAGAGGGGAGCAAATGCTGGATGGCGGGAAAGCTTGCTATGCAGTTTATGAAACAATCGATGGACGTTATATATCAGTAGGAGCACTGGAACCGAAATTTTGGACTGCGTTTTGCAAAGCAATTGGCAAGAGCGAATTTATTCCCCTGCAAGATGACCCATTAGATAAGCAGCTTCAGTTAAAACAAGAAATACAACGCATTATTCTAACAAAAACACTATCAGAATGGATGGAAGTTTTTTCAGAAATTGACGCATGTGTATCACCAGTTCTAACTTTTCAGGAGATGATTAAAGATCCGCAAATTATTTCACGTGGGATGATTCAACAGATAAATGATTCCGCATTGGGTCATGTGAGGCAGATTGGTGTTCCGATTAAATTATCTGAAACACCTGGTGCTATTCGTTCCTCTGCGCCAAAAATTGGGGAACATACGGATGAAGTTATGAAGGGAATGGGGGTGCTGCGATAAGGTGAAAGATAGTTTCAGCTGAAACGGTTGGCCTATTGTTAAAAACTAAATTCAGGAGGTTTTTGAATGGATATAGGTACTACATTAGTTAGAAATGCTAGAAGTACACCACATAAAACGGCGATACATTATGGGGAGAAGATTTATTCATATGTTGAATTTAATCGTGAAGTAAACAAACTTGCAAATGGGTTAATTTCCAGAGGTGTTAAAACAGGCGATAAAATAGCACTGATGATGAAAAACTCCGACACGTACATGGTAACGTTCTATGCAATTATGAAGGCTGGTGCAGTCGCTGTTCCTGTCAATTTTCGTTTGACAGCCAAAGAAGTAGGCTACATTTTAAATGATTCGGATTCTTCTATCGTCTTTTTCGATGGTGAATATGCTGAATTAGTTAATGAAGCTTCAACTGAAAAGGTAGCATTACAGGTCTCTGCAGGCCCTACAACAAACGGTCAAATCAGATTGGAAGAGGTAACGACAATTAACGAATCTGAACCGGAAATAACTGTGGAAGAATGGG
Organism: Virgibacillus sp. L01; assembly: GCF_052246775.1. Classification (NCBI taxonomy): domain Bacteria; kingdom Bacillati; phylum Bacillota; class Bacilli; order Caryophanales; family Bacillaceae; genus Virgibacillus; species Virgibacillus sp. L01. The sequence goes on along the minus strand of NZ_JBQQCP010000001.1, from coordinate 405,991 downwards.
ATGATGCAGAAATCCTGTACACGTCAGGTACTACCGGAAATCCAAAAGGGGCTTTATTTGACCATCATCGCATCCTCCATGTCGCTTTCTCCACATCAATTATGATGAAAATTGGCACAGAAGACAATCTTTTCCATGTTGCACCACTTTTCCACTCTGCTCAGTTAAATCTATTTATGATTACTGCTACGTATCTTGGGAGCACCCAGGTAATCCATCAGAATTTTGATCCTGTTCAAGCATTAAAAGCAATTGACGAACATCAAATTAGTCTATTTTTTGGAATCCCTACCATGTATAACTTTTTTCTACAGGTTCCGGATAAAGAAAAATATAATTTGTCATCTGTAAAAAGATGTGGCTATGGTGCAGCACCTATGCCTGTCCCACTTTTAGAAAAATCTATGGAAATGTTCGGTCATGATCAATTTTTCAATATGTGTGGTTTAACAGAAGGCGGACCAGGTGGCGTTCTGCTTTGGCCTGAAGATCATAAAACGAAACTTGGCGCCGGCGGCCGGGCGATGCTGAACACGGAAGCAAGAGTCGTAACAGACTCAGGTGAAGATGTTCATCCAGGGCAAGTCGGTGAATTTATTATCCGTAGTGAAATGGTCATGAAAAGCTATTACAACAACCCTGAAGAAACACAAAAAGTCCTGCACGACGGGTGGCTTTATACAGGAGACTTGGCCACTATCGATGAAGAAGGCTATGTAACACTGGTAGATCGGAAAAAGGACATGATTATTTCCGGCGGCGAAAATGTGTATTCAACTGAGGTTGAACAAGTGCTGTATAAACACCCAAAAATACTGGAAGTAGCTGTTGTTGGATTACCTGATGAGACATGGGGTGAGCGGGTTGTTGCAATTGTCGTGGCGAAGCAGGGGGAAACGATTGATTATGTAGAATTAAAGGATTTCTGCAGGGAGCATCTTGCAGGTTATAAAATGCCTACTGACTTCTTTGAAGAGAATGAATTGCTGCGGAATGCCTCAGGAAAAGTGATGAAATATAAACTGCGTGAATCGTTAAAAACAGGATCCAGTAACCACTAAAGGGGGAGATTTAGAATGATGAATACGCCTTTAACACTCGTTTCGTTAATAGAGCGTGCTGAAAAGTATTTTCCGAAGAAAGAAATAATCTCGCGTACCCAAGGTGGGATTCACCGGCTCAACTATCAAGAAATCAGCAAACGTACCAGGGCTCTCTCAAGTGCCTTGGGAAAATTGGGTGTTCAAAAAGGTGATAGAGTCGGAACATTTGCATGGAATCACCACCGCCATTTGGAGGCTTATTTTGGCAGATAGGAAAGTATAAAACTTTCCTACTGCATAAGTGCAACTAAGGCATTCGCAATTAAAGGCTTGGCGAATGCCAAGTTTTCTAACGATACCATCCATGGGTGCAGTTTTACACACCATTAATATCCGATTGGCAGAGGAGCATCTTGTATACATTATTAATCATGCAGAGGATAAAGTACTTTTAATTGATGTAGACTTACTACCGTTAATTGAGAAAATAAAAGATAAATTACCAACTGTTGAAGCCTTTATTGTTATGTCGGATGAAGAAAAACCGCCAGAGAGTAAGATAGAACCGCTTTATTCATATGAAGCGCTGGTTTCAGAAGGTGATGAAGCATACCAATTTTCAATGGATATTGAGGAAGAAGATCCTGCAGGGATGTGTTATACGTCAGCTACAACCGGAAAGCCAAAGGGTGTCGTGTATTCACATCGGGGTATTGTTTTACACAGTATGGTGCTAAGTATGGCTGATACTGCAGCAATTTCAGAATCAGATGTCCTGATGCCGGTGGTCCCAATGTTCCATGCAAATGCCTGGGGAATGCCTTTTGTGGCAACTTGGCTTGGTTCGACACAAGTTCTTCCTGGGCCGATGATGACACCGAAGATACTTGCCGAGCTTATTGAGTCATATAAGGTAACGCTAACGGCAGGGGTTCCAACAATTTGGCTAGGTTTGCTTAACGAATTGGAAAAAGGAAACTATAATATGGAAAGTTTACGCGCTGTTCTATGCGGTGGGGCAGCTGCTCCTAAAGGGATGATTCGAGCGTTTGAATCAGAACATGGCATTCCGTTTATCCATGCATACGGTATGACAGAAACCACGCCGCTTGTAACCCTTGCCCGACTAAAAAGTTATCAGACAGAACTACCTGAAGAAGACAGACTGGAAATTCGATCAAAACAGGGAATGGTTGTTCCAGGGTTGGATGTGAAGGCGATCAATGAAAATGGAGAAATAAATTCAGATGGAAAAGAAATGGGTGAACTGCTTATTCGCGGGTCCTGGATTGCAGATGAATACTATAATGATGACCGAAGCAAGGATGTTTTTCGAGACGGCTGGCTATATACGGGTGATGTTGTTACGATTGATGAAGAAGGATCTATTAAAATAGTTGATCGAACCAAAGATCTTATTAAGAGTGGTGGTGAATGGATTTCTTCGGTTGATTTAGAAAATGCGATAATGGCCCATGAATCTGTTTTTGAAGCTGCGGTTGTATCGATTCCTCACCCAAAATGGCAGGAACGCCCATTAGCATGTGTTGTACTAAAAGAAGATGAACAGTTATCAAAACAGGATATAATTGAATTTTTAGAACCCCAATTTGCGAAATGGTGGTTACCGGATGATGTTATGTTCATTAAGGAAATTCCCAAAACTTCTGTCGGCAAATTCCTGAAAAGAGCATTACGTGAACAGGTGAACGAACAGTTGAATGTGTAAGTATTGTAAGGTGTGGAGCGTTCTAGTAGCGTTCCATTTCTTTTTTTATGGGAAAGCCTGCTATGCTTGAAAAAGCTCACTTGTAATTATCCTTGGTTTTACGTCATACTATACTTGAGATGTTCATTTATTATAGGGGAGGCACTTTTATGCAACGTTTAATGTGTAAAGGAAAGATACATAGAGCTACAGTCACAGAGGCTGAGCTTGATTATGTTGGAAGTATAACGATTGATTGCAAGTTAATGAAGGAAGCAAATATTAAGCCTTATGAAATGGTGCAGATTGCAAACATACGAAATGCGGCAAGATGGAAGACCTATGCCATTCCAGCTCCAGAGGGTTCAAACCGCATTTGCCTCAACGGTCCGCCTGCAAACTTGTTTTCTCCAGATGACCTGGTTATTATTTTGAGCCAAGGACTCATGACCGATGAGGAAATAGAAGATTTAAAGCCTAAAGTGGTATTTGTAGATGAAAATAACGAGATCACCAGTGTTGAGGAACATGATTTACATTTGCCTGAGGGTGTGGAATTATAAGTTAAGTTTACAATGAAGAGCCTGGAGGGTTTTCCGGGCTTTTTTTATATTGTGGGGGCATAGCGGAATTGAATAAAAAGAATAGTTCTCTACAATCTACTGATACAGTAAAACCTACTATTAGGCTGATATACAATCCACTGATTCCAAGTATAGCCCTTATTTCATTTTACACCCTTGAAAACAGTCAAAAAAATGCTATAATAAAGACTGTCCAACTGGGGCATTAGCTCAGCTGGGAGAGCGCTTCGCTGGCAGCGAAGAGGTCATCGGTTCGAGCCCGATATGCTCCATCGTAAACACAATCTACTACTGAGGTGGATTGTGTTTTTATTATGCAGTAAGAAAGTATAAATACTTTCTTACTGCATAAGTACAACTAAGGCTTATCTATATTAAAGCTTGGCGATAACGGAATAAGGATCCGATAAATTCCATGTAAGTAATTATGGCGGATCCTCGTTCCGCTAAATGCTAGAAAAACTGCTCAAAAGTGATTGAAGTGAATCCTCGTTCCGCTAATAGTCTTAAAAGAAAGGGAAATGATGGTGAAAAGGGCAAATAGCGGAATGAGGATCCGAAACCGGTGCCAAAAGTCGTTATTTGAGGCAAATAACGGAATGAGGATTCACTTAGCAACACCGACTAAGCCCTTAGTCAAATAATCCTCACATGCAGACCCACATTTTCAAAATATTTTTTCTTTCCTCTACGTATTCAACTTTCCGGATTTTTGAACGATATAGTTAGTATGAAACTTCTAATAAGATTACATTAAAAATTAAATAACCTACGAGAATGGCAAACTTATTGAAAGGTAAGGACGCAGAGCCACGGGTCTAAGGTCTTATGACTATGATTGCCGGGTTACCGAAAAAAGGATGAAAAGATTAGTAGTTAAACTAATTAAGTCTATCACTTTTGGTAGGCTATTTTTTATTATAGGAAAAGTAGGGAACATCAAGTTTCTCCCCTATCTTCAAGGAGGTACATATCGATGGATAAGACATCAATTATTGGTATTATTATCGGGTTTTTAGCTTTAGGGGTGGGCATGACACTAAAAGGTGTTAGTCCAGCAGCGTTAATTAATCCCGCCGCGTTTATTATTATATTTTTTGGAACAATTGCGTCTGTTTGTATTGCTTTTCCAATGGAAACGATTAAAAGAGTACCGAGCCTTTTTGTCATCCTTTTTAGGGAAGATAAACAGAATGATATAAAACAAACGGTTGATACATTTACTGAATGGGCAGAGCTTACCAGAAAAGAAGGAATACTGACACTTGAAGCTAAAATAGATCAACTGGATGATAGCTTTTTATCATCAGGCATCCAGTTGGCTGTTGATGGGCAATCAACTGAGTTTATTAGAGAGCTTATGTTAGAAAAAGTTGATGCTATGGAAGACAGACATCAAAAAGGAGTTTCAGTCTTTTCGCAAGCTGGGACATATGCTCCGACTCTTGGTGTGTTAGGAGCTGTTGTTGGTCTAATTGCTGCTTTAGGTGACCTGAATGACATGGAGGCTTTAGGACATGCTATTTCTTCAGCTTTTATAGCAACACTGTTTGGTATATTTTCTGGTTATGTATTGTGGCACCCTTTCGCAAACAAACTTAAAGAGAAATCAAAAAAAGAGGTACTAATGAAACAAATCATGATTGAAGGTGTATTATCCATCACAAATGGTGAATCTCCACAGCTGATTCGAGATAAACTAAGTTCCTATTTATCGCCAAGAGAATTGTCGAAATTAGCTCAGGAGGGATCAAATGCGCAGAAAGAAGAAGAATGATGAACTTCATATGAGTGAATCCTGGCTACTTCCTTATGCGGATTTATTAACTCTGCTTTTAGCCTTATTCATAGTGCTGTTTTCGATGAGTGAGTTAGATGCAAAAAAATATGAAGAGCTCTCGCGCGTGTTTAATAGTGAGTTTTCAGGTGGGGAAGGGATACTTGAAGAAAGTAATAGTACAATAGAGATGCCTCAAGATGTGGAAGAAGATGAAGAGGAGACTGAAAAACCTGAGGAAGAGGAAAAATTAAGTAATAGTGAACAAGAGTTAAAAAAATTGGAAATGCTCCAGCAAAGAATAAATAAATATATAAACGAAAATAATCTATCCGAAAAGTTAGGGACCAATCTAAATGGTGAAGGGTTATTAATAACGATCATCAATGATGTAACATTTGATTCAGGAAGCGCTGTGGTGAGAGGAGAAGGCAGGGAAATTGCAAGTGCTATATCAACCTTTCTATACACGGACCCACCACACCAAATAATAGTCAGTGGTCATACAGATGACAGGCCAATTCGCACTAGTGAGTTTTCATCGAATTGGGATTTAAGTGTCATGCGAGCAGTTAACTTTATGCGCCTGATTTTAGAGAATGAAAAGCTTGACCCCAAAACATTCAGTGCAAAAGGATTTGGTGAACATAAACCTATGTTACCTAATACTAATGATCAAAACCGGGCAAAAAATAGACGAGTAGAAGTACTGATATTGCCTAATTATGATATTGCCGGGGAATTGTAGTGTGGTGCTTGCCACTTCGGTTATTGATCAATAAACTAAAAGCCGAAATCCCACCTAAATGGATTTCGGCTTTTAAAAATTTATTTCTTCTTAAACTTACTCCCCTTGTTTTTGGCACGTAACTTAGCCATTAAATCAGATGATTTTTCAGCTTCCTTTTGCGTGGTTGCTTCATCAATCGAAACAATTTGGTACTCATCATTTATTTTTTCCATGTTGAAATACGTATTTTCACTGCTTCCTTCTGGTAATAGTTCAGCAGGAATGACTACTTCTTCCTTTGTTTCCTCCATGAGTATGACAGCTTTGTTAGTATCTTCAAATCGATCAAGTATCCCTTTCATATTTATCCTCCTGTACAGGCCAAGCCTTGGCTTTTGATATCGTTGATCCGCGATGGGCCGATTCCACTAACATCTGTTAAATCACTGACAGATTGAAATGGTCTCAAATTAATTAAGTCCTCTGAACGTGCTGGCCCGATATGGATAATTTCCTGTAATTCTTCAGACGATGCTTTGTTGATGTTGATACAATCACCAGTTGCTGGCGATTTTTCTGTGTTAGTTGATTGATCACTTGTATCATTATTGGATGAGTTATCTGAGGAACCACTGCTGCTTGGGCTGATTGTGCCGTCATCTTTTGTCTGAACGGTATAGTCGCTTCCGTCCGTTGTTACAACAATTGTCCCATGAACATCCGTGCCATATAACTTGATCTCATCATTTTGGATAAGTGAAACCACCTCAGCATGCGGGTGTCCGTATTGATTATCTGCGCCTGCGCTATAGATGGCTACTTCCGGACTTACCGCATCAATAAAGGCTGGGTCACTGGATGTATTAGATCCGTGATGTCCTAATTGTAAAAAGTCAGCATTCACACTATTTCCGCTGTCCATCATTTTCATCTCGCCATCACGATCAGCATCGCCAGTGAACAGGAAGCTCATGTCGCCATATGTGAATTTTGCGGAAATGGATTCTTCGTTTGTGTTACCGGAAATACTGCCTGGATGGAGAACGGTTATGTCCATCGAACCAATTTCAAATGTGTCTCCGGTTCTTGGCTCATCGTAATCCGCGTCACTTGCCAGAACAGCCTTCATACCTTGTTGAAATGTTTGTGATGAGCTTTCATTTCCAGACATCCAAACTTCACCAACATCAAATGTGTTCATGACTTCTGCCAATTGCCCGGAATGATCAGCATCAGCATGACTGACAATGAGTATATCGATAGAAGAGACACCTTGTGCTGACAGGTAATTAGGCACTTCATTTCCTTGCCAATCTCCTGTATCAAACAATATAGTGTATTGCTCACCATCACTTTTATATTGAAAAAGGGTAGCATCCGCTTGTCCTACATCTATGTAGTGAACTTTCAAATCGGATAAAGAATTGCTCTTTTTATTAGGTTCTTCATTTGACTTTGAGTCGGAAGTCCCATCGGTTTCGCTTTGATTTGAATCTTGCTCTTTCGGTTTCTCCTTATCTTGTAATGATTCTTTTACTGTTTCCGAATGGTTTGTGACCGTTTGTTGCTCAGTTGAACCTTGATCAGGATTTTGTCCGCAGGCTACCAGTATAGCGAAAATCATTATAAATAAATATTTTTTGGCCACTTCAGTTTTCCCCTCCATTTGCCTAATGTTACTTTTTCTTAAGCGTATCAGAGCTATTCGGGAAAATCTATATACAAAATGACCATAATTGAATTTTGAGATTAATTTTGTCCGGGAAATTTTGATTTTTATCTAGGGGAAAACTAAATTTTTGTATGAGTTGCGGCTTCGGTTTTTAAATTTTCGTTATGTGCAAAAAGTAATGTTTCTTGTCATAATAGAAAAAAGTGAAACAAGGAGTCACCTCATGAATATTGTCTGGAAGCATTATCTGGTGATGCTATTTTTACTGTCATTGTTTAACTCTGACCTTAATTCTAACGTCAATTTAGAACTGATTACAACCGGAGTATTGGATCGAATTGAAGATGACAATCAGGCCGTTATTTTACTGGAAGAACTGCAGCAAGAACTTGTTGTATCGATGTATACATTACCACCAGGGAGTACACCGAATACATGGCTCCGAATTAAAATGCGTGGCACCTGTAATTTTCCAGATTTACACGTATCTTGCCTGATCGGGATAACTAAATTAAACAAGTAATTCTATTAACAATACAATCGATTCTAAAACAAAAAAAGTGTCATCTTTCAGGTGAAAAATTTATTTTAATTTATGCGACTTCCTTGGCGTGAGGTTCGATTCTTATAGTAAGAAGCAGCACCTAAGGCACTGCCTCCTGCTAATTTATTACAATGCTTCTTCTGTTGTACCTAATTCTATTTTCTCGTCCTTATCTGGCATTAATAAACTAAACACAATACCGAAGATTAAAGCTATGAAAAAGGTGGAAAACTTGGATGTGATCATACCTTCGAGTGGTGTGCTGATCCAGATTAACGTAGAGATTAAGCCTGCCAGGATGGTGGCTATTACACCAGCACCTGAGTATCGTTTCCAGAAAAATGTCATTAAGATAGCTGGGGAAAGTGTACATCCTACCCCTGCCCAGGCCCAACTGACAACAAGATACAGCAACGATTCCGACACGAGCGCAATTGTCATTCCAACTAATCCGAAAAATACAACAGAAGCACGTGATATCCAGATTAATTGTTTTTCTGTCAGATCGATACCCATTGCTTTGTGAATAATATCCTCACTGACCGAACTTGTAACAACCATTAGCTGTGAATCGGCAGTAGTGATGATTGCAGCCAGAATTCCCGCAAGCAGGATACCAGCAATCCAAGGGGGCATTAAGTCCAGAATCATAGTCGGCAGAATGATTTCGACATCAGCAAAAGATCCCTGACTGTACATCGCAATTGCACAGATACCGATTAGGAATGCACCGCTATAAGCGAGAACTGTCCATATGATAGCAACTACACTGCCTTGATTAGCTTCTTTATCATTTTTGAGTGCCATGAAACGGGCGCTAAGCTGTGGCTGGCCGCCTAGAAATCCAAAGAACCATGAGAAGTTGTTGAAGAATAATACACCAACGGCAAAACCGGTTAGTCCGCCAAACCAATGGTTGTAGGAATTGCCTGCATCAGCAAGTGATTGACTAATTGATAAGTCGTTTGTGTTAATGTAAATAAGTGCGACAATAGGTAAAACGACTAATGTAATTAACATCATGATACTTTGAATCATGTCTGTCCAAACAACTGATATAAAACCGCCAGCAAATGCAATAATAATTATGATTATAGTAGCTAAAATAACGCCAGCTGTGGGAGGCATACCAAATGTCGTGAAAAGCATTTTACCAGCACCAGCCATTTGTGCACCTACATAAAACATTAGAAATCCGGCAATCAGGATACTTGTCAGCCAGCGAATAATATTGGCTTTATCGCCGAACCGAACAGCAAGGTAATCGGGAAGTGTTAAGACATTATACTTATTGGTCTCCCTCATAAATTTTTTGGCTAGGAATAACCAGGCAAATAAAATACCAATTGCGATACCGGCAGCTACCCAAACTCCTGACAATCCCGTCATAAATACGAAACCGGTATACCCTAATAGTAACCATGCTGATTCACCAGTTGCGCGTTCAGAAAAGGCGAGTGCCCATCCAGGTAACTTTTTTCCACCTAGTAAAAAATCAGAATGTGTCTTACTTTTCTTACTGAAATAGTAACCAATAGCCAATATGACTAAACAATACAAAATAAACTCGATTAAAATTATACTCATTCGTTAACCCTCCATTTATTGTAATCGCTTACATAAATCTTGTAGATTAGCTTAACTTCGAACCCTTAAATCATCCTCCTTCTTTAGTGATTATTGATTAGACTATTGCACCTTCAATAAGTAATTCATTTTCTGCAAAACGCTCAAATCTGAGTGGTGATAAATTAAGTGTGTGATAGTTTCCGGTACGGATTAATTCGGATAAACCTTTACCTACAGCTGGTGCCTGCTGCATACCATGCCCGCTGAACCCACATGCTAAATAGTAACCATTTACTTCTGGATGTTCACCGATAATCGCATTTTGGTCCTTTGTATTATGGCTGTACATTCCTGCCCAGCCACTGATGACCTTTGCGTATAGAAAATTATCAATCCGATGTCCGAGAATTGGCCATAACTGCTCTAGGAAAAGTTCGCGGGACCATCTAAAATCGATTCCTGGCTTAACTTTTTCTGAGAACCCAACAATTAAACTTTGACCTTCATGACGAAAGTAAACCCCGGTAGGATCAACCGTTAAAGGTATTTTGTTTGTTAAAGGTTCTGCGATGTCAAACTGGATAATCTGCCTTTTTAATGGAATAACAGGTACAGGACAATTTATTGTTTCACTTAATGCTGGTGCCCAAGGACCGGCACAATTTATAACGATTGGCGCGTGATAGGTATCGCCATTTTCTAATTGTACACCGGTAATGCCCTGATCATTTTTTAGAATCGTTTCCACTGGTTCATATACATAGGACGCCCCAAGCTGTTTTGCCTTTTTGGCATAGCCTTGCATAACCGAATAGGGATCAAGATATCCATCTTCTGCACAATACAACCCTCCTTGTAAATCATCTGTGTTTAATTCAGGGATAATGGTTACTAATTCTCCACGTGTTAAGAACTCAGATGGAACACCATATTCATGCTGTAAGTTCGCTTGCTTTTGCAATTGATCTATATTTTCATTTTTAGCTAAGAACAAATAGCCTCGTTGCTGAAAATCTATTTCAGCTTTCTCACCGTTTATTGCCATGTCTTCAGGAAATGTTTTGTATTGTTGTAAACTGTAGCGACTAATTTGAATGTTGATTGCTGTGGTGAATAACTGTCGGATGCCTCCAGCACTTCTAGGGGTTGAGGAAAATTCATATATAGGGTCTTTTTCAAAAATTGTAATATTGCCTGTGTAACCATCATTCAGCAGGTTATAAGCAACACTCGAACCGATTACACTCCCACCAATTATAATGATGTCAGATGTCTTTTTCATTAAATCACCTCAAATTAATAGTTAGATAATTCTTAACAATCTATTTGTAACGTATAATTCTCAGTAAAGTCTATGGGCACTTTACACAAAATACAGATGAAGAATAGGGTGTATTATTATTTTAAATATTGTGATAATATTAGTTTGTACAGGTTAAAAGTGGGAGGAAACTGAGATGGAAGGCTTTGTACAATTCGCACAAAATACAGTGGAAACGGTCTCAAAAATTTTACCATTTCCAATTAGTGTAAGTGACGAACAAGGTTATATCATCGGAGATACGAATCCTTCAAGAATCGGAAGCATACATACACCCTCAATTGAAGTTATCGAAGCTAATAAAGTTATTTTATTTACCGAAGAAAAAACAACCTACATGGAAAATGTGCTACCAGGAGTTGCTGTTCCCCTTAATTTTGAAAATAAGCCTGTTGGTGTTCTTGGTATTATTGGAAATCCAAAAGAGGTTGAATCCTATGCGTATTTGGTAAAAAAATATGTAGAGATGATGTGGCAGGAAACACTCCATGTTCAAGTTGAAAATTTGGAAGCTATGACATTGGAATCGTTTGTCCAGTATATTCTGTTAAATGAATCTATTAATCATGAACAGATTAGTCATTATTGTGAGTTGCTTCATATTGAACCAAATCAGAAGCGAACATGTATTGTAATAGATATCGGTGACTATCTATTGAAGAATATGCAAGATAAACAGAGGCATATCCCACCAGAGCGAATGAAAAAGACAATACTGGACTGTATTGTTCGTGCATTTAACGGGGGGAAGCATGATATATGTGCATTCTTGAACACGGAGAGAATTGTTTTTTTAAAGTGTACTACCAGTGAAGAAGACTTAGAAAAGTTTATGAATGAATTTAGGGATTATAGCATTTATTTATTGGAAATGTTTCGGGTATATAAACTTACTGACGTAATCATTGCATCGGGAAATATTTGCTCATCCTTGGATCGTGTAGCTCAATCTTATTGGGAAGCAGATTCGCTTATAAAATTCTCGTATGAATCCCTAATTACACCAAAAATCTATTCTTATTTTGATTGGGATATATTAATAGAGATGCTTCCACATCAGCTAGGTTTAAATATGCAAAGGATACTTGTTCAACGCTTGAAACCGCTTATAAACGATGATGCATTTTCGGAGCTGAAACACGATTTCATCACCTACTGCAATAAGAATATGAATATAAGTAAAGCAGCTGAGGAATTATTTATCCACCGAAACACATTAATCTATCGTCTGAAAAAAATAAATAATATAACAGGCCTTGACACAAGCCGTTTCGAACATTGTACACTACTGTTCTTTGTTCTGAAGTAGGCTGGGTGTTTATAATTATGTTAAGGTAATATACATAATATTGTGAAAAACGGAGGAGGATGCATGCTATGTTATCAAGTAAAGAAATTAATAAAGCAATATCGATGAGAGATGTAATAGACTCGATCGAAAACTATTATTTGCAGGATAAGTTTAGTAATGAGATAACCCCTGATCGGATGCATATTGATGATGAAGATAACACTGCGTTATTGATGCCGGCATTTTATGGGGATTACTATGCAACAAAATTAGTAGGTGTTGCACCCAATAATTCGAAATTAGAGAAGCCGACGATACATGGGTTAATGGTGCTCTATGATCGTAAAACCCTTGAACCGCTTATGACCTTTGATGCAATGCCAATTACTGCATTACGTACTGGGGCACTTGGTGGATTGGGGATGAAATACCTATCAGATCAGCACGCCACCTCTATTGGAATTATTGGCACGGGTACTCAAGGGTGGAGCCATTTGCAGTCAGCATGTGCTGTACGATCAATTGAAACAGTATATGTTTATAATCGCAGCAGTAAAAAGTTAAATGATTTTATTTCAAAAGCAGAAATAGAATTTCCTGATTTAACGGTACGGGAGGCAAAATTACCCGAACTAATCATAAATTCAGATATTGTTATCACAACAACAACATCACAAACACCGGTGTTACCTGATTTGGATTCAGCCGATTGGAAAGGAAAAATAGTTGTGGCAGTAGGATCCTTCAAGCCTACTATGCAGGAACTTCCTGATTCTTTCCTATCTGCGGTAGATGAATTCTATGTGGATGCATATAGTGCATTCCGCGAATCAGGGGATATGATTCGGGCGAAGCACTTTGGGGCTAATGAAAACAATACTTTGTCACTGGAAAATATGATTAAAGAACAGCACCAGCCGGACAATATTTCGGACAAAACGTTATTGTTTAAGTCAGTTGGAATAGGAATTTTTGATTTGATTACGGTGAAGGAAATCTATGAAAAATTAAAATAAGGCTCAATCACTTCTGAGTAGGAATCTACTCTATTCGTAAATTACATTCTAAAAAAATGTCTTTTCATTTTCAGCTGTTAGTGGTAGAATTTTATATTAAATTATTAGAATAGTTTTACAACAGAAAGGTAGGGCTGGTTATGGGGAAAGACTTACGGATAAAGAGTAATGTTTTCAGTGATAGCTTTTTGAGAGCACCGAACCGTGCGATGCTTCGTGCAGTTGGTGTTACAGATGATGATTTTAAAAAGCCAATGATTGGTGTTGCAAGTACATGGAGTGAAGTGACGCCCTGTAACATTCACCTGAATGATTTGGCGGTTAGTTCCAAAAAAGGAGCTAAAGAAGCTGGTGGCGTTCCACTTATGTTTAATACGATAACGGTTTCTGATGGTATTTCCATGGGCACGAGTGGTATGCGTTATTCACTCCCAAGCCGGGACCTTATTGCTGATTCAATCGAGACGGTTACTGGTGCGGAAAATTTGGATGGGCTTGTTGCAATCGGTGCCTGTGATAAAAATATTCCTGGTTGTTTGATTGGGATTGCTAATAGTGAGGTACCGTCTGTTTTTGTATATGGAGGAACAATTTCCCCTGGTTCCCATGGTGGAAAAGATATTGACATTGTGTCGGTATTTGAAGGAGTGGGTAAACATAACAACGGGGATATTGATGATCAGGAGTTAAAAGCGATTGAATGTAATGCATGTCCTGGTGCAGGTGCTTGTGGCGGAATGTATACTGCTAACACGATGGCATCAGCGGTGGAAGCAATGGGTATGAGCTTGCCTGGAAGTTCCTCGAATCCTGCTGAATCAAAGGAAAAAGCAGATGATTGCGCTGCTGCAGGTGAAGCTGTCTATCAATTACTGGAAAAAGGTATTTATCCAAAAGATATTATGACAAAAGAAGCATTTGAGAATGCAATAACAGTTGTTATGGCATTGGGCGGATCAACGAATGCTGTTCTTCATTTGCTGGCGATGGCCCATGCGATTGATGTTGATTTGAACATTGATGACTTTAACAGAATGCAGGAAAAAGTTCCGCATCTTGCTGATATGAAGCCGAGCGGCAGATATGTAATGCAAGACTTGCATAATGCTGGTGGTGTGCAGGCTGTTATGAAGCTTCTTCATGAGCAAGGCTATTTGCATGGGGATTGTCTGACAGTAACTGGAAAGACAGTTGCTGAAAATTTAGCTGAGGCACCTTCATTGCAGGATGATCAGAAAGTGATTATGCCATTTGATAACCCTAAGCGTGTGGATGGTCCATTGATTGTTCTAAAAGGTAATTTAGCCCCACGCGGTGCAGTTGCGAAAGTATCTGGTGTAAAAATCAGTCGTCATACCGGCCCGGCACGTGTGTTTAATACGGAAAACGAGGCTTCGGCAGCAATTAGTGATAATAAGATTGCTGAAGGTGATGTTGTAGTCATCCGCTATGTCGGTCCTAAAGGAGGACCTGGAATGCCTGAGATGCTGTCAATTTCAAGTTTGCTTGTTGGGAAGGGACTTGGTGAAAAAGTGGCATTGTTAACCGATGGCAGATTTTCCGGTGGTACACATGGTCTCGTGGTAGGTCATATTGCACCAGAAGCACAGGATGGTGGTCCAGTAGCACTTTTACAGGAAAATGACTTGGTTACGATAGATTCGGAGCAAAAGGAGATTTCATTTGAGATTTCTGAGGATGAGTTACAGCGTCGCAAGGATGAATGGACGGCTCCACCTATGTACAAAAAAGGTGTATTAGGTAAATATGCTCACACGGTTTCCTGTTCCTCAAAAGGAGCAGTAACTGATTTTAAATAGTTGTAAGATGCCCCGGGTAATACCGGGGTTATTTTTTTGGAGGTTAAGAGTCTATAGAATTTCGATTGGATACGTTTATCAACCGGAAACTGGATATATCAACCAGATGTGTGGTTTATCAACCGAAATGTGAGGATATCGACTTGAAATCTGGCTTATCAACCGGAAACTGGGTATATCAACCAGATGTGTGGCTTATCAACCTGAATGGAGGGATATCGACATGAAATTTGGTTTATCAACCAGAAACTGGATATATCAACCAGATGTGTGGTTTATCAACCTGAATGGAGGGATATCGACTTGGAATTTGGTTTATCAACCGGAAACTGAATATATCAACCAGATGTGTGGTTTATCAACCTAAATGGAGGGATATCGACCTGGAATTTGGTTTATCAACCGGAAATTGGATATATCAACCAGATGTGTGGTTTATCAACTGAAATGGGAGGATATCAACTTGAAAAAAAGGCTTATCAACCGGAAACTGAATATATCGACCTAAATGTGAACTTCAACCGAATACGGAGAACTTCAACTAGAAATCGAGAACTTCAACCAGATATCAGGAACTTCAACCAAATTTCGAGAACTTCAACCCAATATCAAAATTTTCACCCCCCATAGCAGACAACTCTCCCTTACGCTGTAATACAAATGTAATATATTCACCATTTTCTTGTCGCAATCATAATGTAAACGCATTCAAGTTATTTGACTTATCAAAAGTATCAAAAAAATTTAAAAAAGTGGTTGACCTTTACTGTGAAACGGTATAAGATTATCGACAATATCAAATTTTCAGATACGAATAATATCATCAACTCGATGATGGGAATAAAGGAACATGGTCCATGTTTTTACAGAGAGCCGGGGTTGCTGTAAGCCCGGAATTACATGTTGTTCTGACATCGTCCCTGAGTGCAGGATTGAAAGGGTGCCAATGGTGCTCCCCATTAGATTCTGTCAGGTATACGCGGGTATACCTGTTATCAAAACAGGCTGGTTGACAGCTTAGTGAGGCAGGATTCGTGAGGATGCTGTAAACTTGGGTGGTACCGTGAAAAGAGACTCTTTTCTCCCCATTCATTCTGCTTAAAGGCGGGTGTGTGGGGAAAGAAGGGTCTTTTTTTAGTTGTTAAGCAAGTGTTATTAAGGCTTTCGTCAAATAGGCTGGCGATAAGCTCAATAAAAAATAATTTAAGGAGGCATGCAATAGTGAAAGTGGAGGCGAAACCTGAAATGGTCAGTGCAACAGAAAAGATGACCGGGGCTGATGTGTTGATGAATGCTCTTGTAGAGGCTGGTGCTGATACAATTTTCGGCTATCCGGGTGGGGCGGTACTCCCTATTTATGATGCGTTGTACCGAAGTCAAGCACCTTTTCAGCATGTGCTGTCACGGCATGAACAGGGATCGGTTCATGCCGCTGAAGGGTATGCAAGAGTTACGGGTAAACCAGGCGTTGTAATGGCAACTTCAGGACCGGGAGCAACGAACCTGATAACAGGTATTACGGACGCGATGATGGATTCGTTGCCATTAGTCGTAATCACTGGACAGGTGGCAAGCAGTGTGATTGGAACGGATGCTTTTCAGGAGTCGGATGTACTGGGAATTACGACTCCCATTACCAAATACAATTATCAGGTAAAACATGTATCTGAGGTACCCAGGGTCGTAAAAGAAGCTTTTTATATTGCTGCTTCAGGAAGACCAGGACCTGTTGTAATTGATATTCCAAAAGATGTATCAGCGGCTGTAACGACGGAGACATTTTCCAGTGAGTTTCATTTACCTGGATATCAGCCAACCAAAAGACCTAATCCACTACAAATTGTTAAATTAGCTGACGCAGTAAGTCGTGCGGAAAAACCGGTTATCCTCGCTGGGGCGGGTGTTCAATTTGCAAATGCATCGGAGAACTTAAAACAGTTTGCAGAAAAACATCAACTTCCGGTAGTAACAACATTACTTGGTCTAGGGACTTACCCGGGATCAGAGAGGCTATCGCTGGGAATGGGTGGAATGCACGGAACGTACGCTGCGAATATGGCAATTTACGAAAGTGATTTATTAATTAACATTGGTGCAAGGTTTGATGACCGCTTAACTGGAAATTTGAAACATTTTGCACCGAATGCCAAGGTTGCTCATATTGATATTGACCCTGCTGAAATCGGCAAGAATATTAACACGGAAATTCCTGTCGTAGCTGATGCGAATGAAGCGTTGAAAATGTTACTGGAAAAGGCGGATTCATCCATGCATCACCATGAACCTTGGTTGGAAAAACTGCAGGAAAATAAATCGAATTATCCTTTGTGGTATGAACAGTCGGATCAAGAAATATCGCCACAATGGCTGATAGAACAGGTATATAAACAATCCTCAGGAAAAGCAATTGTTACAACTGACGTCGGACAGCATCAAATGTGGGCGGCACAGTTTTATACGATGGAAAAACCAAATCGTTGGGTGACATCAGGAGGTCTTGGAACAATGGGATTCGGATTTCCGGCTGCAATTGGTGCACAGCTCGGCGCACCGGAGGATCTCGTTGTTGCGTTAGTAGGTGACGGCGGCTTTCAGATGACTTTCCAGGAACTGTCAGTGATAAAAGAACAGGACCTGCCAGTTAAAGTGATCATTGTAAATAATGAGGCACTTGGAATGGTGAGGCAGTGGCAGGAAAGCTTTTATGAGGAACGCTACTCTGAATCAGTTTTTTCATCAAATCCTGATTTTGTAAAACTAGCTGAAAGTTACGGGATTCGCGGGATGAAGGTTGATAAGGAAGCTGATGTAACAGAAATATTGCAGGAAGTTTTTGCATATGAAGGTCCGGTTGTTGTTGATTGCCGGGTTGTTCAATTATCGAATGTGTATCCGATGATTGCCCCAGGTAAAGGGATTCATGAAATGGTAGGGGTGACAAAATGAGACGAATCATAAGTGCAACGGTTCAGAATCGTGGTGGCGTACTAAACCGGGTAACCGGGATGATGCATAAGCGGCAATTTAACATCGAAAGTATATCCGTTGGTGCATCCGAAACAGAAGGTATATCGAAAATGACCTTTGTTGTTGAGGTAGGCGATCATCAGAAACTGGAGCAACTGACCAAACAGCTCAACAAACAAATTGATGTTTTGAAAGTATCGGATATTACAGAAAAGGCGATTGTTGCAAGGGAACTAGCATTGATAAAGGTGAAAGGAAGCGGCCAATTGCGTGCAGAAATTCAAGGAGTAATTACACCGTTTCGGGCATCCATCATCGATGTTTCCCGGGAAAGCCTGACGATACAGGTGACCGGCAAGCCTGATAAGGTCGAAGCGTTAATTTCATTATTACGGCCATACGGGATTAAAGAGCTTTCTAAAACTGGTGTAACTGCATTCCTGAGAGGACAGCAGCCACAGCAGGTAACCGAAATTAATTCGTTTCCAGTTTAAAAATGGATAAATTAAAAAACTTTGAGGAGGATGTTTCAGATGGCAAAAGTATATTATGAAAAAGAAATCGATAAGCAGGTATTACAGGAAAAGAAAATCGCGGTGGTAGGTTACGGATCACAAGGGCATGCACATGCATTAAACCTTAGAGAGAGCGGGTATGATGTTGTGGTTGGACTTAGACCAGGGAAATCACAGCAAAAAGCAGAGGCTGACGGGTTTAAAGTTTATTCAGTCGCTGATGCGGTTAAGGCTGCAGACGTTGTAATGGTGCTGCTGCCGGATGAGCATCAGACAGAGGTCTACGAAGCAAGCATTAAACCGAACTTGCAGGCAGGAAATGCAATGGCATTCGCGCACGGATTTAATATTCATTTTAATCAAATTGTCCCACCGTCAGATGTTGATGTTTTCCTTGTTGCTCCAAAAGGCCCAGGACATCTGGTTCGCCGGACGTACGAGGGAGGCGCTGGAGTACCAGCATTGTATGGTGTTTTCCAGGATGTTACAGGCAATGCCAAGGGGCTTTCACTTGCCTATTCTCAAGGAATTGGTGCAGCAAGAGCAGGGGTTCTTGAAACGTCATTTCAGGAAGAGACAGAGACGGATTTGTTTGGGGAGCAGGCAGTACTTTGCGGCGGCCTTACAAATTTAATCAAAGCAGGATTTGAAACGTTGACGGAAGCAGGGTATCAGCCTGAAGTTGCCTATTTTGAATGTATGCATGAAGTGAAACTGATTGTGGATCTGCTGTATGAAGGTGGACTTGAAAACATGCGTTACTCAGTATCTGATACCGCGCAATGGGGTGATTTTGTTTCAGGGCCAAAAGTCATCAACGATGAAACAAAAGCCCGCATGAAAGAAGTGCTTTCCGAAGTTCAATCAGGTGAATTCGCTAAAGGATGGATTTTGGAAAATAAGGCAAACCGTCCTCAATTCTATGCAATCAATGCTTTGGAAAACCAGCATCCGATTGAAAAAGTTGGAAAGGAGCTCCGTGATTTAATGCCTTTTGTAAAACAGCCATTACAAGCAACAAAAGAAAAACAAAAGGATGTGAATGTGCATGTCACAAATTAAAATTTTTGATACGACATTGAGAGACGGCGAACAATCACCGGGAGTAAATTTGAATAAACTTGAAAAGCTGGAAATCGCCAGACAGCTTGAAAAATTGGGTGTTGACCGGATGGAGGCAGGTTTTCCTGCTTCTTCCCAGGGTGACTTTGAAGCTGTAAAAGCAATTGCTGAAACTATCAAAGGAACATCGGTTACGGGACTTGCAAGAGCAGTAAAGTCAGATGTCGACACAGCATGGGAAGCACTGAAATATGCAGAGGAACCGTGTCTTCATATCTTTTTGGCAACATCACCAATTCACATGACTTATAAGCTGAAACAAACACCTGAGCAAGTGATTGAAACTGCGGTGGATATCGTGAAATATGCAAGAGAGAAGTTTCCGCAAGTGGAGTGGTCAGCTGAAGATGCTTCGCGGTCAGACTGGAATTTTCTTGCACAGATTATTGAGCAAGTGATTGATGCTGGCGCTACAGTAATTAATTTACCGGATACTGTCGGGTACACGACACCAAAAGAATATGGGGAGCTCTTCCAATTTATTAAAGAAACAGTTCCAAATATCGATCAGGTTGATTTATCCTGTCACTGTCATAATGATTTGGGGATGGCGGTTGCCAATTCAATCGCTGCTGTGGAAAACGGTGCTACCCAGGTTGAAGGAACGATAAACGGTATTGGCGAACGCGCCGGAAATGCATCATTAGAGGAATTGGCTGTAGCATTCGAAATACGCTCAGATCATTATCCATATACAACTGGACTGAAACTGAACGAGATAAAGCGTACGAGTGATCTTATCGCGAAGTTATCAGGGATGTTCGTTCAGGCAAACAAAGCGGTTGTCGGCCGCAACGCATTTTCACATGAAGCAGGTATCCACCAGGACGGCGTTTTAAAAAATAAAGAAACATACGAAATTATTACACCGGAAATGGTCGGAGTGCAGTCAAATACACTATTCCTTGGAAAACATTCCGGACGTCACGCGTTCCAGGATAAAGTTAAGACACTAGGATTTGAGCTTGCTGAGGAGAACCTGAAAAAGGCATTCTACCAGTTTAAACAACTGACTGATCGCAAAAAAGAAGTTACCGACGATGATATTTTTACCATACTAATGGAAATACAAACAGATCAATCCGGTGCTGCTAAGTATCAAATGGAAATGTTCCAGGTGCAATATGGTACAGCGAATATTCCTACAGCAACAGTATCATTGACGACACCTGAAGGGAATAAGGTTCAGGAAGCTCGTACAGGTCAGGGAAGTGTTGAAGCACTGTATAACACATTGGATAGCTTAATTGAACAGGAATTACAATTAGTTGACTTTCAACTGAACTCAGTCGGACGCGGAAAAGACGCGCTTGCTGAATCACATGTGCAGCTTTTGGTAAATGGAGAATCAATGAATGGACGTGGAACTGCACAGGATGTTGTTGAGGCATCGGCAAATGCATTTTTAAATGCGGTGAACCGCTACATGATTCAATATCATATATCAAAGCCAAAAGAAGAGGCTGTAAAAGGAGGATATTAAATGAATAAACAGGTTGTTTTGCTGCCAGGAGATGGTATTGGCAAAGAAGTGATGGAGTCAGCGAAGTTAGTACTGAATACGGTTGCTACCGAATACGGCCACCGTTTTGCTTTTCATGAACATGCTATAGGTGGAGATGCGATTGACCGCTATGGCAACCCGCTGCCGGATGATACGATCAAGGCTTGCCAGCAGGCTGAAGCTGTATTGCTAGGGTCTGTTGGGGGAAAGAAGTGGGATGATCTCCCGGCAAATAAGCGGCCTGAAAAAGGATTACTTGGCATCAGGAAGCAATTGGGTTTGTTTGCAAATTTGCGGCCAATCAAAAGTTTTCCGGCATTAGAGCATGTTTCTCCACTGAAACAGGAAGTTATCAGTGGCAGTGACATTTTAATCATTCGTGAATTAACAGGTGGTCTGTATTTTGGGCAGCCAAGTGAACGGCGAGAAAATGGGCAGGCGGCTGTTGATACACTTTATTACCAGCGTTATGAAATTGAACGGATTGTTGATAAAGCATTCCAAAGTGCACAAAAGCGACGTAAGCATTTAACTTCTGTGGATAAAGCAAATGTACTGGAATCAAGCCGTCTTTGGCGGGAAGTTGTTGAGGAAAAGCGGCAGCAGTACCCGGATGTAACAGTGGATCATTTGCTTGTAGACGCAGCAGCAATGAAGCTTGTTACAAGTCCTGACCAGTTTGACGTCATGGTTACAGAGAATTTATTTGGCGATATTTTAAGTGATGAGGCATCTGTTTTAACTGGATCGCTTGGGATGCTGCCGTCCGCAAGTGTACGTTCAGATGGTGTCGGTCTATACGAGCCAGTTCATGGTTCTGCACCTGATATTGCAGGTCGCGGGATGGCCAATCCAATAGGAATGATTCTGTCAGCAGCTATGATGCTTCGCCATTCTTTTAACATGGAAGAGGAGGCTGCCGAGATTGAGTCAGCTGTAAATGATACGTTAAACGAAGGCTATCATACAGCTGATTTGAATAGAGAAGGCGGGAAGCTTATTGGTACCTCCGAGATGACTGAGGCAATTATTGAAAATATTACCACTAAAAGTGTTTCAGACAGTATTTGCAGTTCATATTTTTAAAGCGAGAGGAGGTATTCTGAATGGGAATGCCTGAAACGATTGTAGAAAAAATTTGGAATAAACATGTTGTGCATGATGAAGAAGGTAAACCAAGTCTTATGTATATTGATCTGCATCTTGTTCATGAAGTTACTTCGCCGCAAGCGTTTGAAGGATTACGGCTGGCAGATCGCAAAGTACGTCGTCCGGATCTGACTTATGCAACGATGGATCATAACGTACCAACGAAAAATCGTGATGTAATGAAGGATGAAATTTCAGTAAAACAGATGGAAACGTTAAAAAAGAACTGCATGGACTTTGGTATTACCCTTGCAGATATGTACCATCCTGATCAAGGGATTGTCCATGTGATTGGTCCGGAACTTGGGTTGACACAGCCGGGTAAAACGATTGTTTGTGGGGATAGCCATACCTCTACACATGGTGCTTTTGGTTCATTAGCCTTTGGGATTGGAACTAGTGAAGTCGAGCATGTTTTGGCAACACAAACAATATGGCAGGAAAAACCAAAGACGCTAAATGTCCATGTGGATGGTGATCTAGGTCCAGGTGTGACAGCGAAGGATTTAATTTTGGCGATTATCGGGAAATATGGTGTTCGGTTCGGCACAGGATACGTAATCGAGTATACCGGAGAGGCAATTCAAAACTTGTCTATGGAAGGTCGGATGACTGTTTGCAATATGTCGATTGAGGCAGGAGCAAGAGCTGGGTTGATCAGTCCGGATGAAAAAACTGTTGAATTCCTGCGCGGCAGGGCTCATGTACCTGAAGGAGAGGAATTTGAACAGCTTGCTGGTGAGTGGTTAGAGCTCGCTACTGATGAAGGCGCAGCCTATGATCAGGCCGTAACAATTAAGGCAGCTGAAGTTGAGCCGCAAGTAACCTGGGGAACAAATCCTGGTATGTGTGTGCCAGTAAATGGTTCCACTCCGTCAGCAGATGATGTAGATCATAAAGAGGACTTGGAGCGGGCATTGCAGTATATGGGATTGCAGGAAAATCAGCCAATCACTTCAATTGAAATTGATCATGTGTTTATCGGTTCCTGTACCAATTCACGATTGGGTGATTTGAAAAAAGCTGCATCCGTTATTCAAGGTAGAAAAGTGAATCCAAAAGTTAGAGCAATTGTTGTTCCAGGATCATTTAAAGTGAAATGGCAAGCAGAAGAAGAGGGACTTGATCTTATTTTCAAGGAAGCTGGATTTGAATGGCGAGAAGCTGGCTGCAGTATGTGTCTAGCTATGAATGATGATATTGTTCCTCCTGGTGGAAGGTGTGCATCAACGTCAAACCGCAACTTCGAGGGACGACAAGGAAATGGTGCCAGGACTCATCTAGTCAGTCCGGAAATGGCGACTGTTGCTGCGATTGAAGGACATTTCGTGGATGTACGTCAATATGCAGGGGCACTGAAATAGGAGGTGAGTGATTATGGAAGCAATTCAAAAGCATGCTGGAAAAGTATTTCCATTAAATCGTACAAATGTTGATACAGATCAGATTATCCCAAAACAGTTTTTGAAACGTGTCGAACGAACCGGATTTGGTCAATTTCTTTTTTATCATTGGCGATTCGATGATGATGGCAATCAACGATCGGATTTTATTTTGAATAAGAATGAATATGCGGATGCCTCTATCTTGCTGGGCGGTGAAAATTTCGGGTGCGGATCTTCACGTGAACATGCACCATGGGCGTTGTTGGATTATGGATTTCGGGTAATTATCGCCCCAAGTTTTGCCGATATTTTCTACAATAATGCCTTAAAGAATGGGATTATTCCAGTGCAAATGGATGAGGAACAGGTGAGTGAATGGATGAAACAGGCGGAAGAATCAGCACTTTACTTGCAAGTGGATTTGGAAAACCAGCAGATTGTAGATGATAAACGAACTGTTCCATTTTCGATTGATAATTACCACAAAGAAAAGCTGTTAAATGGCTGGGACGACATCGCCCTTACGTTGCATCATGAAGCTAAAATTACTGCATTTGAGGGCAGATGAGTGTAATCATATCCTAGGTTGTTTTCTGAAAGAATGTTGCTATTTAACAAAAATCTGTAGATTGTGACATAATATACTGCTTCGGAAATACACTTCGCGCACCTTAGGGCAACGCTTCAGATTCCTCGGAAGCAAAAACCGCTTACTGCGGGATCTTCAGCTGTTGCTTCGACGAACAGGACGTTCTAGTATCGGCGTTGGTCACAGGACGTGACCGGTTTTAGCCGGTGACACGCAGGAGTCTCCGTGTATTTCCTACGCTGGATTTTGCTTACTTTAGCCTTAAAATTAATATTTTAGAAACGTGCAGTTCTTTAAAATTCCAGCTGTGGCAAAATATTCGCTTTCACAATGACTGCATAGCCATAGGGGAAACTTCAGCTTCTAGTTATGACATCTTTATCAGTGGAGGCAGAATACGCAGACTCCTATGGGAACAGCACGTTCCGAATACCCCGGAAGAAGCAATTAAATGAAGGCCGACTAAGACCGTCCTTTGCGGACAACGTCGGCATACCCCTTGCCGGGGCAAGGAGGCTGAGGTCGTGCCCATGGAAAGCGAAGTATTCTGCCGGAACGAAGCTAAGCACTCAACCAGTATTTAGAAACTTGAGAAAGCAGCATAAGGGGAAAGCGAGTATATTTCCCTCGTGGCATTAAACAAAAAAACAGTTTTATAAAAAAAGGAGTGTAAACCTTGGGAATTTCTTAACTGGCGAAACGGTTTACAATGCATGGAAGCGGCTCGAGCCATTTGTCCATCGCACACCGTTACTAACCTCGTCTACCACCAATCAAATGGTCGGGAAAAACGTATATTTTAAAATGGAAAATCAGCAGAAAACAGGTGCGTTCAAATTTAGAGGAGCAACCTTTAAACTAATGCAGCTCCCAAAGGAACAGTTGCAAAATGGCGTGGTTACTGCATCGGCAGGAAATCATGCACAAGGTGTAGCCTATGCAGGAGCTAAATTGGGAGTGCATACGACAATATTTATGGCAGAAGGAACGCCACTTGCAAAAATCAATGCCACAAAGGCATATGGAGCAGAGGTTGTTCTTGTAGGAGAATCTTTCCAAGAGGCATTCGAAGCTTCATTAGAAAGAAAAGCAGAAACTGGAGCGGCGTATATACATCCATTTGATGATTATGACGTTATGGCAGGGCAAGGAACTATTGCGATGGAAATGCTGCGTCAGGAAGACAGAATTGACACGATTTTGGTGCCAATTGGCGGTGGCGGATTAATTAGCGGTATCGCGACAGCAGCAAAACATATTAATCGCAATATTAGAGTGATCGGTGTGCAGGCAAGTGGAGCAGCTGCCATGCATAAAAGTTTTCATCGTAATGAAACTGAAAAACTTACATCTGTTCAAACTATAGCAGAGGGTATTGCAGTGAAACAACCGGGGACACATACATTACCGGTTATTCGAAAATATGTCGATGACATTGTGACAGTGTGTGATGAAGAAATCGCCTCAGCAATTGTTTATATGCTGGAACGTAATAAAACCTTGATGGAAGGGGCAGGAGCTGCGTCACTGGCAGCACTGTTTAAATATCATGACAAAATTCGTTCTAGAAATTTAGGTGTAGTCGTCAGTGGTGGTAATTTGGATATTGGAATGCTTCCGATGATTCAAAAATTAGCGGGAGAACAAAGGATATTCGCATCATAAATTTATTGTGGGCTCCCTTTACAATCCCGGGAAACATCGTTACGATAAAACTTAAACTGGGATTGGGGGAGTGGTTCGTGTGAGGGAATTTGAACAATCAGATATGCTGAAGCGGTTGCCTGAGCAGTTTTTTGCGAAGCTGGTGAAAAAGACGCAATCCATCAAGGAACAGGGTCATGATGTTATTGTCATGGGACAGGGAAACCCGGACTTGCCAACGCCTGAACATATAGTGGCAGCATTGCAGGAGGCTGCAGAAAAACCGAGAAATCATAAATATACACCTTTTCAGGGATTCCAGTATTTAAAAGACTCTGTAGCAGAATTTTACCAGAGGGAGTATGGAGTAACGGTAGATCCTAAAACAGAAGTAGCTATTTTGTTTGGGGCAAAAGCAGGGCTTGTGGAATTGAGTCAGTGCCTGCTGAATCCGGGTGATTTGGCATTGCTGCCTGACCCGGGATATCCGGATTACATGTCTGGAACGGCAATGGCTGATGCTGATACAGCGTTCATGCCACTGCTTAGGGAAAATGGTTTTTTGCCTGATTACAGCGAGATTAGTCAGGTTGACCTTGAACGGGCGAAGCTGATGTTTCTAAACTATCCGAACAATCCAACTGCAGCAACCGCAACTAAAGAATTTTTTGATGAAACGATTGATCTTGCGAATGCGCATGATTTTTGTGTTGTGCATGATTTTGCCTATGCGACAATTGGATTTGAGGAGCAGAAGCCAGTTAGTTTTCTGCAATCAGCTGGTGCAAAAGATGTTGGGGTAGAGATCTATACGTTATCAAAAGCCTATAGTATGGCTGGATGGCGCATTGCTTTTGCTGTAGGGAATCCGTCTGTTATTGAGAGCATCAATCTTGTGCAGGATCACATGTATGTCAGTTTATTTGGAGCTGTACAGGAAGCTGCAGCAGAAGCTTTGAATGGTGATCAGACCGCAGCGCAATACTTGGTTGATACATATGCAAATCGTCAAGAGCGCTTCATTGCTGCATTGGATAGGATTGGCTGGGAAGCTGATGCGCCAAAAGGTACTTTCTTTGCCTGGCTGCCTGTCCCGGCTGGTTACTCCTCAGAGGAATTCGCTGATTTATTGCTGGAAAAAGCGCATGTAGTTGTTGCTCCCGGAAATGGTTTTGGGTCAAAGGGGGAAGGCTACGTACGTGTTGGCCTGCTGGATTCAGAGGCACGACTGGAGGAAGCGGTAGAGCGTATTGGTAGATTAGGGATATTTAATAAGTAATATAGAAAGCAGCCGCGATTATATGACGGCTGCTTTGTTTTAGTAGATATTTGTGTATTCGACAAAGTTTGACAAAAACCGGGAAGTGACAGGCGCCTCCTCGCCACCTATTCCCACGTTTCGCTCAGTACCCGGACCCAGTTTCCATTGGTGATTTTTTGTAATTCATTGTCGTTAAATCCATGCGCTTTTAGTCGTTCAACAAGTTTTGGTAAACCAGTAACATCTTTGAGTTCATCTGGTACGGTTGTGCCATCAAAGTCAGATCCGAGTGCTACATGGTCTATACCGAACTTTTCAGCTATATAGCTGACATGGCGAACAATCAAATCCAGCGAAATATCTGTGTCAGTTCCACCGTCTTCGCGAAGCATGTTCACCGCATAATTGATACCAACTACACCATTTGATTTTGCAACAGCTTCTAACTGCTTGTCTGTCAAATTACGTGATATTGGACAAAGTGCATGTACATTAGAATGTGTTGCTACGATAGGTGCGTCTGAAATTTGTGCAACATCCCAGAATCCCTTTTCATTCAAGTGTGTGGTGTCGACCATGATGCCAAGTTTATTACATTCACGAACAAGCTGCTTGCCGGCCTCAGTAAGTCCATCCCCGATGTCAGGGGAGGATGGGTAGCGAAAAGGAACACCTTCACCATAGTCATTTGGTCTGCTCCAAACGATTCCTAGTGAGCGCAGTCCAGCTTTATATAACACGTGCAGTGTATCAAAATTTGTGTCAATGGCTGCAGCGCCTTCTATATGAAGCACAGCCGCCATGATGTCGTTATTAAGGCAATGTGAAAGTTCAGTTGCGTTACGAACAACCTTAAACTTTCCGTCCGATTCGTTCTCGAGTCGAAACAAGCCAGCAGCAAACGTATTTGTGTTGGACAATGCTTTTTTATGTTTAATTGGTGGTGGAAGTGGTATATCATATCCATCTGATGTTACATGGTCTTCAGGATTAACTTCATAGCCGTCATTAGGCGTCCATACTGCAAAAAAACCACCACCGAAATTGCCCTTTTTAGCTCGGGGAAAATCGATATGTCCAATAGTGCTCTCTTTGAAGAATGATCGTTCTTTCGTTTCTTCAGGTAAATGAAGACTCAGAAGTGTATCGTTATGCCCATCGAAAATTGGGAAGTTGCTCATTATGTGGGAACCTCCTAGTGTGTATTTTTCTAAATTAGTATACCATCATCATTACATTAAAATATACCGAACCAGAAATAATGTGACTGAATAAATATAGTTGCCTGTCACTTCCCGGATTTTGTCAATATTTATCATTGGGTTTCTGTGCTGTCGACATTAGCAATGTAACAAGAATGTAATATTATACAGTTTTCCTTATACGACACAGGATGCAAGCGCATACCAATAGATTTTGCAGAAAAAGATATTAAAAATTTAGAAAAAGCTGTTGACCAACTGCGTAAAACGTTATATGATTATCGGCAATATCAAATATTCAATAAATGAAATGCACATCCTATAAAAGAATAAAATTAACTCATTGACGAGAACGAAGGAACATGTAAGTTGCATTAACAGAGATCCGGGGATTGCTGGAAACCCGGAAGTGCAATTTGTTCCGATACCATCTCCGAGTGCTAAGTTGAACGGGTTCACCTATTAGACTTGGTCAGGTGTATTCACATGCACCTGTTATCAAAGCGGGCTGTTAGGCAGCTTCACAAGGTAGTAGTCGCGAGATTGCTATAAACCTGGGTGGAACCGTGAAAAGTAGACTCTTTTCTCCCCATTAATTCTGAATTTATGCAGGATTATGGGAAGAGAAGGGTCTTTTTTAATTTTGTCCTGGGAGGCTCCAGTTCAATTGCGGAAAAGACAATTTTAAAAAAAGTACAGTAATTTAGGGAGGGTCGAGATGACAGTTTTAGTTCAGAAATTTGGAGGAACCTCATTACAGTCACAAGAGAGCATTTCTAAAGTGATTTCGCATATTAAAAATGCAGTTGAAAGACAGTATAAACTGGTGGTGGTTGTGTCAGCATTGGGGCGCAGTCCAGACCCTTATGCTACGGACACATTGCTTAGTCTTGTAGGTGGATCTGTACCTTCTCAAAACAAGCGTGAAATGGATTTGCTGATGTCGTGCGGGGAAACAATTGCTAGTATTGTTTTATCAAGTGAACTGCAAAAAAATCATATAAATTCTACTGCACTTACTGGCGGGCAGGCTGGCATCACGACAACAGCAGATTTTACACAAGCGGAGATTGAGAGTGTGGATACGACCCGCCTAGAAAAAGATCTAAATAACTTCGATGTTGTAGTCGTTGCAGGTTTTCAAGGGCAAACAACTGATGGAGAGATTACGACGATTGGCAGGGGTGGAAGTGACACGACTGCAGCAGCATTAGGGGTGGCTCTAAATGCAGAAGGTGTTGAAATTTTCACAGATGTTAATGGGATCATGACGGCAGATCCAAGAGTAGCTGATTCCGCAAGACCGTTAAAAAATGTAACGTATTCAGATTGCTGCAATTTAGCAAATCAAGGAGCAAAAGTAATTCATCCAAGAGCTGTAGAAATTGCTGAAGAGGCAAGTGTTCCATTACATGTACGTTCAACTTATGCAATAGAGAATGGAACGTTTATTACCAACTCAGGATCTGATCAATCAATTACCGGGATTGCGCATAAGGCAGGGTTAACCCATATTAAAATAGCGGTTGAAAGGGAAGAGCATCAAACTAAAGTTTTTAAGAAATTGTCAGAAGCAGGAATTTCTGTTGACTTTTCAGACACATCCCAAACTGAAATACTGTTTACCATTTTAAATGTGAATAAACAGGCGGTAATAGTTA
Source organism: Virgibacillus sp. L01 (assembly GCF_052246775.1). Classification (NCBI taxonomy): domain Bacteria; kingdom Bacillati; phylum Bacillota; class Bacilli; order Caryophanales; family Bacillaceae; genus Virgibacillus; species Virgibacillus sp. L01. The sequence continues at coordinate 375,917 of NZ_JBQQCP010000001.1, read as the reverse complement.
TCCTAAAGAATTTGGATTACGAGCCGCAAATAGTTGAAAATTGCGCGAAGGTAGCTGTGGTTGGAAATGGCCTTCCAAAAACGCCTGCTACTTCTGAAATAGCAAGAAAACTTGCTGAAATGGGTGTTCAAATCATCCAATCAGCAGCTAGTCATACAACGATTGGCATATTAATTCACGAAATGGATCTTACTAAAACAGTAAATTTGCTGCATGATACGTTTCAATTAAGTCAGCCGTTAGAATCCGTTGTAACAAAATAAAAATGAGGTGAGTGTATGGAAAATAATATAGCAGTAGGACTATTAGGATTAGGAACAGTTGGATCTGGTGTGGTCCAAATTATTGACGGGCATCAGGAAGAACTTGTTCACCAGCTGGGGCGCGGGGTTACTGTCAAAAGTATTTTGGTTTGTGACTTGGAAAAAGATCGTGATGTCCAGGTGAACCCCGGCAACCTAACGACAAATCCAGAAGCAGTGCTGGCTGACCCTGAGATTGACATCATCATTGAAGTGATGGGTGGTATTGATGAAGCACGTGAACATATTTTAAGAGCGTTTGAAGCTAAAAAGCACGTGGTAACTGCTAATAAAGATTTAATGGCATTACACGGTCCAGAGCTGCAACATGCGGCAAAACAAAATGGATGTGATTTGTTCTATGAAGCCAGTGTAGCAGGAGGAATCCCGATTATCGGTGGTATAGTCGATGGACTCGCATCAGACCGAATTGAAAAAGTGATGGGGATTGTTAACGGGACTACAAATTATATTTTAACGAAAATGGACGACGAGGGAGTAGCCTATGAAGATGCATTAAAAGAAGCCCAGGAGCTAGGCTTTGCTGAGGCTGATCCTACAGGGGATGTAGGTGGACTTGACGCCGCTAGAAAAATGGCTATCCTTGCCCGACTTGCCTTTTCAACATCAGTAGATCTTGCGGATGTAGAGGTTGATGGAATTGAGGGTCTGGCCCTAGAGGACCTCCAGTTTGGGAGGCAGCTTGGCCTTAAAATGAAGCTGATAGGCTTTGCGGATTTTCAGGATAAACAGGTTGAAGTAAGTGTACAGCCAACATTTTTGCCTGAAAGTCATCCGCTGGCAGCAGTGAAAAATGAGTACAATGCCGTTTATGTTAACGGAAAGGCTGTTGGCGAGACAATGTTTTACGGTCCAGGAGCAGGAAGTTTACCGACCGCTACAGCTGTAATGTCTGATGTAACTGCGGTCATTAAAAATATGCTGCTCGGTGTAACTGGACAACAGGTTGTGACACCTCGCTATGACAAGGTGCTTAAATCACCTGAACAGCGCTTTGGACAGTATTATTTTAGGATACATGTGCAGGATCGGAGCGGAACATTTACAGAAATCTCATCCTTGTTTAATGAATTGGATATAAGTTTCGAACGGATTTTGCAGGATCCAATCAAGAATGATAAGGAAAATGGTCTTGCTGAGGTTATCGTAGTTACACATCAAACAACGTTGAAAAAAATCAATCAAGCGCTGGAAAACTTAGCAAAGGTCGATGTTGTGGAGGAAGTGAAAAGCTATTTCCGTATTGAAGGGGGCTATGACCAATGAGCTGGCAAGGAATAATTGATCATTACCAAAGCTATTTACCTGTTACTAAAAATACACCTGCCTTGACACTTCATGAAGGCAATACACCATTAATTCATTTTCCACACTTGTCAGAATTATTGGGTGTGGAACTGTATGGCAAAGTGGAAGGAGCAAATCCTACTGGCTCTTTTAAAGATCGCGGCATGGTGATGGCTGTTGCAAAGGCAGTTGAAGAAGGAAGTAAATCCGTCATCTGTGCTTCAACCGGGAATACATCAGCCTCAGCAGCTGCTTATGCTGCAAGAGCAGGTATACGCGCAATTATTGTCATTCCTAAGGGAAAAGTAGCACTTGGAAAACTTGCACAGGCAAAAATGTATGGTGCTGAGATTGTAGAAATTGACGGCAACTTTGATGATGCGTTGAAAATGGTGCGTAAACTAAGTGAAAATGCCCCTGTTACACTTGTGAATTCGGTGAATCCTTATCGTCTTGAAGGACAAAAGACAGCTGCATTTGAGGTTTGTGAACAGCTTGGAGAGTCACCTGATATCCTTGCTATTCCTGTTGGGAACGCTGGGAATATTAGTGCTTACTGGAAAGGCTTTAAAGAATATAATGAAGAAAAGCAAACAGGCCTTCCGAGAATGTTTGGGTTTGAAGCTGAGGGAGCCGCAGCTATTGTAAAGAATAAAATCATTCCAAATCCAGAGACAGTTGCAACAGCAATTCGCATCGGCAATCCGGCAAGCTGGGACATGGCTATAGCTGCAAGAGATGAATCTGATGGAAAAATTGGCATGGTAACAGACGATGAAATAAAAAAAGCATTTCAACTTCTGGCAAAAAAGGAAGGTATTTTTGCGGAGCCTGGATCCTGTGCATCGATTGCGGGAGTGATTCAGCAGTGTAAGGAAGGGACTATTAAACAAGGCAGCAAGGTTGCGGCAGTGCTAACTGGAAACGGTCTGAAGGATCCACAGACAGCGATTGAACAGGTAACGGTTGATCCTGTGTCACTTCCAAATGATGAAGAAAAAGTTACGGCTTATATCACAGATATGGTGACAGACCTTGAAACAGTTTAAGGTCTCTATCCCAGCAAGCTCAGCAAATATAGGGCCAGGATTTGATTCAGCAGGCCTTGCATTAAACCGCTTTTTGACATTGGATGTAACAGTACAGGAGGAATGGGAGTTTGAGCACAAATCCCATTTTCTCCCTTCTTTCACAAACTATACGGATCATTTCATCTATCAAATTGCCAAGCAAACAGCAGACAGCCATCAAAAAGTATTGCCAGGATGTAACGTAACTGTAGCTAGTGAAATTCCGTTAGCACGGGGACTCGGCAGCAGTGCATCCGCGGTACTGGCTGGGATTGAATTAGCAAATCAGCTATGTGATCTGTCATTAACAGTTGAACAAAAGCTGCAATATGGGACCGATATCGAAGGACATCCGGACAATATTGCAGCTTCCTTATTTGGCGGGGTAGTCGTTACTGCTACAACAACGAATGATCAAGTTGAATATATCAGGTTACCTGCACTTGTTTTAGATGTTGTTGTCTGTATACCTGATAGTGAACTGAAGACTGAAACCGCGCGGAGTGTTCTTCCAACTAATTTTTCCAGGAAAAGTGCCACTACTGCAAGTGCCGTTAGCAACGTAATGATTGCCGCCCTATTATCTGGGGATTATCATGTTGCAGGTAGGATGATGGAAAATGATCTATTTCATGAGCCATATCGTGCAGAACTTATACCGAACTACGAAAATATAAGGCAGGAAGCAAAAGCCATGGGTGCGTACGGAACAGTGATAAGCGGAGCGGGACCAACTATGATTTCCTTTGTTCCTAAAGGAAAGGGAGCATACATTCGGGAACAAATGGAAGCAGGACTAGCAGGTTACACGATTGCCGCATTACAAATTGATCAAACAGGCTTACAGGTTAATTGAGTTTGACGGATATTGTTAAAGCCCTTAGAAACTAAGGGCTGAAGTATGTTCTGTGATTTCTTGATTTCCCCACCCTTTATAAGATGAGTAGCATGGCACCGCTTCGGAAATAGATTCCGCTTTCCGCGGGCAACGCTTCAGCTGTTGCTTTTCCCGCAGGAGTCTCCATGTATTTCCTACGCTGTGTTTTGCTCACTTTATCCTGTAAATTATTCAATGCTTGTTATGACATTACTTCATAGCCATAAGGTACACTTCATTCTCTATTCAGTAAATCTCTATCAGTGGAGGCAGAATACGTAGACTCCTATGTATTCATTTCTTTATTTCTTTTAAAAATTCATCGGCAAAACGCTGGCAATGCTCGATGTCGTCAGGATCGGGTTCAAGTTCAATTTTTAATTTTTCCTCAAAGACCGTTGCATTTTGTTTCTCTGCTTTCAAAGCCATAGTATCAAGTGCGGGACCATATATATCGTAATAGGAGTCACATGATCCAAATACACCAACAAGTTTTCCTGTTAAATCAACTTCATCCATATCATCATGAAATCCTTCTACTTCAAATGGAATATCGTCATCCCATGAATAAGAGCCAATCAATATTCCGTCAAAATTCTCCATTTCTTTTGCATCAATTGGATCAAAGTCAAACGTTTTGACGACAACATCATGATCATCTTTGATATGTTCCACAATTCCTTCTGCCATTATTTCTGTACTGCCAGTCAGGCTTGCATATATAACTAAAATTCTAGCCATTAGAGACCATCTCCTTTTTATCTAGTACTAACTGTATTATACGTCCTAATGAGAATTACTTTCAATTAATTCATCTGGTTTACCATTTAATTCCAGTGATTTATAATAATCAGTTATAAAACTATGTTTGATTTCTCCATTTTTCACCTCAAAAACTTCCTTACTTATCATTACTTTGTTCTCAAATGAAACGATAAAGTCTACTTCACCATTTTCATACAGATAGATCATACTTGCTGTCATAGGTAAATAGGATGGTTTATTTCCTCTAACTTTACTATATTTTAATTTCTCAATGTAATCGATAAATTCATCTATCTTGTCGTCATCAGTTGTATTGTTGTAGCTACTTTTGGATGGCGGGGATAATGAAATTTTGGTGACAGCGTCGGGATTGACATTTAACGCTTCCGACAGACGTTGTGTATTGCCGTCAAATTGCATAGCTAAAGCAGCCAATACAGTCATTGCAATTATGGTAATAAATGCAGTTACCTTCATACTGTCCACTTCCCACTTTTTATTTACTTTAATTAATTATATGGCAGTTTATACACCTATTAATTGTCACAGGTCAAATTTTATTAGAAAACTTGGCATTCGCTAAGCCTTTGGGCGAATTGCCTTAGATGCACTTATGCAGTAAGAAAGTAGTTATACTTATCTGCTAAAAAAATATAGCCGGGTTAGTATGCCCGGCTATATCCGATTTTGTTTTAAATTATTATTCACCTAGTGTAACCACGCGGCCCCATAAGTCTTTTGTTCCCCATGTACCACGGCGTAATGTTTCAAGCTGTACAATCTGGCTGTGATCAACGAAGACGTTAATTTCCGGGCCGTAGTTTTTAATATACCATTCAAATACATCCGGATCAGCTGCCTCAAACATTACTTTCTCAGTACCGAGTTCACGTGCGAACTGAGTTGCGACTTCGGTACGCCATGTGCGAACACTTTCTGTAATACCTTCTGATTCAATCATCAACATATAAGCTCCGGCGTCTAGGCATCTTTTGCCGACTTCGATTGCCTGTGCTGGATCTGTTATACCTTCAGCTTCATTTTGTTCAACTGTATTTGTACCGCCTGCACCAAATTGTACGCCGATTTCCGGTTTGGCGAGTAAGCCGGCATTTTGTACCTTTTCAACCAAACGGACAATATCATCCTTTGGCATGGTAATGAAGCCTGTGGAAATTTCGATAATGTCAAAGCCGACACGTTTACATTCACTTATATAGTGATCGATTGCTTCAGGACCTTGTGTTACAACTGTTTCCATAAATCCACCAGTCGATACTTTCACACCATAATCGTGTGCCAAATCGAGTAGTTCACGAAGTTTGTCCTCAGGGTATAATGTGAAAGCCCCGCCTGCAAACTTTAATGAATCAACATAACCTCCCATTGTTTCTAAAATATCCTGGAGATAATTTTTGCCCATAACGGAATAGTATGGTCCACGAATTTCAGTTATTCCACGTGTACGTGGCTTTTCCTGGCGACTGTTCATGCGAATTCCTTGAAATGCTCTTTGATTACTCATAATGATATATCCTCCTTGATTTTTATTTGACCAAGTAATGCAGTTAGTTCACTGATTTTTACGTTTTCAAGATTTCTTATTGTGTTGGCGATTTCAGCAGCCAAATTGCTGTTAATCTTTTGAGTCAATCCATCATATTTTTCCATTAGTACTTCCCAGCTGGCGGGCTGCGTCTTGAATCCTTGATAGTCACGTTTATCGATGTCAAAAATACGACCATCATTTGTTTCGATTTCAATCCTGCACGCCATTTCGTCTGGGAAACGTTCACTAAATTCTTCGCTTGGCTTAACATGCACTTTTTGAAGAAGTTGCTGGATATCATCCTGATTTATGCGATCCGCTTCATACTGTTCAGGCATGACGTTACCATCCAAATATGCTGCAGATAGCATATAAGGCAGCGAGTGATCAGCTTCTTCTTTATAACGGATTATTTTTTTGCCACCTTCTTCTCCGCCACCGATAATGTTGTAGGCAACATCAAAGGTGGTGAGACGAATTTCTTTTATATCACGGGCTTCGATTTTTTCACGGTCACGCAGTTCGAGAATTCCTTCAATGGATGACTGTGAATGTATTTCTGCATTGTAGCGCTTTATGATTGTTTCAGTGACGCGTTCAAGATCTTCCTTCGCCCAATCTATTTTAAATTGACCCGCAATTGAATCCATCAATCCTTTATTGCCTTCGAAAACTTCGCGTGGTCCTGTAATCCCATAGTTTGCAAGCAATGTTGCGTGAACTGCACCCATCGCAGTGTTTGGGTAGGCGAGACCTTTCCAGTTCGAAAGTTCGCCGGTTCTTGTTACGCGCAGTGAATTGTAGCCGGTACCTGCAATCGCAATGGCGTTTGCAATCTGTTTGCTGCTAAGCCCCATAGCTCGCGCGGCTCCGGCAGCTGCTCCGTACTCACCCTGAACGGTATGATCAAACCCGTGATTTCTTACTGGTGCGACATCTGACAGACGGCATTGAACCTGGTAGGCAATGGCAAGTGCTGTTAGAAAGTCACGTCCGTCGGCATCAGCATATTCTGCAGCTGCCAGGACTGGTGCTATATTATCTGATGGATGACCGGTTTCATCCTTAGCTAAATAAGAGTCGTTGAAATCCAGATAGCGAATTGTAGCCCCGTTATGGAATGTTGCATAATCAGGGGTCGTTTTTCCGCCACCGATTAATGTGACCAGTGGTTCTCCACCCAAATCTTCTGTCATTTTGCAAATCGCTTTAACAGGTTCACCCTCAAGCGATCCTATTGCACAGCCAATCGAGTCAAGCATGCGCCCTTTAAGAGTTGCAATTGCTTCTTCAGAAAGGTCGTTCCATTTAATGTCATGGGTCCAATCTGCAAGCTGTTCAACCATTGTACTTTCTTGCTTTGACATGTGAGTCACCTCCAAATATTTTGATGGAAATGAATACCCCTGTGGCCACAAAGGGGGTATCGTGAAGTCAGAGATGATTTTCCCTTCCTTCAATTACTATACTATGCTTATTGTTGATAATAATAAATTATTTAAACTTAGAAAAGTGATATAAAATACTTATACATATTGATAAGTTAAAGTTGTAGGGGAGAGTGCCTGTAGTTCGGGCTTTTATAAAGGACATTGCTGAATAGTAATGTGATTTTAGACAGCATCTCCGGATTTGCCACAGAGAAGATGATAAAATATAGGATGTACTTATATGGGGAAATAAAAAAAGGTCAGCATCTATCATAGAATGCTGACCTTTTTTATACTTATTTGGCTGATTCCACATTATTCACTGTAATTCGGGTAGCAACAGGCAACATCACTACCTGCCTTTATATCCTTTTCGGAATATTTCCTGGACGCCGTGTACGGTTACATATGCTTCTGGATCGATAGCCATAATTATTTTTCGGAAGGGGACGATTTCATATCTGTTAATGACAAGATACAATACTTCGCGATGTGATTTTGTATAGCCGCCTCTTCCTTCAAGTATCGTGATACCTCGATCCATCTTGTTAGTCACCGCATCCAGTACTTGATCCGGGTGGCTGGATATAATCATTACGGCCGTCCGTTCATTGGCACCTTCCACAACAACATCAATTACTTTTGCGCCGACATAAACAGAAATCAGTGTGTACATGGCTTTTTCCTGACCAATGATAAAGGAGGATACAACAATAACGGCAATATCGATTACAAGCATTCCCTTACCAATTGTCCAGCCTAATAGCTGATTTCCAAGCCTGGCGAGGATAGCTGATCCACCAGACGTACCACCCGATCGGAAAATAAGTCCAAGTCCGAGGCCAACCGATAAACCAGCGAATAAAGCGGCAAGCAATGTATCACCATTTATTTCGTCACCCCAGCCAACTGTGAAGTGTAAAAATAATGAAGAAAAAATAATTGCAATTATTGTATAAACGATTACACGTTTATCAAAGAATTTATAACCGACCGCCACGAGTGATGTGTTAAGGATGAAGTTAACAATCCCAGGGGACCAGTCGAAAAGATAAAACGTAACAATTGTAATACCGATTACGCCACCTTCTGATAGACGGTTTGGGATGGCGAAATAATTAACTCCGATTGCAAAAATGAATGAGCCAACGATTATCATGAGTATTTCTTTTACCGTTTTATTCATCTGATTCTCACCTCCACAGTTATTATACTATTTAAATTTGTCATGATAAAACATTCATGTCAAAAATCTTAGCTATCCTCATACATATTGGGTGTTTTACGTTATAGCAAAAGACAGTATGTTGATTTTATACAAAAAATATAAACTGCAAATAGACTAAGGGTAAAAATTAAGACTATCAAAAAAGAAGTTGACCACTAACTAAATATTTGGTAAATTAATAATAATCAAATATTATTAACTGCCAAATCTAATTGACTCTGCTGGATAAGTGGAGCAAGTACCTAGATCAGAACCAGTTATATAGATGGGAGTATATACCTTATTTTCTCCTGTCCATATTTCTGGTTTTTTATTTATAAGTAAAGATCAGAACAACATAGGGAGGGACCAGTGTGGAAAATTTAACTGAAATAGATAAGAGGCATTTTATCCATCCAACTTCGTCAATCCAGCAACAACAGCGGGATGGAGCGAAAGTCATTATGGAAAAGGGGGAGGGAATTTACTTAACGGACACAAATGGAAACGTATACATTGATGCCATGTCGTCTCTTTGGAATGTAAATATTGGACATGGAAGGGAAGAACTAGCCGAAGTGGCTGCACAGCAATTGAAGAAGTTAGGATATAGTTCTGCTTTTTCAACTTTTAGCCATGAACCTGCGATAAAACTAGCTGAGAAGATTGCATCTATTTCTCCCACAGGTTTGAATGCTGTATTTTTTACATCCGGCGGTTCGGAGTCAAATGATTCTGCTATTAAGCTCGTTCGCCATTACTGGAAAGTACAAGGGAAGCCGGACCGGAGAAAAATTATAGCTCTAAAGCGAGGCTATCATGGAGTGGCTGCTGCATCTACTAGTGTGACAGGAATACCGGAATTTTGGGGTATGGCCGGACATATGATGACTGATTTTACCCATGCGGAAACACCATATGGAGGCAATACGGAAAAGGCAATAGCTTCTCTTCGTCAAGTGATTGAAGAGGAAGGGGCAGAGAATATAGCGGCATTTTTGGCAGAACCTGTTCAAGGTGCTGGAGGTGTGCTGATTCCTCCATCAGATTATTTTAAAGAAGTTCGCAAATTATGTGATGAATACGAAATTTTGTTTATTGCTGATGAAATAATAACCGGGTTTGGCCGAACTGGAAAAATGTTTGGAATGGAAAAGTGGGGAGTTACACCTGATCTGATGACATTCGCAAAAGGAGTTACTAGTGGTTATATTCCGCTGGGTGGTGTTGTAGTTTCGGATCATATCCACAACGTGCTAAAGGAAAAGTCAAAAGGTACCTTATTCCATGGGTTTACATATAGTGGACACCCGACAGCGGCAGCAGTCGCATTGAAAAATATCGAGATTATTGAACAGGAAAGTCTGGTTGAAAATTCCCGGAAAATGGGAGAGGAACTACTGAAAGGATTCAAAAAAATGAAGGGAAACCTTGATATTGTGGGTGATGTACGAACTATTGGACTTCTTGGTGCAGTTGGACTTGTTCAGGATCCAGCAACAAATAAGCGATTCACATCAGATTTGAATGTTGCTCCAAGAGTAATTGAAGCTTTACATGATAGAGGAGTTATATGCCGTCCTGTCACTTTTGAAGGTACAGATATTATCTGCTTTGCACCACCAATTGTTATAGATAACAAGCAGATTAATACATTGGTGGAAAAACTACACGATTCTGTATTGTCCGTTCAAAAACAGCTTGGTGTCACATCCTGATAATGAAATATTTATTCCAGGAAAAACATATGAATGATACATGGACTTGCTAAAAAAGTACCAAAATCGATCGGAGGGAGCAAAATGGAAGAGAGAAAATTATTAAGAATCTTAGGTAATAAAGATGTTCTTGCACTGGCTTTTGGTGCGATGATTGGCTGGGGCTGGGTGGTAACAACAGGTTTATGGATAACCGAGGCTGGATCATTGGGGGCTATTCTTGCATTTGCAATTGGTGGATTACTTGTTGTGGTTGTTGGTCTGACATATGCGGAATTATCTTCAGCACTTCCTCTTGCTGGCGGTGAACATGTATATACTTACAAAGCCATGGGAAGAACAGCATCGTTTATAGCAACATGGGCAATAATTCTTGGCTATGTATCGGTTGTAGCGTTTGAGGCAGTTGCTCTTCCTACTGTTTTTGAATATTTAATTCCAGATTATAGCCAAGGTTATTTATACACGATAGCTGGTTGGGATGTCACGGCAACATGGGCAGGTGTTGGTATACTAGGATCCGTTCTTGTTGCGTGGATAAATTACCGTGGAATAAAACTTACCACTGCGATAACGTTTATTCTCACGTTGCTGATTCTGATAGCAGGACTAATGCTGATCACTGGTAGTACCGCTGGAGGAAATGCTCAGAATATGCAGCCATTCTTTGAAAAGGGAATTGCTGGCTTGCTTACGGTAATTATCATGACTCCTTTTATGTTTGTCGGATTTGATGTTATCCCACAGGCTGCTGAAGAGATAAATCTTCCACAAAAGAAAATCGGACAGTTATTAATTGGCTCGGTTATTCTTGCAGTTGTATGGTATGTTGCTGTAATTTTTGGTGTATCGCGTGTGCTGAGTCCGGCTGAAATAAGTGAGTCAAATCTGGTAACGGCTGATGCGATGGCAAAAGCATTTGGTGATAGCCAGATGATGGGTAATCTACTAGTCCTCGGGGGTATTGGGGGCATTTTGACAAGTTGGATTGGCTTCTACGTTGGTGGAAGTCGTGCAATCTATGCGCTTGCAAGAGCAGGTATGCTTCCAAAGTCTCTAGGTGAGCTGCATCCTAAATATAATACGCCACATCGGGCTATATTGCTGATTGGTGTTTTCTCTACTATTGCACCATTGTTAGGCCGTCCATCCCTTGTATGGTTAGTTGATGCTGGTGGACTCGGTTTGGTTGTAGCATGGTTAATGGTAGCTATATCGTTTATTATCTTGCGTAAAAAATCTCCAGAAATGAAGCGTCCATTTAGATTGCGTGGGGGCACAACAATTGGTTGGATTGCAGTAGTCATGTCAGGGGGGATAACAATACTTTATATGCCGGGAATGCCTTCTGCACTTATTTGGCCATATGAATGGGTGATTGTAGGGGCATGGGTAATTCTGGGTATTATACTGTATAAGTTTTCAATTGTTAAGTACGGAAAAGCGTATTCAGATGAACATATGAAAAAAGAGATTGACCGAGTTGCATAGGAAGAGATTTTTCTTACTGCATAAGTGGAACTAAGGCTATCGCCTTTAAGGCATGGCGATAAGCTAAGTTTTCTAAAAACGAGACTGGAACAAAAGTGTATAAGTAACATAAAATCCGGACTACCTTCATTCATAAGATAGTTTGGATTTTTATGTTGTATGTACTCGTATAAGGTATAAACTGTGAACTACTTTTTAAAAAGTATGAGTGCTATTACGCCGCTCTCACAGGAGTCTACGTGTATTTCCTCCGCTGTTGACTGGAGTGGTAATCGCTATAGAATAAATGTGTGACAGCGACGCTTTGACGGCGAATCGAGAGTTTATAGAGAGTCTTCCAGCAGTTAATTCGCTATCAACTTTAAACTAAAATCCAATTATAACATTATAAGCTTCCCCTGCTAATTGGTTTATCTCTGGAAAGCAAAGTTTTAGTTTTGACCCAATCTCATTTTTTAGGATGACTGGATAATGTTTCGCTAAAAATTGGGAAGTGACAGGCGCTGGTATCAACAGGAGCTAAAATGGGCGATAAAAATTTATTGACTTTTGGATTTGTACTGAATTATAATAGTATTAAGAAAATGTCGACAATCGACAAAATATAGACTTTGTCCGCAACCAAAATACTTTCTTACTGAATAAGTGCAATTAATGCAATCGCCATAAAGGCTAGGTCGTTTTCGAGTTTTCTAACATTTTCATACATTTATGCATTTAATGTATAAAGAATCTTATCAATAATACATACACTACTATACTTAGCTATACTTCTCAGCAATCTTTCCAGTAATGCTAAACATAAATACCACATTTAATCAGTAAAAAGTATGCGCTTACATCTATGGAGTAAATTTGAGCACGAGGGGAAGGGATGATTTGTGTTAACATTTCCTATATCTGAGTTTAAAGAAAGATTAACTAGTACGAAGAAAAGGATGGCTGATGCCGGGGTTGACATCCTGCTAGTAACGGATCCAGCCAATATGAATTATTTGACAGGGTATGACGCCTGGTCCTTTTACGTTCACCAATTACTTGTCGTAATGATTGATGAGGAACAGCCGATTTGGGTTGGACGGGGACAGGATGCTAGTGCTGCATTGCATACTACATGGCTTGATAAAGATCATATAACGCCGTATGCAGATCATTATGTACAATCCACTATTTTACATCCAATGGACTTTGTATGTGACGTATTAAAAGAAAAGAATAGGGCGAGGCAAACAATCGCAGTGGAACTTGATGCGTACTATTTTACAGCTAAGTGCTATATGCGATTAACACAAGGGATGCCAAATGCAACATTTAAAGATGGTACAAATATGGTCAATTGGGTACGTATCATAAAATCAGATCGAGAGATTTCCTATATGAAGCAAGCTGCCAGAATCTCCGAAAAGGCAATGCAAGTTGCTTTTGATACGATAAATGAAGGGGTTCGCGAATGTGATGTTGTAGCAGAAATATCTCACGCGCAGATAACCGGCACCGAAGATTTTGGTGGTGATTATCCTTCAATTGTTCCGTTATTACCGACCGGAGATAAGACATCAGCATGTCATTTGACTTGGACTGACGATAGATTTAAACATGGCGATCCGGTTATTATTGAGTTGGCTGGCTGTTATAAACGTTATCATGCACCGTTGGCAAGAACTGCAGTAATCGGGATGCCATCAGAAGATATGCAATACGTATCAGATGTTGTTCTCGAAGGAATTAATGAGGCACTAAATGCTGTTAAACCAGGTATAACTTGTGAAGAGCTTGAGATGGTTTGGCGCAGGGTAATAGAAAAAAGCGGGATCAAAAAAGAGTCGCGAATGGGGTATTCCATGGGACTAAACTACCCTCCGGATTGGGGTGAGCATACTGCAAGCCTTAGACCTGGGGACCGTACTGAATTAAAACCGAACATGACGTTTCATTTAATTCCAGGTATTTGGACCGACAATATGGGGGTCGAAATTAGTGAATCGTTCCGGGTGACAGAAACAGGATGCGAAATTTTGGCTAACTTCCCACGTGAATTGATGGTTAAACCAAATATACGGCTTGCTTGATTTAATGTTAAAATTTGAAAACTAAAAAATTTCAATAGTTTAGGGTACAAAATCGTATTGATTCTTGTACTCTATTTTTTGGTGTTAAGAAAGCATTATTGCGAAATCAACTAAGGCTTGCACACCGAAGTAAAAGGGATTCTGTGAAAACTACGAACGTTTTCTAAGAATCCCTTTCAGGATAACCAGGTTTTCTACAGTTATTATGATTCCTTCCAAACGCTTGCATCAATCAAATTAGGTGGCTTTTCACCTTTTAACCCTGCTTCGAGATTGCTGGCAGCAACTTCTGACATCCTCAGTTCAGTTTCATGTGTGGATGATCCGATATGAGGAGTTGTTACGACATTTTTCATTTGCAGTAACGGATTGCTCAGCTTAATTGGTTCTTTTTCAAAAACATCTAACCCAGCTGCAGCAATATTGCCATTTTGAAGTGCCTTAATTAAATCCTTCTCCACGACAGTTTTACCCCGAGACCCATTTATGAAAATAGCTGATTGTTTCATTAAATTTAATTCCCGACTTCCGATGAGACCTTCTGTTTCTGGTGTTAGTGGGGTAATGAGACAGACGAAATCAGAACTCTCTAGTAAACTATCAAGGTTACAGTATGAGGCATTAAAGTTCTCTTCAACATCTGGTTTCTTTGTACGGCTATGGTATAAAACTTCCATATCAAAACCATGGTGTGCTCGTTTCGCAATTGCCTGACCGATTCTGCCCATTCCGATAATCCCTAACGTTTTATGATGAACATTAACGCCAAAATATTCCGGTCCAATTGCCTCTGTTATCCATTCACCATTTTTCACAAATTGATCTAATTCTGGAATACGTCGGGCTGTGGCTAATAGGATGCCGAATACCGTATCAGCAACAGTATCTGTCAGCACATCCGGTGTATTGGTCGCCAAAATGTTTCGCTTGTTCAGTTCGCTGATATCCAGGTTACTGTACCCAACTGAGACATTGCTGACTATTTTCAGGTTGGGAGCCTGGTCCAGCAATTCACGATCAACAGGCATTTCCAAACCGATAATACCTTCTGTTTGACGAAGGAACTCTAAGAAATCAGGGTTAGTGATAGTATCAACATTGTTAAAAAAACGGACATCGTACTTATTCTGTAAATCTTCAAGCACTGGATTCTCCACCCGATTGTAGGCGATAATTTTTTTCTTCATTTTAATCCCTCACTTTCATTTATGTCGACAATGTATCTAACCTAAAAATATCCATTATATAGTGTAAAGTCAATGAAAAAATAAAAGATTTAAAATAATTAAGCGAGTCATAATTATCCACACCTGTGATGGGGATCCTCATTCCGCTATACGGACAAAAAACTGCTCTAACAGGGATGAAGTGGATCCTCGTTCCGTTAAATACCCAAAATCAATAGAATAGGAGGTGTGAAAAGACAAATAACGGAAGGAGGATCCTAAAACAAGCTCCAAATGAGGACTTTGCAGGGAATAGCGGAACGAGGATTCACCCGGAATTCAAATCAGGGCACGAGTTGAAGAATACTCTAAAAAACTCCTATGAAAAATAATTAAAATAGAGTTTGACAATTCAAAAAGTCTGAATTATGATGAAGATAAGTTATTGTCGACAATCGACATAAAACAATTTTTAGATAAAAGGCAGGAAGGATGTTCTGCATATGGAAGATGATAATTACGTCGTACAGAAACCATTAAGTCAGCTAATTGCGGATCAACTCAAGAGGAAAATCTGGAATGAAGAAATTCAGTTTGGTGAACGTTTACTTGAAACGGAGCTCGCGGAAAGCTTTGATGTGAGCCGAAGTACAATTCGCGAAGCACTGAAGATACTTGAAATTGAAGAGCTGGTGATAAGTCAGGCAAGGAAGGGGACTTATGTAGCTGATTTTACCGAACAGGATTTGGATGAAATTATTGAGTTACGCACATTGATTGAATCTCAAGCCTTCACACAGGCAATCAAAGGTCTTGAAAAAGAGCATATTGAAATCCTAGAGCAGATTATCGATCAAATGAAGGTAAAGGCCGACGAAAAGGATTGGAATGGATTATTCGATCTAGACATGCAATTTCATAGTTATGTGGTTAATTTATGTGGTAACTCGCGAATAATAAAAATCTACGACTCGCTGCAAGTCCAAATCAGAACGTTTCTTATGCATCTTGATCAATATTATTCCAGTTTCCAATCATTCTATGATGAGCATAAAGAACTGCTAAGAGCATTAGTATCAAGAGATGTGCATACAGTGAATGAGAGTGTTAAGAATCATATTGCATACGTGGAAGCACATCTACTTGGGGTGAAATAAAAATTTTAAGTTGGGGAGGCTTTACAAGATGAACACAAAGTTTGCGAACGTTAAAACTGAACTGCCAGGACCAAAGGCAAAGAAGCTGCTTGATCGAAGACATGATGTTGTACCTCAAGGGGTTGGCTATGGAGTTCCAACATTTGTCGAGAAAGCAAAAGGTGCATTACTGCAGGATGTTGACGGAAACCATTTTATTGATTTAGCTGGAGCAATTGGCTGCATTAATGTCGGGCATAGTCATGACACAGTTGTAAGCGCTTTACACGATCAGGTCGATCGCTACATTCATACCGGATTTAACGTGATGATGTATGATCCATATATCGAATTTGCTGAGAAAATAGCTGCTCTTGCACCAGGTTACTCCAAAAAGAAAGTAATGTTCCTGAATAGTGGGGCAGAAGCTGTGGAAAACGCCGTGAAAATTGCTCGCAAGTACACGAAGCGTCAGGCGGTTGTCTCATTTTCAGGCGGGTTTCATGGCCGTACGTTAATGACAATGTCACTAACCGGAAAAGTTAGACCATTCAAATATGAATATGGTCCGTTTGCGCCAGAAGTATATCATGCGCCATATCCTTATAACTATCGCCGGCCTGAATCAATGAATGAAGAAGAATACACTGATTATTTGTTGGAACAGGTGGAGAGCTTTTTCATTAGTGAGGTTGACCCAAGCCAAGTAGCAGCATTTATTATGGAGCCTGTTCAAGGGGAAAGCGGTTTTATTATTCCTAGTAAAAAATTCGTTCAGGGTATATATGAAATTTGTAAACAGCACGGCATACTGTTTATCGCAGACGAAATCCAAACAGGTTTTGGCCGCACCGGAAAGTACTTTGGAATGGAACATTTTGAAGTTGAACCTGATCTGATAGCTATCTCTAAATCAATGGCTGCTGGGTTACCGATTAGTGGTGTGATTGGCCGTGATGAGGTAATGGATAGTGCAAAACCTGGTGAACTGGGAGGTACGTATTGTGGTAGTCCGCTTGGCTGTCGGGCAGGTCTTGCCGTACTGGAAGTAATGGAGAAGGAAAATATAAACGAACGTGCTGATATGATTGGTGAAAAAGTAATGGAAAGATTTAAGAATATGTACGATCGTTTCGATATTATCGGCGAATATAGAGGTCTTGGGGCTATGTGCGCGCTTGAGCTTGTCAAAGGTCGTGATAGTAAAGAACCTGCTAAAGAACTGACAGGCCAGGTCTTAAAAGAAGCCCATAAGCGTGGCGTCATTGTATTAAAAGCCGGTGTACATGACAATGTTGTTCGCCTGCTTATGCCACTAGTCATTACCGATGAACAGCTTAATGAGGCTCTAAATATCCTGGAAGAATCGATTGAAGCTGTGCTTGTTGGGGTAAATGGATAATAGAATACTAGATTTCATGATTGGAGTGAAGCAAAAATGAATGAAGTAAAGACAAATAATTATTTAATGAACATTAACGGTGAATGGGTTGGTGATACTCTGGACACGTTAAACGTTGTGAACCCAGCAAACAGTGAAACTATCGGAACGGTGCCTAATGGTGGTGAGAAAGAAGCTTCACAAGCAATCAGTGCAGCACATGAAGCTTTTCAATCATGGTCAGGGCTTACTGCTTACGAACGGGCCGGTTATTTGAAGAAATTAAATCAGCTTATGTTGGATAATCTGGAAGAAGTAGCACAAGTAATGACACTTGAAATGGGTAAGCCAATTAACGAGTCAAGGGGAGAAGTGAAATATGCAGCTTCCTTTATTGAATGGTTTGCTGAGGAAGGTAAGCGTATTTACGGTGAAACAATTCCGTCACATGCAACGAATAAGCGCCTGCAAGTTTGGAAGAAACCAGTTGGTGTTGTTGCAGCAATAACACCTTGGAATTTTCCGGCTGCAATGTTAACCCGAAAGATGGGCCCGGCATTAGCTGCTGGCTGTACGGTGATTATGAAGCCATCTAGTGAAAGTCCGTTAACGGCTGTTAAATTAATGGAATTATGTGAGCAGGCAGGATTTCCAAAAGGTGTTATAAATCTAGTAACAGGTTCATCATCCAAAATAGCTAAAGAGATTATGGATAATGAGATGGTTCGAAAAATTACCTTTACTGGTTCCACAGAGGTTGGAAAAATATTGATTCGTCAAAGTGCTGATCAGGTGAAACGGTTGTCACTGGAACTCGGCGGTCATGCACCATTGATCATTTTAGATGATGCTAATGTTGATTTGGCAGTTAAAGGTGTGATGGCATCTAAATTCAGGAATGCTGGCCAAACATGTATTTGTGCTAATCGAATTTATGTGCAGGCGGGAATTTACGATGAATTTGTTGAGAAGTTTTCGAAAGAAGTTGAGAAGTTAAAGGTTGGAAACGGTGCTGATGATTCCGTTGATATTGGACCATTAATTAATCAGGCTGGTTTGGATAAGGTGAATTATCACATGGAAGATGCAGTTAAAAAAGGAGCTCATGTTGTGACTGGCGGTAAACCAATCACAGATGACGGTGGCGTGTTTTTCACACCTACAGTCGTTAAAGATGTAGACCAATCAATGATTTTAATGCAGGAGGAAACGTTTGGTCCTGTAGCTCCTATTCAAAAAATCGCGTCAGAGGAGGATGCTGTGAAATTAGCGAATGATACGCCATATGGATTAGCTGCTTATGTCTTTACGGACAATGTTGCAAAAGGTCACCGTGTTATTGAACAGCTTAATTTTGGGATCGTCGGCTGGAATGACGGCGCACCTTCAGCAGCACAGGTTCCCTTTGGTGGAATGAAAGAGAGCGGTATCGGCAGAGAAGGCGGTCATGAAGGAATCGACGCATTTGTCGAATCACAGTATGTTTCGATTGGAATGGAATAATGTGATGGAACAGTTACGTGAACAGGATGTGATTTCTTGAAACAGATGATACAGACGCTCAATGCGCCACAACCGAGTGGACCATATTCACAAGGTGTTCAATCTGGTGGTTTTATCTTCATTTCAGGGCAAGATGGTGTTCATCCAAATGGAGATTCTGCAGGAGATACAATTGCAGCTCAAGCTGCTGCAAGTTTGGAAAATATTAAAGGTATTCTAGCTGAAAAGAATGCTGATTTAGCTAACATAGTCCATATGACATGTCATTTAGCTGATTTGAATGAAGAGAATGTTCGCGAATTCAACAGCGTATATGCATCCTATTTTGAAGATGTAGAAATAAAGCCAGCAAGAATTACGATTGGCAGTCAATTGTTAGGGGTTAAAGTTGAAATCACAGCTATAGCATCCGTTAATTGATCCAAGTGGGGGGAGTTGCCTTAAGTTGACTCCCTTTTTTTACAAGGCTGTTTTCTAAAATATTGTTGTTGTTTGAGTAGAAACCTAAGCACTCACCAAACTTTTGTGGGGAATGTCATATAGATTATATCAAGTATGTTTATTTCCGCTTCGGGCAGTCGCGCACCTTAGGGCAACGCTTCAGCTTCCTCGGAAGCAAAAACCGCTTCCTGTGGGATCTTCAGCTGTTGCTGTTCCCGCAGGAGTCGACTGCCCTAAAACGCCATACTGGCAAAGGAAATACACGAAGACTCCTGCGGGAAAGCGAAGATGATGAGCCCCCACAGTGAGCGTTCTTTGCGAGCGAGGCAGACTAAGTACGCCACGTCCTATGCATCGGAGGCTCAGCGCAAGCCCTAAGGTGCGCGTAGTGTATTTCCAGAGCGGTATGTTATGACATAGTTTGTCTAGCCGCGAAGTTTAAAAGTCACAAGGCTTACAACAAGTGCCTTTTACAAGGGGGGATGTGAAGGTGTTAAAAAGAGCACAATACATGGCTGATCAGTTATCCAAGTGGCGTCGCAAGCTTCACTCTATTCCAGAATTAAGCTTTCAGGAAGTGGAAACGTCAAAATTTATCGCTTCGATATTGGAAAAAATACCAGGTATGCAGGTAGAAGTTGGAGTCGGGTATCCAACAGCAGTAGTTGGAACGCTTTCGTCAGGATCTGGCCCAACAATAGCGGTTCGAGCAGATATGGATGCATTGCCAATTCAGGAAGAAACGAATCATGATTTCAAGTCCCGTAATGAAGGTGTGATGCATGCTTGCGGACATGATGCACATATGGCAATTGGCTTAGGGGTTGCTAGTTTACTTGGAGAAAGTTTTCAAAAAGGTGAGGCAGAAGGGACTGTAAAGTTTTTATTTCAGCCTGCTGAAGAAATGGCAGATGTCCATGGCTCAACTGGTGCGCCATATATGATTAAAGCAGGAGCGCTTGATAATGTCGATCATGTTATATCACTTCACATGAGTCCTGAAAACCAGCTTGGAGAGGTTAAGGTACACGATGGTTATAGCATGGCTAACGTAGATGTGTTCGATGCTGTTGTTTTTGGCACTGGTGGACATGGTGCATATCCACATTTAGGGACTGATCCTGTCTGGATGCTTGGTCCTGTTCTGCAGGCTATGCATGGAATTGTGTCGCGCCGGATTTCTCCTCTTGATTCAGCAGTAATCAGTGTCGGCAGTATTCAAAGCGGAGCGGCCGGAAATGTTATCCCATCTGAAGTTCACATCAAAGGAACGATTCGGAGCTATGATCCTGATGTCAGAGAGTTATTACATGCTGAATTGGAAAAGTCCCTTTCTTTAGTAAGGGTTTTTGATGGTGATTATAAATTGACGATAACACCTGAAGATCCTTCACTAAAAAATCATCCAGCAGTTAATCAGCTCTTCCGTGAGGTTATCAGGGATATTTACCCGGAGTTCAAGGTGTTTGATACACCATTCGGCTTAGGAGGAGAAGACTTTGCACATATGACGCAGGTTGTACCGGGTGCGATGTTCTTTCTGGGATGTGCAGTTGGTGATGGAAAAACCCGAGAATTGCATACACCGAGTTTTGATATAAATGAAAGGGTTCTTCCTGCTGGCGTATCTATTATGGGGGAAACAGTGAAACGTTTTTTGGATAAGGAAATGTAGGATCTTGCTTGAAATCGGGGGCACTCGAAACCGGGAGCAAGTCGCTCGAAATCAAGAGATAGACGCGCGAAACCAGGGGACAGTCGCTCGAAACCGGGTGAACTCGCGCGAGACCGGGAAGAAGTCGCGCGAGACCGGGATGAAGTCGCTCGAAAACCAGGGATAGTCTCTCGAAATCGGGAAGAACTCGCGCGAAACCAGGGAACAGTTGCTCGAAATCTGTTAGTTTATGTGTACAATAGCCCGAAAAGGGGGGATAGAATGGCTGGAAGACCTATTGTGCTGCGTGATGTTTGGGAAGCTAAAAAGCGCATTTCTTCTATTGTAAATAAATCACCGCTGATTTATTCCCCTGCATTATCGGAATTTGCAGGGACATCTGTTCATTTAAAATTGGAGAATCTAAATGTAAGCGATTCATTTAAAATCAGGGGCGCAACAAATAAAATTTTGAGTCTAACGCCTGAGGAACTAGAACGTGGTGTCACAACGTTCTCGACAGGAAACTTTGGAATGAGTGTAGCATATGTTGCAAAAAAGTTGGGTATCAATGCTACGATTTGTATCTCGAAGCGAGTTCCAAAAGGGAAGGTTGATACACTAAAGCGTTCTGGGGCAGCGATAGAAATATATGGGGAGTCACAGGATGATGCAGAAAAGCGCAGTTACCAGCTGGAACGTGAACAAGGTCTCACTGTCATCCATCCATTTGATGACCCTTATATTATTGCTGGCCAAGGTACGATTGGTTTGGAATTATTAGAGGATTTACCTGAGGTAGATACAGTAATTGGAGGGCTATCTGGTGGTGGTCTGCACTCTGGATTGGGAGTGGCTTTGAAATCAACTGATACGGCTATTCAGTTGGTAGGAGCATCAACTGAGCGTGGTGCGACAATGTATGAGAGTATTCAAGCTGGAAAGCCTGTAATCGTGGAAGAAAAAGACACATTAGCAGATAGTTTATTAGGTGGAATTGGTCTTAATAATAGTTATACCTTTAATATGGTTCAGCAGTATGTCGATGATATTATTTTGCTGAAAGAAGATGAAATCGCTGAGGGAATGGGATTTATGCTGGATAAACACCGAATGATTATCGAGGGTGCAGCAGCTTCCGGGATTGGAGCAATTTTGAATAACAGAGTACAGCTTGGAAGCCATGTTGTGGTAGTTATTAGTGGCTGTAGTGTTGATACGTCCGTAATTGTGGATATAGCAAACAAATATAAATCGACAATTCCGGATTGAAAGTTAAAGGAGGTTTTTGTGTTGAATAAAATGCTATTTAATGACCGGATTATGGATAGGGAAAATGTAGTCGATATAGAGGATCGCGGCTATCAATTCGGCGATGGAATCTATGAAGTTATCGGTGTCTATGACGGTAAACCACTGATGCTAGATGAACATATGGAACGGCTGGAAAGAAGTGCTAAAGAAATTAAGTTAAACATGGGTTTAATTGATGACTTGAAAACAAAGCTCGAGGAATTAGTATCAGCGAATAATTTGGAGGAAGGCATAATTTATATGCAGGTCTCAAGAGGGGCTGCTGCCAGATGGCATGAATTTCCAAAGGCTGACACGCCAACAGTAACGGTGGCATACACCAGGGCTGAAAATCGAACAAATAATGTGGAAGACCAGGGTGCAACAGCAGTACTGACGGAAGACATTCGCTGGTTAAGGTGTGATATTAAGACACTTAATCTGCTTCCGAATGTGATGGCTAAACAAGAGGCTGTTGAACATGGTGCAATTGAAGCTATTCTTCATCGTGGTGAGATTGTTACGGAGGCGAGTGCTTCGAATGTGTTTATCGTAAAGGATGGAACATTGTATACACATCCAGCTGATAACTATATTTTAAATGGGATTACCAGGAGAAAAATAATTCAATTGTGTGAGGCGTTAAATTTAAAAGTAAATGAACAGACGTACACAGTCGATGAATTACTGGATGCGGATGAAGTATTTATTTCGGCTACCAAGTTGGATGTTGTGCCGATCCTGAAGGTTGATGATCACACAATAGGTAATGGTGAACCTGGGGAAATTACAAAACAAATAGTGCAGGAATTTCGTTCGCTTTACTAGAATATTTTAAGGGAGGGACTGAACTGTGTCGTATTCATTAACAATGACGTCTGGAAGTCCGACGATAGCGGAAGTGAATTTGGGAGCTTTCAACGAAAATGTAAGGACATTAAAAAAAGCAGTTGGAAACAGCATGCTTATGGCCGTGATAAAAACAAATGGATACGGGCATGGTTCTGTTCCAATCGGACGTGAGGCTGTTAAAGCAGGGGCAGACCGGCTTGGGGTCACAACTGTTGAAGAAGGTGCATTGCTCCGGGAAAGTGGCATATCTGTACCTATTCATCTGCTGGGTTCGATTATGCCAGAACAAGCCGCCGATGCTGTTTTTTATGGGTTAACAGCATCTGTTACTTCAATGAAACTGGCGCAGGCAATTAGTGATGAGGCAACAAGAGAAGGAAAGACAATACCAGTACATTTAAAAATAGATACTGGACTTCACAGGTTTGGAATTTCCCCTTGTGAAGCTAGCAATTTCTGCACGTCGTGTTATAACCTCCCAGGATTGCAGTGGGAAGGTGTATACACCCATTTCTCCAGTGCCGATGAAGGGGATTGGAAAACAACTGAGCAGCAGTTTGATTTATTTATCGACACGGTAGTGAATCTGCGTAACCAGGGCTTTGAATTTCCAATTCGGCATGTCGGTGCTTCAACAGTTGCCATCGAAAGAAAGGATATGCATCTGGATATGGTGAGGTCCGGGATTGCCTTATTCGGATATCCGCCTGAACTGCACCAACGTGATTTAATTTCACTAAAACCAGTCATGCAGTTGAAGTCCAAGATTTTGCATGTGAGGGAGTTGCCGCCGAATACTCCGATTGGCTATGGTGGCTGCTATGTCACTACCACTGCTGAAAAGATTGCTATCGTACCTGTTGGGCATGGCGATGGCTACCAGCGAGCATTATCTAATAATGGGGTAATGCTTGTGAGGGGACAGCGAGCTGGAATTGTTGGAACGATTTCATTGGATCAAACGGTCATAGACGTCACGAACATACCGAATGTAAGCGAAGGGGATGAGGTTGTTATGATGGGAAACCAGGGAGGTGAGGAAATTCTAGCGCGTGAAATAGCCGGATGGATGGATAGCATTGTCGATGAAGTACTGTCAAGTTTGATGGAAAGAATCCGGCGTGTGTATGTTAATGCTTAATTTCCTTATATAAGAATAGAGAGGGGAAAAATTTATGGACTTTTTATCTGTTGTCCCACCGATTGTAGCGGTGGTATTAGCAATTTTGACAAAGCGCGTGTTGTTTTCATTGTTTATTAGTATTTTGGTAGGTGGTTTAATTGCATCTGGAGGTAATCCGTTTGGTGCAGTAGGGGAAACCTTTACATGGATGAAGGATGTTATGATTGACCCTTGGAACGCACGATTTCTTGTTATGACGGCGTTACTTGGGACAGGCGCTGCCTTTATGTTTAAAACAGGTGGGTCTGATGGTCTGATACGTTTATTGGAAAAGAAACTAACTACTAGAAAAAGAGTTCAATTCTTACCTTACCTTTTAGGAATGCTCATCTTTTTTAACGATTACGTGAACTCTGTAATTGTCGGGAATGCCTCAAAAGATATTACTGCTAAACATAAGGTATCGAGGGAAAAGTTATCATACATACTAGACTCGACAGCTGCTCCGATAGCGACAATAGGTCCTGTTTCCGACTGGATTGGTTTTCAGGTGTCCTTGATTGCCGCAGCCTTTGCAAGCCTTAGCATTGTAGGTGCAGAACCTTACTTCGCATTTTTACAATCTATTCCGTGGAATTTTTATGCAATACTATGTCTGTTAGCCGTTCCGATGATCATTGCCGGTAAAGATTTTGGTCCAATGGCAAAAGCGGAACACCGCGCACAGACAACTGGAAAATTAATACCTGATGGATCAACACCGTTATCTTCTGTTGATCAGGATTTAGGTGAACCACATAAGAAAGAAGGCAGTGTCTGGAATTTCATTCTTCCACTTGTAACACTTATTTCAGTAAGTATTTGGGGATTATGGTATTCAGGTGGTGGTGCTACAGGGATATCGATTATGGATGCTCTAGCTGCTACTGATGTTTCCGTTGCCTTAACATGGGGCGCATTTGCCATGACGACGGTCGGTATTATTTTAGCTCTTATTCAAGGGATGGGTCTGAAAAAGTGCGAGGAAACATTGCTTGGCGGTATTCGAACAATGCTTCCTGCACTTGTTATTATTATATTGGCCTGGTCTATTGGAACAGTTACGTCAGTTCTTGGCACAGCAGAGTTCGTCGTTAGTGCAACAGAAGGGTGGATGACAGCAGCCCTAGTGCCATTTCTTGTATTTGCAATTGGTATGTTTATCTCATTTGCAACCGGTACATCATGGGGCACAATGTCAATACTGACGCCAATCGCAATTCCAATGGCGTATACCTTTGGTGGCATGGATTTAGTTCATATTGTAATTGGAGCAGTTTTTGCCGGAGCAATTTTTGGAGATCACGTTTCACCAATTTCAGATACCACTGTTATGGCATCAATATTTGCAGAATCAGATCACATTGCCCACGTTAACACGCAGATTCCATATGCTATGGTACCAGCGGGAATTGCGGGTGTGCTATATTTATCGTACACCTTGATCGGAAGCAGTATTGTGCTGTTGATTGTGGGTATCATTGCTCAATTTTTCCTGCTTCGTTATTTAGGTAATCGGAACGAGAGGAAGTTTATAGAAGAGGAGAAGAGAATTGGAGCGTAACTTTGGTTATAGAAAGGAGCAACTATGAAAAATTTCAATATTGCACTAATCCCAGGTGATGGTATTGGACCGGAAGTTGTGGCAGAAGGTGGAAAAGTTCTAAAAGCAATTGAGGGGATGGATTCTAACCTCTCCTTTTCCTTCACCGAGTTTCCGTGGGGCTGTGAACACTATCTGGAAACCGGAAAGATGATGGATGACGATGGCGCTGAGAAATTAAAACATTTTGATGCAATCTATTTAGGTGCTGTTGGGTACCCTGGAGTACCTGATCATATTTCATTATGGGATCTTCTTTTACGGATCCGAAAAGAATTTGATCAGTATGTTAATTTGCGACCAGTTACACTCTTAAATCAATCGTTGACACCGTTAAAAACTAAAACGGAAGCGGATATTGATTTTCTTGTTATCCGCGAAAATAGTGAGGGCGAGTATGCTGGCGCAGGGGACTGGCTGTTTAAAGGACAACCTGAAGAGGTAGTATTGCAAACTGGCGTGTTTTCCCGTAAAGGAACAGAGAGAATCATCCGTTATGCGTATGAGGAAGCTCGTACTTCAAACAGAACACTGACAAGCATAAGTAAAGGCAATGCACTCAATTATTCCATGGTATTCTGGGATGAAGTATTTGAAGAAGTGGGCAAAGAATATCCTGATGTTGAGACGTATTCTTATCTTGTTGATGCTGCCAGCCTGTATTTAGTATCAGAACCTGAACGATTTGAGGTTGTTGTAACATCCAATCTCTTCGGTGATATCATAACAGATCTAGGTGCTGGAATAACGGGAGGACTTGGTCTTGCAACAGGTGCCAATGTTAATCCTGAAAAGGAATATCCTTCTATGTTCGAGCCTGTACATGGCTCCGCTCCGGATATTGCTGGACAAGGAATAGCTAACCCAATTGCAGCTATTTGGTCTGTTAGTCAGATGTTGGATTTTTTTGGAGAAGAACGATGGGGTAAAGCTGTAATGACTACAATACAGGATATGGTTAAGGAAACAGCGATGTTGACTCCGGATTTAGGTGGAAATGCTTCTACAGGAGATGTAGGCGATTTATTCATTGAAAAATTGAAAATAGCTGCTGACACTACTAAAATTAAATAATTTTAATAGGGTTGCTAGCTTACTATTTTACTGGCGGATTATAGTTTTGGGAGAGAAAAATGCTAATAACATTGGAAATCACATAATAGTTAGTATACATTTCTCCACTGTCATTGAAGAACCTATTTTTAACGGAATGAGGATCCGGTTTACTGATTTGGCGGATCCTCATTCCGTTATTTGCTTCAAAACCCTCGTTTGAATCTTGGGTTCGGATCCTCATTCCGCTATTTGTCATTTCTTCCTCAAAATTGGCTGATTTTCAGCTATTAGCGGAACGAGGATCCGTCTCACCCTTCCGAGAGCACCTTTTCTGCCATTTAGCGGAATGAGAATTCACTTCGATTGGTTGGCCGGCCGAGTGGCAATATTTTATCCCCTTTTGTATAGTCCTGCTAATTTAAGTACATACCATAAGTTGAATTAGTCGTAATTCACTTTTTTTGTCTCAACAACAAAAAATAGAAAGTTCTAAAGGATAACCAAAAGATTTCGGCAAAATTCAACACTTATTACGGTATTCCGACACACAGAATACATATCTCCTACATTCCATAGAATAATAGCAAATACTCGTACACCCTCTACAATCTGCTATTATACAAGGTTTTTGTACTAATATATAATGAATATTAGTACAATTTTGGAGGTTAAACATGAGTTGGTATTTATTTTACTTTATTATTTATTTTGGATTTTTATTTGGAATGGGTTTTTGGTACTTTTTCCGTGTCAAAGGCTCGGATGATTACTTAATAGCAGGCTGGAATATGGGCTTTTGGTCAATCGTAGGAACTATTATTAGTACGTTTTGTGGTGCAGCGGTATTTATCGGCTGGGTAGGTATGGGATTCACGGTTGGTATGTCAGGATTTTTTAAATTTGCTTTGCCAGCGTACATATTTACACTACTATTAATTGTATTGTTTGCCAAGCCGCTTCGACGCCAGCGATTATATACTTTAGCAGATTTATTTAGTGAACGATTTGGCAGCAAGACTGGGATTTTTCCATCGATTTTATCTGCATTTATTTATTCAGTACCGACATTAGCACTGCAAATAGTTGGGATGTCAACGGTCTTTACGTTGGCATTTGATATGTCATTTAATGCAGGTGTTATCGTGTCATTTGCATTAATTTTAGGATTTACAATTTTGGGTGGCTTGCCAGCGACGATAATTACCGATGCGATTCAATCAGTTATTTTAGTGGTGGGTATTATCATGTTATTTATTGCAAGTGTCATGTATGGGGGAGGCTTGAAAGAGATTCTTGCCACAACTCCTGCAGATTATTTAACACCGTTTGGAAAAGAAGGACTTACTGCTGTTCTGATTTATGCGCTATCAGTTGGCCCATTCTATTTAATTTGGCAATCCACCTGGCAGCGAATTTTCGCTTCGAAATCAGAAGAGGTAGCGCGCAAAGCTGGGATAACAGCTGTTATCATAGGTGCACTGATTTCTATTCTGCCATATGGAATTGGAGTTATTGCCCGTGGATTTGTCCCTTCAGATATTAATCCTGATTTAATTTTCTCTTATGTAACGGTTGAATTGCTGCCGCCAGCTCTTGGTGGGATTATCCTGGTTGGTCTACTTTCAGCTTTAATGACAGGAGCGGATTCATTTATCCTGCAAGGAAGCTCGAATTTGACGAAGGATTTATACGCCAGATTGATTAAACCGGATGCAGATGAACGTCAAATGATGCGGGTATCACGCTGGAGTGTAGTAATTATTTCAGTGTTGGGCTTAATCGTCGCATATAACATTACAGATATTATTACGATTTATCAGTGGGCACTGCGCCTATCTGCCGTAACACTAGTTTTTCCATTTCTTGCAGTTATGTTCTGGAAACGGGTGACAGCTCTTGGTGGTTTATCATCCATGATTATGTCAGCAACAATCACAATCCTTTGGCCATTTTTAAATATGCCAATAGATGTAACGATTGTAGGGTTTACAGTTTCCTTACTAACATTAATAGTTGTTAGTCTTCTAACACATCATTCAAAAAGGGAAAAAGTTCACGCGGTTTATTTTGAGGATTTTATAAAATCAGATGAAGATGTTCACGAAAGGAGCTAAACTTGATTGAGTTACGATAAAGTCATATTCAATGGAAATATTCTTACATTAGAGGATGATCGGACTGCAAATGCACTGGGTGTTAACGATGGCAAAATCGATAAAATATGGTTTGGTCATCAAAAACCAGAAGTAGAAGCGAACCAGTGGATTGATTTAGACGGGCGCACGCTTATTCCAGGTTTCGTCGATACCCATAATCACTTATTTATGTATTCGCAGCAAAAGCAGCAATTGAATTGTTCGACTCCTCCGAGCAAAACAGTGAATGATATTTTGTCTCTTGTAAAAACCGATATCAAGGGGAAACAGGAAGGGAAATGGATTGTAGGGGCTGGGTATGATAACACGAAACTTGCAGAGAACCGTCATATAACCCGTACAGAATTAGACGAAGTTGCTCCAGATCATCCCGTATTTATTCGGCACATTTCCGGACATCTTGCTGTCGTAAATTCAAAGGCACTTGAGTACTGTGAAGTATCTGAAGCTATTGAGAATCCACCCGGAGGACATTTCGGACGTGATGCGGATGGTAAACTTGACGGTGTACTATACGAGTTGCCAGTGTTGGAACGTATCATGCATCGAATGCCTCAGGTAACTACAGATGAGTTGGTCAATCAATTGGAAGCAGCAGCTCATGATTATTTGAAGGTAGGGATAACTACTAGTACAGATGCAGCTGTAGGTCTTGATTTAGGATATGAAGAATACAAGGCACATATGGAAGCAGTACGTACTATGAAGAATCCATTGTATATGCGCTATATGATTATGCATCACTTATTTGATGATGGTGAGTTTTCGGGACTGGATGCAGAGGAAATGGCACAGCAAATTGAAAACGATACGAACGGTCGTGGCAAATTGGACAGTGTAAAGCTTTTTCAGGATGGGTCAATTCAGGGACAAACGGCTGCTTTGCGTGATGGCTATTATGGAGACGAGTATTTTAATGGTGAGCTAATACATTCTCAGGAAACGTTGAATGCATTATACCAGCGATTTCACAATGAAGGATTTCGGATTACAACGCATGGGAATGGTGACCTGGCTATTGCTTCCATTATTGAAGGATATTCGAAAGCATTGGACCTGCGACCTAAAGAAAATCACCTTCATCGAATTGAACATTTACAAACCGCAAGAGAACAGGATTTAGAAAGAATGGCCAAGTATGATATTGCAACATCTGTTTTCATTAATCATGTCTATTATTGGGGTGATGATCACCGCGATATTTTCCTTGGACCAGATAGGGGAGCAAAAATAGATCCACTTGCAAGTGTTTCCAATCATGGAATACTTTACACACTTCATTCTGATTGCCCGATTACACCGATTTCTCCGCTATTTTCTATTTGGGCCGCAGCAAACCGCCTTACACAGGATGGATATGTGCTCGGTGAGGATGAAAAGATCTCCGTGCTGGAAGGCTTGAAGTCAATGTCCATTTATGGTGCAAATCTCAATGGTACAGAAGATGTTAATGGTTCTATTAAAGAAGGGAAGCGTGCTGATTTTGCAATACTGGATCGAAACCCGCTTGAAGTAGACCCGATGGAAATCAAGGATGTTGTCATTGAGTCAACAATGATTGACGGAGAAGTAGTATTTCAACGTGAGCAGGAAAAAGAGTAATATAAAATAAAGCAACCCCCTAGCTAAGATAGCTAGGGGGTTAAATGTATCATTATTTAACCTTACTTACTGCTTTCACTTTCTCAACCCAACCAAATGGGTCTTCCTGTTTTCCATATTGAATACCTGTTAACGTATCATAGAGTTTTTTAGAAACTGAGCCTGTTTCTGCGTTGTTAATTACGATATGATCACCATTCCATGTTAACTGGCCAATCGGTGAAATAACTGCAGCTGTACCAGCCCCAAATGCTTCCTCAAGTGAACCATTCTCATGTGCCTCATATAATTCCTGCATGGAAATTCTTCGTTCAACAACAGGAATATTCCAGTGTTTCAATAATTCAATCACAGAGTCTCTCGTTACACCTTTTAAAATACTTCCGTTTAATGCTGGGGTTACGATTTCTCCATTTATTTTAAAGAACACATTCATACTGCCGACTTCTTCAATGTATTCTCTCTCAACTCCATCAAGCCATAATACCTGTGCATATCCGCTGTTTGCGACTAATTCCTGTGCTTTTAAACTGGCAGCATAGTTACCACCGGTTTTTGCCTCACCGGTTCCACCTGCTACTGTGCGTACATATTTGTTCTCTACAGCAATTTTGACAGGATTGATTCCCTCTTTATAATACGCACCAACTGGCGATAGGATAACAATAAATTTATAATGTTGAGATGGTGCAACACCAAGGTAAGCCTCAGTGGAAATAATAAAAGGTCGAATATAAAGAGATGTTCCATCGGCTTTTGGAATCCAATCCTTTTCAATACCGACTAGCTGTTTAATTGCTTGCAGCGCAAAATCCTCATCAATCGGAGGAATGCAAAGCCGGTCGTTCGATCGGTTTATCCGTTCAAGGTTTTTCTCCGGTCGGAACAGTTGAGCTTCTCCTTCTGGATTAATATATGCCTTCAACCCTTCAAAAACGGATTGACCGTAATGGAATACCATTGCAGAGGGGTCAATCGAAAGTGGCTGATACGGTATAATACGTGCATCATGCCACCCCAAAGAATCTGAATAATCCATGATAAGCATATGGTCGGTGAAAATTCTTCCAAATTCCAATTCATCCGACTTAGGTTTTACTTTTCCTGTTGAACAATAATCTACTTTAATTGAATGATTATTCATGTCGCTAGCCCCCTATGGTGTAAAAATTTGATATTAATGTTACGGCATATTTTATGTTTATGCAATACTAAATTGTGATAATTATTTAACTTTTTAGACGGGTGCGTACTTTTCCAGTTATTTATACAATTATAATACGTCAAGACTAATGGAACCAATGCTATCAAAGGATACCTGATATTTCCCTTTTTGCAGAGGTTTAGGCAAAATGAATGTACCAGAAGAGATGGTCATACCTTGTTGAATGGTGCGTCCGCTTTTAGCTAGCTCTTCGATAAGCCATTGAATGGCATGGACAGGATTATCAAGCACTTCTGTCGATGGACCTTGCGCAATAATTTCGCCGTTTAATGTAAGATCTGCATTTATATCTGCTAATTGATCATAAGATATTCCCTCGACTTTTTCTCCAACAATCACATTCCCGGCAACTGCACTATCTGCAATGACTTGACCTAAACTAAGCTTTGGAAACCAATCAGTGAATCGTGAATCGGGAATTTCCAGTCCTGGTGCAATGCTCGTTTTTTGTAAAATAGACTGCACGTCATCTGCTGCCGATAGATCTTCATGTGCAATAAACATTAGTTCTATTTCGATCAGAGGGGAGAGCATTTTATCCAATTCAATCGATCCGTCAGACAGATTTGATGTTGTCAATGCACCGTATAGAGGTGTTGTGGAATTGAACAATTGCTGTGTTTCTTCACTCGTTAAGCTTATTTTATAGCCTATCAGGTTATCATTGTTGTTCGCTAATTTCTGCTCAGTAAGCTGATGCTGGATATTGTATGCATCTTCGTTACTAATTTCTTTTGGAATCTCTTCCTTGGAAATAGCTTGTCCAAGGTTGTATGCATTATATAGCGTATTAACCAGATTAGTAGTATCGGTCATTGCTCTAGCCCCTTTTTTATATAGTTGATAAATATATTAACAGAAAATTACCTATTGTGTAATGTTTGAGGATTGTCATGTGTATATTTTCCAATTTTTAGTGAACGTTATTTAAATGAGAACTTACAAAGAAAGTGGTGATGTTATTGCGCAGGTTTATGATTATGACTGGTTTGGTTTTTCTGATTCTGATGCCCTTGAGTTTAGCAAATGCAGAGGATATAGAAGTTGAACAACAGCACAATTGGGAAGAATTAAGTACGAATCATGAAGTTATTCAAACAGAAACGCACAGTTATTATTACTGGAAAAATTTTATTAGGCAAACAGGTACTTGTGAAATTTCGCTTAAACTAAAAACAGTTGTGTATTACTGTGACTTGCATAATCATACAAAGACAAAGTCAAATTTAGAGGAAAGGCTGCACAGTGAAAAGCATTAATAAGGATGTTAGCTACTTCTTACTACTACTATCGATTCCAAAGGGGGAAAAGTGTCATTAACTAAAGAAAATTATTTTTTCTCTAATGCCACTTTTATCCTTCGAGATTCGCTTATACTAGTAGAGAAGATAGTTATGTCCTATAATGTGGTTAATCCCAGTTGACTGAAGGAATATTAGTAGTATCCAGCGAATATTACTATAGATGATTATAATAATGGAAGCGGAGGGGAATTATGGCCGAATCAATTGAACTTATGGAAAATGCCGAAGAATTTTATTTTCCGGGAAACAAAACAGGGGTGCTAGTTATCCATGGCTTTACTGGTACAACACAGAGTATGCGATTCTTGGGTGAAAAATTAGCAGAAGAAGGCTTTACTGTTTATGGACCAAGTCTCAAAGGGCATGGAACTAGTCCAAAGGATATGGAAACTACAGCATATCGTGATTGGATTCGATCAGTAGGGGATGCATTAGAAATATTAAATAAGACGTGTGATGAAATTTTCGTAACAGGTTTATCCATGGGTGGAACGTTAACGCTCTATGTAGCGGAGAATTCTTCCTCAATCAAAGGAATTATGCCCATTAATGCTGCAGTGCATATGCCTGATTTAATCAAAACATATGATTCACTTCGCGATACGGAAACGCGGTTTGTTGATGGTATTGGGTCAGATATAAAACAAGAAGGCGTGGAAGAACTCGCATATGCAAAAACGCCGGTAAAGTCAATGAAGGAACTAATCGCCCTGTCGATGATTGTCAGAGGAAATCTATCAAAGATAGAAACACCAGCAATGATATTTTCGTCAACGATTGATCATGTTGTACCACCGGAAAATTCACAGGAGATATACGATTCTATCTCATCAGATGACCGTGAATTGGTAAAGCTGGAGAATAGTTATCATGTTGCAACACTGGACAACGATAAAGAGCTAATTGTTGAAAAGTGTGTGGAATTTGTAAGGGGAATTACTAAGAATTAGCGTTATTGCGAAAGGAATTGCTCCATGGCAATTCCTTAATCTTTATTCCGTAATTCTTCATATGCCTTTAGATAGTTTTGGTAGACCTCGACATCAGTTCCGTTTTTTTCCTTACCAAATACTCGCTCCAGCGTTATTTTGCTTGATTCTTCAAGTGAACAGTCTTTAGTGTACATAATCAATTTCATATATGAATTGAAGTAGGCTTTGCTTAGCTTTCCTCCATGTTTAATGCGCATGTAACAACACTCCTGATTCTTATCTTAAATGGATGGGACTTTAATAGCAAATTTGCAAGAGCTGATATTTGTACGAAGCCTTGAAAATATTTACAATCCTTAATTGCTTGGATACAATTAGACTAGAGGTGATTTATAAATGGCAGTTGTAACGGTAGATTTTGATGGCACTCTATTTCAAGGAAATTCATTTAAAGTTATGTTTCAGGCGGCGCAAAAGGATTTTAATCTTAAACAGTGGACAGTCGTTGGTGCGGGAGTTATCAGAGCGGTTGTTAGTGGGATTTTAAAAGGAAAGAACGCATTTCGGATTAGCTTTTTTAAAGCGTTTGCCAAATCCTTTAAAGGTAAGTCTGAAGCAGAAATGGATGAATTTTTCCGTAATCTGGTAGATATTGGCAGGGAGGATATTCATCATGGACTCGTTCAAAAAATTCATGAGCACCAGGAGCAAGGAGATGAAATAATTGTCCTATCTGGTGCACTCCATCCCTTTTTAAAGGCGTTCACAAGGGAAGTGAACCTGCAAGTACATATTATTAGTACAGCATTACAATATGATCAAAACGGCATTTGCACTGGTGAAATTGGAACGGTAATAAATGGAGATGAAAAAGTAAAGGAAGTTAAAAATTGGGTGGCTGCTGAAAGTGATTTAGCTGAGAAAACTGAAGTATGGGCATATGCGGATAGTTTGAGCGATTATCCATTGTTTGAATTTGCCAATTATCCAATTGTCGTAAATCCGGATGATGCAATGAAAAAGTTAGCAGAAAAGCATGATTGGCCGATATTTAAATCTGCTTGAATTGCTTAAGTCAGATTGGAAAGACTTATTGACATTAGCTTATTCCAACTATATAATTAGTCGAGTAAAAATGGATGATTCTGCTCCGTTTAACAAAGCGGAAGAGGTTCTTAGCTTTTAACCCTCTATAAAAAACTAAGGACAGATGATGCGATTATAAAGCCATGTGCCCTAGAGGCCATGGTTTTTTTGTTAGGAAGGTTTAAATCCTTTCTTACTGCATAAGTGAAACTAAGGATTCCGCCATTAAAACTTGACGATAAGCCAAGTGTTCTAAAATTTAATTAAAGTGAGGAGGTTATCAAATGGCTGGCAGACGTGATGAGGAATTAACAGATTTATCTCTATTAGGGAGCCAAGGAACAACTTATAGCTTTGACTACACACCAGAAGTGTTAGAAGCGTTTGATAATAAACATCCCTACAGAGAATATTTTGTGAAATTTAATTGTCCTGAGTTTACGACACTGTGTCCAAAAACAGGACAGCCGGACTTTGGGACAGTGTATATTAGTTATATACCTGACGAAAAGATGGTGGAGAGTAAGTCGCTGAAGCTATATTTATTCAGTTTCAGAAATCATGGCGATTTTCATGAGGACAGTATGAACATTATTATGAACGATCTCATTGAACTAGTGGATCCTCGTTATATTGAAGTGTGGGGGAAATTTACGCCACGTGGAGGTATTTCCATTGATCCGTATTGCAATTATGGTAAGCCAGGAACTAAGTTTGAACAGATGGCTGATCATCGCCTGATGAACCATGATATGTATCCAGAAAAGATAGATAATCGCTAGTAATGTTTAAATTTTGAGGGTTAGCTTTGTTCCTTTTCTTAGATAGGATGGGGATTAGTATGTTTATTTATTTAAATGCATTATTTGTAGGACTCTTATTAATAGCTAATATTCTAGGAGTTAAATTATTCAGTATTGGGGAATTTGTGTTACCTGCTGCGGTTATTGTGTATGTAGCAACCTACTTGATAACTGATGTAATCAGTGAGGTCTATGGAAAAGGTGCAGCCAGAAAAACAATTCAAGCAGGGTTTGCGACCCAAGTAATTGCATTAATTTTTATATTTATTGCAATCCAATTACCTGCTGCACCAGTTTTCGGTTCCCAAGCCGAATTCGAGCAGATTTTAGGAGGAAGCTTTCGGGTGATATTGGCAAGCTTAGTTTCATATATTGCCAGCCAAAACCTTGATGTATCAATTTTTCATCGGCTAAAAGCAAAGCATGGGGAAAATAAATTGTGGTTGCGTAATAATGTATCTACCATGACAAGTCAATTAATCGATACCAGCCTATTTATTACTATAGCATTTTGGGGGACTGTGCCGACAAAGGTATTATTAGGCATGGTTCTGACTCAATATGTATTTAAATTGTGTGTGGCATTGGTCGATACACCAGTTGCATACTTGTTGGTGAGATTAGGTAGGAAATCTGAGGGCAAAGCTGCATAGATAAGAAAAACGTCATTCCGGATGGGATGACGTTTTTTTACATTTAGTCAAACATTGCTGTTCATGGGATTTGTTTGTGTTATTAATCAACGTTTTGAAAGAATTTTTTAAAAATATAAAATTTACCATTGTAAAACGCTTACATCTGTTATATAATTTCACTAAATCGATTTAGTAAACCGGTTTAGTAAGAGTAAGGAGATTTTCATGAGTAGGAAAATGACAATTGCAGATGTGGCTGAAAAAGCTGAAGTATCAAAAAGTACAGTGTCTCAATTTTTGAATGAGCGATTTGAATATATGGGTGAGGAAACTCGAACAAGAGTTCAAAATGCAATTTCGGAATTGGAGTACCAACCAAACGTGATTGCCAGAAGCTTGAAAAAGAAGAGTACATCGACGATTGGTGTTATCGTGGCTAATATTTTACATGCATATTCCACCCAAGTTATTAGAGCGATAGAAAATGTATGTAATGAGAAGGGTTTTTCTACGATAATTTGTAATGCTGACGATAATCCAGAAAAAGAACAGAAATATATTGAAACGCTTCTGGCTAAACAAGTGGATGGGTTAATAGTAGTACCAATTAGTGGAAACTTAGAAACATATGACAAATTGCTGAAGCAAGATTATCCGATAGTGTTTTTAGACCGTTTGGTTGATGGAATAAATACGGAAACAGTTCTTCTAGATAATGAAAGGGCTTCCGAACTTGCTGTTAATCATCTCTTGGAAAATGGTTATAAAGATATCGCGATTGTAACTACATCATTGATTGATAATGTTACGCCCAGGATCGAAAGAATTAATGGATATAAAAATACACTTGAGGCGAACGGTATAACAGTTCGACCGGACTTTATAAGGGGGATGGAGCTAGATTCGTTTAGCCAGGGTCTTGATGCTCTGTTTTCGCTGGACAAGAAACCTGATGCTATTATTTCTGGTAACGACTTGACTCTAATGGAAATTTTAAAATATACCTTTGAAAATGATATAAAAATCGGAAGGGATATAGGGTTAATAACTATTGATGAAGTATCATTTGGTCCGATTCATTCACCCCCTTTAACTACCATAGCGCAGCCGACATTTGAAATGGGTACAGAAGTGGCAACAATTTTATTGAAAAAGATAAAGGATAATAAAACAAAAAGAAATCAAGTAATACATCGACATGAACCATCGATAATCATTCGTAATTCAACTAAGAAAGAAGGTGTAGCTAATGAATGATGTCATAACAATTGGCGATGCCATGATTACTTTTGATCCTGATACAACTGGGCCAATGCGTTTCGTTAACTCATTCAAACGAAAAGTTGGCGGGGCGGAATTCAATGTCGCAATTGGATGTGCTCGACTTGGTTTAAAAACAGGATGGATAAGTCGGTTAGGCCAGGATGAATTTGGCAGATATATATATAATTTCGCTCGCGGAGAAGGTATTGATGTTAGCGAAGTTGAGCTCATGAATGGCTATCCGACGTCAATTAATTTTAAGGAAATAAATGGAGATGGGTCTTCTAATACATTTTACTATCGTCAAAAATCACCAACATTAACGCTAGACTCGAATTCTTTAAATGAGGAATTTTTTAAAGAAGCAAGACTATTGCATATTACAGGAGTTTTCCCAGCAGTTAACAGTCAAAACATTAATACTGTAGATAAGGCTATTAAACTAGCAAAAAAGCATAACTTGAAAATTTCAATGGATCCTAACATCCGGTTAAAGCTTTGGAATGAAGAAAAGGCTCGTACAACACTGCTGCAATGGATGGAAGATGTTGATTATTTATTGGCAGGAACGGAAGAATTGGAATTGTTGTTCGGTACTGATGATATAGACAAATGGGCTGGAGAAATAAAAGAATACTCCGTTTCACATTTATTCATTAAACAAGGTGAAAATGGTGCCATGCTATTGACTAATAATAAATTATATGAACAATCTTCAGAAGAAAATGTAAACGCTATAGATACTGTTGGTGCTGGTGATGGATTTGATGCAGGTGTTCTTTATGGGTTACTAAATAATTGGAGTCCAGAAAAGATATTAAAGTTTGCTAATATTCTAGGTTCAATGGTTGTTGAGGTCTTAGGTGATAACGAAGGGTTGCCATATCTGGAAGATGCCTTGAACAGATTAGAGAATAAAAAGGCTATTGAAAGGTAGGAATCTTGATGATACAAGTTGCTCTCGACCGGATGAGTAAGGAAGAATGCTTCAATATAGTTGCCCAAATAGACAGATATATTGATTACATTGAAATTGGAACCGGTGTTATAAAGCAATATGGGGTGTCAATTGTTCAGGAGATGAAAGAGTACTATCCTGAGAAAGAGATTTTGGCTGATATGAAAACATGTGATGCAGGTAAGTATGAGACACTCCAGGCATTCGTGGCTGGTGCGGATTATACAACTGTAATGGGCTTTTCTGCAGATAAAACAATAATAGACTCATTACAAGTTGCCGAAGAACACAAAAAACATATAGTTGTAGACTTACTTGGTATAACATCAAAGGATCGTATTTTAGAGTTGAAAGAAATTGGTGTAAAGGCAGTATCAATGCACGTCGGTAAAGACATGCAAGGCGAAACATCCTTGGACTTTCTGGAAATTTATCAAGACGTACTTGAAAGCTTTACCATTTTTGTGGCGGGAGGTATTGATCCAGAGTGCGTTCAGTACTTTTCGAAAATAAACCCTGACGTGTATATTGTCGGAAGCTATATTACGGACTCCCGGTATCCTGAACAAGCAGCTAAAAAAATGCAAGAGGTGATTGGAAAGTAATGAAGAAAACTCATTTAAAAATTCTTGAGGAACTAAAGCAAGTTGCCGAACAACTTGATGACAACCAAATTGAGTCATTTTCAAATAAACTTCATAAGGCAGACCGAATATTTGTTGCCGGTGAAGGACGCTCAGGTTTAATGGGAAAAGCATTCGCCATGCGGTTGATGCATGCAGGATACGATGTTTTTGTCAAAGGTGAAACAATAACACCCAGTATTCAAAAAAATGATGTTTTGGTGGAGATTAGTGGATCGGGTAATTCAACCTCGCTTTTATCGGCTGCACAGCAGGTGAAGAAATCAGGAGCAACTTTATTATTAGTTACAACTACAACTGACTCGGAACTTGGTCATCTAGCTGATGAAACTATTCGAGTCCCTGCTGCAACTAAGCTACGACGCCCTGAAGAACCTGCAACAATTCAACCGATGGGTAATCAGTTTGACCAAAGTGTTCATATTTTACTAGATGCAGTAGTGATTTCCTTAACCCAAAGTCGTGATGATATTAATGATTATATGAAGAATCAGCATGAGAACCTTGACTAGAAAGGTAGATATAGATGGCAGACGTAATTGTACTTGAGAAAGAATTAAAATTACTTGTTATAAACAAATTAACTGAAGCAAATGTAAGTGAAGAACATGCATCAGTAGTGGCAGATGTTTTGGTACATGCTGATTCTAGAGGAGTAAGTTCTCACGGAGTGTTGCGAACAGAACATTATGTGAAACGAATGAATGAAGGCGGAATGAATCCTAATCCTGAATTTAATGTTGAGGATAGAGGTAAAACAGGAGCTTTATTCGATGGTGATAATGGAATGGGTCATGTCATTACTAAAAAAGCGATGGATAAGGCAATTGATTTAGCGAAGAAAAACGGAATTGGCATGGTTGGAATTGTTAACAGCAGTCATTGTGGCGCCCTATCCTATTTTGCAGAACAAGCTGCAAAAGAAGAAGTTGTAAGCATGGTAATGACTCAAACAGACAGTGCAGTGGTTCCATTTGGTGGGTCGGAGCCGTATTTTGGTACAAACCCTATAGCATATGGATTTCCAACAAAAAATAACAAGCCAATTATACTTGATATGGCGACAAGTAATGTAGCATTAGGAAAAGTACTACACGCTAGAGAAACTGGTAAATCAATACCGGATAATTGGGGTGTAGATGCCAACGGGAATCCTGTTACAAATCCAAACTTAGTAAAAAACCTATTGCCTATCGGTGGTCCTAAGGGTTATGGACTAGCTCTAACTGTAGATGTACTTTCCGGAATTTTAACAGGATCTGCATTCGGAACAAATATCGCTTCTATGTATGGTGATTATAATAATTACCGTCGTTTGGGGCACGTGATTATAACAGTTGATCCAGGATTATTTATTGAAAAAGATCAATTCCTTGAAAACATTGACAATATGATCGACGAATTGCATCAGCTAGAACCTGCAGAAGGTTTTAAATCAGTTATGGTGCCAGGCGAGCCTGAGCAATTGAAAGAGGAAGAACGCCTGAATAGTGGTATACCTGTTCCTGAAAGCATTTATGAATATTTAACTTCATAATCTAGTTTTTATTACTTTAAAGGGGTGATTCAATTATTTAATATACTAAATTATCTTCAATGAAAACGGTACCTAAGAGAACAACAAATTATATTTCCAGGGAGGATTAATATTATGAAGAAAGTTATTGGCTTACTAATGGGACTATCACTGATTTTTGTTTTGGCAGCTTGTGGTGGAGATGATTCATCAGGTGAACAAAGTAGCGGTAGTGATGGAGAAACAATTACTTGGAAACTGGGTCATTTATCAAATGAAAATCACCAATGGCATAAAACTGCAGTAAAATTTTCAGAATTAGTTAGTGAAAAAACAGATGGTAAATTGCAAATCGAAGTTTATCCCAATGAGCAATTAGGTAGTGAAACAGAAGTACTAAATGGTATTGAAGCTGGAACCGTTGATATGACTATTTCTGGTGAAACAATGCAAAACTGGGCACCCGAAGCTGCATTAATGGCAGTGCCATACGCATTTAAAAACGAAGAACATGTTAAAAGTGTTGTTGAAGGAGAAATTGGTAAGGAAATTGAAAGCGCAATCAAGGAAAAGGTTGGCGTGACACCATTGTATTATCATTTGCGTGCTCCACGTAATCTAACTTCAAACGAACCGATTAAATCACCTTCTGATTTAGAAGGTTTTAAAATGAGAGTTCCTAACGTTCCATTATTCATGGATTCATGGAAAGAAGCAGGTGCCCGTCCACAAGTAATGGATTTCAGTGAAGTATTTACAGGGTTACAACAAGGTGTTATTGACGGTCAGGAAAATCCGGTTGACTTAATTCACAGTGCAAGCTTCTTTGAAGTACAGGACTACGTTAACAAAACAGAACACGTTCGCAGCTGGATTTATGTTGTTGTAGGAAACGAACAGTTAAATTCGTTGAGTGAAGACATGCAAACTGCAGTAAAAGAGGCTGCAAAAGAAGCACAGGCTTATGGTATGGATCTTTATAAGACTGAAACTGATGGATATGTACAGAAGCTAAAAGACAAGGGCATGGAATTTGTAGAAGTTGATCAAGAAGCTTTTGCTGAAGCAATGAAACCTGCAGTACAAAATAGCCTTTCAGAAGAACAATTAGCACTTTATGAAAAAATTCTAAACGCAGCAAAATAAAAAATTCCGGGAGCATCTCTTAGTAGGTGTTCCCCCCTTAATCTTTTTAAATGAGGTGAAACCATGAAAGCGGTAAATGTTTTCAGCAGGATACTTAAATTCTTAACAGTTCTAACGTTTTCTGCTTTGATTGTTGTTGTTCTTATTCAAATTACTGGTAGATATTCACCGTTAACTTTTGTATGGACGGAAGAGTTGTCAAGATACTTGTTTGTTTATTCTATTGCATTTGGAGCACCAGTAGCAATGGAAAAAAGAGAATATATTACAGTGGATTTGCTTGTTGGATTCCTGCCAGAAAAAATAAAGAAATTTTATAATGCATTTATTTATCTAGTATTAGGTGTTTTTTCAGCAATGCTAGTTACGTATGCGCATAATTTTGCAATGCTTGGAGAGGGACAAACTTCTGCAACTCTTGGAATAGATATGTTTTATATCTACATGAGTATGTTTATAACACTTCTGTTCTTAGCTTTGTACAGTTTCTTGAATGTATATTATATTCTTAAGGAAAATACCTATGAGAGGGAAGAGGGTGTTGAGCAATGATGGCACTTATTTTATTTTTGTCATTTGTCGTAATGATCTTTGTTGGTGTACCGATTGCTTTTAGTTTAGGTTTATCCTCGCTAGTTTATCTTCTCTTAGCTGATATATCCTTGTCAATTATCCCGCAAAAAATGTTTGAAGGGATTAATTCATTCACTTTGCTCTGTATACCTGGTTTTATTTTAGCTGGAAACTTGATGAATGCAGGTGGTATAACGAAAAGAATAATTGCATTTACAAATAATATTGTAGGTCATATTCGTGGAGGACTGGGTTTAGCTAATGTTGGTGCTTCAATGGGTTTTGCCGGAATATCCGGAACAGCGCTTGCGGATACAGCAAGTATCGGTTCGGTCATGATTCCTTCTATGAAGAAAGAGGGTTATGATGCTTCCTTTTCAGTAGCTGTTACATCATCATCCTCAACTATTGGCCCAATTATACCGCCATCCTTGCCAATGATTATATTAGGTACGTTGGCAACTGTTTCGATAGGTGACTTATTTATTGCCGGCGTAATTCCTGGGCTATTACTTGCTGCAGGATTAATGATTGTTACGTATGTTATCTCTGCTAAACGTAAATATCCTAGGGGAGAACGACAAAGCTTTCCTGTTATATTCAAGTCTTTTTGGGGTGCATTTTGGGCCTTAATGATGACTGTTGTTATATTATTTGGCATACTAAGTGGTTATTTCACACCAACTGAGGCGTCTATAGTTGCAGTGGTATACGCGACGGTAGTAGGGGTATTTATTTATAGAGACTTGAAAATCCGAAAAATGCCAAAAATTATTCTGGATTCTATGATTAGTGCCTCTGGAATAATGATTCTCGTTGGTTTTGCAAACTTATTTGGGTGGATTTTAGTGAGTGAGCGAATACCACAGTTAGTTGCCGATTTTATCTTATCAATTTCTGATAATCCAATTATAATAATTTTGTTAATAAATTTATTATTGTTATTTGTTGGCACATTTATGGAAACTATAGCGGCTATCGTTATTCTTTTCCCTGTACTACTGCCGATTGCAACACAAATTGGTATGGATCCAGTACATTTTGGTGTCATGATGGTATTAAACTTAATGATTGGTTTGTCAACACCACCAGTTGGGGTATGTTTATTTGTGGCTTCCAGTATTGGAAAAGTATCAATTGGACGGGCCTCTGTAGCACTGTTGCCGTTTCTTGCTGTAAGCTTAGTTGTATTATTATTAGTTGCGTTTATTCCAGAAATCACCCTATTTTTACCAAGTCTCTTTGATAATTAGATCGGAGGTATATATATGAAAGCAATACAAGTAACCGAGCCACATGATTTACGTGTGGTTGAAGTAGAAGAACCTAAATTAACGAAATCGGATGATGTGAAGATTCGTATGAAAGCAATGGGGATTTGTGGGTCTGATATGCATATTCTACATGGACAAAACCCTTTTGCTTCTTATCCTAGAGTTATTGGCCATGAAGTGTCAGGTGAAATAGAAGAAATAGGTGATTCTGTATCAGGCTTAAATGTTGGTGATAAAGTCGTAATTGAACCAATGACATCCTGTGGTGAATGCTATGCCTGTAAACAGGGACGTCCAAATGTATGTAAACACGTAGAAGTATATGGTGTGCATAGAGAAGGCGGTGGACGTGAAGTAACTGTAATGCCTGAAAATCTTGTGCATCGTGTGGATTCCTCACTCGACTGGTCCGTGATTGCTCTAATTGAACCATTTTCGATTGGTGCACAAGCAGTATATCGTGGTCAAATTCAAAATGAAGACATGGTCTATATTATAGGTGCTGGACCAATTGGTTTATGTT
This sequence comes from Virgibacillus sp. L01, assembly GCF_052246775.1. Taxonomy (NCBI): domain Bacteria; kingdom Bacillati; phylum Bacillota; class Bacilli; order Caryophanales; family Bacillaceae; genus Virgibacillus; species Virgibacillus sp. L01. Next base: position 331,244 of record NZ_JBQQCP010000001.1, on the reverse strand, counting down.
GTTTGAAAATGGCCTTAAATGCTGGAGCGAAAGTTGCTATTTCTGATTTTAATCAAGAAAGATTAGATTTCGCTCGAAAGTGGGGAGCAAATCTAACAATTAATCCGCAGGACGACGAAGTTAGTGAAGCACTTTCTAACTGGACGGGTGAAATGGGCGCAAATGTTGTAATTGATGCTGTTGGGACTCCAAAAACAGCTGAGCAAGCAATAGATGTAACATCAGTTGCAGCAAGAGTTGTTTTACTAGGGTTCCACGTAGAAGTTTCCCGAATAGCACAGGTTAATATCACAAAGAAAGAGTTAACTGTATGTGGGTCAAGACTACAGACGCATCGTTTCCCTAAGGTCGTTGAATTGTTTAATTCGAAAGACTTTGATGTGAAAGACTTGATAAGTCATGAGTTTGCTTTAGATAATGCTCAAGAAGCTTTTAAATTAATGGAAGAAATGCCTTCCGGAGTACGTAAAGTAATTATTAAACTGTAGTATGGCAAAAAATTTGGAGGTTTTTTTATGAATGATATGTTTAATTTGGAAAATAAAATTGCAGTTGTTATGGGTGGTACGAGTACGCTTGGTTCATCTATGGCAATAGGATTGGCGCAAAGTGGTGCTGATGTAGTATTAACTGGCCGAAATGAGGATAAAGCAAATTCCATTTTGAAAGAGATTAGACAGTATGATGTTAAAGCAGATTTTATAAAAACAGATGTGTTGCGTATGGAGTCTATTAAAGAAGCGGCTGAAGCGATTGATAAAAAATACGGCGGCTGGGACGTTTTGATTAATGCCGCAGGGGTTAATAGCTCAACACCTTTTTTTGATATAAAAGAAGACGAGTGGGATAATATAATGGATGTTAATTTGAAGTCTGTAATGTTTACTTGTCAGGAATTTGCCCGAAAGAACAAAGGAAGAGAACGGGGGGGAAGCATAATTAATATTTCTTCTGTTTCGTCCATTACGCCGCTGACAAAGGTGGTAACATATTCTGCTTCCAAAGCTGCAATTAATAGTATTACAGAATTTATGGCACAGGAGCTGGCACCGGATGACATTAGAGTAAATGCTATCATTCCAGGCTTTTTCCCTGCAGAACAAAATCGCAAAATTCTTACGGAGGATCGTGTGAAATCAATCATGGACCACACACCTATGAAACGATTTGGGAATCCTGAAGAATTACAAGGGGCTGTCATTTGGTTAGCTTCCGAAAAAGCGGCTGGTTTCGTTACTGGTTCAATGGTAACTGTAGACGGAGGATTTGGTGCAACCAAAATTTAGCAGGGGGTGAATGCAATGCAAATGATCGATACATTACAAAAATTAAAAGATTCAAAAATAGTAGCTGTAATTCGTGCGGAGTCAAGTCAAGAAGCAATTGAATCCTCGGAAGCATGTATTCGAGGTGGGATAACTAGCATTGAGTTAACCTATACAATCCCTCAAGTGGAAGAAGCGATTGAAAGGTTGTCCGAACGCTTTCCTAATATACTGGTTGGGGCCGGAACTGTGTTGGATGCAACTACAGCTAAGATGGCAATGCAATCTGGCGCAGAATACATTGTAAGTCCTGGTTTTGATAAAGAAACTGCATCGCTATGCAACCTTTATCAAATCCCTTATTTGCCAGGGTGCATGACAGTGTCTGAGATGATGACTGCTCTTTCAGCAGGCTGTTCGATGATTAAATTATTTCCTGGCGGTGTTTTTGGTCCTAAGGCTATAAAGCAATTCAAAGCCCCATTACCTCAACTTTCTATTATGCCAACAGGTGGAGTGGATTTATCTAATATTGACGATTGGTTTGAAAATGGAGCTGAAGTTGTAGGAATAGGGAGCTCACTGACAAAAGGAAGTTTAACGGATATTGAGAAAGCATCCAGAGAATTTGTTTTAAAAGTTTCAAGTTTGAAATAGGTTAGTGGGCGCTGTTAATGATGAATAGAGGTGTAACAATATATGAGAATGATAGTAAGGTGGTTTGGAAAAGGAAACGATACGATTGAGTTAGGCCATATCAAACAAATACCTGGTGTAGAAGGTGTGGCATGGGCTCTTCATGATGTGCCAGCGGGAGAAGTATGGCCTGAGGATAATATATTAGAGGTGAAAAAACAAGTAGAGAATAATGGCTTAAATATAGATGTTGTAGAAAGTGTTAACATTCATGAGGATATTAAGCTAGGACTACCATCACGTGAACAATATATCAATAACTATATCAAGACAATTGAGAATCTGGCGAAAGCGGGTGTAAAAGTTATCTGTTATAATTTTATGCCAGTTTTTGATTGGACAAGGACTGAATTGTTTAAGGGAATGGAGGATGGATCAACAGCCTTATTTTTTGAAAATGAAAAAATAAAGAAATCTGATCCAATGGAATTAGTGGAGATGATTTCCAATAATTCTTCGTTTACTATGCCTGGTTGGGAGCCAGAAAGACTTGAACATTTATCTAAGTTATTTGAGCAGTATAAACAGGTGACAGAGGAAGATTTATGGTCCAACCTTCAATACTTTCTTGAGAGAGTTATTCCAGTTGCTAAAGAAAACAATATAAAAATGGCGATTCATCCCGACGATCCACCTTGGTCAGTATTTGGTTTACCGCGAATTATAACCAATAGGGAAAATATCAAAAGGTTTTTAAATTTGGTTGATGACCCGTATAATGGTTTAACTTTATGTAGTGGATCGCTTGGTGCAAACCCTAATAATAATATTGCTAGTATGGTTCGTGAATTTTCAAGCCGGATTCACTTTGCTCATATTAGAAATGTGAAAACATATGAAAATGGGGATTTTATTGAAACTTCCCATCGTACAGATGATGGAAGTGTTGATATATATAATATAGTAAAGGGTTATCATGAATCACAATTTTCTGGATATGTTAGACCGGATCATGGAAGACATATTTGGGGAGAAAAAAGTAGACCAGGTTACGGACTTTATGATAGAGCGCTTGGAATTATGTATTTATGGGGTCTGTGGGATTCATTTGAAAGATTTAAAAAGAAAAGTCAGTAATAGCCGGGTGGTGTCTTTCACTATCCGGATTTATCTATTATGTTGGAAAAAGGAGAAAGTGGGATTCGAACCCACGCGACGGTCACCCGCCCTAATGCATTTCGAGTGCATCCCCTTCAGCCAGACTTGGGTATTTCTCCATGTAATGTGCAGTGCTTACAAATCGTCTGAGGGCGACTGTGCAAAGCCAGCAGATTAATTCCAATAAAAATAATACTCCATTTTTCCGTTTTCTTCAAGTATGCAATTCATCCCAAATTTTACTGATACATAGTACGCAGAACTTGAGTTGCAGCTTAAAAGTAAGCTAGAATTTAACTATAAATTTTATATGGAGGTATTGGTAATGATAAATAATCTTCAGGATACAGTAACATTAAATAATGGTGTTAAGATGCCTGGATTTGGCTTAGGGGTTTATAAAGTTGACGATGGAGAGGTTGCAACTAAAGCAGTGAAGACTGCTCTTACCCATGGCTACAGAAGTATTGATACTGCATCTTTTTATGATAATGAAACAGGAGTAGGAGAAGGAATTAGGCAATCTGGAATACCGAGAGAGGAAATCTTTGTTACGTCAAAGGTGTGGAATGACGAGCAGGGTTATGATAATACTTTGAAAGCTTTTGAATCAAGCCTTGAAAAACTTGGGTTGGATTATCTTGACCTTTACTTAATTCATTGGCCTGTCAGTGGAAAGTTTAAAGACACCTGGAAAGCATTGGAAAAATTGTATGCAGAGGGAAAAGTGAGGGCAATTGGTGTGAGTAATTTCCATGTACAGCACTTGGAAAGTCTTTTGGCTGATTGTGATGTTAAACCAGCGATAAATCAGGTGGAACATCATCCTCATCTTACACAGCCAGAGCTGAAATCATTTTGTGAAGATAGAAGTATCGAACTAGAAGCATGGTCTCCGCTTAAAAGAGGCGGTCTTCTGGATGAACCGACGATAGTGAAGATTGCCGAAAAATATAAGAAGTCTGCAGCACAAGTAATTTTACGGTGGGATATACAGACGAATGTTATTACGATTCCTAAATCGGTAAAGGAACACCGGATTATCGAGAATGCGAATATATTTGATTTTGAATTAAAGGACGAAGAAGTTGAAAAGATCAGCGGATTAAATATTAATGATCGCAGTGGTGGAAATCCTGATAACATGGATACTTAAATAATAGATATAAAAGTCCTATAATTGACGTATGAAGGCTATTCTATAATTTTTAGAATAGCCTTTTCTGCATCGACACTTCCCTGAAACCCCTAAGGGATTTATGCAGACAAATCAGTTGGTTGTGTGTGACTTGTTCGACTGAGTGGACAATGCGCGCGATAAAGCGGCAAACTCGCGCGACAGAATGGTTAACTCGCGCGACAAGGTGGCTAACTCGCGCGACAAGGTGGTTAACTCGCGCGACAGAGTGGACAACTCGAGCGACAGAGAGGTTAACTCGAGCGACAGAGCGGCTAACTCGCGCGACAAGGTGGTTAACTCGCGTGACAAAATGGTTAACTCGCGCGACAGAGTGGCTAACTCGCGCGACAGAGTGGCTAACTCGCGCGACAGAGAGGGAAACTCGCGCGACAGAGCGGACAACTCGAGCGACAGAGAGGTTAACTCGAGCGACAGAGAGGGCAACTCGAGCGACAGAGCGGCTAACTCGCGCGACAAAGCAATCACACGGAATTGCTCCCCAACCACTCCCAGAATCAGACTCGTTTTTGGCCGAAAACTGAATTATAGCGTGTTAAGACTCAATTGGGCTCTACGAAGACTGAATCCACAGCGGCAAAGACTGAATAAACGCCACTATTGTCCAATACAGACTGAATAATCCACGCGAAGACTGAATCACCCACCAGCGCACCGTCCGAACCCAACACCGGTGCATAAGGGGTTCTGACAAAAAGTCCGGTAAAGATCATACATCGAATTTCTTCATTGGCTTGTTTTTCCGCTTCTCAAAACTACTGCCTAGAACTTCTCGGTCCTTCTTATCCTTCTTTTTAAATATAAACTGTAGCAAAGTTTTCTAAACAAAATGGTACTTTATGCCGATATTAGTAGAACAGTTATATATAGAGACAGAGGGGAAGTCGGGAATGTTTAAAAACAAATTTAAGTTCAACTTTAAGAATGTATCGATTGGCAAGAAGTATGGTCTTATTTTAATTTTAATTTTTATTCTATTTGGAGCTTCAACTGGGACAGCAGCAATACTAATCTCAAATATTGGGGATAATGTGGATGCACTGGAACGAAGAGGGGACAGGTCCATCAATATTACTGAAATGGGCTCACTAACAAGATCAAAAGGTATTCGTATTGTTGAATACCGTGCTAGTCAGGATCAGGAGATTGTTGATGAATATACTGCTCGAAGTGAACGCTTTGATTCTTTGGAAGCTCAATTGAGTGACAAAATGGATACGAAAGAACAGCAAGAATTATTTGATGAAATTGTTGAGAATGACCGATTGATAAATAAATTGTTTGAACAACGAATTGTTGATGCAATTGAAAATGGCGATGAACGAACTGCGGATCATTATGTAACTCAAGCGAGCAAACTTAGGTCTAAAACAGTTGATTTATTGGAGAACCTGCGTACGATTGTAAACGAAGAGCGTGAAGCAGCAATAACACAGACAAAGGAAAGTCAGAATTTAACACTTATAATCCAGGTTGCATCAGTAATAGCAGCGATTTTGGTTGGCGGGATACTTGCTTACATAGTTAGTCGTAAAGTTTCCCGAAACCTAAATAGAGTAGTTGAAGTAAGTAATAAAATTGCTGATGGAGACCTGTCAGTCCAAACAATTGATTACAATGGAAAAGATGAAATTGGAAAACTTGCAACAGCGGTGAACACCATGAGTGCAAACCTGCGAAATGTAATACAACAGGTAGCGAATGTTTCGGAAACGGTAAACAGCCAAAGTGAGGAGCTTACCCAGTCGGCCAATGAGGTCAAGTCAGGATCTGAACAAATTGCCACAACTATGCAGGAGTTATCCTCTGGTTCAGAAACACAGGCTAACAGTGCAAGTGAACTATCCACGGTTATGGGGTCATTTTCCACCAAGGTTATGGAGGCTAATGACAATGGGGAGCGTATTCAACGAGCCTCAGGCGATGTACTTGGAATGACTGATAAAGGAAGTAAGCTGATGGAATCATCTACAGAACAAATGATTAGGATTGACCAAATTGTTAAAGATGCTGTTGAAAAAGTTGAAGGTCTTGATTCCAAATCCAAGGAAATATCCAAATTGGTTTCGGTAATTAAAGATATTGCCGAACAGACAAACCTTCTTGCGTTGAATGCTGCAATTGAAGCTGCCCGGGCTGGTGAGCATGGAAAAGGTTTTGCTGTAGTAGCTGATGAGGTACGGAAGCTTGCCGAACAGGTTTCGGTTTCAGTTAAGGATATTACAGAGATTGTGGCAAGTATCCAAAATGAATCAACTACAGTATCCGAATCGTTACAAGGTGGATATCGTGAGGTTGAACAAGGAACAGGGCAAATCAAAACAACAAGTGAAACATTTAAAGGAATAAACGCAGCCGTTAAAGAAATGGTTGAAAGCATAAACACGGTGTCTGAAAATTTATCCGAAATATCTGCTGGCAGTCAGGAAATGAATGGATCTATTGAGGAAATTGCATCTATTTCTGAAGAATCTGCTGCAGGTGTTGAGCAAACTTCTGCATCGGCACAGCAAACAAGCAGTTCAATGGAGGAAGTGGCAGCAAGCTCAGAGGACCTTGCCAAGCTGGCAGAAGAATTGAATAGCTTAGTAAGGCAATTTAAGCTATAAGTGGGTATTCAAAAAAGAGGATAAAATTCGATGTGTCATTTTCACCAAACTTTTTGAACACTCTCTATAGGGATAGATTGAAAAAGGATCGCTCGCTATTATTGCGGACGATCCTTTTACTGTTTTAGCTGTTTTGTTCAATTGCTTTATCCCCAAGCTGCATGATTGTCATATCATCCATAGGCGGGTTATGGATTCCTGCTCTTACGTCACGATAATGGCGCTGCAATGGGTTTTGTTTGGACAGGCTTCGTGCACCGGCGATCCGCATTGCCAGGTCAACAATTTCTACTGCCTGATTCACAACGGATAATTTTGCTGCACCAAGCTCTGGCTGCATTGATCCGCGTACCTCATCACTACTTTCATCCCATTTTTTAGCTACATCATACAGAAAACTGGAGCTTTGCATAACACGGAGTTCCATTTCTCCTATTTTTTGCTTTACGTTTGGCAGGTCTGATATCGTTCCTTTAATACTATTTGGCGAATAATCTGTTGCAAAATTAACAGCATATGCCTGGGCAGCTTTTGCTATCCCAAGGTAGCATGCTGGAATGTGGAGCAGCCATCCTGCTGGGCTTTTTTTGCCTGGTGTCAGGTATCCGACTAGATCATCATCCTTCACATATACATCTGTCAGAACCAGATCATGGCTGCCAGTTGCCTTCATTGCTATAGAATCCCAAGTCTCTTCAATCGTAACACCTTGGCGTTCACGTTTGACGAGAAAGTTCCCGACTTGATCTTTTCCCTCAATCGAGGCACTGACGAGAAAGTAGGAGAGAATTGGCGCCATGGTCGTGAATGTCTTTCTGCCAGTTATGACCCATTCACCTTCATCAGATTTTCTTGCAACAGTTTCTGGTTTACCGCCACGGGTTGGACTTCCTGTTGCTGGTTCAGTTGCAGCGCTATTTAGTAGAGCTCCAGTATTAATGACGTCTGTTGCAAATTCCTGGTATTTTTCATCTTTCCAGCTATTATTATCTCCGTTATGTTTGGTGATTCCCATATGCCAGCCGATAGAAAGTGCTGTTGCACCATCTGCTATAGCGATTGTTTCCTGGTGGCGCAGCATTTCATAGAGGGAAATTCCAAGCCCGCCATACTTTTGTGGGATGGTAATAGCTGGATAGCCAATTTCTTTTAATTCGTTAAAATTTTCAAAAGGGAATGTTCCGTTTTCGTCAAGCTCTTTGGACCTGTTTGTAAAAGGTCTTACTGTTTCTTCCACTAATTTTATGCGTTCTTCAATTGAATTAAGGTCTGCTAACTGCATATTCAACCTCCTTGAATTTCCGATAAATTTAGTCGGATTTATAAATTGTATTATTTCATTTTGATTATGAAAGTTCAAGCTTTTAGATTGGGTTATTTCATATTCTATAATATTTGTCCCATCTCCGAATAAAATGGTATTAACGGCATTTGCAAAGGAAGAATCTAATGGACAATTTAGGAGTGAACCTGCCAATTTCATCAAATTTACTTTTACGCATCTTTGAAAAAAGACTGGCCAGGCAAAATTCTGTACAGGACTTATCGATATCCATGCAAACTGATTTAATAAAGTTCAGCGGTGTTGCAAAAAAACTGTTTTTTAACATGTACTTTGAAATAGATTTAAGACCAATACATGCGGACAAGCGAGTGTTGTATTTGCATATTGATAGGATAACACCGTTAAATTTAGGGTGGCTAAAAAGTAAAATTTTCAACAGACCACCTTTTTTAAACTATAAAAAAGATACGATAATGATTGATTTGAATTGTATTAACAGGGTTAGAAATATACCGGTTGGTAATGTGAAAGAGTTTAATGTTAGCGGCGATAAGTTATGGGTTAAATTAGTACTGTAATGAACCAGTCGATTAGGAGGGATCCAATGAGGATAGTGCTGCTGTTAGTGGTTACCCTTGGTATCGGTTTTACCATTTATATACTCATTGATAAGTCTCCTGAAGATTATGCTGTTGAGGCTGTTGACATGTTTTATGCATACGAACAGGATGGTGCCTTTTCTGATTCCTGGGCAATGTTTCATCCATTAATGAAAGAGAAGTTTGATAAAGGGCACTATCTGCAGGACCGTGCGCATGTGTTTATGAATCACTTTGGTGTTACTACGTTTACTTATACCCTGGATGAGGCAGTGGAAATGAAGAACTGGAAACTTGAAGAAGGAGCAGAACCGATTGATCTTGTTTATAAGGTGACAGTCACACAAGAGTATAAAGGAAAATATGGACGGTTTCGTATTGTACAGGATGTTTACGTAACGTTGGTTGAAGAGGAGTGGAAAGTACTCTGGGACTATAATAAGTAACTTTTATTATATATACTATAATACCCCAAACTCGAGCGACGACGACCCAAACTCGAACAGCATTCCCCAAAGTCAAGCGACAACCTTATATAAGTAAATCTTCCACGGGGATTTGCTGTTTTCGAAACTTCGCTCAAATTTTAGCCCATTCTCTTCGTTATTCAAAATAGGTAGTGCTGACAATACATAGTCACCGCCTAACTTAGACAGTGCCTTACTATTTATGTTGAGGTTTTCCAATTCTTCGTTACTATTTTTGGTGAACATATAATGCTTGCCAAGTTCACTTACGTACATATACAGTCTGCCGCCCCAGGTATCGAAATAATTCTCAAGAGTGGCGTTCTTTTCAAGTTCGGGTGCAATGATTTTCCGGAATTTATGCTTATATTTCAATGGAAAACTGTTATTATACGTATCGAGCGTATAGAATCCGTTGTATTGAGCAATAGTTGGATGCATAGCAATACTGACAACACGGTATTCGGATTGTTCTTTGCCGATATAACCCTTAATGGAATCAAATAAATCCTCTGAGTAAAATTCTGCAAATGTTGGAGTGCCAATCCTACTGTATTTACTCTCTTCATTTAAATTAAACACCATAATACATTGGGTAATAATTAGCGCGACTACTAACACTTTTCCAAAACGTAAATACTTCCATAAAACCCACAATGCCAAGGCGAAGCAGATATACCAAATCATTGGGTCGAAAAAATGTATCCGGCTGAAGTTGAACGTATTCAGAATCATGATTTGATCCTTTAATACGCGCCATCCTTCCCAATACCAAAATGCATACCAGAGTGCAATCAGGGCGTTGAATATAAATAAGCCAAGTAATAATTTCGGTTTCAGATTACGATATGCTGCAACAAGGAAGGCAACACCAATAACAGGAATGATGATTTTAGTGTGGACTGCCATGTCATGCGTATGGCCGTTAATGAAGTTATGTGAAAATAACTCCAATGTCTCTGAGAAATCATTATGTCCAAGGTCATTTTCGGTACGATGAGATGTGAACCCTTCACTTAAAAACATGGAATAAATTAATAAATAATTTTTTGCCAAGTAAAGAACTGTCATAGATGTAATCGCGGTAAATAATGCCCAGTTGGACTCTTTAAACCGTATCCAATCAATTAACCAAAATACGCCCATCAGACCTAAGAAAAATACAAATGTTAGAATAAAATTTGAGAAAAACGGCAGTAAAACTAATACTAACCAATTATACTTATTGGTTTTCTTTCCATGTTCACGGATATTTAAAAATACATGCAAAGCAAGTGGCAGACCTGCAATTGATAAGAGACCGGATGGCCAAAATGGCAGCAGTGCAAAACCTAACGCTGCACCAACTGAAATAAATGGTGTTCCAATACGATTTCGAAGTAACAAATACATACCAAAAAAGGCTCCGAATCGCATGATTGTTTGCCCAATTGCGTAAGCTGTCATCGGTTCAAAAAGTACATAAAACCATACCATTACATCAAATGGGGTGGCAAGCGTGCTTCGTGGCAGTCCATTAATTACATTTGGGAGTGTTGAAGGTGAAAATAGCTGCCCACTCTCAACGAGCAGTTTATACCAAACAATGTTGGAATCCAAGTTGTCATGCACGCGGATGTGTGTATCTTCGCCAAGAATATAATATGGCAGCAGATAGGCGACGATCACCAGACATGCGGACATTATTAATTTAGGTGTTGAAAAATGCTTGTATATGGGTGACCACATCATCGACGGCCTCTTCTCCTATTCCAAAGTATAATGGAAGGCGAACAATTTTTTCACTTTCAGTTGTGGTAAACTTATCTTCGCCAATAAACTTTCCAAATTTCTTCCCTGCATGTGACGAATGTAGCGGCACGTAATGTGTTACGGCCATTATGTCATGTTTTTTCAGGTATTCAATCAACTCCTGTTGCTGATTGGTTTTTATATAAAACATATGGGCATTGTGGTGGCATTCTGATGGAACGTGTGGAACTTCAACTTCAGGGAAATCAAGTAATCCATAATAATATTGATTCCATGCACGTAATCGGCTCTTATTAATCAAGTCAGCATGCTTTAATTGAACAGATAGATATGCAGCATTTAGATCACTTAATAAATAGGAGGAACCAACATCGCGCCATGTGTATTTATCTACCATTCCTTTAAAGAATTGCTCTCGGTTTGTGCCTTTTTCCTGTAAAATTTCAGCACGCTCGACAGCTTCAGGACGATTTACGATTAAGGCACCACCTTCGCCGCAAGTAAAGTTTTTTGTTTCATGAAAGCTTATCGCGCCAAAGTGTCCAATGGTACCAAGGGGTCTTCCTTTGTACGAACTGAACAATGCCTGGGCTGCGTCTTCTATAACCCATAATCCATAACGACTCGCAATGTCCATTATCGTATCCATATCACAGGATATACCGGCATAGTGCACAATAACAATTGCCTTTGTCTTGTCAGTTATTGCAGCCTCGATTGCATTTGGCGATATATTCATCGTATTAGGCTCGATATCAACAAAACGAATCGCAGTTCCTCTGAGTGCAAATGCATTTGCCGTCGAAACAAATGTGTACGATGGCATGATGACCTCATCTTCTTCTCCAACTTCCGTTAATAATGTGGTCATTTCAAGTGCTGCTGTACATGATGGTGTCAGGATTACTTTCTCACATTGCAATCGTGCTTCAAGCCAGTCGGTGCATTTTTTTCCAAACGGACCATTGCCGGATAGCTTTGTATGTTCAATTGCTTCCTGCATTGCTGTTGCTTCTTCTCCTATTACACACGGCTTATTAAACGGAATCAAAACGATCACCTCACAATGATTGACTTGTAACGATAATACCTGCAACTATCAGGCTTAACCCAACTACTTTCTGTACCGTAACGGGATCACCGAAAATAATTACGGAAAGCAGAAATACCAGAACAAATGACAGGCTCATAAAAGGATAGGCATAGCTTATATTAAACTTTGTCATTGCAGCCATCCAAAAAAGGGATGCGAAAAATGCTGATAGAAATCCTGAAAGAATCCATGGATTAAGTAATAGTTGCAGGAGAAAATAGAGTTTATCTGTTAATGCTTCTGGGAGTTGGCCAGCTTTATCAATTTTCCACTTTAAAACAATTTGGCCATATACGGTAAAAAATATTGTGCCAAATATATAAAGATATCCCATGGCTACACACCTGGGCCGGTTACTTTATGGTAGACATCAACTGTATTCATGAGCCTGAATCCAAGGGAATAAAACAGATTTAATGAAGCTACATTAGCTGCGGAAATAGATGTCCGTAACTCGTTATATCCATTCTTAAATTGTTCTGCACAGCCCTGGCTCGTGAATGCTTTTGCCAAACCTCTGCTTCGGTATTCCTCTTTTATTCCAAGCAAAAGTACTTTGTCATTTTCATAGGCAAAAAATCCTGCTGTATCATCTTCATACATGAGGGCGAAAATTTGGTCCTCCTCCTGAAGATCCTTCACCCAATTCATATAGCGTGTGTCAGCCATCGAATTTGGGATATTGAAATCACGATGAAATCGACCGTGCTTGAATGATTCTTCAGCTATCTGATTAATTTCCGATGGGTCATAATCCTTTGAAATTGATGTAGCATCTTTATCGAAAAGATGTAAATTTTCTTTTTTGCATACGGGTTCAATTAATGTGTCCATATAATAAAAACCATATTTTAGAAGGAGCTCCGGATTTTCCAAGGGGCCAATCTTAAGGGTGTAGTGTCCATCATACTTATTTGTTTCCTGAAGCGCTTCTTCAAATGTTCCGATTACTTCAAATGTGTCCATATTAAAATTTCTCTTGTCCCAAGGGGTTTCCCGTAAATGTTTAATAGTATCAGCTCCGTTCGTCATTATCTTCTGTCGTCTCACGAATTAAATAAAGCGGTCGTGCCTTTGTTTCATTAAATACCTTGCCTAAATAAAGCCCCAGAACGCCAAAGTTGAAGAAAATCAATCCACCAATAAAGTAAATGGAAACCATAACACTGGTCCAGCCTTGAACCGGTTCGGCTAAAAAGAAGTATCTTGCAAATAGATACATCCCGTAAAGAAATGACCCTAATGATATTAAGAAGCCAAATTGAATTGATAGGCGTAGCGGCTTATTCGATTGAGATATGATGGCATCTGTAGCTAGTGTGACCAGCTTTTTAATGTTATAGGAAGTTTTTCCTGCCTTCCTTGAGTTATGCTCGACTTGAACGGCACTCGCTTTATACCCCATCCATTGAATGAAAAGCGGGAAGAAGCGGTTTTGCTCGCGCATTTGCTTAAACCCATCTACCACTTTTTTGGAACAGATACTAAAGTTGGCAGCGGTATGGTCTGATGTTCCGCCTGTAAAATAGTCATAGACTTTGTAAAAAAGCTGTGATGATTTTCGCTTAAACCAATTGTCCTGCCGTTGCACACGGTTTCCAAATACAATTTCATATCCTTCCTGTGCTTTATCGTATAATGTTTGAATTTCTTCTGGGCGGTCCTGCAAATCGCAATCCATTACTACAATCCAGTCACCAATAGTGTAGTCAAGGCCGGCTGTAATTGCATGGTGCTGCCCGAAATTTCTGGCAAGGTCAATTCCTCTTACACGATTGTCGGTCTCGCTTAGTTGTTTAATAGTGTTCCATGCATTATCAGGACTGGCATCGTTTACTAAAATAATTTCGAACTGGGCAGGAATTTTTTCGATGTTGGTTTTAATACGGTCATAAAGTTGGTTTAAACAAGGTTCGCACCCGTATACAGGAATGACTACAGAGATTGTTGGGTTGTTAGTTCCCATTGCTCCACATACCATTCAACAGTATTTTTTAGTCCCGTATCTAAATCCACAGTAGGTGCCCAGCCTAGTTTTTTTCTTAATTTTGTATCGTCAACTGCATATCGACTGTCATGCCCCGGGCGATCTTTCGTGAATGCGATTAATTCTTTACAGCTATGATTCTCGGGATTTAAATGGTCTAGAATATCACATATTTTCATCGCCAGTTCGATATTGGTAACTTCATTCCCACCACCTATGTTGTATGTTTCTGTTGGATTCGCTTGATGAAAAATAAGGTCTAATGCCCGGCAATGATCCTGAACATGAAGCCAATCACGTACGTTTTTTCCATCACCATAGACAGGGATGGGCTCCCCTTTCAGGGACTTTGAAATAATTGTTGGAATCAGTTTTTCCTCGTGCTGCATTGGCCCGTAATTGTTGGAACTGCTTGATATAACAATATTCATCCCATAGGTATTACCGAAGCTCTTTACAAGCATGTTGGCACTTGCTTTAGAAGCACTGTACGGGTTACGGGGATCATAGGGTGTCTCTTCATTAAATTTCCCATCTGTACCAAGGGACCCATATACTTCATCGGTTGAAATATGATGAAAGCGTCTTGTTGCAAGTTCGCCCTTCATTTCCCACGATTCGCGAGCAGCCTGGAGCAATGTGGTTGTTCCAAGTACATTTGATTCAATGAATGATGTGGCGTTTTCAATTGATCGGTCAACATGTGATTCAGCTGCGAAGTGGATAACACCAGAAATATCGTAAATTGAAAAGATGCTTTTCATGAGAGATTCATCAGCAATGTCTCCTTGAATGAAATGGTAGTTTTCAAAACTCTCCACTTCTCGAAGATTGGCTTTCGAACCTGCATAGGTTAATTTATCAACGTTTATTAACCGATAATCGGGATATTTTTTCAGGAAATAATGAATGAAATTTGAGCCAATAAAACCATTTCCGCCTGTTATGAGTAATGTTTTATTCATTTTCCACCAGTCCCAACATTGGATTGCGATCAATAGATTCCCAGTATTGTTCTGTGTGTTTACGGTCAGCAATTTCGAGTAAATACTTCCCGTAATCGGTCTTCTCCATTGCTTTTCCTTTTTTCTGCAGTGCGTTCTGGCTCATATAGCCCATGTAATAGGCGATTTCTTCCAGACATGCAATTTTAAATCCTTGCCGCTGCTGCGTAATTTTTACAAATTCAGATGCATCGAAAAGTGATTCATGTGTCCCGGCATCCATCCAAGCAAACCCTCTACCCAATAATTGCACGTCAAGCTGGCTACCTTTTAGGTATTCTTTATTCAAGTCGGTAATTTCCAGTTCACCCCGCGCTGAGTATGGCAGTTGTTTAGCAATTTGGACAGCACGGTAATCATAAATATACAGCCCTGTTACAGCGAAATCTGATTTTGGCTGTTCTGGTTTTTCCTCAAGGGAGATTACTTTCTGATTATGATCGAATTCTGCTACCCCAAACCGTTCGGCATCTTTTACACGGTATCCGAATATCGTTGCGTTTCGATGGTTTTCAAGTGCTTTTCTAAATAGGGTCGTAAAACCTTGGCCATAAAAGATGTTATCACCTAGGATTAGTGTCACATCATCTTTTCCGATGAAATCCTCCGCTAGAATAAATGCCTCCGGAATCCCATTCGGATCTGCTTGTTCCATGTAGTTAAGGCTGATGCCGAGTGATGAGCCGTCACCTAATAGGTCTTGAAAGCGGGGTTTATCTTCAGGTGTGCTAATAATCATGATGTCGGTAATTCCCCCCAGCATCAAGACTGATAATGGATAATAAATCATAGGCTTATCATAGACAGCGAGTAAATGTTTACTAATACTGTCAGTACTCGGGGAAAGTCTCGAACCGCTCCCCCCAGCAAGAATAATACCCTTCATAGAAATCACTCCTTTTTTGGTAGTGGTGGTCTGTCATTTTTCGGTTTTTGTCGGTTTATGTCAAATAATAGTTCGCTTACAAATAAGACTCTGTTAAAAGACATATAACCTTTTTAAAACGGTAATAATCTTACAATTTCGTTGCGTTTTGATTACAAATAAGAGATTGTTTTTATAGTGAAGATGGGATATATTGTTTGTAATTAAAGTCTGTCGTGTTTATTAGATTACTAGGTAATTACAGGAGGGGACGTATGACCCAAAAAATTGCTGTATTAATTTTGCATGGAGCAGGAACACCGGATAAGCAGTTTGCAGAAAAAATGGTTAAACGTATTTCGAATAGATTTGAGAAAAAATCGGGGGTTGAAAGTACAGAGTTGGAGTTTGAGCCTGTATTCTGGTCAGCTATTTTTGCAGGTGATCAGGAGGAACTTTGGAAAAAACTGCAATCAAATCAGGACCTGGATTATAATCGGATGCGACGTTTTGTAATTGATTTTTTATCTGATGCAGTTGCGTACCAGCCTACCAGTTCGGGAGGGCAAAACTATGATAAGGTTCATACGCTTGTTGCGAAGGCAATTCAAGGATTAAAGGAACGGGCTGGAAAAAATGCACCACTTTGTGTCATCAGCCATAGTCTTGGGACTGTAGTTGCTAGTAATTATTTTTACGATTTACAATACAGGCGAGAAAATATGGGTGCTGAAACGAAGCGGTGTACCAACCAGACACCCATTGAGCAATGTGAGACGTTAACCCTTTTTTATACGATGGGAAGCCCAATGGCATTATGGTCGATGCGATATATTGATTTTGGATCACCGATTACTGTTCCTGCAATTGGATTGGAGAGACTTTACCCAGGGTTAAAAGGAGAGTGGCTGAATTTTTATGATAAAGATGATATTTTAGCATACCCGCTGAAGGGGTTGAACGGTGAATATAATCAAGCAGTGACGAAGGATGTTAATGTAGATGCTGGTGGCTGGCTGACAAGCTGGAATCCGCTCTCGCATACAAAATATGATACGGATTCGGAAGTGGTTCAGGCTATTACTGATGGGCTGATCAGGACTTGGAAAGTTTTAAATGACTAGAGACCTTCCGTCGTTACATATTTAGTTTATTTGCAGGACTTTTGTCGTTATGTATCGAATAAATATATAGTAATAGTTAAGAACAAGGGGGCTATGTCATTGCAAACACAGGAAGTTATTCTGGAGCCACAAAAGAAAAAGAGAAATAAGAAAAAAATAATTCTTATCAGTCTCGGAGTATTGCTGGCAATAGGGCTTAGTTTATTCATTTTTGTAAACGGATACATAAATAAGTCACTAGCACAGACTGAAGGGACAATACAGTTACCATCATTGGAAAGTGAAGTAACAGTGATAACAGACGGGGATGGTGTCCCGCATATTAAGGCGGAAAATAATCATGATCTTTACATGGCCCAAGGATACATACAGGCACAAAACAGAATGTTCCAGATGGAAATGTCGCGCAGGCAGGCATCTGGGACGTTAAGTGAGATTGTTGGCGAAGCGGCAATTGATCATGATAAATACTTTCGTTCGCTTGGATTAAGGCGCGCAGCCAAGGAATCGTATGATATCTATTCGGATGAAAGCAAGCAGGTCTTACAGTGGTTTTCCGATGGTGTGAACGCATATATTAAACAAGCAAAAGAAGAAAATAGTTTGCCAGTCGAGTTTACACTTATGGGATCTGAGCCAGCCGAATGGAGGGCGATTGATTCATTGACAATTGGAAAATATATGGCATTTGACCTTGGTGGACATTGGGAGCGCCAAGCCTTTAACTATTTTGCACTGAACAACTTTGCTGAAGAAAAGGCGTATGAGTTATTTCCAACTTATCCTGAAAATAAGCCGACAATCATAGGTAAGGATGAAGTTGATGTCGCAGCAAGTTTTAAAAATGCAGTTATTCCACATGCTTTTAATGGGAGCAATAACTGGGTTGTAAGTGGCGAAAAGTCCAAGTCTGGCCAGCCGTTATTAGCTAATGATCCGCACTTAGGCCTTGCAACACCATCGATTTGGTATCAGATGCAATTGGAGTCACCTGACGTGAGTGTGAGCGGCGTTATTTTCGCTGGTGTTCCCGGGATTATATTAGGTCATAATGAGGAGATTGCCTGGGGCGTTACGAACACTGGTCCAGATGTCCAGCAGCTTTATCTGGAAAAAAGAAATCCTGACAACCCGAATGAATTTTTGTATGAGGATAATTGGGAAAAAGCTGAAGTAATTGATGAACCAATCAAAGTTAAAGATGGCGAAACGATAGATTACGAGGTTGTCGAGACACGTCATGGGCCGATTATTTCAGAACATGCCAATGAAAAAATGAAGGATACAGTTATGTCATTAAGGTGGACGGCTTTGGAAGCGACAACAGAGCTTGAGGCTATTCTGGAAATAAACCGTGCATCTGATTGGACAGAATTTGAGAAAGGGCTGGAAAAATTCCTGTCTCCGGCACAAAACTTTGTGTTTGCATCAAAGAATGGAACAATTGCTTATAAGGCAAATGGAAACATTCCTATTTATGAAAATGGCGATGATGCACAATTACCGCTGGAAGGATGGGAAAAAGAGAATAACTGGAAAGGATATATTCCATTTGATGAATTACCAACAGTTGTTAATCCTGAAAAAGGGTTCATTGCGACTGCAAACAATAAAATAATCGGTGATGAATATCCTTATCATATCAGTAATGTTTGGGCACAGCCGTATCGGTATGAACGGATTTCTGAAGTACTTGCAGAAGGTGATAATCTAACGGTTAAAGATATGCAGGCATTGCAGATGGATAAGATGAATTTACAGGCACGGGAGTTTGTACCAATGTTTGCAGAAACGTTAGATAGTGTGGAATTAACGGATGATGCGCAAAAGGCATTAGAACTGCTTTTGGAATGGGATTACAGGGATAATGTTGATGCAGCGCAGCCACTAATCTTCCATTATTGGCTGGATGAAATTGAAGCTATTTTATATGATGGTGAAATTCCTGAAGATGTCATGGAGTTATTTGGCAGCCGTGGGCAAACAACCGATGAACTTCTGCGTAAAGGGAATGATTCAGTATGGATTGAGGATAATGGCGGTATTATGGAAGTACTAAGCGTGTCACTTGAAAATACAATGGATAAACTTTCAGGAGAGCATGGAGACGAACCGTCAGAATGGAAATGGGGCGACTACCATAAGGTTCAGTTTTATCATCCTTTGTCAGATGTAAGTCCGGTACTGGAATTCTTTTTCAATAACGAGGATCCAATTTCTGTTGGGGGGAGCAGTGTTACGCCAATGGCTGCGAGCTATGATGCCGAAACAGGTATTGTTGATCATGGTGCATCATGGCGGTTTGTGATTGATACAAATGATATGGAAACAGGATATCATATCGTAGGTCCTGGGCAGGCTGGACACTTCAAAAGTGACTGGTACCACAACCAAATGAATGACTGGGTCGGTGGTGGATATCATGTGACTGAGATGAATGCAGAAAAAGGAATGGAATTGATATTGACACCTTAAAGGGATGTAAAGCAAATTTCGGATAAAAAATCTTATTAAAAAATTTAGCTGACAACAGGTATTTATTTGGTAAACATTCCTTTTGTAGAATCCTAGTTCTGAAGGATACTGTTCTGCAGAAGTAGCTTCTCCTTTTATGGAACATTAAATGTAGTTCATTGCATTTGTGTAAAATCCAATCAATAGCGGAATGAGGATTACATAACGTGTTTCAAACATACTACTTATAGGAAATAACGGCATGAGGAACCGCAAATTGCCAATTGATCCCGGTTCCGCTAAATAAACTAGGCAATGGAAGGATGAGATGATGAGATTTGGTACGATTGGTACAGGGTGGATTACGGATGCATTTATAGATGCGGCGAATAGTGCCGAAAACTTTATACATAGTGCTGTTTATTCCAGGACTTCGGATAAGGCTAATGCGTTTGCTGAAAAACATAATGTAAAGAACGTATTTACAGACATTGAACAAATGGCACAAAGCAGTGAATTTGATTGTGTTTATATAGCATCTCCAAATTCGATGCATGCTGAACATGCTATTACATTTTTGAAGAAACAAAAACATGTTATATGTGAGAAGCCGATATTCTCGAATGTGAAAGAGTTGAAAGAAGCACATCAAGTTGCAGAAGAAAATGGCGTGTATTTATTTGAGGCAATGCGCAATATTCATTCACCGAACTTTAAAAGTTTGAAGGATAATCTTGATAAAATCGGAAATGTTCGCAGTATGTCGTTGCATCTTATTCAGTACTCTTCACGTTATGATAAGTATTTACAAGGGGAAAATCCAAATATTTTTACGACGGAATTTTCCGGTGGAGCTCTTGTTGATTTGGGCGTTTATCCACTATCTGTGGCTATAGCGTTGTTTGGGGAGCCTGAAGATGTTTCATATTTTCCAATTAAATTAAGAAGTGGTGTCGATGGTAATGGTACATTAGTTTTAACATATACTAATTTCACTTGTACGATTCTGTGTTCAAAGATATCCAGTTCCTATAATGCTTGTGAGATTCAGGGCGAGCGGGGGACACTAATATTTGACGATGCTGGGGTGATAAATAACCCAAGGCTTTTTAAAACAACATCAAAAGAACCAGTAACCCTGGAATCTGTAAGCCAGGACAACAATATGGTGTTCGAGATTGATCAATTTAAGAGAATTATAGAAACTGAAAATAAACAGAAATATCAGGAGCTGAAAAATATAAGTTATAATGTACTTTCCATTACAGAGGAAGCCCGCAGACAAACAGGGATAGTCTTTGCTTCTGAAAGGTAAAACGATAGAATGAGGAACCATCTGAGGCAGGGATAAAAGTGATTTAGTCAAAGTCCAACTAGGCATTCACCAAAAAGCTTGGTGAATGAATGTCTGGTTTTTTAATGTTGCTTAGTTGATATGAACTGCGAACTACTTATTAAAAAGCTTGAGCGCCATTTTGCCGTTCCGGAAATACACTTCGCGCACCTAGGGCGGCTGATGAGCCTCCATGCTCCTACGTCGCTGCGTAGTCTCATCTAGGCCTTAGCTACCACAGGAGTCTACGTGTATTTCCTCCACTGTGACTGGAGTAGGAATCGCTATAGAATAAATGTGTGACAGCTACACTAGTCCGGGTGAGCAGAGGGCGGTGACTCCCTCCGGAAAGAATGGATTGTACACTGATTTCTTCTGCAACACGTCCAACTTCTGGTGAGTTACTCCCCGGACGCTGGGACGAGAGTTTTTAGAGATTATTCTAGCAGTTAATTCGCATTTTATATCAACTACTTATAGATCCTAATAGAAAATGAACGTACTCAACATCCTTTCCTGTTACTATTCGTCTTGAAAGTGGATATTTAAGTTATATTTTCGTTTTCTTTTTTCACTAACATTATTTATATTTGTTTGTCATATACTTAGAAGTTGTTCTTGGAATACTTATTATTACTCTTGCATATACTATTCTGTTGATATTTTGCGAGAGGATGAAGTGAATTGTGCGGGATTACTGGATTGGTGAATTGGAATAATAGCGCTTGGAATGAGCGGCCTGCATTGACTAAGATGACAGAAACATTGTCATTGCGTGGCCCGGACGATACACAGGTCTGGGTGGATAAGCATGTGGCGTTCGGTCATAAAAGGCTTTCTGTTATTGACATTGCAGGTGGTATACAGCCAATGCATAAGAAGAAAGATGGATCTACTTACACGCTTGTGTATAATGGTGAATTATATAATACAGAAGATTTACGAAAAGAATTACGAAACAGAGGCCATGATTTCAGTACAACATCAGATACAGAAGTGCTGCTAACGGCTTATATTGAATGGAAAGAAAATTGCGTTGATTACCTAAATGGAATCTATGCTTTTGGGGTGTGGGATGAGGAGAAGGAACAACTGTTTATGTCACGAGATCGACTGGGGGTTAAACCGTTATTTTTCCATGAAAATTCTGGACATTTTCTTTTTGGATCTGAGTTAAAGGCAATTTTGGCGCATCCAGATATGAAGGCGGAAGTCGGACGGAATGGGCTTGCTGAGGTATTTGGTTTAGGTCCATCGAGAACACCAGGGCATGGAATATTTAAAGGAATTGATGAACTGCGTGCGGGTCATTCGTTAGTTTATTCTAATGATGGACTAAAGGTTTGGCGGTACTGGAATTTAGAGAGCAAAGCCCATCATGATTCAATAGAAGAAACTGCTGAAACAGTACGTGAATTATTCGTTGATGCTGTTCAGCGGCAGTTGGTTTCGGATGTACCAGTTTCAACATTTCTATCAGGTGGCTTAGATTCAAGCGCAATTACTGCTATTGCATCTGACTATTTTAAAGAAAATGGCAGAGGGCAGCTATCTACTTTCTCGGTAGACTATGAAGGTAATGATCAATACTTTGAGTCTAGCAGGTTTCAGCCCTCAAGTGACCGGCCATGGATTGAAAAAATGGTTAATCACTTCTCAACTAATCATCATGATGAAGTGATGACAGGTAATGAACTGGCAAGTTTATTGAAGGAAGCGGTTGATTTACGTGACCAGCCGGGAATGGCTGATATTGATTCATCACTGTTATGGTTCAGCAGGCGAATAAAGCAGCATACAACGGTGAGCTTATCCGGAGAATGTGCAGACGAAATATTTGGAGGTTATCCTTGGTTTCATGAGCCAACTGCTTCTATGGACGATGGTTTTCCATGGATGAAATCGCTGGATTCCAGAATAGATTTGCTTCATCCGGAGTGGCAAACAAAACTAAATCTCAAAGACTATGTATATAATCGTTATAGAGAGACGATTGATGAGACGCCGATACTGGAATGGGAGAACGCAGAGGATGCACGGCGCAGGGAACTATTCTACTTAAATATGCACTGGTTTATGGCTCAATTACTGGATCGGAAGGATCGGATGAGTATGGGAGCCAGTCTGGAAGTGAGGGTGCCTTTTGCCGATCATAAATTAGTAGAATATGTATGGAACATCCCCTGGGAAATGAAGAATTTGGATGGCAGGGAGAAAGGTATTTTACGAAAGGCGATGGAAGGTATACTGCCGGCTGATATTTTGTATCGAAAGAAGAGTCCATATCCAAAGACATTTCAGCCCGAATACACCAGGCAAGTAATTAACTGGATGAATGAAATTTTAGTCGATTCCGATTCGCCGCTATTTGAATTTATAGATCGAACAAAAGTAAAATCTATCGTTGAGAGTAAAGGGAAAGAGTTTAAAGAGCCATGGTACGGCCAATTAATGAAAGGTCCGCAGCTGATTGCACATTTGTGTCAGATTAATTATTGGTTACGTAAATATAATGTAACAGTCCGAGACTAATCACTGAAATTATAAAGAGCTTGCCAAGTCAATTCGGCTTTTGGCAAGCTTTTTTGGCAGTTAAGAAAGTATAAATTCTTTCTTACTGTATAAGTGCAACTAAGGCATTCGCCATTAAGGCTTGGCGAATACCAAGTTTTCTAACAGTTAAGAAAATATAGATACTTTCTTTGCTGAATAAGTACAATTGACGTTTTCGAAGTTTTTCAATGTTTATATTGGATAATATTTGTCACTACTATACATCCTAACTTTATAATCACTTAATTAAAGGTGGAATTGCAGGATGAATTTAGCTAATGTCATGACAATTATTGGCTTTGTGGTTGTCTTTCTTATTTTAATTATAGTAGTAGTGACAGGTATTTATTTATATAACATTGATCAGAAGCAAAAGCAGCACCCGGTTCTCCGTAATTATCCTTTATTGGGGAGGGCGCGGTATTTTTTTGAGAGTATAGGGCCTGAATTACGGCAGTATTTTTTCAATAATGATAATGAAGGAAAGCCTTTTTCACGTAATGATTTTCAGCATATTGTGCGAAAAGCAAAGTATAAACGTGATGTTTTTGGCTTTGGGTCACAGCGCGACTTTGAAGCAGAAGGGTATTATATACGGAATTCGATGTTTCCAAAGCTCACGAAGGAATTAAAAATGGATCAAAAAACAAAAGTGACAACAAATCGTTATCTGCTTATCAGGGAACCCATGTTTGCACAAAGAGTGGAAAAATTAGAGAAGCATGAATCGTCCGTGTACCTGCTTGATGAAAAAGATACAATTGTTATAGGTGATCAATGTGAGTATCCATTTAAGCTAAGAGGGCAAATTGGTATGTCGGCAATGAGCTATGGTTCCTTAGGGGACAGGGCGATTACTGCACTTTCTGAAGGTCTGGGTATGGCAAAAGGCACCTGGATGAATACCGGGGAAGGGGGGCTTTCCGATTACCATCTAAAAGGGGGCGTTGATCTTATTATGCAGATTGGTCCCGGAATGTTTGGCGTAAGAGATCGTGACGGTAATTTTAATTGGGATGAGTTACTTGAAAAAAGCAAGATTCCGGAAGTAAAAGCTTTTGAAGTAAAACTGGCGCAAGGTGCAAAGACGCGTGGCGGACATGTTGATGCTGAGAAAGTTAATGAAGAGATTGCCAGAATCCGTATGGTTGAACCATTCAAGTCAATTGACAGTCCAAATCGCTTTCCGGAATTCAGTGATATGCCCTCGTTATTTGATTTCATTGAGCGGATAAGAGAACATACAGGGGTCCCTGTTGGAATGAAGGTTGTTATCGGGAGCCAGATTGAAGCAAACGAACTAGCAAAACAAATTAGTGATACAGGTAAAGGACCTGATTTTATAACGGTAGATGGTGGTGAGGGCGGAACTGGTGCGTCTTATCAGGAGTTAACAGATAGTGTGGGTTTACCGATAAGATCTGCACTGCCTCTTGTTGATAATGCGCTAAAGAAATATGGCGTTCGTAATACTGTTAAAATTATTGCTGCGGGAAAGTTAATCTCACCGGACAGGGTTGCAATGGCGCTTGCAATGGGGGCAGATCTTGTCAATATTGCACGGGGCTTTATGATAACAGTTGGCTGTATTCAAACGCTTCAATGTGCATCAAATATGTGCCCTGTTGGGGTGGCGACGACAGACCCTGATATGCAAAAAGCCCTGGTAATTAATGAAAAAAAACACCGTACAGCGAATTATGTAATTACAATGCGAAAGGGCTTATTCCGAGTTGCTGCTGCATCTGGGCTGGATTCACCAGTCCATTTCAAACGTGAACATGTTGTTTATAAAGATGAAAAAGGTAAAACATGGTCAATGGATGATATTTATCAAACAATGATCGAAGAGGGTGGAGAAGGTTCTGCGAATGCCTAATGTCATACACATCTGAATTTCTTCTAGAAAACTCATAAAGGATATTGCAGAACCAGAAAATGTTTCTGTAGATGCTGTGAGAAGCAGGACCGGCAAGAAGGAAGCCTCTTAAAGATCAATGTATATATTTTTGAATGATTTTGATAAACTATTCTAGGAGGAAGTTTTCAATAGGAAAGGACTAAATATATGACAATTGACGGCAGACATCGGAAGAATATCTATCCAGGATTAGCGGTAGAAGTTATTTTAAAGAAAGATCAGCGGAGTGGTGTGCGTACAGCTGGTGTTGTAAAGGGTCTCTTGACCAATTCAAGTTATCATCCACACGGAATTAAAGTACGACTGGAGGATGGACAGGTTGGGCGAGTTTGTCCATAAAAAATGGCAGGATTGGGCTTGGAGCCTAATCCTGCCATTTTGCTAAATAGTTAGACCTAATTTCTTTAGTCCATTAACTATTCCCTCATCTGAGACTGCCGTTGTTTTATTTTTGGCAAATTGGAAAAGTTCTTCAGGTGCATTTCCCATGGCAAATCCTTCCCCGACAGCTTGCAGCATTTCTTTATCGTTCATACCATCACCAAAAGCAATCGCTTGTTCACGTGGAATATCCAGCAGATTAAGCACTTTATCAACGGCAATTCCTTTGTTAACGTTTTTACGAATAATATCATAGCAATGTTCAGCGCCAGCTACATGAACTGGAGATAAATGAATATTAGCCCCTAATTCATATAGTGCAGGCTGTGATGGAGATAAGTTCATTAGTGTTGCTCCTAATATTTGATCGCTTTTTTCCCTTTTGAAAAGTTCATTTTTGTGCATCTGAAACGTATCAATGAAATTGGTGACAAGTGGTCTAGTTAGTGTTGTATAGTAACTTGTATCCCTTGTGTAAAGCACCAGTTCATGATCATTTTTTGCAGCTATATCCAGAAATTTTTCAACAGTGTTTTTGTCCATCGGTTCATTTACAACCGTCTTATCATGATGAACTGCAAATGCACCGTTGTATCCGATATAGGAATGAATATTTAGTTCTTTTGCTAATTTATCTATCTCATGCAATGGACGACCTGTTGCAAGGAATACCTCAATACCTTGTTCTTTTACTTTTGCTATAGCATTCCTTGTGGCTTCAGTGTACGTATGATCCGGCTTTAAAATAGTACCATCAATATCGAGAAATAATAGTTTGTATGTCATGTACATCTCCTTATAAGTTTTGACAGCTAAGAAAAGATAATTCCTTTACTGCTTAAATGCAATTAAGGCGCAGCCAAGTATTCTAATATATATCGCATTTTAGCATAGGATGACATCATTTTGTGTAAATATGTTTAACTTTCTTTCATAAGGGCTAGATTATTTGGGTATATGCTATATGACCTATTGTGCAATGCAGTATTAGAAGGAAAAACAGCAATAATTACCGGCGATGCTGGAGGTATTGGTAAAATACTTTTTAAACGAGGGTGCAAAGGTATCGCTAGTTGATATGAAGCAGGATGCACTTGATAATGTGAAGTCGGACCTTGAACAATATGGTGATGTTATGACAGTCAAGGCTGACGTAACGAATGAAGATGAAGTGAAGAATTATGTTACTAAAACAGTAGAGAATTTTGGCAGTATAGATGTGTTTTTCAATAATGCAGGTATAGAAGGAGAAGTTGCACCAATTGCAGAACAGAAGGTTGAAAACTTTAATAAAGTGCTGACTGTAAATGTACAGGGTATTTTTCTTGGCTTGAAGCATGTGATTCCAATTATGACAAAACAGGAGAGCGGCAGTATTATTAATACTTCTTCTGTTGCAGGCTTAATGGGATCACCTGGTGTTTCACCTTACGTTGCTTCCAAACATGCTGTTATCGGATTAACAAAATCAGCCGCATTGGAGGTTGCAGGTTCCAATGTGAGGGTTAATTCAATTCATCCTTCACCAGTCAATACACGAATGATGCGTTCATTGGAAAAAGGCTTTAATCCTGATGATGCCGAACAGGCAAAAGAAGAACAGGAAAATGCTATTCCAATGGGCCGCTATGGTGAATCCGGTGATATTGCAAACTTAGTACTGTTCCTAGCCTCTGATAAAGTAGCTTTATCAGTGGTTCTCAGTATCGCATTGATGGTGGAATGGCAGCACAATAAGAAATGTTAATAGAAAAATTTAACAAATATGATTAAGGAAGTCCATGATGTGGGGCTTCCTTTATTTAGCAGATAAGAAAGCTAAGGCTTTCACCATCTTGGCGATAAGCCAAGTTTTTCTAATGCAATTTTTAACATGGATAAAATTTAATAGGTTATCAAAAAATAACACTGAACAGGTTATCGACTGTTCAAAATCCCACGAGGAGTGATCAGTTATGGCAGGTAACAATAATCGTAATGATTTGTTAGTGCCGGGCGCGGATAATGCAATGGATCGTATGAAAGAGGAAATTGCAAGTGAGTTTGGTGTTCAGCCAGGAGCGGACACAACTGCACGCGAAAACGGATCAGTGGGTGGCGAGATGGTTAAACGAATGATCAAAATCGCCGAATCAAGCATGTCTGACAACAAATAAGTATTTTTTTAAATCAGTCATGCGAAGGTCACCCTAACTGGTAACGGTTGGGGTGGCTTTTTTCGGTAGTAAGAAAGTATAAAACAATTCCTATTGCCGGTTTTTTAGCAGATAAGAAAGTATAAATACTTTCTTACTGCATAAGTGCAACTAAGGCTTGGCGATAAGCCAAGTTTTCTAAAGAAAGAGGTGGGGGTCGATAGAACAAAAGTCACATTTGTATACTTGGGTATACTTTCACATTTTAATTTTTTTTTGTATTGTTGTTTTATATACTTTTAAAGTCGGCATGGGAATTTGTAAACAGAGCAACTTTTTGAATTTACATAAACATGATTATATGGGGGAAACGAAATGAATGATCAGTTTATGATTGCGCTTGATGAGGAATGGGTTGCATTAGTGCAGGATGCAAAGGAAGCGGGTTTAACCATTGAAGAGATTAGAGGATTTTTACAAGCTGAACATGAAGAAGGGTAATTTTTTTAGCTTTTTCGTTCTGTTTAAAGAACATAATTGTTTAGTTAAAGGGTTAATATTAGCGAGCCTTATTAATGGGTTCGCTTTTATTTTTTTGAAGGTGTTAAAAAAATCTGAATTTTTTAGGACTAATTTGCAGGACTTTTTTAGTATGATAAAGAAATATTATTGTATGAGCATTAATATGTTTTAATAGGTAGTACTTTATTCAAATTTGAAAGGAGATGAGAACATGGAGTTTGGAATACTTTCGCTATTGCCCCCGGTTATCGCAATTGTCCTGGCTTTGATCACCCGAAATGTAATACCTGCATTATTTGCTGGTGTCTGGCTTGGTGCGACGATGATGCATGACTGGAATCCATTAATGGGATTGTATGCAAGTTTTGGCGATTTTATCATTCCTAATGTAGGGAGTGAGTGGAGTGCAACTGTTTTAATTTATTGTGGACTGTTTGGAGTACTAATCGCTTTTTTGCAGAAAACAGGCGGTGCTCACGCTATTGCACATTCCATTTCCAAAAAGGTGAAAACGCCAAGAGGAGCACAAAGTTCAACGTTTCTATTTGGTATCATTATTTTCTTTGAGGACTATTTTAACGCTCTTACAGTAGGAAGTGTTATGCGATCGGTAACGGATAAAATGCGTGTATCAAGAGAAAAGCTTGCTTATATAGTTGATTCTACTTCTGCACCAATGTGTCTGTTAGCGCCTGTATCAACTTGGGTTGTTTTTGTTATGGGGCTTATCGGTGCGCAGTTTGTAGAGCTTGGTATGACAGGTTCAGAGTATATGACATATATTTTCACGATACCGTTCAACTTCTACTCAATATTAGCACTTGCCCTTGTGGCGATTATTGTCTTCATGAAATGGGATTATGGTCCAATGGCAAAAGCTGAATACCGTGCACGTACAACTGGCGAAGTGATTCGTAAGGGTGCTGAACCACCATCAGAGGATAAAATGGCTGATGATGTAAAATTGGTTGAAGGTCATACACCTAAGAAGCGAAACATGATTGTTCCAATTGTAGTGCTTATTGGATTGATTCCACCACTATTCTTATGGACAGGTGGATTTCCGGAAAAAGACTTTGTTGCGGCAGTAGGGGAAGCTGATGGCGGGAAATCAATATTAATTGCAGCTTTTTCTGCAGGAATTGTAGCACTTATTATGGGCATGCAGCAAAAACTTTTCTCTTTTAAAGAAGCTATGTCTATCTATGTAAGTGGCTTTAGAAGTATGATGCTTGTATATATTATACTGACGTTGGCATGGTCAATTGGAAGTGTAACTTCTGAACTGGGAACAGCAGCATATATTGTTGACTTTGCGGAACAAACAGCATCGCCAGCGATAATCCCGGTATTATTGTTTGTTATTGGTGCAATTGTTGCTTTCACAACAGGTACTTCATATGGAACATTTGCTATCATGGTTCCAATCGCAATGCCGATTGCTGATTCGATGGATCTTTCCATGTACTTAGCAATCGCAGCAGTTCTAAGTGGAGGGATATTTGGTGATCATTGTTCACCAATTTCTGATACTACTATCCTGTCTTCAGCTGGATCTGCAAGTGACCATATTGATCACGTAAATACGCAAATCCCTTATGCGATAACAGCTGGGATTTCCGGTATAGTCTCATTTTTGGTTGCCGGGATAACAGGTTCTGCAGTTCTCTCTATTATTGTAGGGCTTATCACGCTAGTTATACTTGCCTTTATTCTAAACAGGGTGTGGGGGCAGAAAATACCAAATGAATCGAGTGTAGCTGCTTAATAATGAAGGTTCTTTATGTAGGTTTTTATTGTTCGCAGCGAGCATTTACGAGTAGAATGAATCTATCTAGGGAGCTAATATTAACTGCAAGTAAAAAATGTTCGAGTGTGCTATTTAACCGCTTCGGAAATACACTTCGCTTTCGTGGGCGGCTTAAGTGTATAAATCCTTTATACTGAGTAAATACAACATTGACATTCACCACAAAAGATTGGTGAATGACAGGTTTTCTAAGCATATAGCCTTGATGAAAGCAAAAAGAGTAACTGCCTATTTTGACAGTTACTCTTTTTTCGCTAAAAACATCTACAGTACTGATTAGCGATTCTGCTTTTGTTTACAGTGATTTATCATCTACTGAATCCAGCCAATTTTCAATTGAGTCAACGATCGATTCAACGGCCCCTTCTTCAAAAGGTGAGCGGAGATTGGCGGCTTCGACAAGGCCGAGGAACGATTTTGTTCCACCTAATTTACATAAGTTTAGATAATCGCTCCAGGCATTATCGTTTTTATCAAGTGATCGTTTCCAGAATTGGAACGCGCACATTTGAGCTAACGTGTAATCGATATAATAAAATGGGACTTCATATATATGACCTTGACGCTGCCAAAAACTCCCTGCTTCCAAATAAGTATTTCCATCATAGTCACGATGGGGCAGGTAAATTTCTTCAAGTTCTTTCCATGCCTGCTTACGTTGATCTGGTGTCCAGTCTGGGTTCTCGTAAATCAGATGCTGGAATTCATCAACTGCAACTCCATATGGGAGGAATTGTAATCCTTCTGATAAGTGAGCGAACTTATACTTTTCCGTATCTTCTTTAAAAAACAACTCCATCCATGGCCATGTGAAGAATTCCATGCTCATTGAATGAATTTCTGCTGATTCATACGTTGGCATTAAGTACTCCGGTATTCCGATGTTACGGCTGGAATAGAACTGGAAAGCATGTCCCGCTTCATGTGTCAGAACATCGACATCACCTGAGGTACCGTTAAAGTTTGCGAAAATGAATGGTGATTGATAGTCTTCGATGAAAGTACAGTATCCACCAGCCTCTTTGCCCTTTTTTGCCTCAAGGTCCATAAGGTTTCGGTCAAGCATGTACTGAAAAAATTCCTTTGTTTCCTGAGACAGTTCTTCGTACATCTTTTTTCCATTTTCAATGATCCATTCTGGTGTGCCTTTTGGTGTTGCATTTCCTGTGTTGAATCTGAAGTTTTCATCATAAAACTTGAGTGAATTAATACCAATCCTCTCTGCTTGTTTCTCGTATAGTTTAGTAGCCAGAGGAACGATTGATTCACGAACTTGTTTGCGAAAGACATCAACCATTTCAGCGTCGTAATCGATACGCAGCATTCTTATATAACCAAGCTCTACGAAATTTTTATACCCTAATGTTGTTGCAATTTTATGCCGCGTTTTAACAAGTTGGTCGTATATGTCATCAAATTCCTTTGCATGCCCGGCAAAAAATCCCGCACTCGCTTCAACTGCTTCTTTTCGAACGAATCGGTCCTTACTTTCGGTGAATGGAGAAAGTTGTGCCAATGTGTATGTATCTCCCTGAAACTCAACTTCGGCCGAAGCGACTAGTTTTGAATACTGGGATGACAACCTGTTTTCCTTTTGAAGCAGTTTAATAATTTCAGGTGAAAAAGATTTTATTTGGTAATCAGCAATTTGAAACAACTGTTTGCCCCATTGTTTCTCCAGTTCATCACGAAAAGATGATTTTACTAGTTCTTTGTAAAATAACGTGTCGAGCTCTTGTATTTCCGGTTCGATTTCATCGAAAAAGTCCCGTTCATTCTGATAGTAATCATCATTTGTATCAATCGATGCTCGAATATAAACTAGGTTAGAAAGTGTGGACAACCTGTTACGGAATTCGTTTATTTTCGTGATAGCACCATTTTGCTGATCAATTGACTCTGCATTTACGAAGTTTTCTATTAGTGTGTTGAATGTCCTCTTTTCTTGCTGCATGTCAGGTCGTTCATATGTATAATTTTCAAAAGACTGCATGGTATTCCTCCTTATTATACTTATCGTATTCGACATTTTTCGGTGAATTCCTTTTTTGGCGGTTAATAAATTATAGTACTCTCTCAATGCATAAGTAAGTGTAACTATAGCAAACAATATCAGGTTTTCTAAAGAAGGTAAAAGTTAACAGTGAATATGTGATATACTATCTTTCTAAAATGATTCGGAGGTTTTTTACATGAAGCCGAAAATTGAACTGTCAAAAGAAAAGAAAGCAGGAATTGTAGAATCGATCAAAAGATACTTTTCGGAGGAGCGGGATGAAGAAATTGGAGACCTCGCTGCAATGTTAATCCTGGAATTTATTATTGAGGAGATTGCTCCAATATTTTATAATCTGGGTGTTGAAGACAGTCATGCATATGTAGGTGAAAAACTGGATGATCTTTTCGGGATAATGAAATGAATCTAATTCTGAAAAATATGATTACTTAATTGACTTTGTGATAGTTCATAGATAGACTGATTTATAATAGCAGAATAATATGTGAGGTGATATTATGTTTGTTACCACTGTGATTATTGCACTTGTACTAGTAGTTGCACTAATGATCTTAAACATTAT
This sequence comes from Virgibacillus sp. L01, assembly GCF_052246775.1. NCBI lineage: Bacteria > Bacillati > Bacillota > Bacilli > Caryophanales > Bacillaceae > Virgibacillus > Virgibacillus sp. L01. The sequence continues at coordinate 298,514 of NZ_JBQQCP010000001.1, read as the reverse complement.
CCTGAGCAAGATATCATCCCAAGACAGATATATCATATATATGCCAGGGGTTGTGTTGTTCGCAACAGGATTACTCCTATTTATGATGGCAGTTTTGGCTGGGAAAATTGAAATTACTGGATTAGGTCTTGGCGGATGGGGGATAGCATGCTTGTTTGCTGCAGCAATTCAGTTTACTGTTACATCAATCGTTGATACAAACACGCATTCCTGAGTACAGCATCAAAGTTAAAGTGGGGAGGCTCGGACATAACTTAAACTTCCCATTTTAAAGATGAATAGTAACAGGATAGAATGTTGAGAACGTTCATTTGAATGGCTGGATCTAATACGTAGTTGATATAAAATGCGACATAGTGAAGATATTTTTTATTCTAATGATAGTTGAGTGCTTAGATTCGTTCCGGCAGAATACTTCGCTTTCCATGGGCACGGCCTCAGCCTCCTTGCCCGGCAAGGGGTATGCCGACGTTGTCCGCAAAGGACGGTTTTAGTCGGCCTTCATTTAGTTGCTTCTTCCGGGGTCTTTGGAACGTCTGTTCCTATAGGATTCTCATCAGCTCCCCTAGGTGCTCGAAGTGTATTTCCGGAGTGGCATCATAGCACTCAAACTTTTTAAAAAGTCTTTCGCAATTTATATCTAAGTTATATTTTCTTACTGCAACATAAATCCGAACTAATTCGAATTCTATCTTAAGAATTCTAAATCATAGTTCGGATTTCACTTTGACTAAAAAAATTTTATCCCAGTCTCTTTTATTTATTGGCTAAGCGATACAGCGGAATCGACAATCTCTTTTGGAACCGTAATATTATCATGCTTGTTAAATTCACTTATAGTATAGTCGGCTTTATGATATGTTTCAACGTCTCCTATTTCTCCTGAGGTTGTTGATTCATATTCAAATGTGTAGCCCACCATATAAAGTGATTTTTTATCGATTGTTATTTCATAAGTTCCATTGACATTCATATTATCATAATGTTCCTTTAGATTACCTTCCTGTGCTGCAATCCCAGCCCCCAATACGGCTGACTTATATTCTTCATTTGTACCTGTGAATGCTAGCACAAATTGATCACCGTTGTCTTTTACTTTAAATGCATCACTATTGTTGACGTACTCATTTAACTGGTCCGCCTGCAATGTTGTAAAAAGTTTTCCATAGTCTGAATTGGCTGCCATCTTCATCCATTGATCTTGACCTGGTGAATTTATATACATACCATCTTTGACTTTATAAAGCTCAACAACCCCGCCGGCCCCCGCATTACTTGTTGTCGAAGTCTTCATATGCATGTTGGACTGATCCGTTAAACTTAGTTCCACAGTCATTTCGGTTGTGGCTTTTTCGTTTTGTCCGTTTATCGTACTGTCATCGGTATATTTGCCTTCTATCAGATAACTGGATATTCCTTTCATTGCTTCTGCTGACTTTAGTAAAATCTGTTCAGCATCAGACCCGACAATATCACTATTCTCGCTGGATTCCTCAGCTTCTTCAGGTTCTTCTTCTTTTGTGCTTTTAGTACTTGTGTCTGACGTTTGTTCATTTGTTTGTTCTTCTTCAGCGACAACATCTTTTTCCGTTTTATCCTGATTGGCATTATCACTGCTGCATGCTGCGAGAGCCATTAAACAAATTAGAAATAGTAAAGCTATTATTTTCCTCATAGGCCACCTCTTTTAGGGTTATTATCAAACATTAGCATATGAAACAAGCTATTGTAATGTATCCTCAAGTATATTAATTTAATTTACATGTTCAGCTGACTCTCGAACTTCTTGTGGTACAATAAGCTCAACGTAAGCATTAAAATTACTATAGGAAAACGCGCTTTTTTCATAGATATGACCTTTACCAGCTGTTCCAGAGGTGGTCGCTTCATATTCGAGCAAATAGTTTTTTAGATAAAATGTTTGCTTATCAATGGTCAATTCGTAGGTTCCAGTAATTTTCATATTATGATAGAAGTCTCTGAAAAAATCATTTAAGACTTTTTGATCAGCACCAAAAACGATTTCTTTAAATTCCTCATCAGTGCCAGAATAGCTTAGGATGTAATGCTCTTCTTCATCAGTTACTTGGAAAAGGGAACTGTAGTCGGAATAAAAGCTTAATTGCTCATCAAAAACAGTGTTGTATAGATTATTAACAGCATATTCCGGCTCCATTGAAATCCATTTGTCATTCTCTTTCAGATAATACATCTCTTCATTTAGGTACATCTCCATATTACTGTCCGACTTATCGTTTGCTTCAATTTTCACGGTTTGGTGGATCGTGTTTTGCTCTCCAATCATCATATCTGCATTAATATGGATCGTTTCAATGCGTTCGACATCATTGATAATTGCGTCTGACACAGTGGTGCCACCTATATATAAACTTTCAACATTCTGCATTGCTTCACTGGATTTACGGAGAATTGCTGCAGCACCTGTTAATTTAGCTGTTGCATCTTCATTTTGATTCGTTTCCTTCTTGTTTGTCTCATCGACATTTGTTTGCTGGTCTGATGGACTGCTATCATCATTGTTTTGCTGTTTTGTTTTTTCATTAGTTTCAACATCATCATCCGGCTGTTCTGCTTCAGCTTCGTTATCTTCCTCTGATGTTGCATCTGTCTCTTCTACAGTATTTTTGTTGGTTTTGTCATTCATTACTTCTTCACTGCATGCGGTCATTAATAACAGGGTGATCCCAATTAAAATATAACCTACTAACTTTTTCATATGTGCACCTCGTTTAGTCTTGGTGCTCAAACTTTACCACACTAAAAGAAGTGCTGTAATGTATCCTTAAGTATAAAAAAAAACAGCCATGATTAGGCTGCTTAGTTAGTCGCAAATTTCACGTGATACATACCGAAATAAATGGGGAAGTGACAAACGCAACCCAAATCTACTTCAGATATGTGTTTCCGTCGCGTTGTTCGATTCTTTGTTCCTTCATGAGTTTCCCTAGGGCGCGTTTAAAGGCTGCTTTGCTAATATTAAACGTTGCTTGAATATCTTCCGGGTCACTTTTGTCGCTGAATGGGATGACACCATCACTCTGTTCCAGGTGCGCTAGAATGTTATCGGCATCTTCACCCATGCTGTGTTGCTTAAGTGGTCTGAGAGAAACGTTTAGTGTCCCGTCTTCTTTTACCTCGATCACCCGTCCTTCGACCCATTCGCCAAGTCGGGGTTCTTCCTTTCGTTCCGTATGATGAATAAATCCGCGATAGCCATCTTCAGATATAATAGCGGATCCTTCCTTGCTTGTTCGATAGACACGTCCACTGATTGCCTGATTTAACAAGTCTTCTGGAGCTATGTCCCAGTGTCTTTCAACAACACCTTCAGATGCTGGAATTGCCAGCAATCGTCCTTTTTGGTCTTTTCCTAACGTCACGTATAGCATGTCACCGATTATTGGCCAAACGCTCTCGAACAATGGAAGATCATCGATGGAAACAAGCATTTCTTTTGCTATACCAATGTTTACAAACACGCCAAGACCTGGCATGACTTCTACAACTTCAGCCCAATCGTACTCATCCATTTGAACTGAGGGGAGTTTGGTTGTCGCGATGACCTGTCCTTTCTTATCGGTATAAGGAAAAACTTCAATTTCCTGTTCTGGATCAAGTTCAGTGTCCAACTCATTATTATGCAATAATACGTCGTCCTCTAATACGTAACCAGTATCAATTTTTCGAAGCACCTTAAGGGTTTGGATCATTCCTATTCTCATATTTTTTTATCCTACTTTCATTATATGTATTGGAAAAGGGGTACTCTTACTATAAGAGTACCCCTTTGATTTATAAAGTAACACATAAGTTTCAATTTTTATATTAATCCCGAATTGATTTATCGGGTGGGAAATCACTGTTTACAGGATTTCACTTTTACCGCGGTCATTGTTCCACTGGGGTTTTCTTCCTTAAGCAACGTCAGCCCTACCTGCTCTGACGTCCTTGCGACCCCTTAGTCGCGCCAGTGTGAATAAGATCTTCAAAAACTTACTAGCAGAATGCCAGAATTTCATACTTATTAGTTACTTCATTCATTAACTTATATATAATCTCACAAAACCTTGCGTATGTCAACATATTTTTTGGAGAAGCGATCGACAAAAATCGGGAAGTGAGGCACCAAAATCCAGGCTGTTAACACACATGTGATAAACTAAGTGGATATTAGGTTAATTGGAGAGTTGTATTTATGGGGTTGTTTTTTCAGGTTGTGCTGCCGATAATGGCAGTTTTTGGTTCTGGATTTATTTTGCAGCGGATTCGTATTCTTGATGTGAAGTCATTGGCAACGACTTCAATCTACATTTTCCTGCCTGCATTGGTTTTTACAACATTATATGAATCGAGTTTTAATCAGGGATACACCTATATTATTGTATTTGCATTCTTTCTATTATTTATGATGATCGTTATCAACAAAATTCTGGCACTGATTTTTAAATGGGAACAATCCGTTGAAAGTGGTTCGATTTTGACTACGGCATTTATGAATGGTGGTAATTATGGTGTTCCGGTTATTCTATACAGTATCGGTGAGGCTGCAATGCCATATGCGATATTTTTTATGGTACTCCAGTCGTTGGTTATGAATTTTTTTGGAGTATATTATGCATCACGTAGTACGAGTGGCTTTTCACGTGCATTTAACACTATTTTTAAGATGCCTGCGACGTATGCGGCGGTAATGGCGTTCCTTTTCCAGGCGATTCCCTGGGAGATCCCGGACTCGGTTTATTCCACGTTGACAATGGTGGCCGATGCGGCAATTCCGTTAATGATGGTGATGCTCGGAATGCAGCTTGCATCGATCACTTCATTAAAATTTAATTGGCAAGTTATTTTATCAGCAGTGGGTGTTCGTATGGTTGTCTCACCATTGCTTGCATTTTTATTTGTTTGGATATTACCGGTTGAACAAGTACTTGCATCAGTTATCATAATTGTTGCTGCAATGCCAAGCGCGGCAACAACAACGATGTATGCGATTGAGTTTGATTCAGAGCCTGATCTTGTTTCCAGTATTACGCTTGTAACAACGCTTATCAGTATTGTTACAGTGACGGTGCTGTTAAATGTAATTCCGTGATGATGTTTTCCCTTTTAATTAAATGGGTACTTTAATGATATGCATAAAGTTGAAAGGGTGAAATTATGATACGGACAATTTTAATGGTAATAGGTGCAATTGTAGTTATTGGCTGGATACTTTCAATGTTATAATAAAAGAACTAAAATGCAGAACCCGGATTCTTTTTAAGAAGAATTCCGGGTTCTTATGAACAATCTGCCGAAAGGGATGTGAAACCAGGATGGATCTTCAATTAAAAGGAAAATCAGTTCTTGTAACAGCTGCCAGCAAAGGCCTTGGAAAAGCAATTGCTACTGAGTTTGCACAGGAAGGAGCACATGTTTTAATAAGCAGCCGAAGTGAATCTACACTTGCCAGTACAGTCAGAGAGATTAGGCAGGAGACGGGTAATGAAAGTGTTAGTTATATTGTATGTGATATGAAAAATGCTGAGGATATCAGGCAGATGGCAGAGCATGCGGTATCTGTGAATGGGACTGTCGATGTTTTAATTAATAATGCAGGTGGGCCACCAGCCGGGAAGTTTGCTGATATGTCAGATGATGATTGGTACCATGCGTTTGAACTCAATCTGCTAAGTTTCATTCGAACAACCCGTGAGGTCATTCCATATATGAAAAAACAAGAGATTGGTCATATTGTAAATATTGCTTCTTCATCAATAAAACAAAGTCTGGATAATCTTATTTTGTCCAATACGATGCGCCCTGCAATTTTGGGTCTTGCTAAAAGTCTTGCGCGAGAATTCGCTGAAGATAATATTTTAATAAACACAGTTGGCCCAGGAACAATTGAAACAGACCGTGTACTGGAATTAAATCAGAAAAAGTCGGATGAACAAAATGTTTCAGTTGAAGAGGTGAAACAGGAAGCGGTTCAGCAAATACCAATGAAGCGATACGGAGAACCGGATGAATTTGCAAAAACCATTGTATTTCTAGCATCTTCTGCTAATACATATATTACCGGACAGTCACTTATTATTGACGGCGGTCAGGTAAAGGCACTGTAGATCACATCAAATTAGATATGCCTAGGATAATCAGCAAAAATGGAGGTAATAGTGCAAACCGTTGCATCCATTTTTTTGTTGCTAAAAAAATGCCTAAACGGACTCCACATAAAACAAAAATTCCGCTCATGAGGGCTATTGAAACAGCTGTTATCACCGGGGAATAACTTAGCATAGCGGCTCCAAGGCCTGCACCAAATGCGTCAATTGCCAGCGCGAATCCCAAAAGCAACGCCTCTTTTGCTGAAATACTTCCAGATTGGTCCAGATCTGCCTGAATGGGCTGTTTCATTACAGTTTTAAAATTATCCCACGCTTCATCATTTTCATCCATTTCTGAAACTGCTTCACTTTTTGAACGTGTAACATTGTATAAACAAAATAAACCAATTAACAACAGGATAACGCCGCCAATTATTTCAGCTAAATCAGGTGTAATAAACGACCTAAGCATGTTACCGATCGTCATTGATATAAAGACTATTAATCCAGAACAGAGCATAATGATACTTAAAGCAAGAAACGGAACACGAATACGCCGCATCCCATAGGTGATTCCAACTCCAAATCCATCGATACTTACTCCAATGATTAAAAGTATTAAACCAGCATGAAAGAGCATTATATCAATTTCCTTTCTGCAATTATCTAAATTATTGTATGGATATAAAAATGAGTTGTGACCGTCCACAAAGTTAGTTTAATTATGGTAAAGTAGCATGAGAGAGTTGTTTAATAAGAAAGGATTTTTTAAATGGGCAAAACACTAGTATTGGCTGAAAAGCCTTCTGTAGGCAGAGATATTGCCAGAGTGCTTAACTGCAATAAAAAAGGCAACGGCTACCTTGAGGGATCTAACTATATTGTGACATGGGCGCTTGGGCATTTAGTTACCCTGGCTGACCCGGAAGTATATGATGAAAAATTAAAAACATGGCGCTTAGACGATTTACCGATGCTCCCCTCACAATTGAAGCTGGTTGTAATCAAAAAGTCCGGCAAGCAATTCAGCGCGGTAAAAACACAAATGAACAGGAATGATGTGCAGGATATTGTCATTGGAACCGATGCGGGACGGGAAGGTGAACTTGTTGCCAGGTGGATTATTGAAAAGGCACATGTTAAAAAACCTGTGAAGAGGCTGTGGATTTCATCAGTTACAGACAAAGCAATTCGTGATGGCTTCAAGCAGCTAAAGCCAGGCGGAGAATATGAAAACTTATATGCTTCAGCAGTGGCTCGGTCTGAGGCAGACTGGTATGTCGGTTTGAATGCAACTCGTGCGTTGACAACCAAGTTCAATGCGCAGCTATCTACTGGTCGTGTGCAAACACCGACACTTGCAATGATCGCTGCCAGAGAAAGTGAAATTCGAGAATTCCAGCCACAGAAGTTTTATGGAATTGAGGCGAAAACTTCAAATGGTGTTACGCTGACATGGCAGGATGCAAAAAATAACAGTCGTATTTTTTCCAAAGAAAGGGCTGATACATTATACAATCAGCTGAAAACCAAACCTGCAAAAGTGGTTAACGTTGATAAATCCTATAAGAAAAAATATGCACCGCAATTATATGATCTAACGGAGCTGCAGCGTGATGCAAACCGCATCTTTGGATATTCTGGAAAGCAAACATTATCACTAATGCAGAAACTATATGAGCAGCATAAGGTACTCACCTATCCACGAACAGATTCAAGAGTTATCTCGACTGATATTGTTCCAACGTTAAAAGAGCGTGTTAAGGCATGTGGTGTTGATGAGTATGCACGAATTGCCAATAAGGTGATGAAGCGTGAATGGAAGCTGCCGAAATCCGTTGTTGATAATACAAAAGTTTCCGATCACCATGCAATTATCCCAACGGAGCAGCAGGTTATTTTAGCGGAATTGAATGATAAAGAACGTAAAATTTATGACCTTGTTGTTAAGCGATTTTTAGCGGTACTGGCTGATCCATATGAATACGAACAAACAACAATTGAAGCAAAAATTGACAGTGAACGCTTTATGACTAAAGGAAATATCGTTAAAAAATTAGGATGGAAAGAAATTTATCAGGAAAATAATAATTCAGAAGAGCAGTTGCCAGCTATCCAACAAGGAGATTCATTTCCCAATATAAAAATTACGCAGACGAATGGTGAGACAAAACCACCTGAGCGCTTCACAGAAGGTGGATTACTTCAGGCGATGGAAAACCCTGTTCGCTATATGAGTTCTGATGAGAAGCATTTAGCCAAGACAATTAACCAAGTTGGCGGTCTTGGAACAGTTGCGACACGGGCCGATATTATTGAAAAGCTATTTAATAATCAGTTAATGGAAATGCGTGGAAAGCACATTTTTATAACATCAAAAGGTCGGCAGTTGCTTGATCTTGTCCCTGAAGATCTGCAATCGCCAGCACTTACAGCTGAATGGGAAAATAAACTTGGCCAAATTGCTGAAGGAAAGCTTGATAAAGATCGTTTTATCAAAGAAATGAAGAGCTATGCGAAAGATGTTGTACAGCAAATTAAAAACAGTGATGAAACATTTAAGCACGATAATATGACAGGGACGAAATGTCCTGACTGCGAAAAATTAATGCTGGAAATTAAGAATAAGAATGGACGTATGCTTGTTTGTCAGGATCGCTCATGTGGACACAAAAAGAATATTGCTAAGCATACCAATGCCAGATGTCCAAATTGTCATAAGCGTTTAGAGCTTCGTGGTGAAGGTGAAGGAAAAATGTTCACCTGTAAATGCGGCCACCGGGAAAAATTATCAGCTTTCAATAAGCGAAAAGAGAAAGAGAAGAAGCATAAAGTATCAAAACAAGATGTAAATAAATACTTGAAAAAGCAGGATGACGATGGTTTTAAAAATAATGCACTGGCTGATGCGTTGTCCAAGTTGAAAGAATAAGTTTACTGTGAGAACCACTGTTGCAACAGTGGTTCTTTATATTACTAATCGTTTTTTAACTCGAATTGGTGGCATTATTTTTGAATTTAATTTTCGCAGCATAAAATGGATCAACCAACGGTACACATAAGATATAAAATGCGAATTACTTTTTAAAAAGTTTGAGCGCCATTATGCCACTCCGGAAATACACTATGCTTTCCGTTGGCCCTCCTTGCTCCTACGTCGCTGCGAAGTCTCATCTAGGCCTCAGCCCCCCACAGGAGTCTACGTGTATTTCCTCTGCTGTTGACTCGAGTAGGAATCGCTATAGAATAGTTGTGTGACAGCTACACTAGTCCGGGTGAGCGGAGGGCGATGACTCCTGCGAGAATAGCACGTTCCGAAGACCCCACAGAGTGGTTAAATGAAGGCCGACTAAAACCGTCCTTTGCGGACAACGTCGGCATACCCCTTGCCGGGGCAAGGAGGCTGAGGTCGTGCATCCGCCCGTAGCGACCCCGGACGGCGAGACGAGAGTTTATAGAGATTATTCCAGCATTAGTTCGCATTTTATATCTTATGTGTAAAAAACATTTATCAATGTTGTCAAGGCAACAATTAAAAACGCTCTGAGTTTATCAAGGATAGCTGTTTGAGGTTATTCTGCAGATGCGAAAGTTGAGTTATAAGTAATGACACTTGTTCCGGATACCTTACGATTTTAGGAGTAATCCCCCCTCATGTGAAAAATTTGAGTGAGATATATCTTTTATCTATTCATACTTTTCAAAACTTATGGTAGACTTGTATGCAAGCTTGGAAGTTCTATTTCTAAAGCATTTATTAAATAATTTTTTTGGGGGAAGAAATATGTCAGATAACGAAGAATTGGAAAAAGCAACGGGAGACAAGACGATACAGAAACTGGACTTTAGACTCGGGGCAGTTGGGGCAGCTATACCTTTAGTGTTTTTCGTAGTTTGGGCTATTTCGATTAGTGTACTAAAGCTATCGTCCGAAGTTGGGCTAGTTATGGGTGCTGTTATTGGTCTGACTCTTGGTTTACTTTTTTGTAAAAGTAAATGGGAAGATTATGCACAGGGGTTATTTGATGGGCTAGCACAGCCAGTTGGTGTTATTGCAATGGTAGCTTGGTTTTATGCTGGTATGTTCGCACAGGTGTTACAAGCTGGCGGACTAGTTGAAGGACTTGTATGGATTGGAGCTATAACTGGCCTTACTGGTGGTTTATTCGTTGCATTAACCTTCTTATTGGCAGCAACTTTTTCAACAGCTGTTGGTACTGGTTACGGAACTACAGTTGCATTCTGTACGTTGATGTATCCAGCCGGTGTTGCAGTAGGGGCAGACCCTGTTTTCATGTTTGCAGCAATTTTAGCTGGAGCGGTATTTGGTGATAACCTTGCACCAGTATCTGATACAACGATCGTATCGGCAACAACACAGGATGCTGATGTACCTGGGGTTGTGCGCAGTCGTTTTAAATATGCAGTTGTGGCGGCAGTGCCAACAGTTATTCTATTCGCAATTTTTGGTGGTGGCGGTCAAACACAGGCAGATCAGGGTGCACTTGATGCAATGATAGAATCGACGACCCCTGGTGGGCTTATCATGCTCGCTCCGTTTGCGCTCGTACTTATATTAGCTTTATCTGGTCATCATCTACTAACATCATTAACATGGGGAATTATTTCAGCTATCCCACTTATTGTTATAACAGGATTAGGAACATTTGGTGATATAATAAGTTTTAATCCTGATTCAAGTACTATTGTTGAGGGTGCGTTAGTAAGCGGGTTGACTGGCTATTTTAATATGGCGATCCTTATCCTGTTAATTGTTGCCGCGGCTCACTTGTTAAAATTAGGTGGAACAATGGAAGCTATAACGAAAGGCTTAATTAAGTGGATTAAAAATTCTGTCCGCAAAGCCGAGGTTGCTATTTGGGGTATTGTTGCATTATTAAATAGTGCTATCACAATTAATACTGCAGCAGAGATTGCAGCTGCACCATTCGTTAAAGAATTAGGGACAAAATATCAAATTCACCGTTACCGCATGGCTAATATGCTAGATGCTGTAACATCTGCATTAGGCTATATTTTTCCTTGGGGTGCACCAGTGCTATTAGGCTGGTCTACTATTAAAACAATGCAAGGTCAGTATGATTGGCTGCCTATTGTTGAGCCGACTGCTGTGTTTCCGTTTGTTTTCCAAGGCTGGTTCCTGGTAATCGTGATGCTTATTGCAGCATTAACCGGATGGGGACTTCGCTTTCAAGGGAAAAATGGAGAAGAACTAATGGAAAGACCTCGTGATTAATTATCATAATAGCTATTCTAAGAATGAAGGACTTAACAGTTCTTCATTCTTTTTTTGCAGATTCCGAGTAAATAAAACTAGCTCCTTGATCGTAACAACGTAGGTTAATTTGGTAATACTGTTTCACTAGAAAAAATCCAAAACAGAGCTACAATACGAAAGGATCAAGTAGTATGAAGGATATCACAAAATACATAAATTTAGACGTATCAAATGAAAAAAATTGCAGTTGAAGCTGAGATTTCCCATGGAAAGTTAGTGACCAAAAGCGAGAAAAGTCACTCATCGGAATTATGAGAGCACGAAAACTGACTAAATCGAATGAAAAGTGTCTTCATTTTCCAGATTGAGTATCATTTTGCAGTCCGTACAAAGATGAGTCACTTTAATAGAAAACAATACACGACATAAGAAGGGGTTTATTTTATTTTTGTTTAGGTATACGCTTTTTAGCAGATAAGCAAGTATAACTATTTTTTTACTGCATAAGTGCAACTAAGACAATTCGCCCAAAGGCTAGGCGAATGCCAAGTTTTACTAATTCTATTAAGGAGGGTGCAAAATGGCAGAACTACAAGATATTTTTATGGAGATTGATTCATCAGTAAAAAATGATCCGAGTCGTGGAGGAGGGTTGGAAGCAGTGTATCAGTTTAATCTAAACGGTGATGAATCTGGCACATACCATATCGTTTTCCGTGATGACAATAGTTACGCGGGAGAAGGTGAGATAGAAAAAGCTGATTGCACAATGAATATGTTTACAAATGATTTCAAGAAAATGGTTGATGGAAAATTGAATGGCACACAAGCGTTTATGACAGGGCGTTTGAAAATAAAGGGGAATATGGGGCTTGCGTTAAAATTACAGGAAATTTTAGCCTCAGCTAATAGGACTGCAAAGTAAAACTTGAAAACTGACGCAATGATAGGGGAATGATTGAATCAAGTAGTGGATATTAACCCACTACTTGTTGTTATATCTAAATCAGACCTTCGCGGATAGCTTTTGCGACCGACTCCGTACGATTTTTAGTATCCATTTTCTGTATAATGGCGGATATATAGTCACGAACGGTGTATTCACTTAAATTTAAAGTACTTGCGGCTTCAATGGTTGAAGCGCCCTGGGCCATTAGCTGCAGAACCTCGATTTCCCGTGGTGACAAGCGTAATTCTCCTGTATGCTGCTTGTCATCATGGTGATTATTTTGGTGTTTGGATAGAATTTCTCCAGCACTTTGGCCAAATTTTGTTAGTGCTGAGAAAGTCTCTTGCGCAACCTTAAAGTGTTTACCACGACCTTGATCAAGAATAGCTGCACCTAATAGCTTGCTGCTGGAAGATACGTAGATTGGTGCAACTACCACAGAACTTAGTTCAAATTGCCGGACATATTGATCAGGGAAACCGCGAGCAGCGTCCTCCATGTAAATCGGTTGTAAGTAGCTTACACTTTTCCCAAAAAGTTCTAATAACTGTAGGTTATTTTGGATTAATGGCAGATTACTAATGTTCTCTGTGATATTTTGAATTGCATTATTATCAAGACGGTGCCCAAATAAACCAAAGCCCATTTGATCATTAACAGAGTAGGAAAAAAGAGCACATCTTTCGAAAGGTAAATAATTGACGAATCCAGCTGTAATATTTTCCACAGCCTCATTATAGGTTCTGGAACGCATAATGGTTTCATTAAACATGATTACGGAATCTTTCCATTGTTGTTCTTGCTTATTTTCTTTAAAGGAATCCTTTCCATATTGATAGGTCTGCAGTGCATAGGTGATGAATGGCATAATTTGAGAAGTATCATGGTGTTCAACACATATTAATAGTATTAGGTCTTCATGTGGAATCGTCAAAACATTATATTTAGCTATATTATCCTTAGGCATTTGATTCAGTAATAATTCAGATAAGGAATAAACTGTATCTGCCTTCAATTCATCGCTTCCCAGCAATAAATCCTGACTCAAGTTATTAAACCATTTCTCAACAAAATGAAAATGGTCCTTTTTTATAGTGATAGCCGCCCATTCTATTGGTAATTGGTTAGAGGAGACAAGATTCTTTAAAAAGGATTCAATCGTAAAGTAGTGATGATATGGCTGCTTAAGAATGTCATCACTAATCGTTGAAAACAGATATTGAACTGCTTGATGGTCATGATAGGAATGATTCTCCTTTTGCTGAATAACTTTGTGTACAGCATTCTCCAGAAAAGTAATGATAAACTGATTTGTTTGAAATGGATCAGAATTTCGGGTCGCTACATTTACATGATCTTTATCTGTTTCATCAACTTCTTTAGTAAAAAGGTATTCAATAAAAAAGCTGATTGTATCTTCTACATTCTTAGTTGATTTTTCTCCCTCCTGCAAATGAGCAAGAACATGCTCCCATTCAAGCAGGATCTGGTTTTGATGTGACTTAACGATCTTAAGACCGCTATTAAATAACCTGATCATTTGACTATTTAAAGTTAGGGACATCATTCTTTCCCCTTTCAATTAACATTTTACGGTGTGATTTTTGGCCATCTATTGTATTAAATTCGACACGAATCGTATAAACCCTTTTTCTCAATATCTTTTAACGTTAGTAAATAAAACTTGATTTTCAATGAACGAAGATTTTTGTATCAACACTTTCTTGGCATTTTCCAGAATGGCTGCAGTCTAGATTAATGTTTATTCTCAGGAAATTGATATTATGAGAGATAAGCAGATTATACGTTGACGGTATAAAACTTTTTAGAGCCAACAAAAATAGGGTACTGTTATATCAATATAAAGGAATTACCTATAATTGTAGGGTTTTCAGTGAAGTCTTTGTATTTTATACTATTATTAAAAGAATTTTTGTTTAATTCAGTAAAATAAAAGAGGAGGAAAATGTAAAGGTTATTTGAGTCGAATTATTAGTCTTAAATGTAAGCGGTAACAATAAAATGAGTGCGTGTAGAAATGTATGATAATAAGAGCAAAGGGGTGTGAAGCTTGGGTCAGGATAGGAAAGAAACAGTAGGTAAAACGTGGAAAAAGAAGTTTTTTATTGCTTTATTCGCTGGTTTTTTGGGGCTAGGAGGACTTATGTCTGTTTTCGGGTTCACTGGAACAGCGTTTGCACTACCACTTGGTGGAATTGGTGATTTTTACGTTGAGTTTGATGAATTGAATGGTAAAGGATTCCAGTTATTACCACACATTGGTGAAACTGGCAACTCTGATGCTGAGCCAATGATCCGAAACAAGATAGAAGAAGTAGAGATTACAAATCTACACATCTATAAGGATATCCAAATGCCAACTGGCGGGTGGGTAAGAGTTCATATACGTGCGTCTGGTCCTACCAAAATTAGCGGTCTGATTCAAGATGCCCGTATGATTGACGCCGATTTAAGCTTTAAAGAATTGGCAATTAAAGAACAAAATACCGATGATTTCTCAACGAATTGGTCGCAAGATGCTAAAACGATTACGATTAAGGATGCTAAGTTAGTAACGGACTACCTGTTTCAAAGTGTGGTCAGTTTGGATGGAACGAAAATCTATGTTGAGAAAATTGATGAACCGGATATGACATACCAATAAATCCTATGGAGGTGATACTCATGAACAGAAACGAAGCAAAGGCGTTAAAAAAGGAAGAAAAGTTACAGGGAAAGCACCGTAAAGTAGCTAACGGCGGAAAATTCAGGAAGTGGCGAAACAAAAGACCTTTTTGGGGTGCAAGTTTAATTCTATTAGCAGGGCTAATGATTTTGTATATACCATTACACCTATATGCTATCGCTTTTGTACCTGGTAGTTTTGTCTTTGTTGGCTTTTTGTTTGGTGGATTAATTTTGATTTTGGGAGTTTTAGATTATATATACCCACAGTTTTCGACTGTGTTTGGGGTAGTCACTATATTTCTGTCTATCCTCTCAGTAATGGGAGCACTAGGAGGATTTGTGATAGGTACGATAATAGGCATTATTGGTGGAGCGATGTCTATTGCATGGGAGAAGCAAGAAGTTACCATTATCGAAGCTGTGCCAAATAAGAAACAACAAGACCAGGATGATGTAACGAATGAATTCATGGAAGAGAAAGAAGTGAAGACAGTTCAGGCTTAACGTTGGCGGCGTACGTTTAATTTGTTAACTAGGGGAATAAAAAATGAAAAATACTGCTTTAATCAGTTTCATTTTCATACTTGTATTTGGCTTTTCCTTAACACCCGCAGTTACAAATAGTGTTCTGGCTGAAGGTGAAGATAATGGAAACAGTGGCGGCTTTATTATCGAAACGAAAAAGGTGGAAGGCCAAATGGATCTGGTAGGTGCGCTGCAGGGTAAAGTCACGATTAAGGAGGGAATTATCCATGGATTAACCATTACAAAGGTACTTGAAATTGGAAAAGGTCAGGAACCAATGGTGATTCGAATCAAATCACCAGGTCCAATTCATGTACAGAACCTGTATGCCGAAACAATAGATGGTAATCCTCCAAATATCGGTGGTTTATGTCCACCTAGTAAAGTTGGATGGGTTTGTCTATCAGATGTTGTCATGAAGGTTTCCAAGCAAACAGTTTCGAAAATTTCCCTTCCAAATACAAAAATTGAAGCTTGTTACAAAAGCGAATGTGGGAATTTACCAGACTATAGTCCGACGACTAAAGAGAAAATAAAGGAAATTCTGGAAGAAAACGATAAGGAGCAAAGTAAACTGGATCAAATAAAGAAAGAACTGGAAAATGATAAACAAAAACTTGGTGCAGTAGGAGATCTAATAGATAAGGCAACGAAGACTTATGAAAAAGTAAAAAACGGTACACCATCGGATGAGTTAGTAAACCTGATTGAAGACACTAAAAATCTATTGAAAGAGGAAATAGAAGATGGAGTTACCGATAAACTGAGTAATTTGATCGCCTTGACGGAAAAAATGGAAAATGAATTAAATTCTTTTCAAAGTATTTCCGGAACATTTGCAAGCCTGGTCGACGAGTCATCTCGGTTAGTTAAAGATCTGGAAACAAGTATAAATGCTAAACAGGAAAAGCTTGCAAAGCTAACTGAAGAGCAATCATCTGTAAATGAAAGTGCACGGGAACAAGCAGAAGTGTTCTCGAAGTTATTAGAGAAGGCAGAACCTAATAATGATGAATCTGAATCTAAGTCTGAGGAAACTACTAAATCGAAGCTGGATATTAAAACTCTTCAGGAAAATATTGAAAAGGTAACGCAAGAAACAGAAGAAGTAAAAGAACAGGTAAATAACCTAAAAAAGAAAGAAGAATCTATCCAGAAAAAAACAAACACAATAACCAATAGCATTTCAAGCTTGAAGGACAGCATTACAGAGACGGCAAAGAAAGCAACGACTGACGAAAAAGAAAAAGCCTCTAGCAGTAAGGCTGATAAAACAACCGACAATAATAAGGAAAATGAGGCTGAATCAAATACTGAAACGGAAAAAGAAAAGAACCCTGATTCAGACGGGACGGAGGAAGAAGATAATCAGAAAAATAAAGAGGATACGTCAGATGACGAAGAAATAACAGATCTGGAGGATGTTGTCGATTCCATATTTGATCTGTTTCAGGTAAGTCTCATCATATCTTAATAGAACATATATTTAACAGCGGCTTGGTTCAAGATAATCAAGTCGCTGTTTTACTTGGCAGTAAGAAATCCTTTCTTACTGCATAAGTGCATCTAAGGTTTTCGCCATTAAAGCTTGGCGAATGCCAAGTTTTCTAACAATTGTTAAATAAAAGTATACCCAAGTATACATTACACCGTGTTAATCCTATGATAAGCTTTCTTTAATCATATGAAAATTCCCAATATTATCACGGAGGTAATGAGGAATGAATGAAAAGATAAAAACGGATAAAAGCGGCTATATTATTTTGCCCAGTCATGAGCGGTATGATGAGAAAAGAAAGGTATGGAATAATTTGATTGACAGGTATCCTGCAGCAATATTTGAGTGTTTATCAGATGCAGATGTGATATCGGCTGTTTCATTTGCAAAAAAGCAGAACATGGATATTTCTGTTCGTGGTGGGGGTCATCATCTTGCCGGAACAGCAGTTTGTGAAGAAGGTGTTATGTTGGATCTATCAAAAATGACCACCGTATCTGTTGATGAGAAACGACAAATAGCTATCGTGGATGCGGGAGCCACACTTGGTGACATCGATTCCAAAACACAGAAATTTGGTCTTGCTACACCAACAGGAACCGTATCGGAGACAGGTATTGGAGGTTTAGCACTAGGTGGCGGGTTTGGTTATTTGAGAGGGAAATATGGATTAACATGCGATAATATTTTATCAGTGAAAATGGTTACTGCTGATGGAAAGCTGCTTAAAGTTAGTAAAGATGAGCACTCGGATTTATTTTGGGCTATCCGTGGTGGAGGCGGAAATTTTGGAGTTGTGACAGAATTTGAACTTCAGCTCTATCCTGTTGGTCCTAATGTTTTAGCAATTGATACAATGTACGATTACAAAGATGCTAAAGAAATTTTTCAAAAGCTGGATAATTATATGAAGGATGCACCAGATGAGATATCTGTAAACACTGCGATAATGCAGTTGCCTCCAGCACCATTTCTCCATGAAAGTATGCATGGAAAACGTGTGATAGCAGTATCTGGCATGTATGCGGGTGAGTTAACTCTTGAAACTGAAAAGACGTTAATTGAGCCATTACAGGAACTGGCAACACCTTTAATGGATAACACAGGAATGATGCCATATACAGACCTGCAGAAGAAGCTCGATCCTATGGTTCCTAAAGGTGCTGAGGTGGTTGGAACCTCTCTGTTTTTCAAAGAATTAGATGAAGCCATGCTTGACATCATTTTTGACAGTATGGAAAGTTCACCGCTCCCGATGGCAATGGTGCAAATATGGATGCTTAATGGACAAATGAACAGTGTTTCAGCAGATGAAACCGCTTTCGCTGTAAGGGATGCACGCTATCTCGTTCTTTTCGATGGAGAAATAGTAAAGGGTGATCCTGTTGGTGGTCAGGAATGGATGGACTCTATCTATGAAAAATTAACACCCTTTTCCTATCAGAAGACTTCTTATTTAAATGGGGTAAAACTAGGTGAAGAGATCACGAAGAATACGTATGGAGATAATTATTCTAAGCTTGCAAAAATAAAGCGGGACTATGACCCGGAAAATTTGTTTTGTTACAACCATAATATCGTACCAGAATAAATTTTTGGGCATATAGTAATATAAATATTCTTAGCCTGAATAGTATTTTTAAGGAGGTGTTGACAATGGCTGAAGACGTCAAATCGGAAAACGTTAATGAGACAGTTGAGGAAGAGTCATCGGATGTGAAAGACAATAAAGGGATGGCAATTTTAGCGTATATTATCTTTTTCATTCCACTGATTACCTCGAAGGATTCAAAATTTGCGATGTACCATGCAAATCAAGGACTGGTTCTATTTCTCTTTGGAGTAAGTGTGAGTGTAATTGGTACAATTATACCATTAATAGGCTGGTTACTAATTTTACCTCTAGGTACACTATGCTGGTTTATATTTGTAGTACTGGGAATTATTAATGCGGCTAATGGTAAGCAAAAACAATTACCTTTAATCGGCAAAATAAATTTACTGAAATAAGAACAAAGCAGGCAGTTCCATACTGCCTGCCAAATACACTTATGAAATAATTTCCATCACACGTTTCACTAATTGTGACCTATTTTTTACTTCCATTTTTTTGAAAATCCGTGTGATATGTTTCTTAACAGTTATTTCCGCCACAAATAATTCTTTTGCAATGGCAGCATTTCCTTTCTCTTCCAGAATGAGCTTTACGATATCAACTTCTCTTTCTGTTAAAGAAAACGTCGTTGCAATAACCACCATCTCGTTTTGTACAGAATGTCCGGCTGTTAATCGCTTTAAATAGTTAGCTAATCTTTGGCCGCGGACATCCAAAATGTATGTAACAGACGGGTAGTTCTTCCCATAATCGTAATGTGTAGCTTCCGGTATCTTAAGAAACCCAAAATTCTCTAACAAATCCTGAAAAAATGGCAATGGCGTAGATACAATAATTCTTCCACCAGTTAATAATAACGGAAATAAGTTATATAACATAAAAGAGCGCGCTGCTGTATCAGTTGAATCCGAGTAATCAAGGAACCGGATAAACCATCCAGCATTTTCGTTTTCAGGGACGCTGTATTCTTTGCTGTCCTGCTCACTTAATCTGCTGAAGTACGCGCGAGAGACAGGTTCTTTGGCAAGCACTTCGAGCGTAGCTTCATTGATTGGCACAATGATAGATAGCCCTAGTGTTTCATTTTCCTTATTTTTTAATAAATGGGCATCCTTATAGTTTATCTTTTTGACGTATGTTTCATCTATTAAATCCATTTCTCTGCGGTTATGTTCGAGTGATGCATGGAAATGATAGGATTCGTTTGTTTCCCTGTTATAAAATTGAGCATCGCTTTCAGAGAAATCACTTTTTCGATGCTCAAAAAAGCGAGAGACTTCGTGAAAATTGTAGTCGGCGATTGGCTCAAGATACATCGAATTATCAATTTTTTCCTGAAAAAAAACACTTCGAATAAACTCATCTCCCAAATGGTAAAAAAAGGAGGCCATATCTGCAGGTGACCGATTTGTGATCGTTCTTTTGTAAAAAAAGGATGCACTTCGTTGGTTAAAACGTTCAAAGCGTTCAGGATGACGCAACTTAAGATTCATTTTAATAGCATCCCTTATTAAATCATGCATTCCCCATCCATTTTTAACTGGTTTAACAAATGATAAAGATGTAAGTGCATTAAATGTTTGTATGTCGACTTCCTGTTTCAGCACTGCTGTTAGACTTGATTGGTCAAAGCTATAAAATAAAGCAGCAGCTTCAATTAGTCGGTGTAATGATTCGTCCTTCACTTCGCGTAACCAACGTTGTGTAAGTTCCAGCAGGATTTGAGATGATTGTTCATGTAATGTGCCGATTGTAAACTCTTTGTCTGTCAGCGCTGCAAGTGTAAGTGTTAATGGATGCCCATCGGTAAAATTCCACAGGGCCTTAATCATATGGTTGTTTTCGACTCCATAATAATCGAGAAACGCACGTGTTTGAGCTAATGAGAAATCTTTTAGCTCGATTTCCTTCGTTAAACTGCGCCAGGCTGGTGATTCTACCCATTCACCAGATAGTGAATGGCGTCCAGCCATTATCACGAAGATAGTGAAGGGCAAGTTTTGTATGAATACCTGCCGAAACCACCGATCAAGGGCGTCCATATGTTCATAAGAGTCGATTGCTATAATAATACGTCTTTCTGATGCTAGCTCTGATAAGCTGTGTAGGAATTTTCGTAAGGAGTAGGTGTCGGAATATAGCTGTGTGTGGGTGTTTGTTTCGATTAAGGTAAGTATATGATCCGCAAATCCTTCGGGTGTCTGCGAAAAATCTCGGCTGTCCATTTTCAAAAAAAGTACACCTTCTTCATTGGAAATACGATTGTACTCGTTTAATAAGTATGTTTTTCCAACTCCGCCAGTTCCATGGATATACAGGACTTTTACATCATTGTTAGTAAAATTCAGATGGTTATAAAAGAATTCAAGTTCCTCGGTTCTACCAATAAAAAAATCCCGTTCGATTGATTGAATGAAATTATCCATATTTTTGTTGCTAATGATATTTTCATTTACTTCCAAACCAGGAACCCCCTTTCATTTTTTAGAATTATTTAACTATTATAAATATATAGGGGTTTAAGCTTTATGTCAACTCAACTTTAGGAATATATTACTATGTATAATATAACTAATAAATCCCAAAAGATAGCTTTTGGGATTTCTGTTAAAATCTTTCCTCATGTGTAATATTATGTTCTTTATCCAAAACAATAAGCTTACTTGGACTGTTTTCTTGTGCCATTTCCTCGGCTTTTGCAATGGCATCATCTTTTGCGTCGAATTCTTCGGCGGGCGCTATATCCTCCAATTTTACAATCCATGCTGATGCATCCTGATTAGGTGCTACGCTATAATTTTTCATCATTCAAGCACTCCTTTTAATTGATTATACATAACAGTTCCCGGGACATCATTGAATAAAACTAATATGATATACTATTTCCAGAGATAATCTGGGGGTATTCAAATGAAAGTAAATGGAGCAATTGATACTGAAACACGTTGCAGCCACTATTATAGTGATTATGATAGGATTGCTATAAATTTCTATTGTTGTAACGAATATTTTTCATGCTATCAATGTCACCAACAGTATGGATGCGGGGCTGCAAGCGTATGGCCGCGAGAGGATTTTAATCAAAAAGCTGTTTTATGTGGCAAGTGTAAAACAGAACTAACGATAAATGAGTATCTAAATAGCGGAAACAGCTGTCTGTCATGTGGTGCGACGTTTAATCCTGGTTGTTCAGTGCATTACCACCTATATTTTGAAAAACTGTAAATTGATCTGTTTACTTGTATGTCTTACTTCGTGTATCATTTAAATGTAGTTACTAACGAATTAGAGGAGGGTGCGATAGATGGCTTTTGTAATATTGGACCCATGCCGCCAGGAACAATCAGCCGAATGTTTGACTGTTTGCCCGGTTGATTGCATTGAAAAAGGACCGGAGCAATACTACATAGATCCAGACGTTTGTATTGATTGTGGTGCATGTAAATCGGTATGCCCAGTTGATGCGATTGTGGAAGAATATGATTTAACACCGGATCAGGAAACTTACTTGGAACAAGCAGAAGCGTTCTTTGCGAAGTAGCAATCTATATAGAATTATAAATGCCCCTTAACTTTGTTCAGCATGAACATTGTTAAGGGGCTTTTTGATTTCCACAGCAGTTGATTCAATACAATGATAGTAGTACTTTGGAATTAACGAATGATAAAATATAAGTCCGCAAAATCGCCCGGATAAACGATGAATATAAGTATTATGAAATTGAGGTTAAGAAATTCTAATTGCATAAGTAATTAAAGAGCTGATAAGCCAAGCAAATTAAGATAGATTCAGAAATCACTATCTAAATTAATAGTCCCGGTTTTTTGTTAAATTCAGGTATAGCAGGAACTAAATACCTCATTTTATCAATAATTCTGAGTCTTTGTTATTATTTATCACCTGATACTAGTAGTCGATATTAGTAGGAACAGCGTATAAATTAAAATGAGAACAGTAGGGGATATATTTAGCAGGATTGCTGGTATAAGATAGGATGTATCTTTTCTATACTTATGCTGTTACGGATAAATGTTCCTGACTGAAAAGGATAGGTGAGATAATGCGACAAAAAACTGCTTCAGGAATTCCAGGATTAGATAACGTTTTATTCGGAGGTTTCCCACAAGGTAGCACTACAATTGTAGAAGGCGGACCGGGAACTGGAAAGACAACGTTTGGTATTCAGTTTTTACTTGAAGGTATTAGAAAGCAAAATGAGCATGGAATTTTTATTACATTTGAAGAATTCCCTGAACAGATTTATGAAGATATGAAAATATTTAACTGGGATTTACGTAAACTTGAACAGGAAAACAAACTCCGTGTTATTGGTCTTTCGCCAGAAATTCTTATAGATCAAATGGTTAAACCGGACGGGTTGTTCGAGGAAATGATTAAGGAAATTGATTGTAAGCGGATTGTGATTGATAGTATAAGTCTGTTAAAGTACGTAAACGGTAATGAGCGGAAAGTACTTTACACATTGCGAAATGTGCTGCGTAAGCATGGTCTGACTTCTATCCTTATTCAGGAGCAATCTGCCTTTATGTCGGGAACTGTATCAGTTGAGCATTTTGTATTCGATGGTTATGTTCGGTTAGCAATGAAGAAGCGTTTCCGTACTTTACGTAAACGGACGATTGAGGTATTAAAAATGCGCGGTACACGGATTGCTGAGGGGGAGCATCATTATCGAATCCTGGATTATGGATTATATGTACAAAAAAGGAGCCTGATTTCCCGACTAATGCAATCGTTAGTTTAATAGTTTTTAAAGTAGGGTAAATATGTGCAAACAAAATAGCCTTACATAGTAAAATGATTGAAGGAGTAATTGGAAATTAAGAGGAGGAAATCCCATGGTAAAGGATGATCTATTGCCGTTGAGGGCGGAATGTACTATGCTATTCCAATCAAATCCTTATATGATTGAATCGATTGATGGCTTAGAGCAGCGGCTAGGAAGAAAAAGGGAAATTATTGTTCCAGTATTGGAACTATTGGTGAAGCAAGGGATATTGCAGTTATTGGACGATGAATCCTTACCATTATACCGGTATAAAGAACCTTTTATCATAACAGAGCTCGAAGGTAAAATTACACCTGAGGGTACATGAATCAAAATATAAATATAGAAGTATTGGAAGAAATTCTTGATATTTCTGGTGAGCGTTTCATGCTTTCCGTTATGATAACTGACGTACAAGGAGAACTTGTACTGCCGATAAAAGGGGAAAATCAACTTTGTATCACGTTGCTTCACCAGCAGCATGACAGTTTACTTACTGTGATGAAAAAGACATTGAACGAAGCGAAAAACATAAATAATCCGTTGGTTTATGAAATATGGCCCGGAATTCACACAATCATCGCCCCTGTGACATCAGGAGAGTCTACATACTTTTTATGGGCAGGCTTAATGATTGAGGAAGAAACCAAACACTTAGTTAAAAACCAATTGGAAAGTAACTATCCAAATGTAAATGGATGGGAACGAGTTCTTGATGAAACGCCAATACTTACGGTAGCGAACAAACGTGAATGGGTCAGTTGGGTTAATAAATTGATTAAACTCTCTGCTGCCTATTCTGAAAAGGAAAGCGAGTATAGATCCCACCAAATTTATAGTGAATTGCTCGCGGAGGCTTTTCAAAACAGTGAAATAGAAACTGGTAGTTTATTGAAGAAATTCCTTGATAAACGTAATGATTTGGATTTTATGGGACTAGCTGAAAGACGTGATGATGAAACCTACTCTATAACACATATTGCAGGGGAAACTGCACAGCAATTAATAAATGCCGAGTTCTCAGAGGGTGAAGGGTTTCTAGGCCGGGTTCTTATTACCGGTAATAATGAATACTGGGAAAATATTAAGAATGATCCAAGGTCCTATTTTTTTAATAAATATCAATTCCATCCCGCTTCCTTTTACTGTTTTCCAATTACAAAACATGACGGTTCATTAGCATTATTCTTTGGTGGGAATATGACACGTAACACATTTTCTGCCGAACTTGAATATGCCAAAACGTTAGCAATAATTTTAGAAAAAAGTCTGCTGACAGGTAATTTGACAGATGAAAATACACAGCAACACCAGAGGTTATCTTCACTTGTTGAAATATGTAAAATGATGGTCACTAGACCTGAATATAAACGGATTATTTATATACTGGTAGATATTAGTCTTAGCTTAGTGGAAGGTCCCTTTTCATGCATGGTCCTGAAAGATTCAGCAAGCGGAAAGATGAAACTGGTCTCCCGTGGGGCACACAATGAAAATATGGGGGGATATGCACAGGATGTTATTAACCGGTATTATAACAATGCACAGAAGGTTAGTACAAATGTTGAATTAAAAAATAGTTCAGACGAAACCAGTTGGGAACATCCAGTAATTGAGTGTCCATTATTTTATAAGGATGATCTGCTTGGTGTCTTATGCGTTGGGACTAATTCCATGGCGCAAACCCGTTTAAATGATGACATGAAGTTTTTACAGACATTGTCAATAATAGGTGGAGTTAGTTTACAGTTAGCACAAAATCAGGACAGTGGTAAAGAGAATAAGCAAATTCACTCCCTGTACCAGGCAACCGGGCAATTTGACATAGAAGCATTCGTCAAGGCAAAAAAAGCGTCTCAACTTGCAGGGGAATTTACCGCGAAATTGGGACTGTCATCGTGGAATGTAGATGAATTAATCAACAGCTGTCTACTTTATAATTATGATCCAGCTTTTATTAGAGAATTAATCCCCGATAACAGAGTCGCAAGCATTGTAGAGGATGCCAATGATCTTATGGAGGGAAAATCAGCAGACCAATGGGATGAAGTAAGCTTGGAAAGTCAATCTTTAGCACTTATTTTAACTTATTTGAAATATAATAATCTGGAAACAATAAAATCCCTTACAACTAAGCCCAGTGAAATTATTACTAAATTCATAGCATTTATTCATGATGGGCAGCTAATTGAGGAAGAAGTTCCATCTATTGCAAAACTGCAGAGTAAAGGGAAAATTGAATCCATTGAACAGACAATTAAGGAATTGAAGATTTCCCCTAGAGAACAGGAGGTACTTGATCTTGTGATCCAAGGTTTGAATAATAGGGAAATCGGAGAGAAGTTATATATTAGCGGTCATACTGTGAAGAATCATGTTACAAGGATTTTTCAAAAACTTGATGTATCGGATCGTGCCCATGCTATATCAAAGGTATATCGATTAAGGTATGAACAATCACATTCTAGTTAGACCTCCCATTTTGGGGGTCTATTTACGTTGGGTATTTAGACCCGCGGTGTATAAAGTGTCGGTTTTTGTAAGAATTTTGGTGTGATTTATGTATCTTTTAGCACGGTATTCCTAAGTCAAAAGTATCACTTATTGTCTGATTTCCCTGAATTATAGGAAGGCATTCTTAATATCCGGAAAAAATGCATAACGGGAATACTGAGGGATAACGGATTTATACAATTTTCGGCATAATAGGACATACAGATTGCAAAAGTAGCTGTACAACAGAATAAGTACAGAAGTGGGGGTGCTACCGATCAAATTGGTCAACAAAGATACTGGCCAACTAATCGCTAGTGATGTACAGACAGCCAATTCATTTTGGAAAAGACTAAAGGGGTTAATGTTTGTAAAAAGTTTACCAGATAATTTTGCAATGCATATCGCTCCATGTTCATCAATTCATACGTTCTTTATGAAATGCCGCATTGATATATTATATCTTAGCCAAGAGAACGAAATTGTTGGAATGGAGGAAAATCTTGCTCCAGGTAAAATTGGTAAACGATTTTCCAATGTACAATCAGTGCTTGAACTACCGGCTGGTAAGGTCAAAACTTCTGCTGTAAATGTTGGACAAGCTGTCTATTTTGTTAAAAGAGAGCACGAGGAAGTCATTTAAACAGGAATTAATATATTTTATATAAAAGGAGAGGTTTACATGTTAAACAAGCTAAAAGGATTGTTTATTGAAGAAGAAGGACAAGGTATGGTTGAGTATGGGTTAATTTTAGGGTTGATTGCGGTAGTGGTAATAGCGGCATTAACTCTAGTAGGTACAGATATAAAAACATTATTTAATGATATAGTATCAAAACTACCTGGTGGCTCTACTACAGGTGCCTAACAAAAATTAAGTGATAGAAGGACCCTTCCCCTTGGGTCCTTTTTAACTAAATCAATCAAACTACGAATGAAGGGATGGTCATGATGCTCGATATTTTTCTACTAGTGATTCTATTAATTTGTGTAATTACAGATCTGAAAAGCAGAAAAATCTATAACAAAGTTATTTATCCAGCATTGTTGGTTAGCTTTATCTATCACTTGATTACAAGTGGTTTAGAAGGATTATCCCATTCTTTCATTGGTTTTTTGATTGGACTTGGTTTGCTGCTTATTCCGTACCTTATGGGTGGGATGGGAGCAGGAGATGTCAAACTGCTCGCATTAATTGGTGCAATGAAAGGTGGAGCTTTTGTCTTTCAATCATTTATTTATATTGCCTTGCTAGGAGCATTGCTAGCGGTAGGAATTATCATATTCCGGAGTGGTGTTTTTAAATCAATTGCCTATTATGTTACTAGTCTAAAGAGTGGTGTCATCCTTAGAGGTGGAATATCAAGAGGCTCCTTAGCGGCAACATATCCGTATGGTGTAGCAATTGCTAGCGGGGCGGTTCTCTGCATGGTGATGCAAGGATGGCGTTTTTTATGATCAAAAATGAAGATGGTCAATCATTAGTGGAGTTTGCGCTAATCTTACCTATACTGCTTATGCTAGTGGTAGGTATTTTTGACTTTGGAAGAGTTTTGTATACCCATCTACAGCTTGAGTTAATTACCCAGGAGTCTGTAAGGATAGCTGGCTTAGGGCAAGGTGATGAGGCTGTTCGCACCTATGCGCAGAACAATTTTGATATCGGTGAAATAACCGATCTGGATGTCGCCATCTCTCCTGAAGAACCTCAACGTTCATCCGGTGAATATGTAACAGTAACGCTGACATATCCAGAGGAATTTCTCAATGTACTTGGGGATGCTGCTATTCCCTATACTGTCAAGACCAGTTCCACTATACGGGTTGAGTGATGAGAGGTGAGGAAGCGTGCTGAAAAGGTTAAAAAGGAATGAACAAGGTAATGCAATGATCCTAGTTGCCTTAGCACTGGGTGGTTTGCTGTTAATAGTAGGTTTAGTCATTGATGGCGGACACTTATTCATGACGAAGAGTCATTTGCAGAAAACTGCTAATGCAGCGGCATTGTCAGGTGCGCAGGAAATTCCTAATTCAGATGCAGATGTAAATAATGTTGTCGATAGAATTATAGAAGAACACGGAGAAACTGGCACTCAAAATCAGGTTAACCTTGATGTTGAACACCAATTGGAAGTCGAACTATCCAAAGATGTACCCTTATTCTTTTCGAAACTATTTGGGCTTGAAAGTGTACCTATTCATGTCAATGCAAAGGCAGCACTTAACCCGATGGCAAAAGCCAAAGGTGCAGTGCCACTAGGAATTGATGAATCAGTCGAACTGGTTTACGGAGACACCTATTCGCTGAAAGTGGACTCAGGTGATTCCGAGGCTGGAAACTTTGGAGTGCTAGCATTGGACGGCCCTGGTGCAAAATTATATAGCGAAAGTTTAACGACTGGCTTCGATGAGAACTTAGAAATTGGCGATATCATTAATACACAAACAGGTAATATTGCTGGTAAAACTCGTGACGCCATCAATTACAGAATAGATAATTGTCCCTATCCAGATGGTGAATACGAGCACAGAGATTGTCCTAGGGTAATGCTTGTTATAGTGTATGCGCCGCATGAAGTTGATTCAAATCAGATGAAAAGTATTGAGATTACCGGTTTTGCTTATTTTTATGTAACAGAGCCAATGAGCTCAACAGACGATTCGATAAACGGTATTTTTATAAAACGAACTGGCACAGGCTTTACTGGTGATAATGGACCATTGGACCGTGGCGCATATGCAGTCAAATTGATAGAGTAGGTGAACACATACATGAAAGCTAGACGAATAGTACTACTTGCACTTATTTCAGGGATTATTACAACAGGAATTTTTTATATGGTTATGAGCCAATCTTCACCAGCAAGTTCGACTTCTACTGAAAAAACAGAGATGGTGGAAGTTGTAACTGCAAATACTGATATCGCAGTCGATCAAAAAATAACGGATGAAAACCTGAAAACGGTAGAAGTTCCTAAAGATCAAGTACATACAGAGTCTGTGAAGGAGAAGGATAAGGTGATAGGAAAATTTGCCTCAGCTGATATTAAAGCCGGAGAAGTTATAATGAATCACCGAATCCGAACAAAAGAAGAAATAACTGATGTCGTTTCCAGGAAAATCACTGAGAATAAACGCGGGGTTTCCGTTAAAGTAGAATTTGATGAATCGGTCTCTAACCTGATAGTACCAGGAGATTATGTGGATGTGATGTCTAATGTTGTTTTAGATAAGTCTATTCCCCTCATCGAAACGGATTTAATTTTGGAGAAGGTACGCGTGCTGGCAGTTGGTGAACGAATGGTTGAAAAGAAAGATGGCGATGTTGAAAAAACATACATGACAGTGACACTGGAACTTTCAAAAGAAGGTTCAGTAGAACTTGTCCATGCCAGTGAATTAGGAAGTATTCATCTTGCTTTGTACAGTAAAGCTGATTCAGTTAATGTGGAAGAAGAGCAGGAATCAAAGGAAAAAAAGAATGAGAAAGAAAAGGAGAACGGGGGAAGTGAAGCGAAAATTGGTGATGAAACAGATACCCGTTTTGTTACAACCCCGGAACGGTCGATTATCCGTAAAGCACCCCAATTAACGGCACCGGTTCTAACAGTTGTCGATCAGGGGACTGCTTTACTTTTTTTGAATGAACAGGATACAGATGATGATGGACGTGTCTGGTTTAAAGTGAAAACAAATAACAAGAAAAGTGGATGGGTAAGCAGCCGTATTGTAAAGCATGAGGATGAATAAAGGGGGGATTAGCAGTGGCAATTGATACTACAAAAAAGAGACAAGTAGTTGCTGTCTGCAGCGCCACCGGTGGACAGGGCCGCACTATTATAACCGCTAACCTGGCAGCCTTCTTATCTGCAAGAGGGTCAAATGTTAGTGTTATAGACGGAGACCTGCAGTTTGGTGACCTCGCGATGGCACTTGACCTTGATCCTATTTTAACGATAAAGGAAATCGCAGAACGAGATGACAGCGAAAATAGTGTTAATTACTATTCCACCCATTCCTCTGGTATTGATTTAATAGCCGCCCCAAAACGTCCGGAGTATGCCGATATGATCGACAATGAACAGATTTCGGCAGTTATCGATGCATTACACGCTGTGTCAGAAATCCTATTTGTAGAAACCCAGACAGGGCTGACAGACCAAACTTTACAGGTTGTGGAAAAGGCAGATCAAATACTTGTAACGGCAACCCCGGGAATGGCCTCCTTAAAAAATGCCAGATTAATGATCGAAACTTTAGATGCGCTTGGATTAAAGGATAGAGTCAGGTTAATTGTTAACCAATCAACAGCTCCTTCGGTAATGAAAAGAGAGAGCATCCCGGAGCTTGCAAAAATAGCTGACGTATTTTATTTACCATATGATCTAAAACATGTTTCACATTCGTTGGATATAGGTGTTCCAATTGTTCAAAGTCAGCCAAAGCTTGAGTTTTCAAAAGGAATAGAGCGCCTCGCTAAAAAACTGTTTACAGTTGAGCGAAGTGTTTCTAAAAAGCTGCCAATACGCGGACTTATCCGCATCAGAAAAAGTAAACGATTGCGAGGGAAGACCGAATGAGTTTATTAGAAAAGCTACAGTCCAAAAGTGAGACAAAAGCGAATTCTGGAGAACCCATAAACGAGGATAAAATAAAAGCACAAATAGAACAGGAACAACCGAGAACCCTTAATGCAATTGAACCTTCTCCAAAGCCTAGACAAACTAAAAAAACTGCTGTGTCTCAAGAATATCGTGAAGTAAAAAGCCTTGTCTTTAAGTACATTATTCGCGAGCGAAAAGACGAAGATGTCAACGATATTGTATCTGACCTTGATACGATTATCTCTGAAATAATAAACGAAAATAATTATAAGCTTCGTCGTGCAGATGATCGGAATAATCTAAAAGAAGAAATCGAGAACGACCTTACTGGATATGGTCCGATCACGCCTTTGTTGAATGATGAGAGTGTTACGGAGGTAATGGTTAATGGACCCAATCAAGTATATGCTGAGCGGAAAGGACGTTTAGAGCTTACTGATATCACTTTCCGTGACAATGATCATGTTTCGGCAGTTTTGGAAAAGATTGTTGCTCCACTTGGCCGCCGAATAGATGAAAGCAGCCCAATGGTTGATGCCCGGCTTAAAGATGGGTCACGTGTGAATGCAATCATCCCACCACTTGCACTTGGCGGACCGACAATAACGATTCGTAAGTTTTCTAAAGATCCATTTACTATTCATGATCTAATACAATTTGGGACACTCAGTCAGGAGATGGCTGAATTTGTGCAGGCGTGTGTTGCCTCCAAATTAAATATCTTTGTAAGTGGTGGAACAGGTTCTGGAAAAACAACAACATTAAATGTACTATCGTCTTTTATTTCAAACACGGATCGTATTGTAACAATTGAGGATGCTGCGGAACTGCAGCTCGGGCAGGATCACGTCGTCTCGCTTGAAACGCGTCCACCGAATATTGAAGGGAAGGGTGCGATTTCAATCCGTGACCTTGTTCGAAATTCACTGCGGATGCGACCGGATCGAATTGTTATTGGTGAGGTTCGAAGTGGTGAGGCGTTAGATATGCTTCAGGCGATGAATACCGGTCATGATGGCTCATTGGCAACTGGACACTCGAATAGTCCGAGGGATATGGTTTCACGTTTGGAAACAATGGTCCTAATGGCTGGCATGGATCTGCCAATTAAAGCAATCCGTGAACAAATTGCCGGTGCGCTTGACGTTATTATCCAGCAATCCCGGTTGAAGGATGGCACCAGACGGATTACAAATATAACGGAAGTACAAGGTCTTGAAGGTGATGTGATTGTATTACAGGACATTTTTACGTTCAGACAGTTTGGTGTTGATGATGATGGGAAAATTTTAGGCAAGCTCGTACCTACTGGGATTCGGCCAAAATTCTATGAACAGATGGAGTATCAGGGCATTACGCTCCCGCCATCTATTTTTTCGGAAAAAATGGAGTGATATAAATGGAAGCACTTTTATTAATTTCAGTATTTATATCGGTTTTTCTTTTTCTGTTAGCAATCAGTAATTTGCGCGGGGCAAAAAAAGATGATGAAGCAATTGTGCAAAAATCACTATCCATTTCGGAGCTTCTAAAAAACGCAAACCAGCGACTCAAAATGCTATTGATTCGAAAGAAAAAACCAAGTAAGAGGCGTAATACGCTGGAAGATAGACTTAGTGTGGCCGGACTTCCAATAAAACCGGAAGAGTTTGTCGCGTTTCGCTGGTTGTTGGCTGTTATTATTGGAGGTATTCTTCAAATGAATGGCGGTATTCTATTGGGGATTATTGGAGTCGTTTTTGGTTATTTTGTTCCTGAAATTTGGCTGAAAAGGAAGCAACGAAAGCGAATTAAAGCGTTTAACGAAGGTTTACCTGGAATGATTACATCGATAATTGGCTCATTGCGGGCAGGTTTCAGTTTCGTGCAATCACTGCAAATGGTTTCACAGGAATCCTATTCACCAATTAGAGAAGAAGTGGAACATATTATCAAGTCGATGCAATATGGAACAAGTTTGGAAGATGCCTTATTAGAATGGCAAAAAAGGATGCCAAGTGATGATCTCGGATTGCTAGTTGATGCGATCTTAATACAACGGCAAGTAGGTGGGAATTTAGCCTATTTGCTGGACAAAATTGTTGAGACAACCCGTGAAAGAACAAAGATTGAAAATCAGATTAAAACATTGACTGCACAGGGCAGGTTATCCGGAATTGTAATTAGTTTATTACCAGTTGCCCTCGGTTTTATTATTTATCTGATGAATCCAGAGTACATCACAACGCTCTTTGTAAATCCGATTGGTCAATTAATGCTTGGTGCAGCATTGGTTGGTGGAATTGTTGGGTTTTTCTTAATTCGTAAAATAACTACTATTGAGGTGTAATGATGCTAGCAATGTATATCAGCTTTTTTCTAAGTATCAGCTTAATTTCATATGGAGTTGTGGCATATTGCTCAGGAAGACGGGGGAAAGTTCAAGGCCGTATTCAAACTTATTTTATAAACAATATACCTGAGACTGGCCAAAGCGATGCCGCTGATGAGGAATTACCTTCCTTTTATGAGCGTGTTGTTTTTCCAGTTTGGAAGAAGATCAAACGTAAATACAGTAATAAATTGGGTCAGGAAGAGGCTTCTAAGATCGAAGTGAAATTACTGCAAGCGGGACAACCATTTGGGTTAAGTCCAGTAGAGTTTAAAATGCTGCAGCTAATTATGGTTGTAACATTTTCGGCTATTGGTATAGGGTATGGTCTCTTATTAAGTGTTTCCGTTCCACTTCTGTTGCTATTAGCAATTATGGGGTTAGCAGTTGCTGTTGTTCTCCCGAAATACTATCTTAAGACGAAAATTGAGAGAAGAAGTAAATTGGCTGAAAAAAGTCTGCCTGATGTCCTGGATTTACTTACGATTAGTTTGGAGGCTGGACTGGGATTTGACGCAGCAGTCAGTCAGGTAGCTGCAAAGAAAAAAGGGGTATTAGCTGACGAATTTAAGGTTACATTGGAAGAAATGCGTTTAGGGAAAACAAGGAAAGAAGCATTAAATGCAATGAATGACAGGATCTTGTCAGATGATTTAAGGACGTTAATTTTCAACATTGTACAGGCAGAGAAGCTTGGTATCGGAATGGTTTCAGTGTTACGTGTTCAAACCGAGGACATACGTGAACGCAGGCGCCAACGGGCAGAGGAAGCTGCAATGAAGGCGCCTATTAAGATGATGTTTCCGCTAGTTCTATTCATCTTTCCAACGTTATTTATCATTCTATTAGGACCAGCTATCCTTCAGCTTTTAGAAGTTTTTTAAAACAGTCTTTCCTGTGATATGGTTGGCTGTTTTTTTATTCGTCAACTGGAGCAGCGATTTTACTGGCAATCCAACGTTTGGCAGTGGTTTCGTCAATTTCATAGACTTTACCTTCTCGCAGTAGGTCTCCGTGATAGGCTGTTTGGACATTCATTTTTATTTTCAGCATTTGGATTCTCCTTTATGAGGTGTTTAATTACATTCTACCATAGGAATCGAAGTGATTTATGCAATTTAGCTGAAGTTGTCACACATTCGGCTCAAGATCACAATATCCCCGCTGAAATTCACAATATCAACGGTGGGGCGCCAAAGAATAGTACATCAAACAGGGCAGGGTAGCGGCTGTTTAGATGTACTGTCTCACATTAAGTGAAATGCCGCTACGTAATTCGTAGCGGCATACTATTTATCCGGTAACCATTTTAAGAGCTTTCTCCACATCGGTCGTGGGTTGTTTACACGCGAAGTTTTCACATACGTAAATGGTAGGCTCATCACCTATTTTACGATAATCACTGGCAAAAGGTGCGACTTCAGCTAATTGTTCAGCATTTTTACTTGCAAGCAATGTTACATTCGGTAAGAATTCTTGCTGGAGCATCGCTAGAAAATTCTTGTCATTTCCTAAAACGACGACTTCCTTTGTAGGATTTTCTGTCAGCAACAGGCTTTGAACAAAATTTGTGCTTGCTGCTACACCTTGTTTAACTTCCTCGTAAAAGGCATAGTACATTTCTTCAAGCTTATCGAGATAGACTGTTTCACCAGTTGAATAGCCTAAACGTGCCAGCATAGCGGCTGCAACGCTATTACCTGATGGCAGGGCACCGTCATATATTTCTTTCTCCCTTGATAATAAATTTTCACTATCTTCTCCGCTAAAGAAAAATCCTCCTTGTTCGTTATCCCAAAATAAGTCAATCATATTGTCTGCAAGTCCTCTGGCTTTTTTTAGGTAAGTCAATGAAAAGGTTGCCTCATATAATTCCACGTTAGCCCACAGTAAAAAGGCATAGTCATCAAGATAGCCGTTAAATTTCACGTCACCATCACGATAGCGGGCCATAACCCGACCTTTTTTTACCAGATTTGTTTCGATGAAATCTATGGCAGTTTCGGCGGTTTTAATATATTGCTCTTCCTCGAATACTTTTCCAGCTTTAGCGAGGGCGGTGATCATCATAGCATTCCAGGATGTTAGAATCTTGTCATCAACATGTGGGTATACACGCTCTTCGCGTGTAGTTAATAACTTAACGCGTGCTTCTTCAAGGTGTTGATTCAGTTCATCGATTGTAAAGTTATGTTCATCTGCTATAGACTCCAGGTTTGCTTCGTTTAGGTTTGGTACATTTTTTCCTTCAAAATTACCTTCTGGAGTAATTCCATACACGGATGCATATAGGTCACCAAGGTCTTCGCCGAGGATAGTAAAAATTTCACCATAGTCCCACACATAATATTTGCCTTCTACACCTTCAGAATCAGCGTCAATTGCGGAGTAGAACGCCCCTTCAGAACTGCGCATTTCCCGCATGACAAACTTAATAATCTGTTCACTTATTTTTTGGTAAAGTGGATTTTTGGTGATTTGATAGCATTCTGTGTATGCAATTAATAATAACGCATTATCATAGAGCATTTTTTCAAAGTGAGGAACGAGCCATTTTTCATCAGTGGAATACCGCGCGAAACCGAATCCCACATGGTCATATATTCCCCCATTTGCCATGGCCTGCAATGTACTTTCAGCCATTTTGAGTGCAGCAGATTTGCCTGTAAAATGATAATAACGCAATAAATATAACAGATTTTGAGGCGTAGGAAATTTAGGTGCGGATCCAAACCCGCCATTTGCGAAATCGAATCGTTTCCCAAGTTGCTTATATACCTGATCGGTCATTTCTTGTGTTAATCTGTTTTCACTTTTAGTTGTGACTGTTTTGTCTAAGGCATCCGTTACACTCTTGGTAACTTCTTTAATGTGATCAGGGTCTTCTTTGTATTTTTGATATAATTGCGTGAATACTTCCATGATGCCGGGCATCCCGTATTTGCTTTCACGTGGAAAATAGGTGCCAGCATAAAACGGCACTTTTTCTGGTGTCATAAAAATAGATAGTGGCCAGCCACCCTGTCCAGTCATCATCTGACAAACTGTCATGTAGACAGAATCTATATCAGGACGTTCTTCCCGGTCGACTTTTATAGATACATAATGGTCATTTAAGTATGCAGCGACCTCATCATCCTCAAATGATTCATGGGCGAGAACATGACACCAATGGCAAGTTGAGTAGCCTATGGAAAGGAATATCGGCTTATCTTCCTGTCTTGCTTTTTCGAATGCCTCTTCACTCCATGGATACCAGTCAACAGGGTTCTCGGCATGCTGCAACAGATAAGGTGATTTTTCATTAGCCAATCTGTTTGTAAACTTCTCTTGAGACATAGAGGTACCACCTTTTTCCTTTTAGTATTTTGGTATAGTCTAACTCAATTAAGTATTTGTATACAATAGTGACCCTCTGACAAGGGTAGGTTATTTATGAGTGTAATTGGATTTTCCAGGTGTTAGTTGTATGATATCGTCGTACTTAAACTCTCAGGAATATATATAAAGGGGATGAAATTTAGCCACTAGGGATGAGGACCCAACAAACAATCGAAGTGAATCCTCATTCCGTTATTTAACAGAAAAGGTGCTCTCGGAAGCGTGAGACGGATCCTCGTTCCGTTAATAGCAGAAAATCAGCCAAATTTGAGGCCAAAATGACAAATAGCGGAATGAGAATCCGCCCCCAAGCCTAAAATGAGGTTTTTCAAGGAAATAACGGAATGAGGATCCGCCAAGTCGAAGCGGTTCCTCATTCCGTTAAAAATGGATTCTTCACCAACAAGGCGAAATGTATGCTAATTATTATGCAATTTCTAATTCCCTCAACTTAGCTTTTCGAAGCCCGTGTGTATCCTTTTATCGTATGGGTATGACCATCATTTTCAGTTGTCTTTATCTCGGCGTAATGGGTGTGATAACCATTACCTAATGGAATTGGCGGGCTTGTTTGGGCCTCATAATAATGAATATGTCCATAATCAAAGGTTGTGTTTCCGTAGATCTTGTGTACGTGACCGTCACTCGTTTCGATTGGTGTGCTGGTGACACCTGGATGTAAATGGGTATGTTTATCATTGCAGGTTGTTGCACCATAATGAGCATGTGTGTGACCGGCTTTTTGAGTTGGATTTGTATTATCTTTCTTAGATTTATTTCGTGGAAGTCCTTCTGGATGATTTAGATTATAAGGATGCTGCATACCATTTGGATTTCCTGGTGGATAAGCATACGCTACTGGGACCATCGTGTAATACATGTTTGCATTCCCCCTGGAGTTTTATCAGTAGTAGGGTATGTAATGGGCACTTATATGGTGCTGATAATGAATCAGTACGCTGATCCCAATTAGGAATCAGCGTCATAATATACGCAGGATGCATATGGTTTTAATTCCAGCTTTTGTCTTGAATCTTCATTATGTTCGTGATAATTTCCGATTAGTTTAGTAGCCTTTAGGAAGTCTTCTGGTATATCAAAATGGACGAATTTACTTGTGAAATTACTTACCACCAATAAGCTGCTTGTAGTGATGATAGATTGGGTCTGGATCAGCAACCGCCTTTGCAGCATTAATATCAACATAATTTGGGTTTACTTGGAGCCATGGTATTGTTTCTGTAAACGCGGCATTCGCACTGGAGTCCCACTGCATCGGTGTACGTGCATTATCCCGTGAGTTTGCAAGAATTGTTTCTAATAATGCATCTTCTTCGACACCCTCCATCTGGCAGGCGCTGGTTTTTCGAAATAAAGTTAATTACATCCATTCGAAAGCCGTCAACACCTTTATCAAGCCACCAAGTCATCATCGTATAAAGGTCATTTCGGACATCTGGGTTTTCTCAGTTTAAGTCAGGTTGTTTCTGTGAAAATAAGTGTAAATAATACTGATTTGTTACCTTATCATATTTCCAGGCGGACCCAATAAATGCAGAGTCCCAATTATTTGGCTTGTCACGCCAGATGTAATAATCACGGAAGGCATTGTCTGTTGATTTTCGTGATTCGACGAACCAGTTATGCTCGTCAGAAGTATGGTTGACTACCAGATCCATAATCAATTTCATGTTACGTTTGTGTATTTCTTGAAGCATCCTGTCCCAGTCTTCCATGGTACCGAAATCGCTCATTATCTTTCTATAATCGCTGATATCGTATCCGTTGTCATCGTTTGGTGATTCGTAAACAGGGGAGAGCCAGATGACATCAATCCCAAGTTGCTTTAAATAATCAAGTTTTTGGATAATCCCATTGATTATCACCGATACCATCATTATTACTATCGTTAAAACTCCGTGGATAGATTTGATAGACAACACTTTCTTCCCACCATTGTTGGGTCATAGGCTTACCTCCATCACACTTTCATGATTAAAAAGTCATTCGCTCCTGCATCTAGCTGCAGTAGATTATCAGCTGCTGAAACCTGCTTGCCGGTCCATAGATTAGTAGCCTTTTTCCCATTTATCGTTATTGATATAGGCTTACTTGAAGGGTTTATTACAAAATAGATCACTTCATTGTTAAATGATTTTGTGTATACAAGATGGTTTGTTTCAGAACTTGACTCCACAATACTAAACTCTCCTTTACTGCCAAACGCTGGCTCGGTTTTCCGCAGCTTAATTAATTTTTTGACAAAGGCTTTTAAATACAAATCCTGTTGTTTTTCATCCCATTTCATACATTTTCTGCACTCCGGGTCTTCTCCGCCTGACATGGCAATTTCGTCCCCATAATAAATACAAGGTGTTCCAGGAAACGACATTTGGAGTAAAAATAACAATCTTACCTTTTGTTTGTCCTCGCTGCACAAGGTAAGTACACGCTCAGTATCATGACTTCCCAGCAAGTTAAAGGCTGTTTCATTAACATTTTCCGGGTATGAACATAGGACATTTGAAACCTGGTTTGCAAACTCATCTGCATTTTTCGTGTCTTTTGCTAAATAATCAAGAGCTGCGAGTGTGAATGGATAATTCATTACCGCATCAAACTGATCACCTTGCAGCCAAGGCATCGAGTCATGCCATATCTCTCCTAATATATAAGCGTCGGGCTTTAAGGCCTTCACTTCTTGCCTGAACTCTCGCCAAAACTGATGGTCTACTTCATTCGCGACATCAAGGCGCCAGCCATCGATATCAAACTCCTCAATCCAGTAGGCAGCAACCTTTAACAGATATGCTTTGACTTCCGGGTTTTCGGTATTCAATTTCGGCATATGTGGAGTAAATGCAAATGATTCAAAATTAGGTTCAGGCTTTGTTTTAACAGGAAACCCTCTAATGTGGAACCAGTCTTTGTATAGTGACTTATCACCATTTTTCAGAACATCCTGAAACGGTGGGAAGTAGTAACCACTATGATTAAATACTGCATCAAGCATGATACGGATTCCTTTTTCATGACACATATTAACTAATCTCCTGAATGTTTCCTTGTCTCCAAATTGCGGATCAATTTCCATGTAGTCGATTGTATCGTACTTGTGATTAGAGTGCGCTTTAAAGATAGGTGTGAAATAGATTCCGTTTATACCTAAGTCAACCAGATAATCCAAATGATCAATTATTCCTTGAAAATCACCACCAAAAAAGTTTTCCTGTTGTGGTTGAGCGCTGTCCCATTCAAGTGTTCCTGCTGGGTCAAGTGAATGATCGCCATTTGCAAATCGTTCCGGGAAAATTTGATACCAAACAGTGTCTTTCACCCATTCTGGTGAGTTAAATACATCAACCTCATTCAAAAATGGAAAACAAAAGTAATACTGAATATCATCTAACGGCGGTTCATCTGAGAAGCCTCTTTCGGCATAAACGAGTTGTTCATCGCCGTTGTAAAGTGCGAATCCGTAACGTAATCGACGGTAAGGGGGGGTGATTTTGATAAGCCAATAATCAAATAACTCATCTGATGCCTGCAGGAACATATCTGTATACTGAAACTGCCAGCCTTCCTTAGCCCAATCATATGGGTCACCATGAATCAGTTTTACTGTTTCTACATCATTTTTCTTCGTACGTAAACGGATGTGTAATGTTCGTTCGTCATATGCGTATGCAAAACTATTCTTCGGCCGGTGATAAATTGCTTCTTTCATCATATTATTTTCTCCCTTCATAAATAGAACAACCCCGCTCTCCATGTGGAAAACGGGGTTGTTGTTCTTTAGCTTACAAAGCATTGCCCTCAAATTATTGATTCATTTAATTATAGAATACTGCGATTCTGAAAATTGTCAATAGAAATAAAAAAATTAAAACAAAATCAGTGAAAACGGTTGCATTAATTTAAGTATGCATTTAGAATAATAGTTAGAATTTGTGCAACCGATTTCACAAAAATGTAGTCGGTTCAAAAAATTAGAGGGGGAAGTTTACAAATGAAAAAATCTTCATTTCTATTAATTGCGGTACTTATGTTTGTCTTTCTAGTATTAGCAGCTTGTGCACCAGAGCGTACAGAAGATACAGAAGAAAGTGATGAAAATGGTTCTACTGAAACCGCTGAAAAACCTGAATCGCTTACAATTTGGGCGAACGATGAGGAAAAGCAACTAGAAGCTGTTGAGGATATTGCAGCAAACTATGAAGAAGAAACAGGAATTACAGTTAATGTTGAAGTAAAATCTATGCTTGATCAGATGGAAGAATTAGCACTGGCTGGACCCGAGGGAAATGGTCCGGATTTATTTTTCCAGCCACATGACAGAATTGGAAATATTGTAGCGCAGGGTCTTGCTGAACCTGTGAAAATACCGGAAGATGTTATGAACTCATATAGTGATGCTGCGGTTGATGCAGTAACTTACAAGTATGATGGTGAAACAAATCAATATGGCTTTCCAGCAGTAATTGAGACATATGGTATTTTTTATAATACGGATATTGTACAAGAAGAGCCAAAAACAGTTGATGATTTAATGGCATTATTGGAAAATAAAACAAATCCTGATAATGACGAATATGGATTTTTGATGAAGCCTAACGATTTATACTTCGCTATACCGTTTTTCAATAACTATGGCGGTTATATTTTCGGAGGGGATGCAGGTGAATATGATACAAAGGATATCGGATTAAATAATGAAGGATCAGTTGAAGGCGGGAAGTTATTCCAATCCTTTTTCGGACAAGGTAAAATTCCACCATCAACTACAACTGATGTAATTGACGGACTATTTAACGACGGTAAAGTGGGAGCAGTTATTAATGGCCCATGGAGTATTGTGGGTTATAAAGAATCACTTGGTGAGAAGCTAGCATTTGCACCGTTTCCTTCCATCAATGGGGAGCCGGCTCAAACATTTGTAGGGGTTAAGTCATGGATGGTTTCCTATTACTCAGAAAACAAAGAATGGGCTGCTGACTTAGCAGCATTTATGACCAATCCAGAAAGCTCACAGCATTATTATGAGG
Organism: Virgibacillus sp. L01; assembly: GCF_052246775.1. Classification (NCBI taxonomy): domain Bacteria; kingdom Bacillati; phylum Bacillota; class Bacilli; order Caryophanales; family Bacillaceae; genus Virgibacillus; species Virgibacillus sp. L01. Next base: position 257,206 of record NZ_JBQQCP010000001.1, on the reverse strand, counting down.
TAGCGGGTGAACTCGTTCCAAGTAAAGAAGCACTTGAATCCATAGAGGACCCAATTTACGCAGCGTTTGCAGAGCAAATTAAACATGGTGTGCCAATGCCAAGTACACCAGCTATGCAGCAGGTATGGGAGCCATTCAACAATGCATTGCAATTTATTGCGGAAGGTGAAGATGTAAAACCTGTACTTGATGAATCAGTCGAGCAAATAAAAACAAACATAGAAGCAAGCGGAGTAGAGTAAATACCAAGCAATGATTTTTGATGGGGGGAGTTAACTCTTCCCATCATCTATTTTGTTCATCAGGACCTAAAGGGGGTACCAAAATTGTCTTCTCCTGACAATAAGCAAATAACCGGCAAGAAGCACAGTCCAAAGGTTGCAACGATTTTATCGATTTTGTTTGCTGGCCTGGGACAATTGTACAACCGTCGCTATATAAAAGGGATATCATTAATTGTTGTTGAAATAGCGTTTCTGCTGACAGCCCTTCAATCGTTAAACTACGGTATCTGGGGTTTACGTACGCTGGGAACCATTGCAGGAACAGACCATTCGATACGCTTGCTCGTAATTGGTGTTCTTTCACTAATCACCATTATTATTGTTGCGGCATTATATGTATTTAATGTGTACGATGCACGAAAACAGGCAAAGAAAATACAAAATGGATGGAAACCACTAAAACTAAAAGACACGATACGTGTTGCATATGATAATACATTTCCATATTTGATGACATTTCCAGGGTTATTGCTTATGGTTTTCGTGGTTATTTTTCCGCTAATCTTTTCGGTGTTACTGGCATTTACAAATTACAATCTATTTAATTCACCGCCGCGGAATCTAGTAGATTGGGTCGGATTTGATAACTTTGTAGAGTTGGTAACTGTACCGATATGGCAGGATACGTTTATTAGCGTGTTTTCTTGGACTATTGTGTGGACAGTTGTTGCGACAACTTTACAAATTGCCCTTGGACTATTTTTGGCTGTACTTGTCAATGACCCAAGAGTTAAATTCAAAAGAATCATTCGTACCATTTTAATTCTTCCATGGGCAGTACCAGCATTTGTGACCATTCTGATTTTTGCAGCCATGTTTAATGATGAGTTTGGTGCAATTAACAGAGATATTATCATCCCGCTGATTGGTGGTGATGGTCTGCCATGGTTAAGTGACCCGCTTTATTCCCGGGTTGCAATTATCATGATTCAGACGTGGCTCGGCTTTCCGTTTGTGTTTGCCTTATTTACCGGAGTACTCCAAAGTATCTCGAAGGATTGGTATGAGGCTGCGGACGTTGATGGTGGATCACGCTGGCAAAAATTCCGTGAGATTACGTTTCCTCACGTGATGTTTGCGACTGCGCCATTACTAATTATGCAATATGCGCAGAACTTTAATAACTTTAATATTATCTATCTATTTAATGAAGGTGGACCTCCTGTTAGAGGACAGAACGCAGGCGGGACAGATATTCTAATATCCTGGGTATATAAACTGACATTTGATACGAATAATTATGCAATGGCTGCAGTAATATCCATTATTATGGGGTTACTTGTATCCGGATTTGCCTTTTATCAGTTTAGAAAAACCAGGTCATTTAAGGAAGAGGGTGAAATATAATGGATCAAAAGCTGAAATCAAAATTGGAAGTATATGCAATCTACATTATTATCGCGATTGTATCGATTATTATATTTTATCCTCTAATATGGACAGTTGGAATGTCACTTAACCAAGGAAGTAGTTTATATTCATCTTCTATTATTCCTGAAAATTTCTCATTAGAGCATTATAAATGGCTGTTCAGCGATGGCAGTGATTATTTAATCTGGTACAAGAATTCATTAATTGTATCGTCATTCGTTGCAGCAGGAAGTGTAATTTTAACGTCTCTTATAGCCTACGCTTTTTCCCGATATCAATTTGTTGGAAGGAAAAACGGCTTATATGTCTTTTTACTATTACAAATGTTTCCAGTTATGATGGCAATGGTAGCTCTATATATTTTCCTGAATATGATTGGCCTATTGGATACACTGTCTGGGTTAATCCTTATTTATTTGGGTGGACAGATACCATTTAATGCATGGTTAGTAAAAGGGTACTTTGATACAATACCACGTGAACTAGACCAGGCAGCGCGTATCGACGGTGCTGGCCATTTACGGGTTTTCTGGAGCATCATGCTTCCATTGGCAAAACCAATTCTTGCGGTTGTAGCTTTATTTAACTTCATGATGCCGATGTTTGACTTCCTGCTGCCATCAATTGTACTTACAAGTGAGAGTAACTATACATTAGCAGTAGGGTTGTTTAATTTTATTAATGATCAATTCTCTAATAACTTCACGCGATTTGCAGCAGGGTCCATTTTGGTTGCTATACCAATTGCAGGTATATATTTATTCCTGCAGCGTTATCTGATTTCCGGGTTAACGGCAGGAGGATCAAAAGGATAAGAAAAATAGTAATTTAGACAGGTAGGGGGTAATCTTAGGGATGCTTGAAGATACTAGCTTTGCAATACATCCAGGAAATGAGCAGCAATCCAAAGCAGTACTATATCGTGATATCGGCAGTATGAAATCCTATAAACGATTGGATACCGGCTATTTTTTTCACTGTGAAAATGGTCAGGTTGCGATACAATTTTTCACAAAATCAATTATCAGAGTTGTGATGAATCAAATAAATGAACCAAAATTGGACGGTTCATACGCAGTTATAGCCAGTCCGGAAAACGTGGACGTTATAGACAGCGATTCAGACGAGCAGGTTGTATTGAAAACAGATAAACTAAAAATTATTATCCTGAAATCTCCATTTCGAATTACGATATTGGATCATGATGGCAATGCTTTCCTTGAAGAAGGTGAGCGTGGTATGGCCTATCGGGAAAATGGTGAGGTTGCTGCATTTAAAGAAATGAGTGAAGATGATCATTTTTATGGATTCGGTGAAAAATCCGGACATCTTGATAAACGTGGCGAAACGTATGAAATGTGGAACACAGATGTGTATGCGCCACATAATCCTGAAACCGATCCATTGTATGAATCTATTCCCTATTTCATGACACTGCGTAATGGTCGTGCACATGGACTGTTCTTTGATAATACATTCCGAACAACGTTTAATATGAAAGCTGATAATAATGGTTATTCATTCAAAGCAGAAGGCGGGCAGCTTGACTATTTTGTTCTGGCTGGCCCCGAACCAAAGTCGGTATTGCAGCAATATACACATCTTACCGGTAAAATGCCATTGCCGCCAAAGTGGGCGCTAGGGTATCATCAGTCACGCTACAGTTATAAATCAGAAGAGGAAGTTAGAGAGCTTGCCAAGAATTTTGTAGAGAAGGATATTCCAATTGATGTTATTCATCTCGATATTCATTACATGAACGAATACCGTGTGTTTACGTTTAATAGAGAGAAATTTCCTGATCCTGCGAAGCTTATTGCTGATTTGCGCGAAATGGGGATCCGGATTGTACCGATAGTTGACCCTGGTGTAAAAAAAGATGCAGAATACACAATCTATCAGGAAGGAATTAATCAGGATCAATTTTGCAAATACATTGAAGGTGATGTGTATATTGGGGATGTTTGGCCAGGCGAAAGTGCATTCCCAGACCTAACTGATGAAAGTGTTCGCAACTGGTGGGCTGATAAACATGAATTTTATACGTCTATTGGGATTGAAGGTATTTGGAACGACATGAACGAACCAGCTGTTTTTAATGAGACGAAAACAATGGATGTAGATGTGATGCATCGTAATGATGGGACGCCGGCAACTCATCGGGAGCTGCATAATGTTTACGGTCTATTGATGAGCAAGGCAACGTACGAAGGTGTGAAAGAACAATTAAAAGGAAAGCGGCCTTTCTTACTTACTCGTTCAGGATTTGCAGGCGTACAGCGATACGCATCTGTCTGGACAGGTGACAACCGCAGTTTCTGGGAACACTTACAAATGTCTTTACCAATGGTGATGAACCTAGGTGTTTCTGGCGTACCATTTGCTGGACCAGATGTAGGTGGTTTTGCTCATGATACGAGTGCAGAATTACTGGTTCGCTGGACACAGGTAGGTGCTTTCACTCCATATTTCCGCAATCACTCAGCAATGGGTACAGTTTATCAGGAACCATGGCAATTCGGCGAAAAAAATGAAGCAATTATGAAGAAATACATTCAAATGCGTTACAAATGGATGCCGCAGTTATATTCATTATTTTACCAAGCAAGTGTAGCCGGCCTTCCCGTTATGCGTCCATTGTTCATGGAGTATCCAAAAGATAAGAAAACGTATAATATAAATGATCAATTTATGATTGGAGATAATGTTGTTATAGCGCCGATACTAAGCCCAGCTGTTACAGATCGTGCAGTTTATTTGCCTGCAGGTCAGTGGATTGATCATGAAACTGGTGTTCAGTATGAAGGGGAAAAAGCACACTTAATCCATGCAGAATTAGATAGGATGCCGATTTTTATAAAACAAGGAACTGCTATCATGCAAGGCGAATGGATAGCGAATCATGATAAAAGTCCGCATCATGTTTATATGGATGTCTATGCTGGGGCGAACGGTGAATCGTACTATTTTACGTACTATGATGATGACGGAGAAACGTATGACTTTGAAAACGGGTCATATATGAAACTATCTATCGAAGTGACATCAACAAGTAATGCTGTTAAAGTTACTGTTTTAGACCATAGTGGTCATTATAAACCAGCTTATGGTAAAATTCATGTAAATACCCATGGGTTACGTGAAAACCAAGATGTTATACTTAATAATAGTGACACTGCAACAGTATCATTAGTAAACTAACAAAAGTAGAGGGTGGATTTTATGGTAACAATTAAAGATGTAGCAAAAGCAACAGGTGTAGCGCCCTCTACTGTGTCTCGTGTAATTGCAAATAACCCAAGAATCAGTATTATGACAAAGGAAAAAGTACGAAAGGCGATGAAGGAATTAGGGTACCATCCTAATGTGAGTGCCAGAAATTTAGCCGTTAAGTCGACTAAAGCAATAGGTGTGGTATTACCATCATCTGCTGATAAAGCACTGCAAAATCCCTTTTTTCCTGAGATATTACGTGGAATCGGTTCAGTAACACATGGTATGGAATATTCGATGACATTGTCGAGTGGCATTACCGAAGAAGAAATTTTTAACGAAGTGCAGCGTATGGTATACGGAAGCTACGTTGACGGTATTATTCTATTATATTCCCGCCTAAACGACCGAGTTATGAACTTTTTACATGACAAAAACTTTCCCTATGTAATTGTTGGAAAGCCTTATGAGGATATCGATGAAGTTACACATATTGATAACGATAATTTCACAGCTGGTAAGGAAATTACGAATCACTTGATTGAAATGGGTCATGAAAGAATTGCATTTATCGGCGGGTCTAAAGAATTATTCGTGACGATAGATCGTGAAGCAGGCTATCAAGCTGCAATAAAAGAAGCAGGGTTGAAAGCTAGTGAGCAATATAAAATTCACACCGAATTCTTAAAGTCAGGTGGGCGTGAGGCAGTCGAAAAGCTGCTGTCGCTTGAAGTTCGCCCTACTGGATTGGTGATCAGTGATGACTTAATGAGTCTTGGTGTGCTGAGTGGACTGGAAGAAGCGGGGGTTTCTGTGCCACACGATATTTCACTAGTAAGTTTTAACAACGTTTATCTGTCAGAAATCATTCGACCTTCCCTGACAACCGTTGATATTCATATACACGAGTTAGGAGCAGAATCTGCCAAAGCACTGATAGAAAAGACAATTGATAAATCAGAACCCGCTAAGCGGATTACCGTTTCACATGAAATTGTATTCCGAAATTCAGTCAGCAAGAAGGGTGGCTTAGGCTTGTAAGGTAACAATAGGTGAAATCATATAATAATTTCATCTATTGTTCAAGAACCCATTTTTTAACGGAATGAGGATCCGCTTCGACTGTTGGGCGGATCCTCATTCCGTTATTTCCTTAAAAACCCTCGTTTTAAGCTTGGGTTCGGATCCTCATTCCGCTATTTGTCATTTCTGGTTCAGATTTGGCTGATTTTCTTCATTTAGCGGAATGAGGATCCGCCTCACCCTTCTGAGAGCACCTTTTCTGCTATTTAGCGGAACGAGGATTCACTTCGATTGTTTGGCGGACTCATTTAGAGTGGAAATACTTCATTCTTCTATTATAATCTTGCCAATCCAAGTCACAACCATACCATAACCCCATGAGTTCAGAGACAACTCATTAATGAGATATGAAATTACATACAATTAAGCACCGTAATTCCATGTAGTACTAAAAGTATATATAAAATACGTACCGTTGATCCATAGTCAACTCAAGTAGTGTATTTTCAGATTTTTCTTATTCCTTCGAGGTTTATGTGTTCATTTTACGCTGCAGAAGTTCAACTTCTAACTAGTGTATTTTTATCGTCATTCCCTCTAAAACGAAAGCCGTTACCTTTAAGTTTGCAATAAGCCTTGCCGAGGCCGTAGTTTCCTAAAATTAGGAAGCCAAAGCACATAAGGTACATGAAACCCAGCCATACCAGTGATTAACCCGGTATTTTTAAATTTCCACAAAATTGTCGATTCTTTGTTGCCACTTATTTGTCCTGAAAATCGAATGTTTTTACATAAAGTATTATTTTTGAAAAAAATAATACAAACTGCGTAAATGTTGTAAGACCATAAGCCAAAAGTGACATGCGATGATGCCCCCCCAAAAACAATATTTTTCCATATAGAGAAATCCATTAAGCATTCGCGAACATCAGTCAGAATGAAGGAAGGCTTGTAGTATTAGAGCAACAGCACACAATATGCTACACTAAACAAAAGTGAGGTGGCATAATGATTTATGAATTTGAAATAACATTAGACGATGTAGGTGTACCTGTTTGGCGAACTATTCAAATGGACAGTAGTTCATCCTTTCGTGACCTTCATAGGGTGATACAACTAGCATTTGATTGGCGCAATATGCATCTACACAGTTTCTTTGTGGACAAGACAAACGGAAACGAAACTAATAGGGTTGAAATTGGGCCTCAAAAAGCGGATGATGAATTTCCATCCCCACTTGATACATATAATGAGGCTGATGCGCTACTTTCTGATTGGTTTAAAGAAGTGAACGATCAAGTTGTTTATCTTTATGATTTTGGCGATAACTGGGATCATGATGTTGTTCTAATGAAAAAATTATCTTCGGAACAGACCGGTGCATATCCACGTTGCATAGGAGCGAAAAATAATGCCCCAGAAGAGGATAGTCGTGCAGACGTTATCATGGAGGAAGTAAATTTAATAAATAACAATTCCCAGAAAATGATTGATGCAATTAATCAGGATTTGTTGGATATCGACGAAAACTTAAATGATTTTGATGAATTGGATGATGACTTTTTTAATCCAGAATCTCAAGATGACCCTTGGGAGGACGTGTTGCTCAAAGCTAAAGAGTTTAACAAGCTTAAGCCATGGGAATTTATGGATGATAACCAAATTTTTGCAGTGGTTGATTCGGTATCAGGTGAACGGTTATTTTGCTCTGTTTTAGGTGGCGCTGGAGAAATGTTCGGCTTGGCAGTATACCCCGGTGAACAAGGATACTCTACTTTAATGGATACGCTTGAAAGTGATATATCTGATATGGATTTTATTTTAAAACAGCGTAGTTTACTCGTCAGCTTTGAAGATCGTTTGGATTTGGAAAAAGAAGATTATGACCTTGTTAAAGCGTATAACGTTTCATTCCGGGGGAAAAAATCATGGCCGGAATTCCGGAGCTTTAAGCCTGGATATTATCCATGGTTCATGGACGAAGACGAGGGTTGGATTATGCTGGAAGCACTTGAACAAGCAGTTGAGCTGTGTGAAGAGGTGAGAGATGGACTGGAGCTACCTGATTTTTATTCGGAGGGAAAAGTGCTGTCAATAATGCCTGAATCAGGTGGAAATGAAATTATATCACTTAAAGCTGACAATAAATCGAAAGAAGTAAAGCTTGAGGTATCAGAGCTTGATTTAAAACGTGCCAAAAAACTTACAAATCAAATTCCCGCTACGATAGAGTTTGCCGTAACACATTTGGACATTCCAGTACAAGAGGACCATGGAGGAAGACCGGCATTTCCGGTACTAGTCGCAGCAGCTGATCATGCACAAGGCATAGCTTTTTTTCAAGACTTATTATATGACAGTACGGATATTGGGCTCCAGCAGAGCCAATTAATTAAAATGCTGCAGCTAACAGAGGGAATTCCTGAGAAGATAATGATGGATAAGAAAACGGCATCGATTATGGAGCCACTTGTAAAAGAACTGCATGTAAATGTGGAAATAAATGAGGTTTTACCAAACATACAGGAAATTATTAAAGGAATTGAAGACAGCATCTAAGAATTAAAGTACGAGCGCCTGCTCAGCGCCGTGAGGGGTCGATTTGATCACAATTCTGTCACAAACCCAAAAAAAATTCGTTTAACACTGATAATTTAATTGAAATAGGTACTTGCTAACCATTAAAATAAAATGGAATACTTCGGTGAATCGGAGGAGATTTTATGGGTAAGGTACTTATGTTATATGCAAGCATGACTGGTAATACGGAATTGATGGCAGAGATTATTGCGGAAGTAGTTGAAAATAGAGGACATGAAGTCGTCACCAAAACTTTCGACCTTGATTCAATAGATGTTGAAGAACTTTTGGAATATGATGGAGTACTGGTTGGTACGTATTCCTGGGACGATGGTGAGCTTCCATATGAGGCTGAGGACTTTTATGAAGAACTCGATGATGTGGACATTACCGGGAAAATTGTCGGTGTCTTCGGATCCGGGGATTCCTTTTACGATTCATATGGTGGAGCATCTCAAATGATGGGGGAAAGGTTTAAAGAGAAGCAAGCGAATTTAGTTGCGGAGCGCTTAATAGTTGACCTTGAACCTGATAAAGAGGATGTAGTTAGGTGTCAGCAATTTGCTGAGACGTTTTGTGAGACGATAGAGGGGTAAGCAATACGTTTAAAGGGTGTACAGTACACCCTTTTTTTGTTGGGATTTTTACATAAATAATTATTAGAAAATTAATAAAGTTTATTGACATGCTATAATAATTGATCTAAAATGTAGCTTAACTACATAAAAAGTGTATTTTTAAGAAGCAAAACTTCTAAACGGATTAGCTGTTTTCTGTGTGGAAATGAAAAGGATGAGATGATGCCTATGTTTAACGGCATGGAACGTATCAAACAAGGAATATCTACTCTGAGGCCTTCTGAGCAAAAGGTAGCGAATTATATAATTAATAACACAAAGGCTATACTAGATATGCCAATAGCCCAGCTAGCGAAGAACACAAAAACCAGTGAAGCCACGATTATTCGTATGTGTCGTTCGTTACATATTAAAGGATTCAGAGAACTCAAATTGAGCATCTCTGCATCCGCTAATCAGGACGGAATTACTACTGACAGATATGAAGATATAGCTGCTGACGCAAGCTTATCACAGATTATTAAATTCATTTCACATAATAATTATCGTTCTATTGAAAGTACTCTAGCATTGATTGATGAAAACTGTATGGAGAAAGCTATTGGTTTATTGGATCATGCGCGAAAAATAGTAGTAATTGGTGTTGGAGCGTCAGCAATTGTTGCTTTTGATTTTGAGCAAAAATGTAAGCGTATTAACAAGTGGTGTGAGGCATTAACAGATAGTCATACACAACTAACATCAGCAGTTCATCTGGATGACAGGGACGTTGTACTCGCCATTTCTTATTCAGGAGAAACGATTGAGATAATCGATACAGTAAAAATAGCTAAAAGGAATAAAGCGAACATTATTTCGTTGACTGGTTACAGCAGTAATAAAGTACAAAGTCTTGCTAATGTAAATTTATATGCTTCACCACTGGAAAAGAGTATAAGAAGTGGAGCTACTGCTTCAAGAATTGCACAGTTGAATATTGTTGATATCTTATTCACAGGATTGGCGTCCTTAAACTTTGAACAATCTGTTGATTTTCTTGATAAAACCAGAGAGGTTATTCAAAACAGGTGATGGGTGGGTTAGTAATGAAGGAATACGAAAATATCGAACATATTTTTAGAAAGTACATGGATGATGATTACTTTTCTGGTGGTGCGTGTTACATATCGGTGAATGGGGAGAAGGCTTTTCATGAGGCATTTGGGCTATCAAACAAGGTTGAAGGAACACGGTGTAACCTTGATACTGTTTTTGATCTTGCAAGTGTTACTAAAATAGTGACCTCAACAATTATTTTAAAAATGATTCATGAAAACGCTTTATCCTTAACGACGAAACTTGAAAAATGCTTACCGGAATCAGCGAAAATCCCCGTGTTAGCATCTATTACAATTAAACAATTACTAACTCATTCAAGCGGTCTGAAAGCATGGTACTCCTTTTACGCAAGCGAAAGTGGTGATGATTTATTTTCGATATTGAATACTATTGATCTGACACATAAGGAAGATAGAAAAGTAGTTTACAGTGATTTGAATTTTATACTACTTGGTGAAGTAATTAAGCATTATTACCACACCAGTTTACAGCATGTTGTACAGAAACAGCTGGTAGAACCGTTGGATTTAAAAACACTTAAATACAATCCTAGCTATAAAAGCAATATTGCAGCAACAGAATTTGGTAATAGAATTGAGCAGAAAATGTGCATTGAGAGAGGTTTTGATTTTAAAAATTGGCGTAATCAGAATGTCCCTGTACTAGGGGAAGTAAATGATGGAAACACATATTATTATTTTGGTGGTGAATCAGGTCATGCAGGTTTATTTTCGAATGTTAAAGATCTAGCAACATTAGGAGAACTGTATTTGAGAGGGGGAGTAAACAGAGGGGAGAATGTAATTTCCAATGATTTGGTACAGGAATCACTGAGTAAACAGGTAGAAAACAGGGGGTTAGGCTGGGAGAGTTCAGACATTTATCCAGAAGGCTTTGGACATACGGGGTTCACAGGGACTGCCTTATGGATTGAACCGAAGAGAAATATCGCAGTTGGTTTATTAACTAATCGATTGCACGTAAGTAAGCCTAAGAATATTAACCCGTTCAGAAAAGAGATATTCCTAGAGATTTTGAAGAACATATCATAAATAAAAGGGGAATTATTATGTTTAAAAAAAGTTTTTTGTATTTTCTATTACTAATGATTGCAATTGTTGCAGCAGCATGCTCAGATGACAGTGAAACAACTGCTGATGGGAATGGAGAAGAAGAAAACGCAGAACAAGTACTTAAGATTGCAAATGATCAGGAACCTGCAGGCTTAGATCCGCATAAAACACCTGCACATTCATCAGTTAGAGTTTATTCAAAAGTATACGAAGGACTTGTTACATTTGATGAAAACATGGAAATAAAAGGTCAGTTGGCAAAAGACTGGGAGCAGCCAGATGATTCAACTTATATTTTTAATCTGGTAGAAGGTGTGAAATTCCATAACGGCCGGGAAATGACTGCAGAAGATGTTTTATATAGCTTTGAACGTATCATGGATGAAGAAACAGCATCACATATTAGCTCTTACTTTTCAGATGTAGAAAATATTGAAGTGATGGGCGATTATAAAATCAAGTTTGAATTAGCTGCACCAAATGCGACGTTCCTGTCAAACCTAACTAATTCAAGTGCAGCAATTGTTCCAAAAGAAGTTGTTGAAGAGAATGGTGATTTACAGCAAGTGGCAGTAGGTACTGGGCCTTTTGTATTTGAGGAGTGGGTACCTGACAGCAGTGTTACACTTTCAAAAAATGAGGATTACTATATTGAAGATGTGCCAAAGCTTGATCGAGTAGAATATTATACAATGAAAGAAGAAGCTGCCAGATTATCAGCAATACGTACCGGTGAGATTGATATGACAACGTTAACGGCAAAGTCAACAGAATTACTCGAAGGTGAAGATGAAGTTAACATTATGGGTTACCAATCACTAGAGTACAGTTATATTGGATTTAATGTAGCCAAAGAACCATTCAACAATAAAAAAGTAAGGCAGGCACTTAGTTTGGCAACTGACCGTCAGAATATTGCTGATATTGTTTGGGATGGTGAAGCAATTGTTTCTGGGCCAATAGCTCCTGCTATGGGGAACTGGTCAATTGATGTAGAACAGGAAGAGCTCTATCAACGCGATTTAGAAAAAGCTAAAGAATTACTTGCTGAAGCCGGCTATCCAGATGGCTTTTCAACAGAAATTACAACAGCATCAACTTATGCAGATATGGTTGATACAGCACAACTATTGCAGCAGCAATGGAAGGAAATTGGAGTAGATGCTGAGATTAAACAGATTGAGTGGGGCGAATATATTGATACATGGTCAAATACTTCTGCAGATATCTTAGTTGGCAGAAATGGCTCCGGTACAGACCCTGACCGTGCAATGAATTATTTCTTCCATACAGATGGTTCAGCAAATGTGTGGAACTTCTCAAATTCTGAGTATGACAAGATTGTAGAAGAAGGGAAACGTACCGTTAATCAGGAGAAGCGTAAAGAAATTTACGTTGAGGCACAGGAAAAATTACTGAATTTATCACCAAATTTATTCCTGGTTTCTCCTAAGAATTATGTGGCAGTTAGAGATAGTGTAAAAGGTTTCACACCATACGCTCATAATGCTGAAGATATTGAGCAAGTCTATAAAAAATAATAGCAGAAGTGCTGCTTTTACAGCAGCACTCTTCTATTCTCTTATTAAGGGTGAATAATAATGTATACATATATAATGAGAAGAATATTGATGCTATTCCCAGTACTATTTGGAGTATCTGTGTTTATATTTGTTGTCATGCGTGTAGTTCCAGGCGATGTTGCGCAGACGATATTAGGTACGGATGCAACACCAGCTGCATTGGAACAGCTGCGACAGGATTTTGGGTTGAATCAGCCTCTATATGAACAGTACCTGAATTGGATAGGTGGTGTTTTGACAGGTGACTTTGGGGAGTCAATGCGTACGGGACAGGAAGTGCTTCCTGATATTTTGAACCGTTTTAAAATAACGTTTGAGTTAACATTTCTATCTGCATTAATTTCGTGGATTATAGCTATTCCACTAGGTATCATAGCTGCTATGAAACGTAATAGTAATGTAGACTTTGGAGTTCGAATTATTTCGTTATTAGGTGTTTCAATACCTAACTTTGCTTTGGCAACAGTTCTGATTTTAATTCTGTCGCTAATGTTCTCTTATAGCACTCCAGTAGGTTATGTTGGTTTTTTTGAGGATCCAACAAGAAATTTGGAAATTATGATTATACCAGCGATTGTTTTAGGAACAGCAATGGCAGGAGCTGTAATGAGGATGACACGTTCATCAGTATTGGAGATACTTAGGCAGGATTTTATACGTACAATCCGTGCAAAAGGTGCAAAAGAAAGAGTAGTAATTTTTCAGCATGCACTCAGAAATGCTATGATCCCCATCTTAACTATTATTGGATTGCAAATTGGAACATTGTTAGGTGGAACAGTCATTATTGAACAAATATTCTCGCTGCCTGGGTTAGGTCAGCTGGTACTAACTGGGATAACACAACGTGACTTTATGGTCGTGCAGGGTGCAGTGCTCTTTATAGCATTTGTATTTGTGATGATTAATTTACTAGTAGATATTCTTTATTCTTATCTAGACCCAAGAATAAGTTACAAATAATTGTCGAATTAAAGAATATAGAAAGAGTGATCCAATGAAACAATTTCTGAAACGTTTAAGACAGGATAAAGTAGGGCTTATAGGAAGTGTCGGGGTTTTATTAGTTATTATTATCGGGTTTCTTGCACCTGTTATAGCACCGTACAGCCCTGAGCAAATGTTTACAGAACATACAATGGAAGGGCCAAGTGGTCGATTCATTTTTGGTACAGATGAGTTTGGCAGGGATATATTTTCAAGAATTGTTTATGGTACACAGGTGTCCTTAAAAGTAGGATTAATTGCAGTTGGTGTAGGAGCTACCGGTGGTTTGATTTTCGGGCTATTAGCAGGTTATTTTCAAGGTAAAGCTGACCAGATAATCATGCGGATAATGGATGTATTCTTTGCTTTCCCTGATATATTGTTAGCCTTGACAATAGTTGCGGTGCTTGGCCCTAGTGTGACAAATACAATGATCGCAATTGGAATTGTATTCACTCCAGTATTTACAAGGGTTGTGAGGGGAACTGTTATAAGTGTTAAAGAGAATGAATATATCACAAATGCTATAGCGATTGGTGTTTCCCCTATAAAAATTATTTCGAAACATATCACACCTAATATTATGGCACCATTTATTGTACAAATAACGCTTGGATTGTCCGGGGCTATTTTGACTGAAGCAGCATTAAGCTTCCTAGGTCTTGGTGTGCAGCCTCCAGATCCATCATGGGGTGTTATGCTTAATTCATCTCGCGCTTATATGGAGTTTGCCCCATGGACGATATTGTTCCCAGCAGGTGCAATCGTATTTACAATATTCTGCTTTAACCTATTAGGTGATAGTTTACGAGATATATTAGATCCGAAGTTGAAATAATAAACAAATGCGGAGGTGAAACATATGGGAAAAGCATTAGGCATCGGTATAATGTCAGGTACTTCATTGGATGGCATAGATGCAGTGCTCGTTGAAATAGAAGAAAGAGAGGACAATGTGGATGTCAACATTATAGAATCATATACACAACAATACGATCAGGATGTGCGCAATGTGTTAATGGATGTTTGCAGTCCGTCTACAGCAACTATACAAAAAATAAATTCAATTAATATGTTTCTCGGAAAAGAGTTTGGTAATGTTGTTAATAAATTGCTGAAACAGGCGAACGTGTCAAAAAATGATGTTCATTTTATCAGCTCGCATGGTCAGACAATCTATCATCAGCCTTTTAATGGAGAGTCTGACCTTGACGTTGCCGGTACCCTGCAGATAGGAGACTTATCCGTGTTATCAGAAACAACTGGTATTGCGGTTGTTGGTGATTTTCGAACTGCAGATATGGCTGCAAACGGACAAGGGGCTCCACTAGTTTCTTATGTTGATTACTTATTATTTAATCATCCGAACAAATCACGTGCTATCCAGAATATTGGTGGAATTGGCAACGTAACCTATGTGCCGGAAAATAGTAACAGTGATCAAATACAGTCATTTGACACTGGACCAGGGAATATGGTGATTGACGAGGTTGTCTATCGGCTGACAAATGGTGAAAATAATTTTGATAAAGATGGTGAAATGGCATCTAGAGGTACTATTAATCAACAGCTCTTAACTAAATTGATGAGTCACGATTACTTTAAGCAAGAACCACCTAAAACCACTGGTCGGGAGTTATTTGGCAATCAGTTTGTTGACGAAATTTTTAAAGGTTACGGACAAATGAATCCGGAAGATTTAGTTGCGACCGTCAGTGAGTGGACGGTATTAACTATAGCACAAAGTTATAATCAATTTTTTGTTGGTAAAGGACATAAAATTGATGAAGCTATTATTGGTGGTGGTGGCAGTTATAATCCACATTTAATCAAACGGTTGAATTATCACTTGCCTGAAATAAACATCTATACACATGAGCACTTTAACATTTCGAGTGACTTAAAAGAGGCAATGGCATTCGCAGTCTTAGGGTTTCATTGTATTCTTGGAAAATACAATCAGCTTCCTTCAGCGACAGGTGCAAAAAGGCAGGTTATTATGGGGAAAATAGCGTACACACAACCTGATGCCCTCAATCGGATTGATACTTTGAGGAGAGGATTTTAATGAGTTCAATATTGGATATAAATGATCTTTCGGTAGATGTAACGGTCAATAAGCAAAAACATAATGTTGTAAACCGATTAAACCTGTCTATAAAGAAAAAGCAAAAATATGGGATTGTTGGTGAGTCCGGAAGTGGTAAAAGTTTAACATCATTATCAATTCTTAACCTGTTACCAGATGTATTGGGGATTAGTAAAGGAAGCATTATTCTGAATGAATCTACTGATCTGACAAAACTGTCTAAAAAGGAAATGCTGAAAATACGTGGTAATGAAATATCGATAATTTTCCAAGAACCAATGACTGCATTAGACCCATTGTATACGGTTGAGCATCAGATCGCGGAAGTACTTCGGTTCCATGGGAAGTATACAAAGAAGCAAATGCAGGACATGATAATTGATATGCTTGAAAAAGTAGGGTTTGCGGAACCAAAGCAATTATTGAAACGGTACCCGCACCAGCTGTCAGGTGGAATGCGTCAACGAGTTATGATTGCAATGGCATTAATCTGTAAACCGAAACTGTTAATAGCAGATGAACCGACTACAGCGCTGGATGTTACCATTCAGGCACAAATTCTTGATTTAATGAATGACCTAACACAAGACTATGATACTTCTATTTTAATGATTACACATGATTTAGGGGTTATTGCTGAGACATGTGAACGGGTTGCAGTAATGTACGCTGGGACTTTAGTTGAAGAATCAACCGTGGAAGAGCTGTTTAATAACCCGACACACCCGTATTCAGTGGGTTTACTGGAATCTGTACAGTCACTAGGAGATAAGACGAAAAAATTATATTCAATTCCTGGTAATGTTCCTGCTCCAGCAGAATTGAAGGAATCTGGCTGCCGTTTTGCATCAAGATGTCCGCATGTCATGGATATTTGCAAGCAACAGGACCCGCCACTGTTTCAGATAGATGATGATCACACCAGCAGATGCTGGCTTTATCAAGAGGGAGGGGAAAAAGGTAATGAGTACAGATCAAGTAATGTTGAAGGTTAATAATCTCATAAAACACTTTCCTCAGAAGTCGGGAATTCTACAAAGAACCAAAAACGTCGTACGGGCAGTCGATGGAATTAGTTTTGAAATTAACAAAGAAGAAACATTTTCGCTAGTAGGAGAAAGTGGTTGCGGCAAATCAACGACTGGTCGATCCATATTACGATTACATGATCCTACCTCGGGAGAAATTCTATATAATGGAACGGATATCAT
The DNA here is from genome assembly GCF_052246775.1 of Virgibacillus sp. L01. NCBI lineage: Bacteria > Bacillati > Bacillota > Bacilli > Caryophanales > Bacillaceae > Virgibacillus > Virgibacillus sp. L01. The sequence goes on along the minus strand of NZ_JBQQCP010000001.1, from coordinate 240,116 downwards.
GAATTATTCAAAGAAGGAATTTCGAAACCTGCGGAAGGATCTGCAAATGATATTTCAGGATCCATACAGTTCATTGAATCCAAGGATGACAGTTCGTAATCTCCTCCTTGAACCTTTGCTAACACATAATATTTGTTCCAAAAAGGAAGCTGAACAGAGGGTAATAGATATTGCAGATAAAGTGGGATTATCCAAAGAACAAATAAACCGACATCCTCATGAATTCAGTGGTGGGCAACGTCAGCGAATAAGTATTGCAAGAGCATTGATTTTAAATCCTAAGGTTGTCATTCTTGACGAAGCGGTGTCAGCTTTGGATGTCTCTATTCAAGCTCAAATTCTAAACTTGTTAATTGAGCTACAGCAGGAACTAAAATTAACGTACCTTTTTATATCACATGATTTAAATGTAGTTCGACATGTGAGTGATCGGGTTGGCGTGATGTATCTTGGCCAAATGATGGAAACGGCTAAAACTGATGAATTGTATCGTAATCCACTGCATCCGTATACGAGATCCCTGCTATCTGCTATACCTTCCAATCATCCTTCTGAAAAAAAGGAGCGTATTATTTTACAAGGGGATGTGCCAGACCCATCGAATCCACCATCCGGGTGCCCATTTAGACTAAGATGTCCGCAGGCGCATGAACGTTGTGCGGTCGAAAAACCTGTTTATCAGGAAGTAAAGGAGAACCATTGGGTTGCATGCCATCTTTATGATCAAAGTAACCTTGATATCACGAAGGAATCAGATTATAATTTTGGAGAAGAAACGAAAGTATTGAAATAATATATCAAGGGTGAAATGGATGGAATATGTAGCAGGAATTGACGGTGGTGGGACAAAAACTAAAGCCGTTATCGCAGACATGGATGGAATAATAATAGCTGAAACAACAGCTGGTCCCACTAATCCAAATGTTATGTCGCGTGAAAATTTAATTCGAACATTGGACATGATGTTCAAAGACATGAAAGAACAGGTTCCTGATGCATATGATAATATTTCCGGTTTATTTGCGGGGATATCTGGTGTCGGTAATGCTGCTGCAAAAACTGATTTAGAAGGTATTCTAGAACAAATTGTCCCCAAAGGAGTTCCAGTTTGTGTTGAAGCAGATACAGTTAATGCCTTATACTCCGGGACATATGGTGGACCCGGGATTGTTCAAATTTCAGGTACCGGTTCGATTACCTATGGAATTAATCATCAATTGGAACGTGACCGAGTAGGTGGCTGGGGCTATTTGTTTGGTGATGAAGGTAGTGGTTATGACATTGGTCGTCAGGGAATTATGGCAGCATTAAAAGCCAGTGACGGGCGTGGTAAAAATACCAACTTGCTTGAAATGATTTGTACATGTTTTTCTGTGACACATCCGTATGATCTCATACAGAGAATTTATGCTTCGCCAACACCAAAAAGTGAAATTTCTCCTGTATCCAAACTCGTATTTGAGGCATATAAACACAATGATTTGGTAGCAAGGGAGATTATTGCTAATACTATAAGTGATTTGAGCTTAAGCATCCGAACATTATATGGGAAACTATTCCAACCAAATGAGGAAGTAAAAGTGGTGTTATGTGGCGGCGTTTTTAGTGATGAAGAAGTATTGCCGCGACTGCTTGAAAACGACTTGCGGGATTTTAAGAATGTGAAGATTACAACTCCAGTAATGGCTCCTGTTGGTGGATCAATAATTGGGGCATATTTATTACGAAACATAAAACCCGCTTCAAGCGTATATCAAAATATTATTTCAACACTTTAATTTAAAAAGAAGGTGATCGATGTGTCGCATGTTAAAGGTGGACTTGTCATATTGAAAGAGATGGTTAATAGTTTACCGCCCTCAGAGAAAAAAATAGCAACGTATATTTTGAACAATCCTGAGGAATCTATTCTCTTAACGGCCTTAATGCTTGGGGAAAAGAGTCAGACTAGCAGTGCAGCTGTTATCCGTTTATGTAAATCGTTAGGGTTTAATGGGTTTCAAGAGTTGAAAATCCGTGTAGCTGGTGATCTGCAGGCTGGTTCAGTAAAAGGATACAGAGATATCGAACAAAATGAAGATTTTAAAAACATTATTGATAAGATGACGTCAAATACGATCCAAACACTAAAAGAAACCGTAGATATCATGAGTGAAGAGAATCTAAGGAAAGCTGTAACAGCTTTATCAAAGGCAAAGTCGATTGTGTTTATTGGATTCGGTGCTTCTTTCATAGCTGCTAAAGACGCGGAACAGAAGTTTATTCGAATTAATAAAAATGCGCAATCCTTTTCTGATGTACATATGGCTGCTACTGCAATTGCTAATAAGGGGCCGGAAGATGTGGTAGTCGGCATTTCATTTTCAGGAAGTACAAAAGAAGTAGGGAAATTACTGGATCTTGCTCAACAAAAGAGCTCGACGACGATTAGTATCACAAAGTATGGCAACTCACTAGTTTCAAAATTCTCCGATATTATATTGCATACTTCGGCAGCTAAAGAGGCGACATTCAGAAGTGGCGCTACATCCTCGAGAATTGCCCAATTGCATTTGATTGATATCTTATTAATGTGTTTGGCGTCTGAGGATTATGAAGAAACAATTCAGCATTTAGATGAAACAAGGGAAGCCGTCTCTTTTTTAAGGGAAGATGATTAAGAAGTGAATTTATTTAGAAGAATAGCTTATTTTCATGTTATGTGCAGCATAAAATAATATAGATTATACTTATTGAAATTTTATTACTAAATTTTAACGTTTTATTGACAAAATAATTCACTGAGACTATAATTATATCAAACAACTGAAAGCGCTTTTATATTATAGGTTTTTCAAACTACCAATATAGTATTTATAATGTGACGTTAGGAGAATTGCATGCCAATGGAATTATCAAAGTTAACTACTGAAATGCGAAATGAAAATAGTATGCAGCTTGATCAAATGTCAACTATGGAAATTTTAAAGATGATTAATGATGAAGATAGAAAAGTGGCAACGGCAGTAGAGGCCGTTTTACCTAAAGTTGATATGGCGATCGAACATATTTATAAAGCGCTGGCAGATGGCGGAAGACTGTTATATGTAGGAGCTGGTACGAGCGGACGACTTGGTGTTATAGATGCGTCTGAATGTCCTCCGACTTTCATGACACCGCCTGAGATGGTGCAAACCGTTATGGCCGGTGGAAATGGTGCATTTTTTAGTGCAGTAGAAGGATCTGAAGATGATGAAGCGCAAGGCGCAGCTGATGTTAAAGCGAAAAACCTTACTGATAAGGACGTTGTGATTGGGATTACTGCTAGTGGCCGAACACCATATCCGATTGGTGCACTAAAATATGCACGGGAAATTGGTGCTTATACGGTTTCACTATCATGTAATGAGAAATCACTGATAAGTCAATTTGCCGAATGTGATATAGAGGTAGTGGTTGGCCCAGAAGTTTTAACTGGATCAACTCGGATGAAGGCAGCAACAGCCCATAAAATGGTGCTAAATATGATTAGCACAACAACGATGGTTAAACTTGGTAAGGTTCATGAAAATCTGATGGTTGATGTCCATGCAAGTAACTATAAATTAATGGAACGAGCAAAGCGTACGATTATTGAAATTACAGATGTTTCTTATGAGGAAGCAGAAAGAACACTCAAACTCACTAAAAATGAGGTAAAACCTGCAATTGTAATGATTGAGGGAGGTGTTACATACCAAAAAGCCATGGATGCAATCGAGTACAGTAATGGCTATGTTCGGGATGCAATTGATTATGCTGTAAAGCACAATTCCTGAAACAACATTGATAGTTATATAAACTATTGATGGTTTCATATATTTAATAATACAAAGGGGGAAATTAGGTTGAAGAAGTTATTTAAAAGTCCTTTCGTATGGGTAGCCATCGTTATGCTGCTCTTGGCAGTAGGCTGTTCAGATGATGGTGGTGATTCATCAACTGATGGCAGCACTGACGAAGACGTGAAAAACGACGGAAAAGTAAATGGAACTATGGAAATTCAATACTTTGTCGGCGGTTATGGAGACTCTTGGTGGAAAGAAGTAATCGGTGATTTCAAAGAGAAATACCCTGACGTAGAAGTTGTTGAACATGCTGGTCCAAATATTAACGAAGAAATGAGATCACGTTGGGTTTCAGACGATCCACCTGATGTTGTATATATTGATGGTGCCGGATCAAGTGAAACTCAAATGGTTGAAGATGGACAGTTAATGAACTTGTCTGATTGGATTCAAGACATTGAACTGGAAGACGGTTCACCGCTTCTTGATAGCTTTATTGTAGAACCAGCTAAGTATGATGGTGATATTTACAGCTTGCCATTAGTATTTGACACCTGGGGCACATGGTATGACAAAGCCTGGTTTGAAGAAAAAGGCTGGGAAGTACCTAAAGACTTTGATAGTTTCATGAGCACAATGGGGAATATTCAGGATTCTGCTGACATTGCTCCATTTGTAACTACTGGTCAGCACCCTTATTATTTCTTAAGAGGTATGCTGTATCCTGCATTTGGTGCAGCTGGCGGTGATGAGTTATTAAATGATGTTATCACTGGTGCTGAAGGTGCTTGGACTAGTGAACCAGTATTAAATGTAATGAAAAAGGTAGAAAAAATGGCAGAAGAAGGATATATTGATCCTGGGTTTGGTGCTTTAAACCATACACAGTCTCAGATGAACTTCTTACTTCATGATAATGCGTTTATTCCGGTAGGTTTCTGGCTTCCGAATGAAATGTCTAAGGATACACCGGAAGACTTTGACTATGGATTCATTCCATCACCAATGCAAAATTCAGGTGAGCCAATGGCGATTGTTCCGGATTTACGTCCATTAGCAATTGCAGAACAGGCTGAAAATCCTGAGGCTGCTAAAGCTTTTGTAGAGTTTGTCTTTACAAAAAAATATGCAAAGTCATTCTCTGAGCATACTGGTGCAATTATGAACCTGCAGGGTGTAGATTTGGCTTCCAATGAAAATGTTCCTGGTTACTTAATTGATGCTAATAAAATGATTAACGACCCTGAACAAGTGCAAATCTATCATAAGCCACATCCAATGAGTTCAGATTTGGAAACACCAATCAGTAATTCACTTGTATCTCTGATGCTGGGTAACATTACAGCAGAAGAGTTTGTTGAAGAAGCAGAAGCAGCAGCTGCTGAATATCGTAATAACCAATAAGTAAGTAACATTTATAGTAACGATATGGAATGTAAAGCAGGCTGCTGAAGCTTTACATTCCATATATTTATTTTTCCAGAAAGAGTGATTGGATGGTACAGTCTAAAAAACAAAAATACCTATTTCTTGCCTTCTGCCTTATCCCTACTTTTATAATGTTTAGTATCTTTACCCTATATCCTTTGTTTAGCGGACTATACTATTCTTTCTTTGAATGGTCAGGTTCGTCACAGGCAAAAGAGTTTATTGGGTTTGATAACTATGTACAGTTATTTAAAGATGAGATAATCCCCGCTACAATCTGGCATGATTATTTCCTTGTTGCCACAAAAGTTGTCGGTATTATGATTATGGCTCTGTTTATCGCTGTAGCATTAACGCAACTAAAGATAAAAGAAGCACCATTTTACCGTATTATCTTTTTCTTCCCGAATATAATGTCTGTCGTGGTGATTGGTATTTTATGGACGTTCATTTACAATCCAAGTCTCGGCCTTGTTAACTCAGGACTTGAGTTTATTGGATTGGAGAGTTGGGCTAAGCCATGGCTTGGAAGTGAAGATTGGGCGTTACCCAGTTTAGTGCTACCGTCAATATGGGCCGGTATAGGATTATTCATGCTCTTACTGATGGGTGGTATCGCTAATATTTCAAAAAGCTTTTATGAGGCGGCTGAAATTGATGGCGCAAATGAATGGCAGCAATTCTGGAAGGTGACCTTACCACTTGTATGGCCACAAATTAAAATTTCCATCTTATATATCGTTATCACAACATTAAATGGCTCCTTTATAATTGTACAAATCATGACAGGAGGCGGACCAAATAATGCAACACATGTTATGGGGTCATACCTCTATCAGCAAGCATTTCAGCAATATAACTTTGGCTATGGAGCCACAATTGGGGTAATGATTTTAGTTCTTTCGCTTATAACTGTATTAATCTTACAGTTCTTTATGCGAAAAGAGAAAGTAGAATATTAGAAAACTAGGCTTATCGACAAGCCTTAATATAGATAAGCCTTAGTTGCACTTATGCAGTAAGAAAGGATTTATACTTTCTTAACTGCGTAGAAAACTAGGCTTATCGCCAAAGCCTTAATAGGATAAGCCTTAGTTGCATTTATGCAGTTTCTTAACTGCATTGAAAGGGGGATAACTGGTGAAGCGTAGTAGTATAGGTCAGTTTATTTCAAGAACGGGGATTAGAATCCCACTAATATTATGGTCAATTGCGGTCCTATATCCAATAATCTGGATGTTTATAGGTTCATTTAAATCAAATGCAGAGATTTATGCCAATCCATGGGGTTTTCCAGAGACATGGAATTTCCAGAACTTCTTAACAGCATGGTCAGAATATAATATAGATACTAGTGTTTTTAACAGTTTAATCGTAACAGTAGTGGGCGCTTTGCTCACGTTATTGCTGGCGATTCCAACAGCATATGCACTTGAGAGAATTAAGTTTAAGGGCAGTAACTTTTTGTTCACCCTTTACATTTCAGCGATGATGATTCCGATGGTACTCGGCTGGATTCCTTTATTCTTCCTGTTGGAACAGTTTAATCTGTTGGATAACATTTTTGGACTTGCTATTGTGTATGCGATAAGTCAGCTTCCATTTTCTATATTTGTGCTGACAAGCTTTATAAGTACGATTCCAAAATCGCTAGAAGAGTCTGCAGCCATAGATGGGATGTCTCCGTACGGTGTTTTATGGAAAATAATCACGCCGTTATCCATGTCTGGCATTATTACGGTTACGATTATGAATGCAATCCAATTTTGGAATGAGTACTTCATGGCGCTAATCTTTCTTCAGTCGGAAGGGAACTATACTTTGGCATTAGCGATTGATTTTATTAGTAGTGAAGCGCAGTATACGAATGCATGGGGTACTTTGTTTGCAAGTCTTGTAATTGCAATTCTTCCGGTTATTATACTTTATGCGATCTTCCAGCAGCGGATTGCGAAAGGTATGACGGAGGGTGCTATAAAAGGATAGATTTAAAGCGGTAGCCACTATTTTATGGTTACCGCTTTTTTATGTAATATACTCGTTTTCATAAATTAGTTACTGATCAGATTATGAGAACTCGAACTCTAGTCAAATAGCGTAAAATGGTCACTCATCGGTGTAATCAGAACCCATTAATATAAGAAGATTTTAGCAGGTAGGGGATCAACAAATTAAGGATAAATAAGTTCATAATTTAAAAGTCCGATTAAAAGGATAAAAAAAGTGGGTGCCCCAAATTCTATTGGGACACCCTTTATAGTTATGGGGGTAACTATCAACTCTTAATATAGTAAATACCCTTCTCGGATATTTTTAAACTCATTTAATTCATCTTTCCATTGTTCTTGCATATATTCTACTGATTTTCCTTCTTCAATAGCTTCGCGAATCCAGCCATTTCCGACAAGGTAGTCGAAGAATGAAACGCCAGCACTATTTTCAGCGCGGAATGCGAAGTCCTCCGGATACATATCGTGTAATGTTTTTACGATATGAAGACCAGTTTTTACTGGGTGAAATGATTGCTTGTGTGTAACGTGAATCTGTACGCCGTGACTTAATGTGCCACGATGCTTGGAAAATGCAGGTGTGAACGATGCTGCCCGGAAATCAACTCCTGGCAAATGCAGTTCATTTAATGCTGCTGCAAATTCAGTGCTGTTCACATATGGTGCACCGAGCAATTCAAATGGTTTCGTAGTTCCTCGTCCTTCAGATGCGTTTGTTCCTTCGATTAATGCTGCACCAGGGTAAACTGTTGCCGTATCAGTTGTTGGCATATTAGGTGATGGCATAACAAATTCTAATGGTGTCTCGTCATAATTCATATTACGTTTCCAGCCATTCATTCCAACAACTGTCAAGTCAGCACCAATATCGTATTCATTGTTAAATAACTTTGCAAGTTCACCAACAGTCATGCCATGGCGTAGTGGAATTGGATACTTACCTACGAATGAAGAATATGCTGGGTCAAGTACAGGTCCTTGTACTTTTGTGCCACCTTGTGGGTTCGGGCGATCCAGCACGACAAATGGAATATCGTTTTCCTGTGCTGCTTCCATTGCATAAGCCATTGTGTAGATATACGTGTAAAACCTTGTTCCTACATCCTGAATATCAAATACTAGTACATCAATATTTTCAAGCATTTCGGGTGTTGGCTTTCTTGTTTCGCCATATAAACTGTAAACTGGTAGTCCAGTCGTTTCATCAATATAATAATCGACGTATTCGCCAGCCTGTGCACTACCGCGTACACCATGCTCAGGTCCGTAAAGTTTTGTTAGATTAACATCCGGGTCGTTGTGTAAGACATCAACTACGCTGTTTAAATCCTTGTCGACTCCAGTAGGGTTGGTAATTAATCCTACTCGCTTGCCTTCGATTAAATCCTTTTGTTCGTCGAGTAAGACATCTACGCCTAGCTCGAACTTTTTATCTTTTCCTTTAGCTTTTCCGTTGTTATCTCCATTAGTTGCGTAGACTGCGGTTAAGGAACCGAGTACAAAAAGAAGTGCTGCTATGGTTACTAGATACTTTTTCATAAATCATACGCTCCTTTTCTATTTTAATAAGATAACCCGTGTCCAAATTCGTATAATGCGTTGCCATTTTTACCAGGAATCGTCACTGGCAAAAGACCAGTTGGATTATTCTCGCCGAATAATGATGCAGCAGTTGCTTCAAAACTTGCATCCCTGAATCCATATTGTGCCAGATACCCATCAATTTCCGGATAGGCCATGATGTCATATGGATTACGAATTCCTACTCCAATAACAGGGGAAGAAGCTTCTTCAATTAGTTGGTTAACCATTTGCATTTGTGAACTGTCTTCAGAACGGCCGCTTACGTTATACGTGTACGTACCAGCAATTACTGCGCTTGCGTCCTGTACCTGTGCTAGCTGTTCATCACTTAATGGTCCTGACGCCTGAATAACCTCTGTGTTTGGATGGTGCTTACTCACAGCATTATATAAACTGTCAACGAATGAATTACCTACTACAACTACTTTTTCTTCATTAGATAGGTCCAGTGGGAGTGCGTTGTCATTTTTAAGTAATGTAATAGATTTATTTGCTACTTCTGTTTCAACTTGCCTATGCTGTTCAGCTCCAACAACTTCTTCAGCATTTTCGACGATTTCGTCTACTGGTGTTGGTGATTCTGCTTTGATGATTTTACGCTTAATTTTTAAGGTTAGAATCCGTTCAACTGATGCTTCGATTCGGTCTTCTGAAATCTCACCAGTTTCCACTGCGTTTAGAAGTCCATCAGCAACTTCTTCAAGTCCAACAGGCATTAGAACGATGTCTGTTCCTGCTTTAACGGCACGAATCACTGCATCGACTGAACCAAAATGTTCTGTAATGGCATTCATATTTAATGCGTCCGTAATAATCAGGCCATCATAACCCATTTCTTCACGCATTAATCCAGTTAACACCTTATGGGAAAGTGTTGCCGGTAAAGAAATCTCGGTTCCGTCTTTTTTGGAAATAACTTTTGTATCATCTATTTTTGGAAAAGTAACATGTGCAGTCATGATTGCATCAATGTTCGCTTCCATTGCTTTTTGGAATGGGAAAAGTTCCACTTCCATTAAGCGTTCTTTATCATAAGGAACTTCCGGCAGTCCAAGATGTGAATCAACTGCTGTATCCCCGTGACCAGGGAAGTGCTTTGCAGTTGCTGCTACACCGGTGCTTTGTAATCCTTTCGTATAAGCGATGCCCATGTCGGCAACCAACTCAGGTGATCCACCAAAAGAACGTACACCGATAACCGGATTGTCCGGGTTATTGTTAACATCCATAACTGGTGCAAGGTTCATATTGATGCCAAGTGCATTAAGTTCTTCACCGATTGCTTTTCCAACATCATGGGAAAGGTCGGTTGAGCGTGTCGCACCAAGCGCCATATTACCAGGGAAGTCTGTTCCTGATTGCAGGCGTGTAACTATGCCGCCCTCTTGGTCAATTGTCATCAGCAAACCATATTTTTCAGATGCTTCCTGATATGCTGCCACCAATTCGGCTGTTTGTTCAGTTGTTACAACATTTTCTCTGAATAAAATAACGCCACCAAGGTTATATTCTTTAACTGTCTGCTCTATTTCAGGTAGCATTTCGGTAACATTTTCGCCATCCCAATTGCGGAAGTCCGGCATAAGCATTTGACCGATTTTTTCTTTCAATGACATGCCTTCTATTGCATGATCAATTACGTTGTAGCGGTCACTTTCCTGCTTGACGACTTTTCCTGAAAATGAGGGTTTTCCTTTGTTTGCTGTATTCTCTGGTTTATAGTCTACAGCAATCCTGTCTTCATAAGTGCCGTCTGTTACTGTTATAAATGAACGCCCTGGCTGTTCAGTAAATGTAACTTCACCATCTTGATTAACAGTAGCGACGTTTTCATTGGTTGATTCCCAGGTTAGATTTTCTGTGGTCGACTTAAAATGACCGTCACTGTAAATGTGTAATGCGCTTAAATCTACCTGATTGTTAGCAACTTGTGCTGTTGCTTGTGGTATATTTTGAAAAAGAATAAGGTCGTTAACCGATTCATCTTCTGCTGCCTTTACTGTGTTATTTGTAAAAGTCAATGGACTAACGGTCAGCATTATTATTGTTAGGATAATAAAGGATAATTTGAATTTTGCTTTCATCATTTTCCTCCTTTTAGAGGTTGTTCAAAAAGTCCGGTGAAAATGACGCATCGAATTTCGTCGTTAGCAAGACTCACCGTTCCTTGGAAAAGAAAAGCCCTTTTCCTGCGTGCGATGCAGGTTCGGGGTAGATTCCCTGGTGCTCATGTATTAAAACCATATATTCAGCTACTCAAAGCTACGCTGCCTCGAACTTTGACGCACAGGACGTGCTAGTGTCGGCGTTGCAACAGGACGTTGCGAACTTAGCCGACTCGGTCATTTTCATCCTCCTTTTTGAACACGCACTATCAGTAATTTCGTTTTACCCAGTCTTGACTTGTGAAATCAATTGATTGACCGTTACTTAGCTTAAGATTGGAGATATACCATCCTCTGCCATTGGTGTAGGTATCTGTCTGGTAGTTAAAGCGGATAAATTTTGTTCCTGCCGGAATTTCAACTTCTTGTGACTGCCAATTGATACTACTGCCAGTGAAGGATTCTCCTATACTTGTCCAGTTTTCGCCATCTTCTGAGATTTCCACAACTCCAAAGTCATATCCTTGTTCGATTCTGTACCAGGTGTCAAATGAAAGTGACGTATCATTTTTCACATTGACTTCAGCGGTTAATGTCTGGTCAGCGTTGTCACCATAACCAGCGAACCATGTATCTTTTTTTCCTGGTGTAGTAACAGGAATTGCGTCTGCAACTTTGCGGGCAAATTGACGTCTGGCTGGGTTAGTAGAAACTGTTTCACGTGTTGGATGTACACGGTTTGTTAGCAAAATAGCAATCGTGTCGTTGTTTTGATTTACTACAAATGATGTCCCTGTATATCCAGTATGTCCAATAGTTGATGATTCAGATAAGGCGTCCATGTACCAGCCTTGTGCAAGCTCAAATCCTAAACCATGTTCATCTCCTGGAAATTGTGGGATTTGATTTTCGACAAGCAGTTCGACCGTTTCAGGCTGAAGAATTTGTTTACTGCCATAACGTCCTTCATTGATCATCATATGGCCTAACTTTGCGAGATCATTTGCTGTTGAAAATACACCAGCATGCCCTGCAACTCCATCAAGGGACCACGCGTTTTCATCGTGCACCTCGCCCCAGACAAGACCTCTATCTGTCCATGGCTGATATTCAGTTGCAGCAATCTGATCTTTTAATTCTTCTGGTGGATTATACATGGTGTTAGTCATGTTGAGGGGTTCTGTGATGTTGTCTTTTACAAATTGATCCAAGCCTTTTCCGGATATCCGTTCGACAATAACAGCTAATGTAATCATGTTTAAATCACTATACGTGTATGTCGTTCCCGGTTGATTGTCCAATGGGTATTCGAAAACATATTGCAGGCGTTCCTGTTTATTTTCGCCAATCGTGTAAAGGGGAACCCACGGCTTGAATCCAGATGTGTGTGTCATTAGCTGACGGATTGTGACGTTTTCCTTACCATTCTGAGCAAACTCGGGAATGTAATCCGCAACAGGATCATCCAGGTTGAAATGCCCTTGTTCATGTAATTTCATTGCTGCAATGGTCGTGAATATTTTACTAAGGGAAGCAACGTCAAAAATAGTATCCTTGCTCATTGCAACAGGGTCTTCAAGCTGATTTCCGCTATCATCTTGATAAATCGCAGCATCACCATATGCTTCATGCTGAACAATGTGGCCACGGCGGGCAACAAATGTTACAGCACCAGGCATCACGTTATCAGCAATCATTGATTCCATTACCGAATCAATCTCGTTTAATGGTTCTGCAACCATACCAGCACCTTTTATTGAGCCTGGATGCAAAATAGGTGATGTTCGACCTGGAGTACCCCAGCCGAATTTGGGGTGAGCCTTTTCCTGGACATTCTTCTTGTCCTTCTTTTCAATGGTCGGATTAGGCGCCTTGTCAGCACTTACAGGCAATTCAGTTGTCGCAAAAAATGATGTCGAAACAATTACGGATAATGTAATATACGACAATTTTCTCCTCATCTCTCTCCTCCTTATGACAATTATTGTAAGGGCTTACATCAAGTTTAGAACTAAATAAGGATACCGTCCATGCAACGTAGGTATTAAAAAACTTGGGAAAGTTGTTAAACGTGTGAACATTGGAGTGGGTATAAAGTTTCATTAAGGCTAGTTGATTGCTAGACTTATGGGAAATTACTATACTGGTTCTATTAGAGGTTGTTTAAAAAGTCCGGTAAAAATGACACATCGAATTTCTTCGTTAGCTTGCTTTTCCGTTCCTTGGAAAAGAAAAGCCCTTTTCCTGCGTGCGATGTAGATTCGGGGTAGCTTTCCTTGTGCTCATGTATTAGATGCATACATTCCGCTACTCAAAGCTTCGCTGCCTCGAACTTTCGACGCACACGACGTGCTAGTGTCGGCGTTGCAACAGGACGTTGCGAACTTAGCCGACTGGTCCTTTTTATCCTCCTTTTTAAAACACTACAATTATGGTTTAAAAAGAGGTTTGTCGAATATGGGGAATTCTATACTAAGAAATAAATGGATTGTTTGGGCTTTGATTTTGCTCATTACAGTTATCTGGGGCTATGCATGGGTGTTTATGAAGGCATCACTTGACTTCATGGGGCCATTTACATTCTCGGCATTTCGTTTTGGAACAGGAGCGGTCACATTGCTTCTTGTCGTATGGCTGTGGAAAGCTGGTAGACCGCCACGAAATATGTGGAAACATCTGATTATTGTTGGGATCTTACAAACATCAGTTGTGTTTCTACTTGTGATGTATGGGATGCAGTTTGTTGATGCAGGAAAATCATCGGTACTATTGTATTCCATGCCACTTTGGAGCAGTATTTTTGCCGTAAAGATTTTGGGTGAAAAAATATCAGCCGGAAAAACAATCGGTTTAGGCATCGGGATGCTTGGACTGGTGACGATTCTGGGCTGGGATATCTTCATGGTGCAGGATCCTGAGGTAATTTTTGGTGAGATACTTATAATTGCTGCCGCGATAGCCTGGGCTTCATCTAATGTCTACTATCGGATAAATTTACAGGGTATGAATAAAATCCAGGTCACAGCGTATCAAATGTTGTTTGGGACAATTGGAATTATCATAGCAAGCTTATTTGCAGAATGGGGAGACCCTGTTCAGCTAACCGGAGAGAGCATATTTTACATATTGTTTACTGGTGTAATGGCATCAGCACTGTGCTTTTCCGTTTGGTTCCTACTGCTGAGTACGATTGATATGGTCACTGCAACCCTATCAACATTGCTAGTGCCGGTGTTCGGATTGTTCTTCGGCTGGTGGGTATTAGGTGAGACATTGACGACCGGAATTATTGTCGGGTCAATGCTTATATTAGTCGGGATTGTGGTTGCGCAACTTTCCCGAAAGTAGAATAGGAGAGGATGCCTCGCTTGGGGGCATGCTCTCTTTTTAGTAGTTAAGAAATCCCTTGATATTGCATAAGTGCACCTACGGGGATGGCGAAAATGGAAAGTTTTCTAATACATACAGACTCAACTTTCGCATCTATAGAATAAGCTCAAACAGCTGTCTTGATATCTCAGAACGTTTTTAATTGTTGCCTTGTCAACATTGATAGAAATTTTCTTGTACACATAAGATATAAAATGCGACGTACTGTGGAGTATAATCCCAATGAGGGACCGTTTCACACAATTTGAACAGCGTTTGTGTTCTCATAACCCTGATGAAGACACATTTCATGCAAATTGAACAGCGTAAGTGCTCTCATAACCTTGCTGAAGACACGTATCACACAATTCGAACAGCGTAAGTGCTCTCATAACCCCGATGAAGACACGTTTCATGCAAATTAAACAGTGTTTGTGTTCTCATAACCCTGATGAGTGAACCTATGGATAGTAAAAATGCGAAAGTGCTAGCTTGAGCAGATGTTGCATTGGTACCGAGTGGTGCTATAGAAGATCTTGACTACGTCGCATTTTATACCAAATACGTACCTTTGATCCAAAGTCAACTCAAGTAGTGTATCTTCAGCCTTTCTTATTCCTTAAGGATTATGCGTGCATTTTACGTTGTGAAAGTTGATATATAGAGTAATCTCTTCTTCTAATTTACTTACTATTATGATAAGTTAACGATAGGTTTACAATTAAGACATGGAGAGGTTGTACATAACATATGAAACGAGTCAGCTTGCAGACTAAAATCTTAGGCTTAATTATTATGCTGATATTATTCGTGACGATTTCGCTAGCTGGTATCATTTCATATATTGAGTCGGAGGAAACTTCTAAGAATATAGGGGAAAAAGCCTTGCATGTAGCAACCGCAGTATCTTTTATGCCTTCAGTGAAAAATGCATTTAAACTAGAGAATCCTGCTGAAGTAATTCAGCCAATAGCTGAAAGAATAAGGAAAAAAGTAGGTGCTGAGTTTATTGTTATTGGAAACTCCAACAGTATTCGATATGCCCACCCTGATGACTATAAATTAGGTAAACGAATGGTGGGTGGCGACAATGGTAAAGCATTAGTTCATGGTCAGTATTATACATCAAGAGCGGTTGGGAGTTTAGGACCATCATTACGCGGAAAGGCACCTATTTTCAATGATCAAGGGAAGATTATTGGCATTGTTTCAGTTGGATATATGGTAGAAGACATTAGATCTATTGTTTTTGATAAATTAGTAAAGATTATAAGTATATCATTACTGGTTTTGGTTATCGGGGTGATTGGGGGTATACTATTAGCACGAAATATCCGGAAAGATACTCATGGGCTAGAACCTCATGAAATAGCATCGTTGTACCGGGATCGAAATGCAATCTTGCAGTCAATCAAAGAAGGAATAATTGCAATTGATAAAGCGGGCTATATTTCGATGATGAATCCATCTGCCAGGAAAATTCTCGGGTTATCTGATGATGATAGTTTCAGGAAAATAGAAGAAGTAATCCCTAATACGAAAATGTATAACGTTTTAAAATCAAAAGAACAAAAAAGAGATGAAGAAATGTTTATTGGGGATAGAGAAATAATTGTGAACCGTACTCCTATTTTTGAAAATAATGAAGTTGTTGGTGTTGTAGCAAGTTTTCGTGATAAGACAGAGGTAAATGAGATGCTTAATGCTTTGTCAGAAGTTAGAAGGTATTCTGAAGATCTTCGTGCACATACCCATGAATATACCAACAAACTATACGTATTATCCGGTCTACTTCAGCTCGGACACTATAATGAAGCAATTGAACTTATTCAAACAGAATCAGCCGTTCATCTGCAACAGAATAACGTTGTATTTCAACAAATCAAAGATAAGGCGGTACAAGCTATATTATTAGGTAAGATTAGTAAAGCATCTGAGAAAAAGATCGATTTTCAGATTGATAGTA
Source organism: Virgibacillus sp. L01 (assembly GCF_052246775.1). Taxonomy (NCBI): domain Bacteria; kingdom Bacillati; phylum Bacillota; class Bacilli; order Caryophanales; family Bacillaceae; genus Virgibacillus; species Virgibacillus sp. L01. Next base: position 223,849 of record NZ_JBQQCP010000001.1, on the reverse strand, counting down.
ATAGTTCACTTGAGCATATACCAAGGCGAATTGATATTTCAAAATTAATAACAATATTAGGTAATTTAATTGATAATGCATTTGAAGCAGTTGCAGAGAGTGAATATAAAAAACAGGTAATATTTTTCGCAACAGATATTGGTAAGGATATAATATTTGATATCTCTGATAATGGTTGTGGGGTTAAAGAGGAACACCTCGATTATATATTTGATACAGGTTTTTCTACAAAGGAAAAATTTGATCGCGGATATGGCCTGGGTTCGGTGAAAGAAATCGTTGATGAGTTAAATGGGGTAATAGAGGTTCATAATCAGCAAAATGGTGGAGCTGTATTTTCTGTATTTATTCCTAAGGAACAGATGGGGGAGTGATTAAATGATTCATGTCATCATTGCAGAGGATGATTATCGAGTTGCTGGTATTCATGAGGAATTTATAAAGAAAATTAGAGGAGTTGAAGTTGTAGGCAAAGCGTTGAACGGCAAAGAAACATTAGAGTTAGTTGAAGAAACTTCTGCAGACCTAGTCTTATTAGATATTTTCATGCCAGATATTCTCGGCATTGAACTTATTAAGGAAATGCGTGACTTAAAACCTCAACTTGATATTATCATGATATCTGCAGCGACAAATAAAGAAATGATTGAAGAAGCAATCCGAAAAGGGTTGTTCGATTATATAATAAAACCTGTGAAAATGGATCGATTTGTTGAAACAATTGAGAAGTACAAGGATACAAAAAAGACACTCGATGAAAAAGAAGAAATTAATCAATCTTTTTTAGATGAATACTTTGGTCAGGCAAAACAAAGAAAATCTAATATAAAGGAAACACCAAAAGGAATTGATCCATTAACATTGGAAAAAATTGAACAAATCATGTTTGAGATGTCTGAAGGTATTACGGCAGAGGAAATGGGTGTGAAAATTGGGGCCTCAAGAACTACTGCCAGGAGGTATTTGGAACACTTGATTTCAGAAGGTACTTGTAAAGCAGAATTAGAATATGGAATTGTCGGCAGACCAGAAAGAAAATATCATATTAAAAGGAGAACATCTTGATAAAATTCAAGGTGTTTTTTTATTCATTTCATTATAAAGATTGAGAAAATACTGTGAACAAAATAAACAAAATACATTAAAAGTTGTTATTATTTAATATTTTGAAAACGGTTACATTTATTGAATATTAGACTACACTTAGTTGCAGATGCAATGAGTAGCGTATATTCATTGTAATAACAAAAGGGGGAAATTGTAGTGAAAAAATTATTATCACTTTTAGTATTAGTCCTATTAATGGTTATCGCTTCAGCATGTTCAGGTGGAAGTGAAGACGCAAGTGGTTCAGAAGGTGATACTTCTTCTGGAGATTGGTCTCCAGAACAACCAATCGAGATTGTATCTCCATCTGGAGCAGGTGGCGGTTGGGATACAACTGCTAGAATGGTAGGAAAAACGTTTAATGAAACTGGAATTATCGAACAGGATATTGGTGTTGTTAATAAACCTGGTGGCGGTGGCGCCGTTGGTTGGGCTTCAATAGCAGAGAAGGAAGGAAGCAATACTGATTTGTTTGTTTCATCTCCACCAATTTTATTAGTACCACTTAACGGGCAATCAGAGTATGGGCATGAAGATTTCACGCCGCTTTCAAATATGATTGCTGACTATGCAGCGTTCGCAGTAGCTGCCGATGCAAAATGGGATAACTTAAATGAGTTATTTGCTGATATGAAAGAGGATCCATCCAGCATTACTGTAGTTGGTGCCTCTTCACCAGGTAGTATGGACCATGTTCAATTCATGAAAATAGCTAAGGCTGCTGGTGTGGATGTTACGAAAGTGAAATATGTTTCCGACCAAGATGGTGGCGCTTTAACAGCATTACTAAATGGCAGTGTTGATGTGTTTTCAACGGGTGTTGCAGAAACTATCGAACAAGTTAAGGCAGGCAAAATCAAAGTATTAGCAGTTACATCAGAAGAACGTTTAGAAGGTGAGGTTTTATCTGAATTCCCTACTGCAAAAGAGCAGGGAATTGATGCTACATTTGTAAACTGGCGTGGATTCTTTGGACCGCCAAATATGGATGAGGCAGCTGTTAAATACTATGAAGAAAAATTCAAGAAGCTAAGTGAATCAGAGGAATTTGCTGATATCAGGAAAAATTATGGCTGGAGCGAAATGTATATGAACAGCGAAGAGTACCAGACATTTTTAGATGAACAAAAGAAAGAAATTAAAGGCTTGTTAGATGAATTAGGAATTGCAAAATAAGGTTAAATTTAGTGGAGCCAATGATCATGGTCATTGGCTTTACCTTTTATAGTTTAAAAGATGATTATTAGGTGGTGAAAAGATGCTAAAAACATTGAACCAAAAAGTAAGTATAGTTTTAATCCTTATAGGTATTGGATATCTATATATGACTTCAAACCTCCCTTCGTATCCATATTCTCCGGTTGATGCAGATGTTATTCCAACAGGGTTGGGATGGGTATTGCTAGGGTTGGCAGTTCTTCTATATTTTACAAAAGATTCCGAAACAGAAGAACAGAAAGCACGAAGAGATATTCCGAAAAAAGATATAGGAGCATTATTGGCTGTTTTTATATTTATCTTTTTATATATACTTTTGCTTGAAGTTCTCGGATTTATCGTATCAACAGCAATATTTGTCTTTTTCAGTTCGTGGTTTCTTGGGTATAAAAAATTTAAAACAAACGTTATTGTTTCAATTTTATTTCCTCTCTTTATTTACTTGACCTTTACCCAATTTCTGAAAATTAGTTTACCGGAAGGAATTTTACCGTTTTAGAGCAACACATTAAGGAGGTAGCATATGGGTTCACTAGATGGTCTTATGACAGGATTTGAAGTAGCTTTTAGTTTAACAGGAATTTTATTTGTATTAATTGGTGTATTCGTTGGAACATTTATTGGTATGTTGCCTGGACTTGGCCCGATAACTGCAATTGCCGTAATGATTCCTATTACATATGGAATGGAACCATCTACTGCCCTAGTAATGATGGCAGGTGTTTATTATGGTGCAGTATTTGGCGGGTCAACAGCATCGATATTATTAAATGCCCCTGGAATTTCAGGTACCGTCGCAACGGCATTTGACGGATATCCAATGGCCCAGCAAGGTAAAGCAGGAAAGGCACTGGCAATTGCAGCAGTTGCTTCGTTTACTGGAGGAACAGTAAGTGTTGTCTTACTAATGTTATTCGCACCAGCACTTGCAAGTGTGGCAGTAGCATTTAGTCCTGCAGCATATTTTGCTTTAATGTTTATGGGACTAACAGCCATATCCAGTTTATCGGAGGGCTCAACAGTTAAAGCATTGATTTCAGCAGTTGTTGGGTTTATGGTCGCAACAATTGGAATTGATGCGCAGACTGGTACACAGCGCTATACTTTTGGAAATGTTAATCTGCTGGAAGGACTTGACTTTCTAGTTATTGCATTGGGTCTATTTGCCCTAGCTGAAGTGTGTTCGTTAATTATAAATAGGAAGGATTTATCTGTTAACAACGCACATAACCTGGGTAGTTTAAGGCTGACCAAAGGCGATTTCAATGAGATGAAAGGTCCTGTGGCAAGACAGTCATTTCTTGGATTTGTTTTGGGGGTACTCCCTGGTGCAGGTGCAACCATCGCATCATTTATCGGATACATCACAGAAAAGCGGATCGCGAAAAATCCTGATGAATTCGGGAAAGGATCTGTCAAAGGACTTGCTGCTCCAGAGACTGCTAATAATGCTGCAACAAGTGGAGCGTTCGTACCGCTATTGAGTTTAGGTATCCCGGGCTCTGGTACTACAGCAGTAATGCTAGGTGCATTCATGGTATTAGGGGTACAACCTGGCCCATTATTAATGACGGACCATCCTGAAATTTTCTGGGGAATTATTGCAAGTATGTATTTAGGTAATGTTTTCCTTTTAGTATTAAACCTACCTTTAATCCCATATATTGCAAAAATACTAAAAATACCACGTCCGCTACTGATTTCACTTGTAATCATGTTCAGTATTATAGGTGTATACGCTATTAGTTTTAACACGTTTGATTTATATATGTTATTGCTATTTGGAGTTGTTGGGTTTTTAATGCGCCTTTTTGCATTTCCGGCACCACCATTAATTTTGGCATTTATTCTTGGGGGTATGATGGAACAGTCCTTTAGACAGGCATTAACCATTTCAAATGGCAGTATGATGGTGTTCATCAAGGATCCTATTTCACTTTCATTATTATTGGTGGCGCTATTATCATTTACATTCCCGCTTATTCGCCAAATCCGCAGTCGAAAAGGGTAATTACAGATGAGGGTTCTTAGGTTACAAAAGCATTTTATTATTCATTATTTAATGTTCTTTGCCTTAATTTTTATTTTTATAATTGGAAGGTCAACATTTCTATTGAATTTTACATTGGAACAGCAGCTTACATTAGGTTTATTGCTATTAGCTGTTTATCTGTGGGTAGCTGCACCAATTCCAACAGGCTCGACCAGTATTTTACTACTAGCTTGTATGCTTTTATTAAATCTGGTTGATAGTGTGGAAGAAGCTATGGTTGGTTTCTTATCACCAGCACTATACTTTATTTTGATGTTATCACTGATAAGTCATTCGTTAGTTAAGGTTGGGGTAGACAGAGTAATTGCTCGTTTCCTATTAAAAATTAGTAAGGGCGGTCCTAAAATAGTTATAGCTTCCTTACCAATTTTCATTTTGTTTTTACCAATTATTTTGCCTTCAGCTATTGCTAGATTTAAGATGCTGTTACCTTTAGTCGCAAAATTAAATCATTATTACGGCTATCCAGAAAAAAGTTTGTTTGAAAAGTATTGTCTATATGTAATTGGCATGCTTAATCAGAATGCAACAATGATTATTTTTACTGGTGGCGGGTTTCCGATTCTTGCATCACAGCTATTAAGGGATTATAACGTTGCGAATATCGGGTGGCTAGATTGGATTTTACAAATCGGTCCACCACTGTGGATAGGGTCTTTAATTGTTGTGTTGTTTGTCTGGCAGTTTTTGAAAAGGACTTTACCGGATGATGAATGGTTCAATGATCAAAAGCAATTACCCTTGGTACATGACCAAGAAAGGGAAAAAACAATGCCATTCCTATTTTGGATTGTGATTAGTAGTTTCTTAGTCATGATTGTAACGTGGATTGTAACGGATCAAAGATATATTCCGTTACTATTGCCTCCGATGATTTTAGTTGTTCTATACTCAATGCCAAAAATTAACTTGATTAATAATAGAGTTATTCGTGACTATGATTGGGAAAATTTTTTATTGCTGGGTTCTTCCTTTTCGTTAGGGATGTTGATGGCTGAGAATGGAACGGCAAGTGTCCTGGCAAAGGAATTAATTAGTGTTGTTTCACCTGATGTAAGTATTGTAGTAAAAATCATAGCAATTGCTGTATTTATCCTTTTATTACGATTTTTATTTGTTGTTCCATCTTCTGCGATGATTGTTATTTTCCCTATTGTTATGTCCTACTCTGAATTAATAGGTATACCACTTGAAAAACTCGCCTTTTTAGTAATTATGATAATTGGAGGGGTGATGGTATTGCCAATTCATTCCCCAACAGCTTTTTTAGCCTATGAAACTGGTATTTTAAATAAGAGGGAGCAATATACTATTGGGATTTTTTCCAGTTTGGTAATTATGATAACGGCAATTTTTGCAGCAATCTATTATTGGTAAATGGAGGTATAAAATGAAAAACACAGATACTGATCTTATTTTGGAGGAAATAGCTGAATATATTTTAAATGGTGAAATAGAAAGTCAGGAAGCAATTACAACAGCATCACATGTATTAATGGACACATTAGGTTGTGGATTTTTAGCATTACGTTATCCAGCATGTACCAAACATTCAGGTCCAATTGTCCCTGGCACGATGGTTCCGAATGGCAGTAGGGTGCCAGGTACGCAATATGAGTTAGATCCTGTACAAGCAGCTTTTAATATTGGAACAATCATTCGCTGGCTGGACTACAATGATACTTGGCTTGCAGCTGAATGGGGGCATCCCTCAGATAATTTAGGTGGTATATTAGCTGTTGCTGACTACTTGAGCAGAAAAAACGTTGCTGAAGGGAGAGCTCCTCTTACAATGGATGAGGTGTTAACCGCAATGGTTAAAGCACATGAAATTCAAGGTATTTTGGCGCTGGAAAACAGTTTAAATCGGCGGGGACTTGATCATGTATTATATGTGAAAGTAGCTACAACTGCTGTTGTTACGAAAATGCTTGGTGGAACAAAGGAAGAAATTATTAATGCGTTGTCTAATGCATGGATCGATAACTCAAGCTTACGTACATATCGCCATTTTCCAAATGCAGGTTCAAGAAAATCGTGGGCCGCTGGTGATGCAACTAGTCGCGGCGTACGGTTAGCTTTGATGGCTGTTAACGGGGAAATGGGCTACAAGACTGCTTTATCTGCCAATGGTTGGGGTTTTGAAGATGTTTTATTTGGCGGTGAGAAGCTAGTGTTAGGACGTGAGTTTGGATCTTATGTAATGGAAAACGTCCTATTTAAAATCTCATATCCCGCAGAATTTCATGCACAAACGGCCGCAGAGTGTGCAATTGAATTACATGATAGCTTACATGGACGTTTTGATGAAATAGAGAAGGTTGCTATTACAACACATGAATCTGCAATCCGAATTATAGATAAAACAGGTCCATTATATAATCCTGCTGATCGTGACCACTGTCTGCAATACATTACAGCAATCGGGCTTCTTTTTGGAAATATAACGGCTGATCATTATGAAGATGACGTTGCCCGAGATCCAAGAATCGATCAAATGCGGGGTAAGATGGAAATTATGGAAAATAAAAACTATACTATTGACTATTTAGATTCTGAGAAGCGTTCAATTGCAAATGCTGTACAGGTATTTTTTAACGATGGTACCTCCACTAAATTGGTAGAAAGGGAGTATCCATTGGGTCATCGTTTTCGCCGGGAAGAGGGTATTCCAAAATTAAAAGAGAAATTCAAGGGGAACCTTTCAACACGATTCCCTGAAAAAAAATCACAGGAAATTTACAATATGTGCAATGACTTAACTTCTTTGAGGAAAACAGCAGTCCACAACTTTATGGCTGAATTAATTATTTAATGGAAGGAGTGGTTTGCGTGAGTTGGTTAACTCAAAAGCAGTCATCACAACAGGAACTGGCAGCTACGTTTTTGAATCTGGTTAAAAGTGAATCAATCTTAAAAATCCCTGGTACACATGATGGAATGGCCGCATTGGTTGCAAAACGTGTTGGCTTTGAGGCGCTTTATTTATCTGGTGCAGCCTATACAGCTAGTAAAGGATTACCGGATTTAGGTATTGTGCATTCAGAGGAAATTGCGGTGCGCTCAAAAGAAATTGTTCGAGCAACAGACATGCCACTTTTAGTAGATATAGATACAGGCTATGGAGGCGTATTGAACGTCGTAAAAACGGCAAAGGAAATGCTTGAAGTAAACGTCGCAGCTGTACAGATGGAAGATCAGGATTTGCCAAAAAAATGTGGTCATTTAAATGGAAAAAAACTGGTCCCCAGTGAAGAAATGGTGCAAAAAATCAAAGCAATAAAGGAAGTTGCACCTTCATTAGTAATTGTAGCAAGAACTGATGCAGTTAGTGTTGAAGGGCTAGATAGTGCCATTGAACGTGCCAACCTGTATGTTGAAGCGGGTGCAGATATTATATTTTCGGAGGCCTTAACAAAGCAAGAACACTTTGAAAAATTCAAAAGGGAAGTTAATGCACCACTTTTAGCAAATATGACTGAATTTGGGAAAACCCCATATTATAGCGCAGGTGAATTTGAAAAGTTTGGTTATAGCATTGTCATTTATCCAGTTACCTCCCTTCGTATTGCAGCAAAAGCATATGAACGCGTTTTTGAGGAAATCAGTCAAACTGGTACCCAGAAAAACATGCTTGATGATATGCAAACAAGAGAGGAATTATATGAAACAATTGATTATTATGGATATGAGGATTTGGATAGCAAAATCGCAAAGACGAAATTATAACGGAATATAAAAAGGACCAGGTCTAGAAACCTGGTCCTTAAAGCTTAAACAATCTTTTCATATGTTTCATTATCACATATCACATACAATTCCGCGTCATCTGGTATTTTTTCATCTAGTCGTCTATTAATATCCAGGTCTTCGCGGTCAGCGATGAGTGTTGCGCCTTGCTTTAGTAAATCCTTGAAAGCATCATGATAGGTTGACCAATCGTCTTTTTTGGAAATCTTAAACAGATCCTCGCCATGCTGTCTGCTGATTAACTGTGAATATACTTTACTCACGCCCTTATACATTGCCGAACGGACTGCCAAGCTTGAAATGGTTTCCTGCGATAAAATAAATTCGTCTACTTTTACATGTGCAAAGTTGGCGGTGTGTTTCTCCGTCAGGATTTCGACAGTTGTATGAGCAGTTGGTGCTAATCGTTCCACGACAATCGCAACAGTTAACGTCTTTGCGTCACGCAAGGATGGTTCGTAGATTTTATCATCCGAAAATATAATGACAGCCTTTGCCTTTGTGATATTGGCTTTGTTATATGTTTCTTCTTCGGTTGTATCTCCTTGAATATAGTGAACTCTGTCTAGCGATACATCAAACGGTGATCTTGGCAATGTATCAATAATCACGACTTCAGCAGTTTCGTTTGAATTTAAAATTTCATCTACAGCAGACTCTGTTTTCTTTCCCCATCCGATGATAATGATGTGATTTTCCTGTGTATATTCCACTTTACCTTCCTCCCTTTTCTTCCTAAAGATTGAAAATACATCAACAACTTTTCCAATAACTACCCCTAACAGGCCAATTCCTACCATATACATAAGTACGGCGAACAATTTTCCAGCTGCGGTAATCGGCGAGTAATCACCATAACCAACTGTGGAAAAGGTTGTCATGACATAATAGAAAGTATTTAACAAACTCTCAAAGTTATCAGGCTCCAGGAAGTACATAACGAAGGTGCACAGAATTACAAAGATCACGGTGGAGAGCAACAACGTCAAGTTTCTCATCTTTATTAAGTTTAATCCGAGTTTTACAAAAAAATGCAATGACCTGTCCTCCTAGTTTTACTCAGTAAATATACTTACCATTTTATCACAAAAGATTTTAAACTTCCTTAATTTAATGTACTTGCCAGTGGAGTTTTAGTCTGTTATATAAGGTGTGTACGTTTTTTTAAAAATATTGAAATAATAGAGGGTGAATGTGTAATTTTTGACAAGGTATTAATGGATGGTTTGAGTGACATGGTATTTGTAATGAAGGTAGAAAATGGATCTGAATTTAAATATGATTTTGTGAATCGGGCCGCAATGGAAGGAACGGAAATCACTCAGGCTGCATTAGGTAAAACAATTCGGGAAGTATGCACGCGCGACCATTCAGACTTTTTATATGAGCAATATAAGGAAGCAGCTATAAGCAAAAAGAGTGTAACCTTTGAGGATTCATACATACCTCACCATTTAGGTGAAAAATATTATTCTAAAACTGTGTTAACTCCTTTATTTAATGAAATGAAGCAATGTGAACAGGTTGTAGGAGTGGTTAAAGATATCACCAAGGAAAAAGTAGCCGAGTCTGATAGAAAAGTAGCATGGGATAGGCTTCATGAAAATAAAGAAAGATATCATTCCTTATTCCATCATAATTCAGATGCGATTATTTCTCTGGATTTAAATGGTCATATTACAAATGGAAATATTGCTGTTGAGTCGATTTCTGGATATTCACCTTCAGAATATATTGATTCAACCTGGGACTCATTCGTGGTTGAAGAGGATAAACAATTAGCGGAAAAACTTTTCATCGGAGCTATAAGTGGAGCAACTGAAGATTCACACCTGACAATTCATAATAAAGCGGGGGATAGGATTTGCTTGTCGATAAAGATTACACCGATAATAATAAATGAACAGGTAATTGGTGTTTATTGCATTTTTAGGGATATAACGGAGCAATTAAAATCTCAAAAACTATTAGAAGAGAGTCAAAAGAGATTTCAAATTATAGCCGAACATGCGAATGATTTAATAACTTTAATGGATGAGAAAGGGAAAATAATATATGCTTCACCATCTTATAAAAAAATTTTAGGACATAATAGTCAAGAATATACCGGTAAGTATTTTTTACATAATGTGCATCATGATGACCGAAAGCGGCTGGAGGGGGTTTTTATCCAGTCTGTTAATAGTGGTGAGTCTTTCACAGTAGAAATAAGGCAATATAACCATCAGAACGAAATTGTTTGGTCGCAATCACGCGGCACCCCAGTTTATGATAATGGAAATAATCTTATTCATATGCTGGTATTGACCAGAGACATAAGTTTGCAAAAAGAGTATGAAATGAAGCTAGAGGATTTTGCTCATCATGATCCATTAACCGGACTGCCAAATCGTCGTCTGTTAAATTTACGGATAGACCAAATGCTAGAGGATTTTAAGGTTCATAATACTTTTCTTGCAGTAATCATGTTGGATATAGACCACTTTAAAGAATTTAATGATAACATGGGTCATGACGTTGGAGATAGCATTATTAAGGAGTTTGGAAATCGTTTGCGTAGATCGATTCGTGACGTGGATATAGTAGCAAGGTGGGGCGGGGATGAATTTGTTATTCTATTACCGGGAATTGGATCAGCAGAGAATGCTGTTGCCATTGCGGAAAATATTCAAAGAGCTATCAGAAAGCCATGGAAGGCGAACGATAAGACACTTGAGATAACCAGCAGTATGGGAATTGCAATGTCAGAGCAGGATATAACACCGTCTTCTATGTTAAAGAATGCTGATATAGCATTGTATGAGGCAAAAAAACAAGGCAGAAATACATGCAAGCTATTTAGATAGTAAAAAAGCTGTCATCCTGGTGGGATGACAGCTTTTTAATTAAAAGAATAATAGTCCGATAGATATCGGAATGAAGCTATACAATAGTATCATCACACAGAAGCCCATGATGTCGCGGACTTTCAAACCTGCAATTGCGAGGAGCGGCAATGCCCAGAACGGCTGGATCATATTTGTCCAAGCGTCACCCCATGCAACGGCCATCGCTGTTTTTGCTGTATCTGCACCAATTTCCAGGGCTGCCGGAATCATAATTGGCCCTTGCACAGCCCACTGACCGCCACCTGATGGGACGAAGAAATTCACAATCCCAGCACTGATAAAGGTGAATAATGGCAATGTATATTCAGTTGAAATACTCACAAACCACATGGACATTTCCTGTGACAGACCAGATGCAACCATCATGCCCATAATACCGGCATAAAATGGGAACTGAATGATAATTCCGCCAACATTTTTAACCGCCCCTGTTACACTGGTAAGGAAACGACGTGGCGTTTTATGGAAAATAACTCCTAAGAATAGGAAAATAAAGTTTACAATATTTATGTTCAGGTCAAAGCCGTTTTGCGTAAAGTGATAAACGATAAAGGCAAGACCCATAGCTCCAATTAATAAGGAGATGATCTGACTGTTTTCCAAACGTTCAGCTGGTGTCATGTCTCCCTTAGCTGGAGATTTCTCCTCTGGCTCAGGATCCTCCGATTTCCATGTCGAAGCATCTGTATTGTTTAGCGGGCCGCGTGAATTCATTAAGAACCTGTTCAAAAGTGGAAGTGTGATTAGCAATGTAACGACTATGAAAATATTAAATCCGCTAAAAAGCGTTTCAGTTACCGGAACTGTACCAATTGTATCCTGCAGGAAGTGATCCGGTGTTGCAATTAATAATGGAATAGAGCCGGAAAAACCACCATGCCATAACAGGAATCCACTATATGCACTCGCCATTAGTAGACGATAGTCTACTGATGGAACACGTTTTGCCACGTGGATCGCCAGTAATGCCCCAACAACCAGACCGAAGCCATAGTTAATCAGACATGCAATAGCAGCAACAAATGTTACAAGTATGATTGCCTGACCAGGTGAATTTGCAAGTGTACTGATCTTTGCTAGCAATCGTTTGATAAGCGGCGTGTTTGCAAGTATGTAGCCAGTTATTACGATAAGCGACATCTGCATGGCAAAGGCCAGTAAGTTCCAGAAACCTTCTCCCCAATATTGCGTCATTTCAATGGCTGTACTGCCCGTGACACCCATCCCTAAAATGAAAACGATAAACGTTAAAATAATTGCAAAAAGAAATGCATCAGGTAAATATCGTTGAACCATTCGGTCGAAAAATGATGTTAATGCTTTCAATTAGATTTCCTCCTTTGTTTTTGTAAGCGCTTTTTAATGCGCCTTTTAAAACTATCAAAAGATTCATTGTTACGTCAATTGGCTTGTTTTAATTGTATGAAATGGAGAATAGATTATGAATCGTTGAATGCAATATAGTAGACTTACTGGAAACAAATAATCGCTATTTTTATTGGGAAAATTTGTATATTGAGTGACGATTTGATGACAAATACAAGTCAGCAATGTATTTTTTTTGAAAATGATGTAGAAATTAACTTGATTTTTATATTTTCATAAATTAGTATGTTTTTAGCACTACTACAAAATACCTATATTTTAAAAGGAAAAGGCAAACTATCCGAAAGGGTAAGACGCAAAACCTAGGGTCTAAAGTTTTAATGGGTATAATTACTCCTATTTCACTACTATGATCGCCTGGTTACCAGAATTTTGATTTTTTTGTTATGAAAAAATCCTGGCTATTCTACGTAGAGTAGTCTTTTTTTATGTGAAAAAAAGGTATTAATAAATTTGGAGAGGTTTAAGTTTAGTGAGTAGAATAACAATTATAAAAGAATCAAATTTACTGCGAGAAGGAATTATAAACGTATTACAAGATAAAATGCCTGAGCACAAATTCCTGGCCTATGACTCCAGAAAGAACGATCTACCAGATTTACTTATTATAGATGTGGATACGGACATAAATTTGCTTGAAATAATCAATTTTCACTCCAGCCATAATGTAAAAATAGCGATTTGGACTTCGGATGCAGATAGTGATTTTATAGCTGAATTGTTCAAAATGGGATTACATGGATATTTTTATAATGGAATGGATACAAGCGAATTGATTTTCGCGATTAAAAGTATGTTAAATGGTAGGCAATATATTCATCCGTTCTTATCACATATTCTTTTGGATGATTATAAAAGGATAGCCGGAAGAGAAACAATACGACCAAGTGGAATCTTAACAGAACGTGAGTGGGATATTTTGGAGCTAATTGTAAAAGGTAACAAAAACTGCATTATAGCAGAGAGCCTTTATATATCTGAAAAAACAGTGAAGAATCATGTCGGTTCAGTTCTGAGAAAGCTACACGTATCAGATAGGACAAACGCTGCACTAATGGCAGTTAAGAAAAAATGGTTTGTTTTATAACATTGACTAATGTTGGTTTAAATGCAATATAGAAAAATAACGAAAAAGGCAAACTATCTGAAAAGGTAGGACGCAAAGCTAAGGTCTAAGGTTACATAACTATGATCGACTTAGCTACCAACAAAGGTTTTATAATATGATCTTTAAATGGCAGTTCTATCTATTGGACTGTCTTTTTATTTGGTCTTTTAAAGTAAAATAATATTTTTTAAATTGATTATTTTATTAGGAACAGCTGCCTCTGTTTGTATAGCGTTCCCAATGAACACGCTTAAAAAAGTACCTGCTCTGTTTAAGATAATTTTCACAGACGAAAATCACAATGACATAGCGATGACAATTGAAAAATTTACTAATTGGGCTGAACAAACTCGAAAAGAAGGGTTGTTAATACTTGAAAGTGAAATAGATCAGGTAAACGATTCTTTCTTATCTTCGGGACTGCAATTAGCGATTGATGGACAATCTCCTGATTTTATTAAAGAAATTTTGTTTGAGAAAGTGTATGCGATGGAGGAAAGACATCAAAAAGGCATATCAATCTTTACACAAGCAGGTACATATGCCCCCACCTGTAATTGGATTGATTGCAGCTCTTGGAGATATGAATGATATGGAAGCACTTGGCCATGCCATTTCAGCTGCATTTATAGCGACATTACTTGGTATATTTACAGGTTACGTTTTGTGGCATCCGTTTGCTAACAAATTGAAAGAGAAATCTAAGGATGAAGTGTTTTCAAAAGAAATAATTATCGAAGGTGTGTTATCCCTTACTACAGGAGATTCACCACAAGTAATAAAGGATAAATTAAGTTCCTATCTATCCCAAAAGGAGTTGGAAAAGTTAGAGCAGGGGGAGAATATGCGGAAAACGAAAAAGAATAACAAATCTCATGTTGACGAATCATGGCTGCTCCCATATGCCGATTTATTAACGTTATTGGTAGCCTTATTCATTGTTCTGTTTGCGATGAGTAAAATAGATACGAAAAAATACGACCAGATTTCACAAGTTTTTCGAGAGGAATTTACAGGGGGGAAAGGGATTTTAGAGCAAAACCAAAGTCCAGTTGATAAACCATTAGAATCAAACAACTAAGGAAATGAGAAAGAAAAAGAGAGTGAACAGACTAACGAATTGAATAAATTTGAGAAGTTACAGCGAGATATTAATACATACATCAAGAAGAACAATCTATCCGAACTACTGGGGATTAAACTTACAGAAGAAGGTCTATTAATTACTATTGTAAATGATATTTCTTTTGATTCAGGTAGTGCAAAAGTTAAAGAAAGGGGGGAGAAAATTGCGAAAGAAGTGTCTAAGTTCCTATACATAGACCCACCTCACCAAATAATAATCAGCGGACATACAGATAATAGACCTATACATACTAGGAAGTTTGAATCTAATTGGGATCTAAGCTTCATGCGAGCAGTCCACTTTATGCGGTTAATACTCAAAAATGACAACCTAGATCCAAGGAAATTCAGTGCCAAAGGATTTGGTGAACACAGCCCTGTAGCACCAAATAATAGTGTTGAAAACCGGGCGAGAAATAGACGAGTGGAAGTTCTGATACTACCAAATCACGAAATAAAGCCTAAAAGTTAAAAGTAATTTAATATAATATTAACAATTTTCAATAAAAAGATTGACTTTAATTTTATTCTGTATTAAGATATTTCAAGAGTTAATACTAATTACCTATATTCTAAGAAGATAAAGGCAAACTATTCGAAAGGACAGGACGCAAAGCCTAGGATCTAATGTGGTGGAAGGGTTTAAATACCCGCCTCGATGATCGCCTGGCTACCAATTAATTTTTTGGCTATTCTATCGTTGTTAGAATGGTCATTTTTAATTTTAACAAGTAAGGGAGATGTTTTTTATGTCGATATCAATTCAAGAAAGAAACAAATCGATAAAGAATGTTTTAAATGGGACGTACACAGCGATACAAACAGTTGTCCCTATTAAACATGAAATATCGAAGCCAGAAATACTAGAAAACTATTTGGAAATTCAGTATGGAGCACTGATTGGTATTACCGGTGATATTAAAGGGAAACTAATCTTGGCGGGAGCCCCCACTGTTTTTGCTTTAATTGGAGAAACGATGTTCGGAATGGCACTGGAAGGGGAAATGCTCACATCCTTTAGTGGTGAACTAGGGAATATGATAGCTGGTGGGTTATCTACCAATATTGTAAGTCAGGGCATAAATATGGATATTACTTCTCCGACTATTATACAAGGGAATACAAAACTATCAGGTTATGAAAAGGCCCTTCACGTATCGGTAGAATTTGAAAAGGCAGGGTTGATGGAGATTTACCTGTTAGTAGATTAGAGGAAACAGAGAGGAGGATCCATATGGATACCGATCAATACATAGAAGTGTTCCTAGATGAAAGCAGTGAACATTTACAGGCCATTAACGACCACATCTTAAATTTAGAAAAAAACCCGGAAGATCTTACTATTGTTAGTGAAATTTTTCGTTCAGCTCACACATTAAAAGGTATGTCAGCAACAATGGAATTTAAGGATATTGCTTCGTTGACACATAAAATGGAAAATGTCTTGGATAAAATTAGAAACAGTGAGCTGGAAGTAAATGAAGAAGTAATTGATATTTCATTTCTTGCACTTGAATCATTAGAAGAAATGGTTGGCTCTATTAGTGAAGGTGGGAATGGGAAGAAAGATGTTACAGATCTTGTAGCTCGATTAGAACAAATGGAAAATGGTACTACACATGTAGATTCGTTGAAGGATAAAGAAACTATTAATTCGAATACAAATATCAAACTCGATGAATATCAGACAACAGTTGTATCCCAAGCTAAAGAACAGGGATTCCATACGTATCACGTTACCGTTACGTTATCTGAGGATTGTATGTTGAAAGCGGCACGTGCCTACATGGTATTCGAAGCTTTGGAGGGTGTTGGAGAGGTTATTAAATCTGTCCCTACCGTAGAGGAGTTGGAAGCAGAAGAATTTGAACAGCAATTTTCTCTTATTCTAGTATCAGAAGAGTCTTCGGTGGAGATAAAAAATCGTATACAGAATGTCTCTGAGGTCCGGGAAGTGGATGTCTCTAACTTCACTGGTGAAGATAATAAGGTAAACTGTGGTGATGAAGACAAAAAGAATGTTGATCAACCTCAAGATGAATCGAAAAGTACGAGTGGGAAAACAGCTTCATCCAAAACGATACGTGTAAATAGTGAACGAATTGACTATTTAATGAACCTTTTTGAAGAGGTAGTCATCGATCGAGGCCGATTAGAAGATATTTCGAAAGAGACGGATAATCAAGAGCTGAAAGATACAGTAGAGCATATTGCAAGAGTTTCAGAAGATATGCAGAATTTAATATTAACAATGAGAATGGTTCCTGTTGAACAAGTTTTTAATCGTTTTCCTCGGATGGTTAGAGGTTTGGCAAAAGATTTAGACAAAAAGATTGATTTAGAAATCATTGGGGCTGAAACCGAACTTGATAGGACGGTTATTGATGAAATTGGAGATCCCCTGGTACATCTGATTAGAAACTCTGTTGACCATGGAATTGAATCACCAAATAAGCGCAAGGAAAGTGGAAAGCCAGAAGAAGGAAGGTTAACATTACGTGCTTATCACAGCGGAAATCATGTCTTCATTGAAATAGAAGACGATGGTGGTGGTATTAATCGCGATAAAGTGTTAAGTAAAGCAATCGATAATGAATTGACTACAGCTGAACGCTCTACCAATTTAAAGGATGAAGATATCTATCAATTTATTCTTTCTTCAGGTTTTAGTACTGCAGACAATGTATCGGATATATCAGGACGTGGGGTAGGGCTTGATGTAGTCAGAATGAAGATTGAATCCCTTGGTGGAAACATAACAATTGAATCTGAAGCTGGGCAAGGCAGTAAGTTTTCCATTCAGTTACCATTGACACTATCAATTCTATCAACATTATTGGTAAATGTTCAAAGTGAAACGTATGCTATTCCTCTATCTTCAATTATGGAAACTGTTTTATTACAAGAGGATAAAATCATGTACTCCCATAAGCAAAAAGTAATGGATTTTAGAGGGAAAATTATTCCACTCATTTCCTTACAAGAGGTATTTGATGTTCAAGACAAACAAGAATTGGATGACAAGTATTATTCGATTGTAATCGTAAAAAAGGGTGAAAAAATGACAGGTTTAATGGTCGATTCCTTCATTGGACAAAAGGAAGTGGTTCTAAAATCACTAGGCAATTATTTACAGAATGTTTATGCCATTTCAGGGGCAACCATTTTGGGTGATGGAAAGGTTTCGCTGATTATTGATCCGAACGCGTTGATTAAGTAAACAAGGAGGTAAAATAAATGGATGAATTCTTAAAAGTTATTGTATTTCAATTAGATGAACAGCAATATGGTGTTGATATTCAAGAAGTATTATCGATTGAAAAATTGCAGCACATAACAGAGGTACCCCAAACTTCTGATTTTATAAAGGGAGTTATTAATCTAAGAGGTGAGATTACTCCTGTTATTGATTTAAAGGAAAGGTTACGAATTGGTGAAACGAGACGTACGGGTGAAACGCGGGTGTTAATTGCATCTATGAATAATGTTCAGGTCGGGTTAATTGTCGATGCCGCATCGGATGTTGTTGATATTGACCCAAACGTTATTGAACAGGCTTCCCAAATTGTAAATGGTGTTAAAGAATCCTTTTTAAAGGGAGTGGCTAAATTAGAGAATCGCCTTTTAGTCTTGCTAGACTTAGAACATGTTTTTAACTTTGATGAAATAAATGAGGTCAAAGAAATAGCGGAGGATTAACACATAGGAGGAGAACAACAATGGCAAAAGTATTGATAACGGATGACGCAGCTTTTATGCGAATGCAATTAAAGGATAACCTTACAAAGTTAGGCCATGAGGTAGTAGGTGAAGCCGAGAACGGATTGGATGCGATTGAAAAATTTAATGAGTTAGCTCCTGACCTTATTACAATGGACATTACAATGCCCGAAATGAACGGGGTTGAAGCCGTTAAAGAAATAAGGAAAAATAATCTGGAGGTTAAGGTAATTATGTGCTCAGCTATGGGGCAACAAGGTATGGTTGTAGAATCTATTCAAGCGGGAGCTAATGATTTTATCGTAAAACCTTTCACCCCCGAAAGAATTAAGGAAGCTGTAGATAAAATACTATAAATTATAAAAATGAGGTGTAGAAATTGAAAAAAGGATTAAATTTTAAAAGGTTAAGGACAAAAATACTTCTTGGGTTTTCAATTATTATTGTATTAGTTCTCCTATTAGGTGTTTATAATATGTACACCACAACTAAAGCAAATAAAGAAATGAAAGAAATTACGGATCATCAATTAGCCTTATTAATTACTGATGAAAAATTAGCTGTTGATATGGTAGAAAGAACAAGTTTATTACGTGGGTATCTCTTGTATGACGACGTTAAGTACAAAAATGAATTTAAAGAAGGACTAGAGGAGAGTATAGCGCTTGAAGAAAAGGTGCTTGAATTAAGCAATTCTGAACAAGCTCAGGAGCTTGTGGATAAAAAATTTGAATGGGGAACTCTTACAGACAAAGTATTTGCAGAATATGATAGTGGCAATGAAGAAGTCGCAATGCAAATTATGGAGGAAGAAGTTCAACCACTTGCTGATGAACTAGCTGTTGGTTTTCAAAATATGGCTAGTAAAAGAGAAGCTATAATAGATGAAATGGGCCAAGAAGTTATATCGAACGGAGAAACTTCATTGTTCATAGGAATTGCAATAACGATTCTTGTCATGGTGTTAGGTATTTTAATTGCTATTTTGACTTCCCGAAGCATTACGAATCCAATTTCGACAGTTATGGAGAGAATGAAAGTTATAACAAACGGTGATTTAAGTCAAGAACCATTAGAAACAAGATCTATTGATGAAATTGGACAGCTTATTGTTGCAACGAATGAAATGAATACAAATATGCGCGAATTATTAAACCAAATAAATGAAGTGTCTGAAACAGTAAGTAGTCAAAGTGAAGAATTAACACAATCAGCAAGTGAAGTAAAGTCTGGCGCTGAGCAAATTGCTACAACAATGCAAGAATTAGCATCCGGTTCAGAGACGCAAGCAAACACTTCAAGCGAATTATCTTCTGTTATGGGGAATTTTGCTAATAAGGTTCAAGAAGCAAATGAAAATGGCGAACATATTCAGAAATCTTCAAATGAAGTGTTGGAAATGACGGACGAAGGAAGTGAATTAATGAACTCTTCCAACGAGCAAATGGCAAAAATAGATTCAATAGTACAGGATGCAGTACAAAAGGTTCAAGGGTTAGATACACAGTCACAGGAAATTTCCAAGTTAGTTTCTGTTATTAAAGATATTGCTGATCAAACAAATCTTTTGGCGTTAAATGCTGCAATTGAGGCTGCCAGAGCAGGAGAACATGGAAAAGGTTTTGCAGTAGTTGCTGATGAAGTGAGGAAACTTGCAGAACAAGTATCTATATCTGTAACAGATATAACAGATATTGTTACAAATATCCAGAATGAATCAAGTGTTGTTACAGATTCGTTGCAAGGTGGATATAAAGAGGTAGAACAAGGAACAGCACAAATTAGATCTACTGGAGAGAAATTTAGTGGGATAAGTAATGGTATTACGGAAGTGGTAAGCAGTATTAAAACTGTAACGGATAACTTATCTGAAATTGCAGCAAACAGTCAACAAATGAATGGTTCGATTCAAGAAATTGCGGCAGTATCCGAGGAATCATCTGCTGGTATAGAACAAACTTCTGCTTCATCTCAACAGACTAGTAGTTCTATGGAAGAAGTGGCAGGGAGTTCGGATGATTTAGCAAGGTTAGCCGAGAAATTAAATGGATTAGTTCGTAAATTTAAGCTTTAGATACTAGTTTTAATAATTAGAAGAAAAAAATATAATAGTTTGCTATATGAAACTATCATATTTTCCTATAATTTTACCTTAGATTACCAATATGGAGAGTAATAACTGGATTTGTTAATTAAAGAAACTGATAGTGATCATGTTATTCAACTTATTATGGATTTATTTAAAAATAAAACTTTTGACTACAAGGATTTGATTCGCTCACCAGATATTAAAGCCCAGATTACTATTAAGATTTGTAGAAGAGTAAAGTCAAGTACTCGATCTAGATATATTGTCTATATTAAGGGCCTGAAATTAAACATTTAAACAAAGCTATTGAGCTAGGAGTTCCGTTAGGATAAGGATTTTATTTAGGTAAACCTAAACAAATATAGTCTATATCAGATTATTAATAATAGGCTTTGGTAAATCCATAAATAACCGCTTTATAAAGGTTGAGTTTATGACAGTCATTTAGAATAAAAGGATAAGAAGCTGATGGAGATATTAAATCACTCGACAATTAAGGTTACTGTTTTTTTTCGATACGAGAAGGATGGGGCACCTAGAGAAAGTTTTGTGAAGTGATGTGTATAGTTGAGGTAAATATACATAAATTCTAAAAGATATGAGGGGATATTAATGACAACCAAGAAAAAAAATAAAGGCTATAGAAAAGGCTGGTTTTTTAATAAAGGTATACAAAACCAGATAATGATTCCATTTTTAATACTTATTATTTTGGCTGGTGGGATTGTTGCATTTGTTAGCTATAATTCAAGTGTGAAAATAACTACAAATGAGTTGACAAATAATGTGCAAAGTCAAATGGATGGTATGAACAACACATTTGAATTATTCTTTGACAATATTGATAATACCTTAACCCGCGTAACGTCAAATGAATTGTTAGAAGATTATCAGGTGGAAGAAACAGATGCTTTATTTCAATATTTCAAAGAAACCGGTGATTCAAATGAATCGATAAAAAATATTTATACCGGCATAGAGGAGTCTGGCGAAGTAATTATTTATCCTGATGCTGACCTAGGTGAAGATTTCAATCCGAAAGAACGGTCATGGTATAAGAAAGCTGTAGAGGCAGATGGATCCACAATATGGACGAAACCATACTTAGATGAAGCTTCTGGGGAAACAGTGGTTAGTGCGGCACAGGCATATTTCAATAATAATGAATTAATGGGTGTTGTAAGTGTAGATGTATCCGTTAATACATTACTTGCAATGATTAATAAGGTTGAAATTGGTGAATCAGGTTACTCTATTCTACTGGATCAATCAGGTAGCTATTTAGCTCACCCAAGCGAAAGCTATATTGGGCAAGACATATCTGAAAAAGACTATTACCAAAAAATTGTAGATTCAGGAGAACAAGGTATTGTAAATTATCAGACCGAGGGTGAAGACAAAATAATGGGTTTTACTAAAAACCCGACTACAGGATGGGTAATAGGTGGTACAATTAATCAGGCTGAATTTGAGAATAAGGCACAAGCTATTCTCGTCCCGATTGCTATTACATTAGGGGTTATATTTATTTTGGCAGTGGTTGTTTCGCTTACAATTACTCGTAAAATAACGAAGCCAATCAAAATTGTAATGGAAAGAATGAAATTAATTGCTAATGGTGATTTGACCCAGGAACCACTTGAAACTAAATCAAGGGATGAAGTAGGACAACTGGCTACTGCTACAAACGACATGAATAATAGTATGCGTGACTTGTTAAATCAAATAAATAAGGTATCCGAAACAGTAAGCGCCCAAAGTGAAGAATTAACTCAATCTGCAAATGAAGTGAAGGAAGGATCTGAGCAAGTTGCTACGACAATGCAGGAATTGGCTTCAGGTTCAGAAACACAAGCAAATACTTCGAGCGAGTTATCTTCTGTTATGGGTACATTTGCGGCCAGAGTTCAAGAGGCAAATTCAAATGGTGAAAGTATCCAAAACTCTTCAAGTGAAGTTTTAGGAATGACTGATGAAGGAAGCCGGTTAATGAATTCTTCAAATGAACAGATGGCAACAATTGACCAGATTGTTCAGGATGCTGTTAAAAAGGTACAAGGACTAGATACCCAGTCACAAGAAATTTCAAAACTCGTTTCTGTTATTAAAGATATCGCGGATCAAACTAACCTCCTCGCGTTAAATGCAGCTATCGAAGCTGCGAGAGCCGGTGAACATGGGAAAGGGTTTGCTGTAGTGGCAGATGAGGTAAGAAAGCTTGCGGAACAAGTAGCTGTCTCTGTAACGGATATAACTGATATTGTGTCTAACATCCAAAATGAATCAAGTGCAGTAACTGGATCATTACAAGAAGGATATCAAGAGGTAGAGAAAGGTACTAACCAAATAAAATTAACAGGTGAAAAGTTCAATGGGATTAGTGATGCTGTAACAGAAGTGGTTAGTAGTATTAAAACAGTATCTGAAAACCTATCTGAAATTGCAGCAAGCAGTGAACAGATGAATGGTTCTGTTCAAGAAATTGCAGCAGTATCTGAAGAATCAGCTGCTGGAATAGAGCAGACTTCAGCTTCGTCTCAACAAACAAGCAGTTCAATGGAAGAAGTTGCAGCTAGTTCAGACAGCCTTGCGAAGACAGCTGAAGAATTAAATGGATTAGTTCGTGAATTCAAGCTCTAGATACTAGTTTTTAAAAATTATAAGGAGTAAATATGATAGTTTACCATAGGAAGCTATCATATTTTTCTATAATTTTACCTAAGATAACGTATTCGATAGAGGGGTGTGTAGTGGATAAAAATGGAAAATAGTAAATTAGATTTGTTAATTAAAGAAACTGATTTTCATCATGTTATTCAACCTGTTATGGATTTATCGGAGAATAAAACTTTTGGCTATGAGGCTTTGATTCGTTCACCAGAATTTCAAAGTCCAGAATTACTATTCAGATATGTAGAAAAACAGAATCAATTATTCGATTTAGACATGTTATCTATATTAAAAGCTTTTAAAACCTATAGAAGAGAGTTCAGAAAATCTGACGGTTCATACTTGTTTATTAAAGTATTCCCTTCAACTCTGGTGGACCAAGCTTTTTATTACAGTTTGCAATGGATAATTGCACTTTCAAAAATAGACCCTAAATCTATTGTCTTTGTAATAAATGAACCAAGAGAAAGTATAGACTTATCCTCAATTAAAGAAATCGTGGCAGATCTGAAAAACCAAGGTTTCTTAATTGCCCTTGATAATATTATTAGTGGTACATTAACTCTAAAAGTAATTGCAGATATTGCTCCAAATTTAGTTAAATTAGATCAACATTTTGCTAAAAGTTTGAACATAACTGCTGAAAAACAAAGTTCCGTCGAAATGATGTTGCACCTTTTAGGTGAAGATATAACTTTGGTTTTGGGGGGGGTTGAAAATGAAGAAGATCTGAATAAAGCCATTGAATTAGGTGTTCCTTTAGGGCAGGGTTTTTTTCTGGGTAAACCTCAACAAATTTCAGATTATATATAAACTAAATGGTAGTCTTAATGATCAGTCATTATGAAAGGAAAATGGACATAGCATGGAAAAAGATTATCAATATTTTATAGAAAAAGTTAAAAATAAGACGGGAATCGACATTTTTTTATATAAAGAAAGACAGATGAAACGTCGCCTAACATCATTAAGTGATAAATATGGCTATTCTAACCTGCAGAGTTTCTATCATGGAATAGAAAAGGATAAGAAATTGATGGATATTTTCTTAAATCATTTGACGATTAATGTTACTGAATTTTTTCGGAATCGGAAAGAGTGGGACACGCTAGAGAATAAGCTTATACCCGATATAATTAAGGGACAAAGCAAGATAAAAGTATGGAGTGCAGCCTGTTCAACAGGGGAAGAACCCTATTCTTTAGGTATCCTTTTATCGAAGTACTTAGAGGAGTGCAAGGTCTCTATTTTAGCTACTGACTTAGACCAAACAATATTAAGTCAGGCTAAGGTTGGTTTATATTCGGAAAAATCCTTAAAAGGTTTGGCAAGGGATGAAATAAAAAACTTTATTAAAAGTAAAAATAATTATCAAATTGCGACTAATATTAAAAATATGGTTTCCTTTAAAAAACATGATTTGATAGCTGATCGTTATCAAAGTGGTTATGATATAATTGTCTGTCGTAATGTGCTTATATACTTAACGGAAGAGGCACAGGCAGGAATTATTCAAAAGTTTAGCCAATCATTAAAAATAGGTGGAATTTTATTTATAGGTTCTACTGAACGTATAAGCAACCCTGAACAATATGGGCTTGAATCTGTTAGTTCATTTTTCTTCAGGAAAATATAAACAATATTGACCAGTGAATAATAAAATAGGCGGTTCACGATAGAGTTCTTGAATAAAAAGCATAGTAAAATAGTATAAGTACTTTCTTACTGCACAAGTACAAACAAGTCTTTCGCCATTAAAGCCGTGCTCCAAGTATAATGGGTTCAAAAACTTTAATAAGAATAAGCTAGATCTTCTAATATCTTTTACAATCAGTACCAAAAGTTAATTTACCGTTGAATACCGAGAGTAATTGTATATAGTAGCTGGTCCATATTTGTCTGAGGACAGAGGGTTTTTCGGTATAATCATCTGTTTGAGAATGAGAATTATTCTCAGAAGCAACTGTACTAGTAAAGCTACATATTTAACCTACTTAAATTAAGATAATTTCAAACTAGCTTTAAACTGCTTTGGATACTAGGTACACTACTTGATTATATAAACGATAAAACTTTTTATGCTCTAGTGGTTGTAGATTTATATCATAAATAAATATAAACCTATTAATGAAGACCGGCGTTTGTGCGCTGGCCTTTTTTAAAATTCGGGTGGTGAATAGCACCGCTATTCGGGTTACCTCAATCTAACTATGTAAGATAACCGTAAAACCTTCGTCTCTTTCGTTACTTTCTCTTTCGTATAAAAAGCATAGTACCATTTTTCAAATTCCTTAGCAGGTATTGGATGACTATAAAAGTACCCTTGTCTATACACGTCCTGTCTCATCAATAATTCCATTTCCTTTGGTGTTTCTACACCTTCTATTACTACTTTCGACCCTATTTTTTCCCGAGTAATATAATAGATTCGAGTAATGAGCTAACTCTGTTATTTACTAATGAATCATTTAGGAAGGACTTATCAACCTTTAATTCTTCTATTTCGATATTCTTAATCATGTTAAGAGACGAATAACCGACACCGAAGTCGTCTTAGGAAATACCCACTCCGAGTTCATGCAGCTCAGAGATGGTATCCTTGGCATAGTCATAAAACAAAAAGGCAGACTCAGTAATTTCTAGTGTTAGTGATCCCGGAGCAATATTTTTCTTTAAAAGAATGCTTTTTAAACTGCCAATAAAGTCCGGATTCATTAGTTGCTTCGTTGATATATTGACTGAAACCGGAAAGGATGACAGGCCATTTTCTCTAAAACTTTTTATTTACCGACGCGCTTCTTCTAATACCCAATCGCCTATTCAAATTATTAATCCAGTATCTTCTGCAATTGGTATAAACTCATCTGGTCCGATTACTCCTAAATCACATTCCCAGCGTAAGAGGGCTTCTGCCCCGGCTAAGCGCCCGGTTTCCAAATCATTTGTGGCTGATAATAAACTTGTAGTTCCTCAAGTTCAATTGCCCTATGTAATCGAGTTTCCAGCATTAATCTTCTTTTCATTTTCTGCTGGAGTTCATTATCGTAAAATTGATAATTATTCTTATCGCGTTTTATAGCTAAGTACATTGCAAAATCAGCCATTTCAATTAGGCTTTCTAGGCTATTTCAAATTTGAGGAAATGAACTTATTCCGATGCTTAATGTGGAAAAAATTTCAGTTCCTTCTACTGTATATGGATGTTTCATCTCACGAATAATTCTTTCCCAATCCCTTTTACTTCGTTTATTTCGGTATTTTCCAATAGTACGAGAAATTCCTCTCCTCCCTGTCTAGAAACGACGTCTTCATTTCTTACACAATTTCTTAATCTATCGGCAATTTGTTGTAATAAAAAATCTCCCGCACGATGACCGAATGTGTCATTAACTCGCTTAAAGTTGTCAAAATCAACAAACATGACAGCGACCGATGTATTTATCTTTACAGATTCTAGCAAATAATTTTTGAAGCAATTCCGACTATGAAGACCAGTCAATTCATCTTCATAAGCTATCTTATTCAATTTTTCTCCAGCTTGCTTCTGGTTTGTTATATCGAAGATAACGCCATTTACCTTTGTGACTTTTCCTTTTTTGTCGAGGAATGGAGTGCCGCGATTCTCAAGCCAGCGAATTTCTCCATCGGATTGAATTATACGGTAGACTACTTTCGTTTTTTTACCGGACTTTTGTTTTGAATTGCATCTAACAATACCGCCGAATCATCAGGGTGAATAAAGTCCATCCATAGATCAGGATTCTTTTCAAAATCCTTCCTTGTCAAACCATAAATCTTCGCATTCCCTTCCGAGACAGTTGCTGTCCCTGTTTTTAGATATCTAGTCCAAAAAATAACATCATTATTGCTAAACAAATCTCGGATCTCTTTTTCATTATACTTAAGCTTTCCGGCCAAGTAACCAATGGATATTGAAGTAATAAATCCTACAGAATTGATGATAAGAGACTTTATAAGCTGGATACTAGATAGTGAGGAAAATGTTTGGAAGTCAAATCCAATATGAACTGCTAATATTAGTAGTAGAGCGGTGATACCACCAGTTAATCCTATATGATAGGAGAATAAAGAAACTGAAATAAGATTTAGAATCCAGAAGAATCCGGACGATACAACAGAAGTAAACAATTCGAAATAAAGGGATAATGCTAAAATAAATGTACTGCATAACTATACATAAATAGGGATCTTGTCGATGTTGTGTTTATTCACTGTGTTCACCTTTTTCTTATAATCTTTGGGTACTTGATAACTAACTATCTAATTATTGTCTGTATTCCGATGTCCTATGGCCATTTAGACCAAAAACCAGACTTGCCTTAACACCTTTTAAGTTTAGTCATTAATTATGTCTCTTCATTAAAAAGTTGTTCAATACCCCATTAGCTGTTGTCAAAGCGCAGTCCTATGACGATGTATTTTCACTATTTGAATAAAGGCGAACCGGAAGTAAAATAGGAGCTCCTTTAAGGGTGTTTCGAACGGTAGCTAGCGGCCATTGAAAAAATACGTAGTTCCTTGGGTATAAGATTACTATTATCGATTAAACGTATAGTTCTAATATACTGCTTTTGCCTACATTTTATATCTACTAAATACCAAATATATAAAGATTTTTGTTGGATTTCGGGCTCTGTCGAAAGTTAGCTAAAAAAGGCTTCAAACAACGATGGATAGACCTCATCCCATATATTCAACGATGTCAAAAAGGCTTGACTGTCTTATAAGGTGATAAGTCAACAATATTTTTAAGTTGTTTAAGTCAACTAACATTATGAGGAATTTCCTTTTACGTGTTTCACCCCCCTGTATCAAATAGGGTACAATTATGAAAATAAATTTTAAAAAAAGATTTAAACATTATCGAACCTTGCCGATATAAGTAATACATCATCATGATGAATGAATGTTATGGCCATAACATCAGAAGGACATGCGAGACATAAGGATGTGACTCGCAAAAAAATACACTTACATGGAGGTAAGAAAATATGATTATTAATCACAATATTGCGGCGTTAAATACGCACCGCCAATTATCAAACAACAACGAGGCTACACAGGGATCTCTAGAAAAACTTTCTTCAGGTCTTCGTATCAACAAAGCTGGAGATGATGCTGCAGGTCTAGCAATCTCTGAAAAAATGCGTGGACAAATTCGTGGTTTAGAGCAAGCTCAAAATAATGCTCAAGACGGTAGACTAGAAATGCCGCTCTAAGTAGTAATACTTAGATGAAAACTCCGTGAACTCGGTGGAACCCCAAACCAAACTTGCAGTGTGGATGGTGGGCAATACCGAGCCAAGCCTAATGAATTGGTGAAAGTAGTTAGGAAGGTGTAACGATCAGGTGGTGAGGATCCATACCGATAACCCACCCACGAGCGCGGGGCATCCTCAAGGGATGAAGATATGATCTGAACTTTATGGAAACATAAAGAAGCAGCGAATAAACAATCGCTGCGATAACAAATTGATTTCTCTAATCCAAACTGCTGAAGGTGCAATGAATGAATCACACTCAATCCTTCAACGTATGCGCGAATTGGCTGTACAAAGCGCCAACGATACAAATACTGATAGTGATCGTGCTGAAATGCAAAAGGAAGTAAATCAGTTAGCAAGCGCATTGACAGACATTTCTGAAGACACTGAGTTCAATACAAAATCACTTTTAGATGGTAATTTCGAAGGTAAGTTTCAGGTTGGAGCAAATGCAGACCAGAATGTTCAAGTTTCAATTGGAGATATGAGCGCTAGCGAACTAAACGCTACAAACAATACTGCAATCACTTCTGCAGATGGTGGTACTACTAATTTAAAAACTAGTGGAAATTCTGATCTTGGTAATCTGAAAACTGGCGAATACACTGCAGAAGTATCAAGTTCGGGTGTTGTTACCCTGAATAATTCTGAAGGTACTAAAATTGGTTCAGGCACACTTTCGAATTCTGGTACTAGTGCTACAATCAATGTAACAAATTCAGGATCGTTAATTGATACTACTAATGCAACAATTAGTGTAGGAATAAGTGATACTGATGATACTGCTGGAGTTGCAACAGATGCTGGAACAATTAGTATTGAAACTACAGCTGCTGGAGAAGGCGGAATTAATATTAGTACACAGGATAAGGCTAATTCGGCTATAACTACTCTTGACTCAGCTATTGAAAATGTATCAGCTGAACGTTCCAAACTCGGTGCAATACAAAACCGTTTAGATCACACTATTAATAACCTTGGAGCGTCTGCGGAAAACTTAACTGCTGCAGAATCACGTATCCGTGACGTTGATATGGCGAAAGAGATGATGAACTTTACGAAGAATAATATCCTTTCACAAGCGGCACAATCAATGTTAGCTCAAGCAAATCAGCAACCACAAGGAGTTTTACAACTTCTTCGTTAATAAATATTAATCTAAAGGGGCTCTGAACTGTCAGAGTCTCTTTTTTGTTCCTTTGAAGATTTATTTTAAAGATATTAAGTTAAACTAAATACTATTTTAGGGATAGGATTGGAAATAAAGATTCTCAAAAATTTAAAGGGTTAATATTATAGATAGATTTCCCTCTTGATAATTTGTCGAACCATGCCGATAATAAAAGAAACGATATATAATTTATAAAATTCATGGAGGGTACAATGAAATTACTATACAAGAGTGAACAATTCGATTTACATAATAACGTCGCTTCTATAACTACTATATTTGAAAAGATTAACGATTTTATTGTAGACAATGATATTGTCTTTAGTCACCTGATTGTGGATGATGTTGAGGTTTATGAAAACCACGAGGATTATTTAAAAGAGCGTATTGGTGAAATAATCAAGGTAGAGATAGTGACTAGGAGAACTAAAGAAATGATTTGGGAAACAATGACTTCTATTAATATCTATTTAGAAGGAGCGATTCCAGCTTTAAAGGTATTAGTAGATGAAAGTTATGAAAAATTCACTGGTAAAACGTGGGAAGGTATTAACCAATTAGCGGAAGGAATGCAGTGGATTTTGCAATTTACATCATTTACAAAAAATACATCTCAAAAACCATCGAATTGGACTTCTATCCAAAAAGATGTAAAAGAATGTGAAGAAAGTTTCTCTAAATTGTTCGAAGGTGTTGAAGTACAGGACACTGTATTGATTTCAGATATTTTATCCTATGAGCTAACACCTGCATACGAGGAGCTACAGAGGGATTTGGCTATATCACTTAGTGATGAGGAGTTTATGAAAAATGTTAATTGATAATACATTATTTCTCAGGGAGAAATATCCTGCAATTCGTAACTATTTTTTAGAGCGTGAGGATGATATCGAATTAAATGCTTTAGAAATATTGCAATCTAAATCAGGTTCCGAAACAATCCGTTATCAAGTAGGCGATAAACAACTCATGGTACATAGTATGTATGACCCAATGCGTGAAGCTGAACGCATTATTACTTCCCATCAAGATAAGATTAATAGTAACACGCATGTCTTTTTTTATGGGATAGGTATGGGGTATCATATAGAAAAATTTAAAGAGTTATATCCAAATAATACGTATTCTGTTTATGAGCCTGTTCCTGAGATTTTTTTAGCAATGAGCGAAAAAAGACTATTAAATCGTATCATTACAAAAGAAACAAAACATTTTTATATTGATTTACCTGAAAGTGAATCAGATGATTTTTTACAGGATTTCAGTTCAGGTAACAGAAATACCCAGATAATTTTTTTGCCTAGTTATGAGAATATAGTAAGAGATAAGGTTGAACAATTTAATCAAAAGGTTAAGAAAGTAGTTCGAAATCGTCATACGAACTTACGAACTGATACAAAGTTTCAAAAATTATGGGTAAAGAATAGTTTAATTAATTTTAGTGAGGTTTTAAATACACCAAACATGTTAAGAGATATTGACCAATCTCAATTTGATGGGAAACCAGCAATGATTGTCTCAGCCGGACCTTCACTGGCAGAGGATATTGAATACATAAGATATATCAAGGAAAATAATTTAGCATATTTATTTGCTGTAGGTTCGGCTATTAACAGTTTGATTGAATATGATGTACTGCCTGATGTTGTTTGTACATATGACCCAAAAGAAACAAATTATAAAATATTTAAAAAAATGTATGACAATAAAATGGATAATGTGCCAATGTTATTTGGTTCAAGTGTTGGGTATGAGACTTTAACAAAATATCAAGGTCCTAAGGTGCACTTCGTAACAACACAGGATAAGACATCAACATATTTTTTAGGTAAACAACTCGATTTAAAGCAAGACCTTATATCTGATTCCCCATCAATTGCCGTTATGACTTTTCAAGTTTTAAATAAACTTGGTGCTGATCCAATAATTTTTGCTGGGCAGAACTTAGGATATTTAAACAATCAACTGTATTCTAAGGGTATTGAATATGAACATAGGCGAACAACTGTTGATAAAAAACAACTAGAAAATGCTATAAAAACAAAAGATGTATATGGAAATGAAATTAAAACAAATTTAAGCTTCAATAATATGCGAGAAAATATAGAACAATATGCTGCGCTTTATAAAGATACAACATTAATTAATACTACAAAAGGTGGAGCAGCTAT
Organism: Virgibacillus sp. L01; assembly: GCF_052246775.1. NCBI lineage: Bacteria > Bacillati > Bacillota > Bacilli > Caryophanales > Bacillaceae > Virgibacillus > Virgibacillus sp. L01. The sequence continues at coordinate 192,108 of NZ_JBQQCP010000001.1, read as the reverse complement.
AAAAGGAGTTACTTTCAAACGAATTGAGGACATTCTTGAAACAACGCTAATTCTGCCAATTCAAAAAGATGAATGGTGGAATAAAAGTAATTCCTATGACATAGGCAAATTAACTGATCAACAAGAAGATTTAAACCAGAGTATTATTAAGTTTGATGACTTAATTTCTCGTTTTGAAGACTTATTAAAATCCATTCTAAAATATACAAAATTGAAAAACAAGTCAATGCTGGAAAGCTTATTTAGACAACTTGATAAGTTATATGTACAGTTAAATCAAAATATATATTATTCAAATTTTTTATCATTTTACATTCGAGCACATGTAGAATATCTTAAAAATGAGATGAGCCGATTAAAAAGTCTGAAGGATTCATTAACAAAGGGAACTGAAATTTATTATGCTTTTACTAGTTTTATAAATCAATGTAAGCAAGCTAATGCTGAATTAAAACAAATAATTAATAACAGTATACAAAGTTTTATTGACTAAATATCTATAGTTAGAATAAGTTCTTAAGAAACATTTCAGTCAAGCAGAACTAGGAAAGGGCGAAGTATACCATGAGTGTTTGGTTAGATTGGGAACAATTAAAAGGTTTGATTGAAAAAAAGAAGGTCGTGTTTTTTGGAGCTGGTGTAGAATTAGTGGAAAAGACAATACAAAAAATTAATCGATCCCCACTTTGTATTCTTGACAATAGTCAAAATATGCAAAACACAAAATTGTTTGACCAAATCAATATTACTGCACCCAAAGAGATTCATAATGAAAAAAGTGATTTTATTATTTTAATAACTACTACTGCAATTAATAGTGTAGCTTCACAGTTAACTGAAATGGGTTTTCAACCTGGAATTGACTATTTTTGTTCCCCAATATTGTTTAACCAGAAAGTTGAGCAGGACATCAAAAATATTGATCAGACATTGATCTTCACATGTTCTGATGGAGAAGACATAGACAGTTTTAAGCGCGGTGGCGGATTGTACACTTTTAATATTAAAACGGGCGATTTAACTAAACATTTTAGTGGAAGGTTAAGACAAATAACTGAATCTAAAAAATACTACTATATAGCTGACGCAATGCAAGGAATTTTGGTATTTGATAAAAAGTTGAACCACATTTCCACAATTACTACTCTTCCGGGTTCGATTACGCATGGCATTGCGTACAACGCAGATAAAGATATCCTGTATGTTGCAAATACTGGCCGTGATTCAATATCAGTAATTTGCGCAAAAAGTGGGGTACACCTTGATGAAATAAATATATCACAATTCAGTATTGATGGGCAGACTGATTGTCATCATATTAATGACTTATATTATTATGAAGGTAATTTATTCATATCAATGTTTTCGTTTAGCGGCTTATGGAGACAAGGATGTTATGATGGTGGCGTGGCTATTATGAATATAGAAATGAAGGAAACCGTTAGTTATCCTATAAAGGATTTATGGATGCCTCATTCTATTTGTTTTATCAAAGGGGATATAGTTATATTAGACAGTATGCGGGGAGATGTTTATAAAACGAGTAATAAAAAACTTGTTAACGTTAATGGATTTGCACGAGGAATAAACTTTGATGGAAACTATTACTATATCGGACAAAGTGAACAACGTCATTTTGATAGATTAAAGGATAGTGAACAAGGAATGATTCATTTAAATTGTGGTATTCATGTTTATGATGAAGTGACGAATATTGGTCGCTTTTATTCTTTTGAGAGCCTTTCCAATATCCACTCGATAGTAGTGATGGAGTAATCAGAACATTATGACTGCCTGGGACTGAGGAAAGGCATTTACTGTCTAGGCAAAACTTCCATTAACTCAATTGTAGCAATTAATACCCTATGGATTACAAATATAATAATTTCTAAATAGCTTTAATTAAAAAATGGGGAGTAATATTTAAATTACTACCCATTATTTTTGTAGTTATTATGCCGCCACTTAAATAATTCAACATCATATGGCTCATCAATATCCAAATCATATTTATCATCCATAATATACGCTGTTTCATTGTCATTTAAACTAGTATGCTGACTCAGACAAGCTATCTTATTTATGTAGATACCTCCGTTAACTTTATAGAAATTCGGATACTCCTGTCGTCTAACAGTACTGTTTATATCCAATAAGTTTTCTAATGTGTCATTATCATTAAGAGTTCTCATAAGAATTGGGTGCTCTCTGACTTTTGAAATACTAACTAGGCTGATTAGTTGAGAGTTTACAGTTTTCTCAATAGCCTCATCAATATGCCAACTTTTTCGTAATGGTTGGGTTGGTTGTAAAACCATTACATAATCGTTCTTATAACCAAGTTTTCCTTGCTCTTCAATAACGTGTAAAATGGTATCAATTGTCTTTGAGTGATCATCCGCTAGTTTAGGAGGTCTCAAATAAGGAACATCCGCTCCCAATCGTTTTGAAACTTCAGCAATTTCTTGATCGTCTGTAGACACAATTATGTCATCTAAATATTTTGATGATAGGGCTTCGTCAATTGTATATTGTATTAAGGGTTTATTATTTATTGGCACCAAATTTTTCTTTGGGATTCCTTTGCTTCCACCTCTTGCTGGAATTATTGCTAAAAAAGTTTTTCTGTTATACATAGCTACACCTACTTAGTGTATTTTATCAATAAATTTTTTCTGAATTGGTATACTCCAGAGGGTCTCATCTTCAAGTAACTTTATAAATTTTTTATCACTAGTCCCGTCGCCGAATTCAAGACTGCTTATTTCAGGATTTATTGAACTAATTGACTCTAGAACAGCTCCTTCGTTTTCCTCTATACTAATAATGTTACCTTGTTTAGTTGGGTCGTATCTTCCTTCTTGTCTATTTCCGATATTTATTGAAGAAACTCCATAAATATAAGATTCTCTAATTCCAGTACTAGAATTTCCAATTATAAATTGGGAATTTCTAAGTAAAGTTAGGAAATACTCGAAACGCATGGACGGAATTACTTTAAATTTCTCATTGTTGCTTAATCTATTGTACTCATCCAGTATGATTGAATTTCCTTCATCATTATTAGGATATATAACTATATAATTCTTTTGTGATTTAATCAGTGAATCTACTAAAATCTTTACCCTATTAGCTACTTCATTTAATTCTGTTGTTACTGGATGATACATTAATATAGCATATGTATCAAAATTGATATCATATCTATCCTTGACCTCATCTATAACAGGCAATTCATCCGACAGCATTATATCTATATCAGGGGAACCTATAATTTGTATGGAACTTTCTTTTTCTCCTAGTTGTAATACTCTTCTTTTTGCTTCTTCATTACTAACTAAATGAATATGTGAGAACTTTGTTATTGCATGTCTAATTGATTCGTCAATTGTTCCAGAGACTTCTCCCCCTTCGATATGCGTAACTTTAATATTATTAATACCTCCTACAATTGCACCAGCCAAAGCCTCTAGTCTATCACCGTGAATTACTATCATGTCTGGTTTAAACTCCTGTACATAATTGCTTAAACCTAAAATAGTGTTACTTAGAGTGATATCCATTTGAGACTGACTTTTTTGATTAATGTATTGATAAATGTTTTTAAATCCATCTTTCATAATTTCCTTCCACGTAGATCCATATTTCGCCAACATATGCATACCAGTTACGAAAACGTACAGTTCAAATTTATCGCTGTCCTCCACTTTTCTCATTAAAGATTTAATTTTTCCGTAATCAGCTCTAGTACCTGTTATAAATAGTATTTTTTTCATGATTGTTCTACCTTTCAAGAAGAAGATTCTATGTCATTCCATAATAAATGTTCATCTATTTGTATATCTCTATTAATTCTTTTTCCGATTAGACTTTTATAGTGCTCTGCCATAATTCCACCTGTTCCAGGTCGTTTAACCCAAATATTATCTTTTGTAAGGATATCACTAGCTTGTAGATTTTTGGTAGTTACTACAGTTGCGAATGCAAAATCAATTGTCACTTGTTCTTCTATTGCGGGTTCTTTTTTTCCTCCTCTCATTCTAAATATTTCCTTACTTCCATCGATCAGTTGTTTTAAATCTGATGGATCCATAGAACAAACAATATCAGGTCCTTTTCTGGATTTGTTATCTGTGAAATGTCTTTCTAATATTGATGCACCTAACGCGGTTGCAGCTAAACATGCATTATTATTTACTGTATGATCTGATAACCCGATAACAGCGCTTGGAAATTCTTGTTTTAATTGTTCCATTCCACCCAATCTAATTAGCTCAGGTGGTGTTGGGTATAGATTAGTGCAATGAAGTAAAGCATAATCTACATTATGTATTTCTAGTATTGATACGGTCTTTCTAATACTTTCGATATCATTCATTCCAGTTGATACAATCATAGGTTTACCAAAAGAAGCTATATGTTCAATGAGTGGATAATTGTTACACTCTCCGGAACCAATCTTATAAGCTTTTACATTCATGCTTTCTAAACGATCCGCTGCTGCTCTAGAAAATGGAGTACTTAAAAAAATCATCCCTTTTGATTCAACGTAATTTTTAAGTTCTCTTTCATCTTCTTCATTAAGGGCACTTTGTTCCATTACTTCATATATCGAAACATCCGTATTTCCTGGGATTACTTTTTTTGCGGCTTTACTCATTTCATCTTCAACCACATGTGTTTGGTGCTTAATAATCTCAGCACCAGTTCTATACGCTGCATCTACCATTTCTTTTGCTACAGCTAAACTACCTTCATGATTGATTCCGATTTCTGTAATGACTATCGGTTCATAGTCAAGTCCAATTTTTCGAGTGCCTATTCTTAGGTAACCGTTATTCATTGTTATTCCCCCAAATAAAGATTTCTGTTATTTTTTTCAACATTTTAGTATACAAGGTGCAATATTTATATCAAACTACAAATATAATATTATGATAGAATATAAGTATAAATTCAGTAGCCTTTAATTCTAAGCAAATATCTTGTGATTATATCAATTAATATATCGACATTAAGGTAACCAAAGTTAAACACAGAATGAGGAAAAATGAATAATAACCGGAAACATCGCCCTGATATTTGGTTTATCCCTCCGATAATTAAGTAGATAACTTGATTTTAGTATACATATCCAGTTAAGTGAAGCACATTCAAAAACTTCATTGAAGTAAAACTGGATGAGAATGGGGATGCGTATAAGATTTTAGGTTAAAATAAGGCTAAGATTAGAACCTGATATTTCGTAAATAATTATTTCTTTTTACTCCTGAATAATAAGAAATATTTGTAAAAAGAGGCTTATAAATTTAATGATGGTTCGGAGTTCGGAATTTATACCTGAATCTTTTGCAGCAAGGAGTTCAAAAATAATCTATTGGAAAAAGTGTAGTGATTAGACAAATAAAATGTTATTCATAGTAAGAGGAACTGAGATGGATATAAAAAGGTAATGTGCTAATTGGTTCAGGAGTGCATATATGCATAGGAAATTCGGTTAAAAACAGGAGAACTTTAAATTTAGAATGCTAGATAAGTGCTAACAAAATCATTGTTTACTAGAGTTAGCGTTAGAGAGGTTTTGTCCAATCAACATTTCCAGAATAAAATATAATTATTAAAGATATTGAAGAATACAAAGAGTAATCTTAATATGTGCACAATTGTTAGAAATAAGAAACTGATAAAACTATATAAAATATTATAAAAGGAATGATAAACAATTGGATACAGGTTTTATACATATAGGAATGATGAAGACTGCTTCTACATATATGCAAAATGTTTGGTTAAAAGATAAATCTTATTGCTTATCATGGAAAGGTAACATGAAATTTCTAAACTCAATAAGAGACTCTGTGATGAAAGATAATATAAATGAAGACATTGAACTTGAAATAAAAACCGATATAAATTATCAAGAGGACCAAAAGCTTGTTATAAGCAATGAGGGTTTTTCTACGGCTTATCTCAATAAAGTAGATAGTCAACACAAAATACCTGAGTTTATTAATCATGCAAGCCGTAATCTTGGTAGAATATCGGATTTAACACCTAACCTATTGATAACCGTAAGGGACCCAATTTCATGGTTGAAATCTATTTTTGTTCAATCTATTAAACAAGGATGGAGTGGTTCCGCCCAAGATTTCGTTGAAAAGCAGCATCTCTATCTTAGGCACTCATTTGACCTTGAGCATATTGTCAACTGTTATAAAAGGTATTTTAAGAATATTTTAATAGTTCCTCATGAGATATTAAAAACTGACGAGGATCTTTTCTGGAATGTTATATCTAATGCTTTTCAAGTACCTTATGCAGAAAAAAGAATTGAAGGCAAAATTAATTCATCTCTTGATCTAAGGAGAACTTTTTTACTCTCAAAACTAAATGAGAAATCTAGCATTTTATCAAATATTTTAATGGATTCAAAGGAATATAGTAATATTCAAGAGAAGAACCACATAGTAAATAATTATTTAGATAGTGGAAAGTGGGTCCACAGGAGATTTGTTGAATTTGCAGATGCTGAACAAATAAATCAACTATATGAATTGTTTGGAATATCAGAACCTCCAGAAGATTTTTTTGATTTTAGCATACCTGTTGAGTTAAGAAAAGTTATTGAATCAAAGTATATTGGGTTTTTAAGAAAGAACATAATACCAGAATTTGCTGATGAGTATGAACAAAAACTTCAAGATCATATTCAAAATAAGTAATTCGATTAAATTAGAGAAGGATTGGGATGGATTTAGTGAGAAGATAAACACTACTGCTTTAAACAATTAAAGTTTCTAATTGTGCAGTATCTTCAATTTCTTCTTCCCATTTAACACCTGGTACTAATTGTGCTACATTATAAGTAAGACATATTTAATCAATCGGAGGTACATAAATGAACACATTATTGAAAAATAAAAACATAGTTGTTATGGGAGTTGCGAACAACCGCAGTATTGCATGGGGTATTACAAAATCGCTTTACAATGCTGGGGCTAACTTGATTTTCACCAACCGCCAGGAACGTTCGAAACAAAAGCTGGAAAAACTCCTCGGGCAAAGTGATATTGATCCTACACTAATCGTGTCTTGTGATGTTGCGGATGATGAGAGCATCGTTAGTGCATTCCAGGAAATTGGTGAGAAAGTTGGCACCATTCATGGGCTTGTCCATTCGGTTGCTTTTGCGAACCGTGATGAGCTGAATGGTGAATATGCCGATACCTCTCGTGAGGGTTATCTTCTGGCACAAAATATTAGCTCGTATTCGCTCGTTGCTGTGACGCGAGAAGCGAAAAAGCTGATGACTGAGGGTGGCGGTATTGTCACGCAAACGTACCTTGGTGCTGAACGCGTTGTGCCTAATTATAATGTAATGGGTGTTGCCAAGGCAGCGCTTGAAGCGAGTGTGCGTTATTTGGCTGAAGACGTTGGTAAGTATGGTATTCGTGTGAATGCTGTTTCAGCTGGTCCAATCCGCACACTGTCAGCTAAAGGTGTTTCAGGCTTTAATGACAAAATGTCGGTTATTGAAGAAAAGGCGCCGCTCCGTCGTCAGATTGATCAGGACCAGGTTGGCGACGCAACTGTATTTTTATTGAGTGACATGGCACGTGGTGTTACTGGTGATGTATTGCATGTCGATTCCGGTTTTCATATTATCGCTGGATCTTAAAAGTAGGCGAGCATTCTGCTACAGGGTGCTCGTTTTTTATTTCACTCCTCAAATGTATTACGAACTCCCACACTCCCTTGCATATACTATAGTATACAAGCACACTATAGAGTTCCTTCTATTACTACTATTATCGAACCAGGTCGACAAAAAGTGGCATCACTCTTCAAAATATAATTCTAAGCACCTAGAGTCTAAAGGCTTAGCAAGAACTTGTACCAAGATTAAAAACCAAACATTTGTTCGTATTTTTACCGAATTTTATGCTATACTATCTAGTAGATAAAGTTCCTTATAGGGATGAATCAGCTACCCCAGCATTATAAAAGGGGGTGAGGCGATTGGGTGTTTTTGAAGTCTTTTTCTTGCTGATCGGTTTTGGAACGTTTATGACCGGTTTCCTGACGCTAATTGTGCACATGATTAATAAAAAATAGACCTCCCTGTAAAGCCGCAAAGCGTTAATGGGAGAGGCCTATTCGTGGATAGCTGATCCCCTAAGGGAACCGCTTATCATAAGGCCACAGCTGTAACTGTGGTCTTTTTAGTATATGCATATTTCTACCTACATTATACCACAAAGTTGGGGGATGAAAAGGAATATAATTGAGGTATTAATTACCATAAGAGGATGTATTGCTGGGAAGGAGCCTATACCGGCAAGCTACTGAAGAAGGCAATCATCAGAATATGACCCTTGAACCAGAATTAATAAGCCACAAGGCGACATGATTCGATAATTATTTCCTGGGTAATAATACTCTTGAAAAAGAGGGACAGTAATACCGTCCCTCTTCAAAATTAATTATTTTCGTCTATTTTAAATTTGTTCACCTGTTGTTGCATTTCTGTTGCGTATGTTTCCAGTTCTTCTGCCAGATGGTTTAATTGTTCCATTGATGCTGTTTGTTGTTCGATTGATGCTGAGGTTTCTTCTGTTCCCGCTGCAGTTTCCTCGCTTATTGATGCAATGCTTTGCGTATTGCTGGAAATAATCTGCTCCTGACTTATGATTGTTTCCATTATATCCATTACCTTGTTAATTAATTGATTATTGGTATGAATTGTTTGCTGTATACTTGTAAATGCTTGCTCTGTTTCACTAACTGATTGTGATTGTGTCTGGATGACTTCATTTGTTTTACCAATCAATGAAACGGAATGTTTTGTTTCAGTTTGCATTTCTCCGATTAACGTGGATATATCTCCAAGTGCACTTTCAGACTGTTCGGCTAGTTTTCTTACTTCATCGGCTACAACTGCAAATCCGCGTCCATTTTCTCCAGCACGGGCAGCTTCGATTGCTGCATTTAATGCCAGAAGATTTGTTTGACTGGCGATATCCGCGATTTTAGTGACAATCTCATTTATGTTTGTTGATTTGTCATCAAGTGATTGGATTGCTCTGACAACCTCACTGGTAATTTGTCCTGTTTCTTCGGATTGTTTACGGAGACCACTTACTGTTTCTGCTCCTTTTTCGGAGACTTCATCCATGACGCGTGCCTCATCATAAACCTTCTTATTATATTCTTCTATTTGTTTAATCAATGTTGACAGTTTTTCGGTAGCAGCAGCATTCTGTTCCATAATTTCTGATTGCTCGCCAGCGCCTGTTGCGATTTGTTCCATCGTTGTTGCGACTTCATTTGATGATGCGGTATTTTCTTCTGCACTTGCAACGAGTGTTTGTGATGCTTCGGACACGTTGAAGGAAACATCTTTAATTTTGATCATCATCATCCGCATTTGCTGGAGCATATTATCAAAACTTTCGGAAAGCTTGCCGATTTCATTATCTGTTTTGATAGTCGTTTTGGCTAAAAGATTTCCATTCTCGACTTCCTTCATTGTCCCTTGCAGATCCTTAATTGGTTTCGTGATTCTTCGTGTTGTAAAAAAGGAAATAACGATTGCCAACAGCAATATAATGAGTAATGTAGCGATAATCGGAATTAAAATACTGCTTGCTTGGTCACTAAAATCACTTTTAAATACTGTTTCGCCAAGAACCCATCCTGTTGTGCTGTTCGTTGTGAAGCCAAGGATTTTCCCCTCGCCGTTTTCGGTATATTCAATAACCCCGTTTTCACCATTGTTGCTAAGTTTACTATAGAACGCGGTCTCTTCAGCACTTTTTCCAACAAGTTCATCATTCGGATGAGCGATGAATGTTCCTTTTTGGTCAATAATCATCGCATATCCCGAATCACCTGTCTGGATGTTAGCTGTCATGGATATTAGTGTATCAACTAGAACATCTGCGCCAATCACACCAACGACTTGCCCATATTTACTGTAGGATTGGGCGGCGGTAACGATTGTTTTTCCAGATGCAGCATCTACATAAGGCTGTGTCCAAATCACTTTTCCATCTGCTTCAAGAGCGGCTTTATACCAGTCACGTTCACGTGGATCGAAATCATCTGGCAGGTCCGTTTCCGGATAAATGGTTGTTTCACTGGAAAGCTCGACACCTGTATAGATGTTTGCGATAGTGGGATTCGCTTCTACAGTTTCTCCCAAGTAACTGACAATTGCTTGCCGGTTGTTTTCATCATAGTTTACAAATAATTCGTTTTTAGTAAGGCGATTTAAGATGCTTGTCGTATTGTTAAAAAAAACATTAAATGTATCGTTAAGGTTACTCATTTGTGTTTCAACACTTTGTGCTTTTTCGTCAATTATCATGTTTTTACTTAACGTATAATTGGTAAAAGCTATAACTGCTCCGGCAATAATAATTAATGATAAAAACGGTATAAGTATTTGTCGCTGCAGTGATTTACTTAGGAAGCTTCCTTTTTTCTTGATTTGTTTCTTTTTCTTATTCTCCCCCATATATGTATCCCCTTCTGCTTTTGCTATGAATATTATTTATATCGGAAAATTTTGTCGGAAGTTGTAGTGAATTATGGTGTTTAACCATTTTTTATTAGCAGGCATATAGTGATAGCGAGAATTATTAAAAGGTGGCTATAAAATGTATTACTATGCATATCCGCAATATTACACTGGGCAGCAGTATTATCGTGCGAACGGTCAAAATGATGAAGTTTTGGAAGCGTTAATTAAAGGAATGGAAGGGGAGAGTGAAGCAATCGATTTCTACAGCCGGCTTGCTAAAATGGCTCCTAATAAAACGGCGAAGGAAACAGTTGAACATGCATTATCAGATGAGCGTACTCATTTAAAAATATTTATTAATCTTTATAAACAATTATCGGGGAGATCACCGAGTTACACTAAACCAAAAGCAAGATTCGATAATTTTGAAGAAGGTATTATGATGGCATTTTACGATGAACTGGAAGCATATGAGACCTATCGTGATGACTATTTGCTGACACAAAATCAAGTGATCAGGGATGTGTTTTTTCAGGCGATGAGTGATGAGATAGAACATGCAACAAGGTTTGGTTTTATTTATCAAACATTGTAGGAAGGAGAGGGTTTTCTGTTTCGGCGGGGAATCTTCTTTTTTAACTATCAATGCGTGTGTGCTATATTGTTAGGAAGAGCTTTTTGGAAGGGATTTGTACATATTATGACAACAGCAGATAATCAAAATAAAGTATATCAATTTATACTTATAGCAGGAATTGTTATCGTAGCGTTTAACTTGCGGCCGGCAATTACGTCTGTCGGTCCATTAATTGGGACCATTCGTGATGATGTAGGGCTTTCCAATTGGAGCGTTGGACTTTTGACCAGCCTGCCCCTTGTTGCATTTGCTGTTATGTCTCCGGTTGCGCCTAAACTTGGTAACCGTTTTTCGAATGAACGAACATTAATCGCAGGACTTATTCTTCTTTTATTTGGTATTACGGTTCGTTCGTTTCCATTTTCAGCATTACTGTTTATTGGAACGTTATTTGTCGGGTTTGGAATCGCAATTTGTAATGTGCTATTGCCTGGTGTCGTGAAAGAAAAGTTTCCGGCGAAGGTAGCATTAATGACCAGTGTCTATTCAACAGCTATGGGGATTTTTGCTGCGACAGCTTCCGGATTAAGTATTCCATTTGCACGTGGATTGGATATGGGATGGCAATTTACTCTAATCATTTGGACCGTACCTGCAATTATTGGGATTGTCATCTGGATTTATCTTTCCAAAAAGAATAAGGCAGACAATGACGTGGAAATGCAGTATGTTAATGTGAGTGACAATCGCATGTGGAAGTCGCCGCTCGCATGGCAGGTTGCCTGTTTTATGGGATTGCAGTCGTTTATGTTTTATGTAACGATCTCATGGCTTCCGGAAATTTTGCATGATTACGGTGTCAGTATGGCGACAGCTGGCTGGATGCTGTCGTTTACGCAATTTGTCGGGTTGCCGGCAAGTTTTTTCGTTCCGATGATTGCTGGACGGTTCAAGTCACAGCGTGGAATTGTGCTTGCGATGACTATCTGCGCGTTGGTTGGCTATGGGGGACTTTTAATTGGAAGTTCATATACTGTTATGGTTATTAGTACGATTTTAATTGGAATTACGTTGAGTGGCTCATTCGCATTAGCTCTTGCTTTTTTAGGTATGCGGGCTCGAAACTCACGACAATCTGCGGAATTGTCAGGTATGGCGCAATCGTTCGGTTACTCACTTGCTGCGGTTGGTCCTATATTTATTGGCTATTTATACGACGTAACACATGTCTGGACGGTTCCTTTACTTACATTAATCGGGGTATCGCTATTGGTCATGATTTTCGGAATGGGTGCTGGCCGCAATCGATATGTGTTGGATTAGGCGTGAATATGCTATCATGCTAGTAACAGAAATTCGGGGAGGCTATTCGTTATGCATTTTAGCTTGTACACGATGGGTGATTCGGCAGTTAAGGTGGATTTTGCTGGTAATGTTTCACCTGAGTTAAATAGGAAAATCCAGCTTTTTTGCAGGAAATTAGGTCATGCTGCAACTCCTGGTATCGTAGAATGGGTGCCAGCATTTGATTCGGTTACAATTTACTATCAACCACATAGGTTAAGTTACACGGAAGTTTGTGACAAAATTTATCAGATTAGTGGAATGGATAGTGATAGAGTTGAGCGTGCATCACGGCTGGTCTCCGTTCCAGTGATCTATGGAGGGAGGTATGGTCCAGATTTAAGTCGTGTTGCTGATGTGAACAAGCTTTCTAAGGATGAGGTTATACGTATTCATGGTAGGCAGGAATACCTCGTTTATATGTTGGGCTTCCTGCCAGGGTTTCCATACTTAGGTGGCCTTGATAAGCGAATTGCAACACCGCGACTGGAAGAACCTCGGGCGAAGACTGTTGCAGGCTCTGTAGGAATTGCCCACGAACAGACGGGAATTTATCCGATCGAATCACCAGGCGGCTGGAACATTATTGGAAAAACTCCTCTTACGCTATTTGATAGAGAAAGGGAAGATGCTTTTCTGTTTCGTGCAGGTGACCGTGTGAAATTTCACCAAGTGTCGGAAAGTGAATTTGAAAAACAGACAGCTAGCGGGGAGTTTGTGGTAGAGGAGGCTTACGATGGCAAAGCAGATTGATTTAAATTGTGATATGGGTGAAAGTTTTGGAGCTTACACAATTGGATCGGATGAAAAATTGCTGGAATTTGTTACATCAGCGAATATCGCATGTGGGGCGCATGCTGGTGATCCAACTGTAATGGACAGGACAGTTCGGCTGGCAAAAGAACATCATGTAGGTGTTGGCGCCCACCCAGGATTTCCGGATATAGCTGGATTCGGCCGTCGTATGATCGACTTTTCACCAGATGAAATATATCGAATGGTAGTTCATCAGATTGGTGGATTACAAGCTTTCTGCACGGTTCATGGTTTTCAAATGCAACATGTGAAGCCACACGGTGCGATGTACAATTTGGCAGCTCAAAATCGCGATGCAGCAGATGCTATCACTCGTGCTGTGTATGATGTTGACTCCAGTCTGATATTGTTTGGTTTAGCTGGGAGTGAACTGCTTGCGGCTGGACGTGAAGCGGGATTACGTGTCGCATCCGAGGTTTTCGCTGATCGGACATATCAAGCAGATGGCAGCTTGATTCCCCGGGGTAGAGCGGATGCAATGATTAGTAATGTAGATGCGGCAGTTCTGCAGGTAGAACGAATGGTGAATGAAGGTGTTGTTTGTGCTGCAACTGGTGAGATGGTGGATATCGAGGCAGATACGATATGTGTGCATGGCGATGGCGAACATGCTGTTACATTTGTCGAGAAATTACGTGCGATGTTAGAGCGTGCTGGGATTGTGGTTCGCGGGTTAGGTTAGTGCGCCGCGTGGCGGAGAGGGTTGAGCTCGCGCGACGGAGAGCGAAACTCGAGCGATAGAGGGTGGAACTCGCGCGACGTAGGGCCAAACTCGAGCGACAGGGATCCAAACTCGAGCGACAGGGAGCCAAACTCGAGCGACAGGGAGCCAAACTCGAGCGACAGGGAGCCAAACTCGAGCGACAGGGGCTCAAACTCGAGCGACAAGGGCTCAAACTCGAGCGACGGAGGGCCAAACTCGAGCGACAAGGGCTCAAACTCGAGCGACGGAGGGCCAAACTCGAGCGACAAAGAGCCAAACTCGAGCGACAGGGAGCCAAACTCGAGCGACAGGGAGCCAAACTCGAGCGACAGGGGCTCAAACTCGAGCGACTCCTCACCGCAATCGTCCATCAACACAGCTCCGAAGTTCCAAATACATAATTAAAGTGGTGAATAGGATGCAGAGTGAGAAGATATTCCATGTATTAAAGCCTGGTGTGCTTACAACATTTCAGGATCTTGGTCGGACTGGCTATCAGAAATTTGGTGTGCCTGTTTCTGGTGCGATGGATATGTTTGCGCTGCAGGTAGCTAACATTCTGGTTGGGAATCAGCGTTCTGCTGCATGTCTTGAGGTGACGCTGGTTGGACCTCAGCTTGAAATGACTGCACCTGATCCAATCACGGTTGCTCTTACAGGTGCTGGACTGGAGCCGAAACTTAATGATAATGCCATCAAAATGTGGAGAACATTCAGGATGGAGAAGGGCGATCGTTTAAGTTTTGGTAAGCATCAGTCGGGAGTGCGTACATACATCGCGATAGCCGGAGGATTTGATGCACCGGTGTTTTTTGGCAGTCAGTCTACTGATGTGAAGAGTCACCTTGGTCGCTCGCTAGTTAATGATGATGCTATTTATGGGTACCCGGCTAAAGCGAAGCGCGGTATCGGTATCACCAATTCGCCAATCTATCAAAAGTCGGTAGAGGTTGCTGTGATCGAAGGACCACATACGGATTTTTTTACAAAACAAGGGCGAGAGAATTTTTTCAACAGTCCTCATACTGTAAATGCGAATTCGAATAGAATGGGATATCGTCTGAAATCAGAGCCGATTACACATGAAAATAATACGGAAATATGGTCTGATGCTGTTCCTTTCGGTGGAATTCAGATTCCGAGCAATGGTTCGCCAATTATTCTTATGGCAGACAGGCAGACGACGGGAGGATATCCGCGGATAGGGACTGTCATTTCAACTGATTTACCAAAGATTGCTCAGCTTGTTCCTCAAGGAGAAATACGCTTTACTCCGATAACAATAGAAGAGGCACAACGGCGGGCAATTCTAATGGAAAAGTACTTATTTAAATTAGAAAAATTTAAGCTAAACTAGGGGGGAAGGGGGGAGAAATCTTGAAGCATCACCCAAAAATAGAAGTCCCAGCAACTAAATGGGAAGATTTTTTAAACATATTATCAGTTATCTTACTTATTTGTTCAATTGTATTTGTTGTACAGGCGTATAATAGTTTGCCGGAGCAAGTTCCTACTCATTTTAATGCAAAAGGTGAAGCCGATGCGTGGGGAAATAAGGGTACAGTTCTTTTGATGCCGGCAATTGCTTTTGTTTCATTTATTATCATGTATTTTGTAACGAAGGCGCCACACAGGTTCAATTACATGGTAAAAGTGACTGAAGAAAATGCACCACGATTATACACGTTGGCACGTACGTTTATGGCAGTAATCAATTTCGAAATGGTCGCAATTTTTTCCTATATTACCTGGGCTATGGTACAATCTGCAAGTAGTGGATCAGGGCTAGGGATAAACTTTATTTTTTTCGTAATACTACTCCCTATCGCAACAATTATATCTTTCATGATTAAAATGAATCGAGTAAAATGACTTTATACAACGATGGAGCATGGCGTGACAGAGTGGAGGAATGTATAAATGGATGAATTAAAATTAGTAGCATTAGATATGGATGGAACATTATTGAATAGTAAGGAAGAGGTTTCCGAATATACGAAAGAAGTGATTGCAAAAGCTTTGGTGAAAGATGTACATGTTATTTTGAGCACAGGTCGTTGGCTTGATTCCTGCTATCCTTATGCCGAACTACTTGAACTGCCTTCGTATCTGATAACGAGTAATGGCGGCGAAATCTGGACGGTAAATAAGGAGCTGAGAGATCAGCATTTACTTGACCCAGAGCGGGTTCAGATGATGTGGGAGCTAGGTGATAAGCTGAATGTACATAGCTGGATGGTAGCGACTGATGGAGTATGGCATGGCAATCGTCCGGATGATTTTTTTGCCCATGAATGGTTAAAATATGGCTGTGATTCACTTGATATGAAAAAGCTTGATAAGGTTGTTGAGGAGCTTTCCTATTATGATGAACTGGAGCTTACCAATTCACTGCCGACAAACGTTGAAGTAAATCCTAAAGGGGTTAATAAGGCAAGTGCCCTTAAAAAAGTTTGTGATGAAATTGGCATTACGATGAATAACGTAATGGCGGTTGGCGATAGTTTGAATGATATTAAAATGATTCAGCAAGCTGGACTTGGGGTTGCGATGGGAAATGCACAAGAGGCAATTAAGAATGTTGCGGATCATGTGACAGATACAAATAATAATGACGGTGTCGCTAAAGCAATAGAGAAATTCGTATTATAAAAAAGCTCCCTAACTGTAGGGAGCTTTCTTAGGCAGATAAGAAAGTATAGCTACTTTCTTACTGCATAAGTGCAACTAAGGCTTTCGCCATTATGGCTTGGCGATAAGCCAAGTTTTCTAAATTCCTGCAATCCAATACATGACAAATGAGAGTAATATGGAAGCAGTTACCATGGCAATTAGTGGTCGCATTGCTTTATTTTTTACATCTTTCAAGCTGACATTTAATCCTAATCCCACCATCGCGGCAGTTAAAATAAACGTCGTAATCTGACTGACAGCGTTCATCGTACCATCAGACACAGGAATTATATCCCCTAAAATATAGCTCCCGAAGAGACTCATTCCAATAAATCCAATCAGAAACCAGGGAAAGCTGACTTTTGTATTACTGTCATCATTCCGGTTCCGCATCCAAAAGATCAGGATGAAACAAAGCGGGATAAGCAGGAAAACGCGGCCGAGTTTTGCCAGTAAAGCAATTGCCAATGCATCCTCACCGGCTGGTTCTGCCGCAAGTGCGACATGGGCAAGTTCATGTAAGGAAATGCCTGACCAGATACCATACTGCAATTCCGTGATCGGGAGCAGCGGCTGTACAATGGTATAAATAATGGAAAAAATAGTTCCAACTAGAGCAATGATTCCTACTCCAATTGCAGTGTCCTCGTCTTTTGTCTTGATAATCGGGGATACAGCGGCAATCGCTGCAGCACCACAAACGCCTGTGCCGACGCCAAGCAATAAGGCTAGTTGTGTGTTAGCTTTTAATTTTTTTCCGATATAAACGGTAAGTAAGATGGCAAAGACAATTGCAACAGCACCTTTAGCCAGCAGTCCAAGACCATCCTGCAAAATAATATCAACATTAAGTTTTAAACCATATAAAATGATGGCAAACCGCAGTAAATATTTTGACGAAAAATGTATTCCTGAACGGAAAAATTCAGGATAGCCGAAAAATTGTCTATATATGATTGCGATAATGATTGCACTGGCTAGCTGACCGACACGGCTAAATCCTGGGGCCAGGGCAAGTATGTAACCAACAATTGCAATGAGGAAAGTGAACCCGATTCCGGCAATCATTTTTGTGAATGGGTGAGTCATTGATGTCATAGCTGTATCCCTTTCTACTATAGAAGTTTCAGAATAATTTCAAGTATAATCGTTATAGCTTACGGTTGTCCAATAGGTATATTTTAACTAATTTGTGGTTATAATGAATTAATGTTGCTTGTTCCCTTACTTTTTTTGCTATAAAGGAGTATAATGAAAGAAGTACCATGAAAGGGGTTGCTGTCATGTCATTTTCTCGCGGGCCAAAAGAGCCAGTGCCAGAAGTGGACACAAATGTATGGTCTTGTACTAGTGAGGACTGCTCAGGATGGATGAGAGAATCATACAGTTTTAATGAAGAACCAGAATGCCCACTCTGTAAATCTTCAATGAAACAGGAAGTACGTGTACTTCCGGAATTGAAGTAATTAATATGGTATTGAAGCTATAGTAAAAGCAATTTATATTTAATATTTCACTAGGATGTCATTGTAGGCATCTTTTATACTTTCTTAAAGTATAGGGAGAATGCAGGTTATAAGCCTGAATTTCCTGTTATTGGCGCTGGGAGACCAGCGTCTTTTGCTATATATGCTTCAATAAGCTTAAAACCAACTCACTTAATGGGTTGGTTTATTTTTTTCGAAAGACTGTTCTCTGATGCGGAAAATACTTGAGTGCTATGACATCTCAACAGAAATACATTTCGCTTTCCGCGGGCAACGCTTCAGCTTCCTCGGAAGCATAAACCGCTTCCTGCGGATCTTCAACTGTTGCTTTTCCCAAAGGAGTCTCCATGTTTTCCCTTCGTTGGGATTGTTTACTTTATCCTATAATTTAATTAATGCTTATTGTAACATTGCTTCTTAGACATAGGGAAAACTTCAGCCTTTGATTAAGAGCCTCGACCAGTGGAGGTTTTCTGATTAATGCGTAGTTATAGTCCATGAGTTCGTGGAGTTATACTAAGCTGCGGAAAAATGCGAGACTCCTATGGGTCATCGGCTAAAAACGGTCACGTCCTGTGACCAACGCCGATACTAGAAAGTCCTTTCGTCGAAGAAACAGTCTGATTCTCCGCGTACTGAGCGCTTTTACTCGTGAGGAGGATGAAGCGTTCCCTATGGAAAGCGAATATTTTTCCGCAGCGTTGGATTAGCACTCATTTTATAAAGAATGGAAAGAATTTACGATAAAGATGTTTCGCATTTCACATCAACTGCGATGCTTAAAAAAGCAGCAATATTTTACTAGAAGAGTCTTTTAAAGAGTCTAATAGTTGTCATAATTGTGAATTTATTGGTATAATCTGATATAGAGGATTCAACAGGGGTTCTTCATCAAATTATTTGTAAGCGGTTACAATATATAAGGGAGGAATGGTTGAATGAAGTATGCAAATCCAAACACAGAAGGGTCCAAGGTGACCTTTAAGGATCGTTATGACAATTTTATTGGAGGGGAGTATCGGGCACCTGCAAGTGGAAAATATTTTGAGAATGTGAGTCCTGTTACAGGTAAGGTGTTTTGTGAAATGTCCAGATCGACGAAAGAAGATGTGGAGGCAGCAGTTGATGCTGGAGAAGCAGCCAAGGACGCGTGGGGGAAAACAGCTGTAGCAGAACGCGCAAATATTCTAAATAAGATTGCAGATCGTATGGAGGAAAATCTGGAAATGCTTGCGGTCGCAGAAACATGGGACAACGGTAAGGCTGTTCGTGAAGGATTAAATGCTGATATACCACTGGCGATTGATCACTTCCGTTATTTTGCAGGAGCAATACGTGCGCAAGAAGGTGGATTAAGTCAGATTGATGATGATACTGTAGCATATCATTTCCATGAACCATTGGGTGTTGTTGGACAGATTATTCCGTGGAACTTCCCGCTATTAATGGCAACGTGGAAGCTAGCGCCGGCACTTGCGGCTGGTAACTGTGTTGTACTGAAACCAGCGGAGCAAACACCAGCATCAATCCATGTTTTCCTTGATTTGATTAAGGATTTATTACCAAATGGTGTATTGAACATTGTGAACGGTTTTGGCTTGGAAGCAGGGAAACCACTTGCATCCAACAGCCGTATTTCCAAGATTGCCTTTACAGGTGAAACTACGACAGGGCGTTTGATTATGCAATACGCTTCAGAAAATATTATTCCGGTTACACTTGAACTTGGGGGTAAATCTCCAAACATATTCTTCCCCGACGTAATGGATGAGGATGATGGGTTCTTGGATAAGGCAATTGAAGGGCTGGTTATGTTTGCTTTAAACCAAGGTGAAGTTTGTACATGTCCATCCAGAGCGTTAGTTCATGAATCCATATACGATGAATTTATGGAAAGGGCAATTGCGAGGGTAAATGAAATTAAAATCGGCCATCCGCTTGATACCGATACGATGATGGGTGCACAGGCATCTGAAGAACAAATGGAAAAAATCAAATCGTATTTGGATATCGGAAAACAGGAAGGTGCAAAAGTACTTGTTGGTGGCGAAGTTAACAAACTTGATGACGATATGACTGATGGTTACTATGTTCAGCCAACTATTTTCAAAGGAAACAATAAAATGCGTGTTTTCCAGGAAGAGATTTTTGGACCGGTACTTTCAGTAACAACGTTCAAAGATAAAGAGGAAGCAATGGAAATCGCTAATGATACATTATATGGATTAGGTGCTGGTGTCTGGACTCGGAATATTAATACCGCATACCGCTTTGGACGTGGGATTGAAGCTGGTCGAGTATGGACGAATTGTTACCATCAGTATCCTGCACATGCTGCTTTCGGAGGTTACAAGAAATCAGGTATCGGACGTGAAAATCACCTGATGATGCTTGATCATTATCAACAGACGAAGAATCTGCTGATTAGCTACAGTGAAGGTGCTGCCGGATTCTTTTAAACAAAATGAAAGCTTGGACTCCAAAGTTTAAGGGACTTTAAGAGAGCAAGAACATTCTAAGAATCCCTTTAGCTTTAGCCAATTTTGCTTTAACTAGTTATGCTTACAGGGGGTTTTGGGAAAAGGTGCGCGATGCTCCTTTTCCGCATATAATACTTGAGATAATAAATTTTAAAATAGAAGGGGTGTGAAAAATGGCTGATCGTGTAACAGCAACAGAAGAAGCGCTAAGTTTGATTAACACATTAGCTGACACACATGGGCCACTCATGTTTCATCAATCAGGTGGCTGTTGTGACGGAAGTTCGCCAATGTGCTATCCACGGGATGAGTTTCGCGTTGGTGATTCAGACTTGCTGCTAGGTGAAATTGGTGAAACACCTTTCTATATCTCTAAGGACCAATATGAATATTGGAAACATACCCAGCTGATCATAGATGCTGTTAAAGGTCGTGGTGGAATGTTTTCATTGGAAGGACCCGAGGGAAAGCGGTTCCTGACAAGATCCAGGGTGTTTACCGGGGAAGAACGGGCGGAATTATAGAAGATTAAAGTCATGTGGAGAACGAGACTCCGCATGGCTTTTTTTGATGAAATGAGCTGAACGTATGTTATATGCGATAACATCAACAGAAGAACAGAAGGTCGCGAACATCAACAGAAGAGCACAGCACATCGAATGAACATTAACTCAGCCCCTGGACTGAGGATGAAAACATCATTACGACTGATGTACTTTTCTGATAAATCGGTATAATGAAATTAACAAAGTTTGGAAGGGGTTTGGGAACATGGGGAGTATCGTTACAGTAGATGGAATTAAAAAGAGCTATAAAAAACGGAAGTCTAAGGAAGAGTTTGTTGCTGTTAAAGGTGTTTCCTTTGAAGTCGGGAAGGGGGAGATTGTTGGCTTGCTTGGGCCAAATGGTGCAGGTAAAACAACAACGATTAAAACAATTTGCGGACTGCTTGTTCCAGACGAAGGATCAGTTACGATAAATGGGTTCGATAGTGTGAAGGATCGCAACAAAGCGCTCGGCCATATAAGTGCAGTTCTTGAAGGGAATCGAAATTTATACTGGCGCTTGAACGTGCTGGAAAATATGGAGTATTTTGCAGGCAATCGGGGTGTCCCTAAGAAAAAAATTAAAACAAAGGTAGATGAATTATTAAACCTTTTTCAGCTTCAAGATAAAAAATATGAATTGGTAAATAACTTATCACGTGGCATGCAGCAAAAGCTGGCAATTTGTGTGGCAATGCTTGCAGACACAGATGTGATCCTTCTTGATGAACCAACACTTGGGCTTGATGTGGAAACAGGGTATGAAGTTCGTGAATTACTTCGAAAAATTGCCCGTGACCAAGGAAAGACAGTTATCATAAGTACGCATGACATGCCGGTTGTTCAGGACCTATGCCAACGGACAATCATTATTAATGATGGGAAAGTGATTGCAGATGAACGTGTAGACCAGTTGCTGCGACTCTTTGAAACAAGTGCATACCAGGTGAATCTTAAGGAAGATCTGACTGCAGAACAGCAGGAAATTCTTGAGCTGAAGTTCCCAATTCACAGGTGGGAAGGGTTAAAGCTTGAAGTCAGTTTTGAGCAGGAACAGGACATTTATGATTTAATGGAAATCTTCAAAAAGAACCAGACTCCAATTGATACAATAAATCGTACCGAAATTAATTTTGAACAGGTATTTCGGAAGCTTGTGAAAGAGGAGGTGGCATCATGACCTCTTTTTGGAATGTGTTGCGCGTTAATACGAAGATGGAATATCTCGAATTAGTACGGTATAAAGCTAATACGATAAGCCTTCTTTTGACATTTTACATTATTTTTATTGCGATGATGTTTGGGATTCAGGTTATTGGTGATCCGGCTCAGGCTGGCACAAATACGCAGTTTGTCATTGTGAACTATATTTTTTGGTATTTTGCCATGATGGTCCTACAGTCAATTGGGTGGACGATATCTGATGAAGCAATGAAAGGTACGCTGGAACAGCTTTTCATGTCGCCGGTAAGCCCGTGGAAAATATTCCTGTCCAGAATGTTTGGGATGATTTTTAATCATTTTATCCTGGTCATTTTTCTGTTATTCGTATCAATGGCGACGGCTGGCCAATGGCTAAACCTGAATCCGGTTGCCATCATTCCTATTCTTCTGTTGACGTTGGCCAGTATGATAGGTACCAGCTTTGTCATAGCAGGGATGGCGCTTATTTTTAAACAAGTCAGTGCATTTTTACAGATTCTTCAGTTCATCATCGCTGGACTGACATTTGTTCCACTATCTGTTGCACCATTCATGGTTGCTGCTCCATTTGTGAAAGGTGTGGACATGACAAGACAGGTGATGATTCATGGCTACACATTAGCTGATTTCACAATGGGTGATTACGCCTGGCTGATTGGGAATGCCATCGTTTATGGAATTATTGGAGTCGGTATTTACCTGGCGTGTGAAAAATATGCTATGAAAAAAGGTTTGCTGGGACATTATTAAGAAAAAAATCGTTATCCCTAGGGTGACGATTTTTTACGTGGTAAAATAGAAGCAGGAGGTGTTCTTTTGAAGAAAAAAATTGCAATGATTCAAATGGATATTGTATATGGTGAACCCCAGGAGAACTTTAATCGAGCTAAAACACAAATAGCCAATGCAGTAAAAACAGGTGCTGAAATTATTTTATTGCCTGAGCTGTGGACGACTGGTTATGACTTAAAAAGATTAGACGAAATAGCTGATAGGGATGCTCAGGAATCGATTGCGTTTTTAAGTGAATTGGCAATAGAATTCAATGTAACTTTAATTGGTGGATCTGTTGCAGACCAGTGGGATGATGGTGTACGTAATTCATTGCTGGTAATAGATCAGAAAGGAAAGCTGATCCACAAATACAGCAAGCTTCATCTATTTCAACTAATGGATGAACATCTGTACCTGGAAGCGGGACAGGACGAAGCAGATTTCACATTGGATGGAGAGCCCGCTGCGGGATATATTTGTTATGACATACGTTTTCCCGAGTGGATGCGCAAGTCAGCAGTTAACGGTGCCAAAGTAATGTACGTTGTAGCGGAATGGCCAAAGCCAAGGATCGATCATTGGCGCGCGCTTTTACAGGTACGTGCCATTGAGAATCAATGTTATGTTGTCGCTTGTAACCGGGTAGGTGCTGATCCAAAAAATGAATTCGGCGGTATGTCGCTTATAATTGATCCATGGGGAGAGTTTATTGCTGAAGGCGGCAACGGTGAAGAGATTGTCACTGCAACAATAGACTATGATCTAGTGGATGAAGTCAGAGGGCGAATACCAGTGTTCCGGGATCGGATTGTGGAGAAGTACTAGGGCTATAAACGAACCTAATCACCAAACCCCTACAGTAATCATAAAATGAATAGGCTATACTTATACTTTTAAAAAAAGGAAGTGTTCAATATTGCCTAATCTACATTATTACGTTACTGGTAACACTGCTTGCGGCTTGGCTAATTTTTTGGAAAGTAATTTAATTGGAATCGACCATGTTATTAAACTCCGGCATTCTTCAGCAGCACTTAAAACGAGAATAATACAGAATTTGCTTGAGTATTATCAGGATAATTCGATCGAAATTCTTCATAGTCCATTAGGGAGTCGGTTCCTGGATGGAATCATTATTCGTGAAAAATCACTGGCATTCTTAGATGAGACCATCGTAAAAAATAAATCGACTGCAATTAACCTGGAAGAAGCAGTTCCAACAAAGAAAAATCCAGATCTCACCGATTTTAACGTTCTAACCCAATCTGCGTATGACAGTTTTGCCAAAGGGTTAACGATTCATGATGATTTGGAGGAAGTCTATATTAATCAAATGGACTTTGATCGTGCGGATCGATTTACAGAAGAGTTTATCACTGCACTTTTAACAGGTGTTCCGAAAAAAGACCGCACAGCCCATACCTTTCACAGGCTTTTTGGGACCAATACGGTTGATGGCGTTGTCAATGTTGTTCCACATCTTAAAGAGAATATTGCAAAGGTATATTTTATTAAGGGGCGTGCCGGGACAGGTAAATCAACCTTTATGAAAAAAATTAGTAAAGTATGCGTAGAGCATGGTTTTGATGTTGAAATGTATCATTGCAGTTTTGATCCAGATAGCATTGATATGGTACTTGTACGTGATTTGGATGTATGTATTTTTGACAGCACGGATCCACATGAATTTTTCCCGGAACATGATGGGGAGGAAATTGTCGATTTGTATGAGGAACTTGTTGCACCAGGAACCGATGAACGTTTTGAAGCGGAAATTAATGAACTGAATAACAACTATAAGTCCTATATGAAGCAGGGTATCCAGTACCTACAACAGGCCGGAATTAAGTTTGACAGAAATGAACAGGATTTTTCGATTATCGATATTCAGAAGGCTGTTGATTATACGCTGAACAGCGTGTAAATTGCTCCGTAACAGGCAATCTATCTTTAATATGCAGCATTTTTGTGGGAAATTGTAACTTTCATTTTTCCAAAAATTTCACTTGTGTTTTTGTGCGTTATATAGTAAAATTAATTTACAGAAAATTTAGAGTATATTAAACTCTGGGAGGTGCAAGAGTGGTTACAGTGAAGATGTTGAAGCCTTATTATATCAAAGCAGATGATAATTATGTTCGAGTAATTTTGGCATATCAATATTTTGCGGTATTCATTAATAATAAGGTTTACCAATTTGTGCCGATTGAGTCAAAGGAAATCCGTATAAATCGCAGAACAAAAAAAGTCGAAAATCTTGGTGCTAGGTTTGCTTTTCAAAAAGGTAAAGACATCATTTACATGGCTATGAGCGAGCTTATATCACTTCCTGACTTCTTAGTTCAATTACACTCGATTGCTGATCCGTATTATTTAAATAAAGAGAAAAAAAATGAACCTGATTATGAAAGTGAAGCTATTATCGATGAATTAGAGCAATTAAACAGGAAACGATTAATTGATAAAGCATTGGATAATCGGGATTACGAAGCATTTCAAACTTTAGTCAAATTACTTTAAAACACTTCCTGTATTTTAGGGAGTGTTTTTTTGGCAGATAAGAAACAACAGAGGTTTGTTAGGTTCAATTAAGGCTTGCCATAATTAAATATTAGACCAATTATGAGGAAGGGAGTTGAATAGTTTGAACAGGAAATATTCTTGGAAAAATTCTCAGTGGAGTCTTAGTTTCTATGCTTTAATAGCATTTATTGGAGGAATTATTGGAAGTTTATTTGTAAACCCAAGTTTATTCTACATATTAGGAGCATTAAGTGGTTCATTATTATTAGTTATCATAAACCTCTTTTACGTGATTTATAAAAACAGAAAATTGAAATCAGAGAAGTAAATCAAATAGAGCGTGTGTTTCTATTCTCTTTTTTACATAGGTTATTTGCTTAAAATCAAAAGTGTGATATTATATTAAAGGCTATAATTACTTGGAATGCCAAGTTTTAATTTTAAAAAAAATGAATCGGTTCTCTCCTTGCTATAATTGTATAGTAAGGTTTTTCTATTTTTGTGGACATTTATCATTATATTGAAAATTATCATACACTTTTGAGAATTAAAACCGGCTCATTTTTTCAGCTAGAATTTACGTAAGGAAGGTGTTTATTTTGTCAAAGCAGGATCCAAATCCAGGATTTAAGCCGTACGTACCGGCATCACAAAACCCACCTGAGTTCACATGGGTTGCAATGGTTACTGGTGCAGTATTGGCAATCGTATTTGGTGCAGCAAATGCATATTTAGGACTTATCGTTGGGATGACTGTTTCTGCGTCAATTCCAGCAGCAGTAATTTCAATGGCAGTACTTCGTATTATTATGAAGCGAACGTCTATATTAGAAAATAATATTGTGCAGACGATTACATCAACTGGTGAGTCGCTTGCTGCAGGTGTTATTTTTACTTTACCTGCCTTATTCATTTGGCAGCTGGAGCCAAGTTTGACTACAATTGCCATTATTGCTTTAGCTGGTGGTATTTTAGGTGTCGTTCTAATGATACCGTTGCGCCGGGCATTAATAGTTAATGAACACAAAACACTACCTTATCCGGAAGGAACAGCATGTGCTGAAGTACTTCATGCCGGTGAAGAAGGTGGAAGAGGTGCTAAGCTAGTATTCAAGGGGCTTGGTATTGGCGCTGGTTTTAAATTGTTAACAGATGCCGTTAAAGCATTCCCGTCTTCAGTAGAGTGGGAGATTTATAAATTTAAAAATGCTGCAGTAGGTATGGATACATTACCAGCATTACTTGGTGTTGGTTACATTATCGGACCTCGCATCGCTGGAATTATGTTTGCTGGTGGTGTATTGGGCTGGTTAGGAATTATTCCACTAATCAGCTATATTGGCGGCTTTGCTACCACGCCAATTTACCCTGCTGAAGTTCCGATATCAGAAATGGATTTCCATGCTATCTGGGATAATTATTTACGTTATATTGGTGCTGGTGCAGTAGCATTCGGTGGTATTATAGGGCTTCTTAAAACATTGCCAACTATTGCATCATCCTTTAGTGGGGCAATTAAAGGATTTTCATCAGCAGGTGATGGTCAGGACCTGCGTACAGACAGAGATATGCCAATCACGTTAATTGCTGTCTTAACAGTAGTATTCATGGGTATTCTTATGTTCTATCCAACAATTGATTTAGGATTTGTAGGAGCAATTCTGCTCTTTATCTTTGGGTTCTTCTTCGTAACAGTATCATCTAGAATT
Organism: Virgibacillus sp. L01; assembly: GCF_052246775.1. NCBI lineage: Bacteria > Bacillati > Bacillota > Bacilli > Caryophanales > Bacillaceae > Virgibacillus > Virgibacillus sp. L01. The sequence continues at coordinate 164,749 of NZ_JBQQCP010000001.1, read as the reverse complement.
GTTGGTATTGTCGGTAGTTCCTCAAACCCAGTATCTGGAATGACTATTGGAGCATTAATCTTCATTTCACTTGTATTATCTGCTGTTGGTCAAACTGGACAAGCAGGTATGGTTACAGCAATTATTATCGGTTCTGTAGTTTGTATTGCAGCTGCTATTGCCGGGGATACGTCACAGGATTTGAAAACCGGTTATATTGTTGGTGCAACACCAAAATGGCAGCAAATTGCACAGCTTTACGGGGTTCTAATTACAAGTGTTGTAATTGGGTTCATCCTAATTTTGCTTGATAATGCATATGGATTTGGGTCTGCTGAACTTCCTGCACCACAAGCGGTTCTTATGTCAATGGTTGTTGAGGGCATTATGAGTGGTGACCTTCCGTGGAACTTAATCTTCATTGGTGCCGCAGCTGCAGCAACTGTTGAGCTGTTTGGTATTGGATCATTGCCATTTGCAGTTGGACTGTATTTACCAATCCATTTGACGTCTCCAATAATGGTTGGTGGACTTATCAATGCGATTATTTCTCGCAGTACAAAAGATAAAGACAAGTTGAAGGAGAAGAATGAACGCGGAATTTTACTTGCTTCCGGTTATATTGCTGGTGAAGCATTAATGGGTGTTATTGTTGCATTAGCTGTAACTGCTGGTGTCGTATTCCCTAGCGAAGCATTCTTCGGTCCGCTTGTATCGATTATTGCGTTTGCACTTGTAGCATGGTACCTATTCCATACTGCAAACAAAAAATCGCTAAATAAATAATCCCACTATATAGAGCCAGTCCTTTTTAAGGGCTGGCTCTTATTAAATATAGGCTGTTATCTAAAAGATTGCTGCTTTTTCCAAGTAATGAATTTTGAACATAGTAGTTATAAACTGTGACATAGACTGAGGGTAAACCATTCGTAGTATTTAGTGTTGCTCTCTGACTACGCAACTGGAATATACTCGCGCACCTAGGGCTCACCACGAGCCCCCGACGCATAGGACGTGCTAGTGTAGACGTGGCGTACTTAGTCTGCCTCGCTCTCAAAGAACGCTCCCTGTGGGGTCTCTTAGGCTTTGCTGTCCCACAGGAGTCTCGCATATCCAACTGCTGGTTTAAAGGGGTTAAAATATAGTGAGCAAAATTCAGCTAAGGAAATATACGGAGACTCCAGCGGGTCACCGGCTAAAACCGGTCTCGTCCTGTGACCAACGCCGGTACTATAACGTCCTGTTCGTCGAAGCAACAGCTGAAGATCCCGCAGTAAGCGGTTTTTGCTTCCGAGGAAGCTCAACCGTTGCCCGCGGAAAGCGAAGTGTATTTCCGAAGCGGTGTCATAGCACCCAAGTACTTTTCCGCATCACGTCGCAGTTTATATTTAACACCCAAGATTAAAAAGCAATAAAACTTACGAATAGACTCTAAGTATAAATACGATAACCAAATTTTCTAATCTAAGGCATCATCTGTTATGATTGTTTCTATAAAGAATGGAAAACAGCTACATAAATTCAATCGAGGACAGGAGGTATTCCATTGCAGCAGTGGCATTTATTTATTGCTTTTTTTCGAGTGGGGATGCTGGGCTATGGTGGTGGCCCTGGATCGATACCATTAATACACAAAGAAGTCGTTGATAAATATGAGTGGATGAGTGATGAGGATTTTGGTGACCTGCTTGCACTAGCGAATACGCTCCCCGGACCAATTGCTACGAAACTGGCCGGCTATATTGGGCATCGTGTTACTGGGATAGTTGGTATGATAAATGCAGTTCTAGCTACAATTATCCCCACTATTATCCTGATGATTATCCTGCTGTCGTCATTATCGAGCATCAAGGATGTTGGTTGGGTCCAGGGTATGACAGCAGCCGTTATTCCTGTTGTAGCAATGATGCTGACGGTGCTAACATGGCAGTTCTTTGATAAAGCCAGAAAAGGTATGGGATGGACGCAAACACTTGTTATGTCAGCAGTCATATTTGTTTTGTTTCAATTTCTGAATGTGCATCCTGGAATTATCATTGGTGTACTAATTATTATAGCTCTTCTCAAAAAAGATAAACCATCTGCAGCTAAAGGTGGTGTTTCCCGATGAAGTATTGGCACATCTTTCTGGCTTTTTTTATACCAGGTATTCTTGGTTATGGTGGAGGACCTGCATCAATTCCGCTTGTTGAAAATGAAGTTGTAAGGCGATACGAGTGGATGTCTGTTCAGGAGTTCAGTGAAATGCTAGCACTTGCCAATTCGCTTCCCGGTCCGATTACGACTAAACTTGCTGGCTATATTGGCTATGTAGAAGGAGGGACTCTTGGTGCTGTCATCGGAGTGTTCGCAGCAGTGGCACCTTCACTTATTATCATGATATTACTGTTAGGTGTATTGTATAAATACAAAGATTCACCAAAAGTACAACGGCTAACATTATATGTACGTCCGGTTATTGCGATTTTGCTAGGTATCATGGCATGGCGATTCTTTCAGACATCGTTTGAAGGGATTGGGTTGTGGCAAGTTCTGCTCATTACCATATCAAGTTTTCTTTTAATTGAACGAATGCGTATCCATCCTGCAATCGTAATCGGAATCACATTAGTATACGGCGCATTTTTATTATAAAGAGGCATTCATTATTTGAGAATGCTTCTTTTTTTTGGCAGGTAAGAAAGTATAAATACTTTCTTACTGCATAAGCGCAACTAAGGCTTATCTATATTAAAGCCTGGCGATAAGCCAAGTTTTCTAAAAAAATTTGACTTGTATCAAGGAATTACTGACCGATTCATATGATAATAGAAATTAGGGAGGAATCGGGATGGAAATCAACGGAAATTACACAGACGTAGATCGAATGGTCAATGAAGGTTTAGCAGGAGGATATTTAGATGAGAGGTATGGCGATACACAACTTGAACTTCCAGAAAACGAAAAGGATAGCTGATAATTATTCACAATAGCCCAAGTTGTGCTAAGCGGAATAGTTATCTTTAAAATCCTCAAAGCGATAGATATGAATTACTGGCTTGTACTGGAAAAAACACACCAGACTCGCCCCGACCTAATAGTAGATGAGTCAAGGGGAAGCAGGTTTTCATTCTGGAGGACAAACTAGTTTTTGCTACCTTCTAATAGGTAGTATTTTTTGCAGTTAGCATTATACTTTCTTACTAATGCTTAGCTAAAAGCTGGTTTTTCTAGGGGGCGCTGTAACCAGTTGGGCAGTTAAGCAAAGATGTGAATCAGTACATTTTAATTGAATTGTGAACTTGAGCCGAATGAGTTACAGTCTAAGCCAATTTCACGATCATCTATATTCATGCATTTTCAAAAGAATATAACAATTTCAGACAATTATTTGGTATTATAGAGCTATATTACTTTTTACCTAAAGGGGGGGGTCAGTTGTATTGCAGTGAATGTGGAACAAAGAATAATACACATGCACTATATTGTGTGGAGGACGGCAATCCACTTCAGATACATGATGTAAGTGGAAATTTGCTCATTGATCAGACTTCATATTGCAGATCATGTGGTACAAGAAATAACCATATAGCGAGATATTGTACAGCATGCGGAAATTCATTTGATACTTATAAAACATCGCAATATCATAAAAGTCATACATACTTTGATGCAGATCTTGGTAAAAAAGTTCTGCCGGGATTTTTATTAGCTGTTGGTATCTTATTTTTACTGAATATTATTATTGATGCGTTTAAAGGTAGCAGTTTAATTAATCTTTTTATGAAAATAATTATACCTTTTAATGAGGAAGTATTGGATCAGCTCAGTGTTTTGGATTTTGCTTTACTTACTAACCTTACCAGTTTCATAGCTGGAGTAGGTGATGCAGAATTCTCTCAACAGCTTGCATTTTCATCCGCAGGGTTAGCTTACCTTGGCATAATTGCTGCAATTCCATTAATCGCTGGCGGGTTATTTCTGAAGTATCGGAATCCAGCCATTGACGAATGGAAGGCGGCGGTAATTTTTGCTATAGGATATGGTGGTTTGTTGGGTGTCATTTCACTTATCGCAGGTAATAAAACGATTGGTAGTGAATTTTATAACCTTAAAATTGATTTCCACTCTGTTAGTGCAGTAATAAATGGGTTGTTTATTGGGTTCTTCTTTAGCTATCTTGGAATGGTTATTGTCAAAGGGCCAATAAAGGAAAGGGTACACTATCTTGCGTATCATAGGGCTTTGCATTACAGTTCTTTAGCCTTTGTGGGTGTGATTGTTACAGTTGTCATTTTAAGTATATTTCAGTTCAATCAGTACACTTCAGTTATTTCTGATAACAGAATGTTTGAAGATGTTATGGGTGATTCGATATTCGCTGATATAACATTTGTTGGAAAGACTGCTATTAATTTGCTGAACCTTGCCATGTTTAACACATTTATTTTCCAAAGTGCACAAATGGAAGATGTGCAATACTCGTTTTACGCAGGAATTTCTAATTCGATGAGTGAAAATATGGGGGGATTAGCTGATCTAATTATTCCTAACAAGCTGTTTGAATCCTATGAGATTATATCAATCATAATTATAGCTCTATTCTTTATTACTGTTGGACGTTTGATAACAAAATCGCAGAAAAACTATATAAGCACGATTATCATGTACAGTATTTTCTTTGCTGTTATTGCTTCATTTTTCACATACCATGCGACGCTAAACTTTTCAATCCGACATGAAGAAATGGGCGAGTCACAGGGGTTCTTTGCTGGCTTCAAACTAATACAAACGTTTTTTATAAGTTTTCTATACACCGGATTGACAGGGTTTATCGGTGCATATTCAAGAAAGCTTTTCTAAAAGGAGGATCTTATGAATAATACAACAGTAGAGGATAAACGAACTGTTCAAGATCTGACGGATGCCAAAACCAAGGTTCTGGTTGAATTAGGGCAGGAAGTTTATTTAGCTTATCGGCGTGGTGACAAAATTGCGTCAGTCTTAGATGAAAAAGGTGAGCTATTAAAAGATCTAGATAAAAAAATTCACTCGGCTATAAATCAAAAGGAACCAGAACCGGGCGACATGAAGGAATGCTCGTGTGGTGCTTTACTTACAGAGGATGATTTATTTTGCCAGCAATGCGGTAAAAAGGCAGATGTTCCTGATATTGACCAGCAAAAAACTACTTTGTGCTACCGTTGTGATAATGAAGTGCCTGCTGAGGCCAATTATTGTAATGTGTGTGGCGTAAAAATGTAAAGTTAAAGCCTACTCTATTTATTGGAGTAGGCTTTAATTGAGCTATTTCACGGCCTTTAATATTTCGGTGACTTTTTCTACAGTATATCCACTGCCACCTTTATCTTCTGTGTTTTCAATCATCATGGAAATTAGAAGGTCCTGGTCTTTGGTTGGATAGCCAACAAACCAGCCGTTTTCGGCACCTGATTCCTCACCGGATTTTTTTAGTTCGGCTGTTCCGGTTTTCCCGGAGATGGCCAACTCGTCAATGTGAGCCTTTTTTGCTGTTCCGTTTGGTGCAGCAACCACATTACGAAGGGCATCCTGAATAAGTGTGGCTTGCTCACCGGTTATCAATTGTTCTTGCCAAACCTGACTTTTTTCTGCTTCGGCAAGGATTGTAGGCTTAAGCAGATTACCTTTATTTAAAAATGGGGTATAAGCCATAGCCAAATGGAGTGCGCTCATCTGGATTTCTCCTTGCCCGTAACTTGTATCGGCAAGTAAAACCTCATCTTTAAGCTTGCCATTGGATGAGATAGTGGATTTTTCAACCGGGTATTCGAATGGAAAATCTTTAGCGAATCCAAACTGTTTTAATCCATTTACATACTTGTCACTGCCCATTTCCACTGCTTTCATCGCAAAATAGATGTTATCCGAGCGAACCAGAGCATTGGTAACGTCTACCGGTCCGTTTGACTCTGATACACGGCGAACCTGGTAGTTTCCCCAACCTTCACCATTACTCCATGTTAAGCCATTAATTTCGACACCTTCACCAGGAACGATGGTCCCATTATGGAGGCCTATAGCTGCGGTTATCGGTTTAAATGTCGATCCAGGTGCATAGGTGGATGTGAAGCGGTTTAATAATGGTTGTTTCGGTTTACTTTGCAGTTCTTCCCGTCTTGATTGTGAAATTCCAAATCCCATTTCGTTCGAATTAAAGGAAGGGCTGCTTACCAGCGCTAATGTCTCACCGGTTTTTGGATGAATTGCAGCTGCTGTTCCGGATTCCCCATCATAGCTTTCATATATTCTTTTCTGTAAATCGGCATCTATTGTGGTTACCACATCTTCACCATGTTTAACTGGCTTCTCAGCTAAGACAGTTTCTTCTCCATTTTCTTTGGTAACAGTTATTTTTACACCTGCTTCACCACGGAGTTTTTCTTCATATAGCAGTTCAAGCCCTCGTTTACCAATTATGTCGTTTGCGCTGTAGGTACCTGAATCTATATCTTCTAACTCTTCAGCAGTTACTGGTCCTGTGAAGCCGACAAGGTGACCTAATGATTCCCCATGTGGATAAACACGACCAGTTACTTCACGCTCTGTTACACCATTTACTTCCCATAATTGATTTAGCTTTTTTTCCTCTGATTTCGGTACTTTCTTAAGCGGAACAAATAAATCTGGTTCGACCCATCCGGCGTCCAAGTGGTTATTGATCGACTCAACCGACATGCCCAATAAGTCAGAAATCTTCTGTTTTGCCTGTTCAGGCTTAGAACCTAATTTCCCCGGAACAATACCAACATTATGCACGGTGTCATTTAAAGCGATGGGCAAATTATTTCGATCGAGTATTTCGCCTCGTTCAGGATTTATCGTTGGCAGGCCAATTTCACCGCCATCTTTGATTGCTGGAAAAATAAAGCCTGGGTCCCATTTAACGAACCAATTGGCATCCTCTTCTTCACCTTCTTTAATAAGTGTTGCTTTATAATCAAATGTTATTGGACCTGCAATTGTTTTCATTTCGACTGAAAAAGGGAACTGAGCTGTTCCTTTTTCCATGGCAGTTTCCATTTTTTCCTCGGATAATTTTTCATAGGTAATGTTAAGATTATTAACGTTTATGTCTCCATAAATTTTTTTGTATCGTTCAACATAGTCTTCCTTTGCATATTTTTCTGTTGAAACAGTAGTACTCATACTGTACATCTCGTTAAATTCATGTTCATTCCAGTGCTTCACGTATTGATCGAAGCGTTCTTGTGGCGTTACTTCATCATTAGAACATGCAGTAACAATCAGAAGTAATAAAAAAGGAAGCAAAGCAATTATTTTTTTCATAATGACCCCCTCAATCTTTTAGAAAATTTAACTTAATTGTATCACCTTTCATAAGCAAAAACATGTATGTAAAAGCAAAAAGCCATCTTTAGATGACTATTTCGCTTTCATATGCTCTTTTATTTCGGTTTGTACTCGATTCATTTCTTCATCTGGTACAATATAGTACCAAATCCCGTCAATCATTTGGCCACTGCCGCTTATTTCCATTGTATCGATGTTGGTTCGTGTTTGACGATAATCTGAAAATAATGTTTGCATCTGATCCATTTTGAGATCGGTTTTTACGTTGCCGCCAAGAATACCCAGAATATCTGTAATTTTGGTAATGCTTGAGAAACTTGCGGCTTCACCAATAGCTGCTCTTATTACATTTCGCTGACGTTCATTACGTCCAATGTCTCCTCTTGGATCGCCTTTACGCATACGAATGTATTTTAATGCTTCTTCTCCATCCAGCTTAATTTCACCTATAGGAAAATCTGCTCCCCCTTGCGAAAATGCCCGATCATTTGTAACTGTTACGCCACCTAAAGCATCAATCCCTTGCTGGAAACCTTCCATATTCACTTTCACATAAAAGTGTACCGGAACATCAAAATTCTCCTCCACAGTCTGTACGGATAAACCAACACCTCCAAATGCATAGGCATGATTGATTTTATCCTTCCCTCGACCTGGAATATCTACGTACGTGTCACGCGGAATACTCAGCATTTTCATTGCATTTGTTTGTGGGTTTAGTGACATCAATATCATGGTATCTGAACGTCCCTTGTCATCTTCCCGTTCGTCAACTCCAAGCAAAAGAATATTAATGGTGTTATTTTCACTAAATATGGAGTCGAGTTCTTTTTGACGGTCTGGATTTTCATCCCGTGCTAGTGGTTCATGCATAACTTCAACGGTATCGCCGACTTTATCGTAAATATAGAATAGGTAAATGCCAATTATTAATACAAAACCAAGTATAATCCCTACCACCCAATAGGGCCATTTGCGTTTCTTTTTCTCATTTCGTTTTTCAATTCTCGAATCCACAATTTATTCTCCTCTGTCGTTCCAGAAATAATCAATTATAAGATAAATTATATCGAAACTAGTCATTTTAGTCTATTATTCTTTTAGAATTGGTAAAACTGTATTGATAGCATTAATCCCGGGATGGGCAAATCTGTACATGTTAAGATATGAGTAATTAGAAAAAAATCAGCCCAACATAGTAGTAGACGTATTTATGGGGTCAGATGTTTCATGATTTTGCTAAGATCTTGTCGTAAGTTTTGTTGCTCTTAATCGTCGCAGTTAAAATAAACTGCGACGTCACATGGAAAAATAGCTGAGTGCTATGACACCGCTTCGGAAATACACTACGCTTTCCGCGGGCAACGCTTCAGCTTCCTCGGAAGCAAAAAACGCTTCCTGCGGGATCTTCAGCTGTTGCTGTTCCCGCAGGATTCTTCGTGAATTTCCTCCGCTGGGTGTTGTTCACTTTATTCTGTAAACTAATCAATGCTTATTGTGACAGTGATTCTTAGCCATAGGGAACACTCCAGCCTATAATCAAGAAATCTCTATCAGTGTTAGGCTTCTGATTAAATGCGTAGTTATAGTCCATGAGTTCGTGGAGTTATTCTAAGCTGCGGAAAAATGCGAGACTCCTATGGAAACGGAACAGTCTGAAGACCCCGCAACGAGCGCTTTTTGCTCGTGAGGAGGCTGAAGCGTTCCCCATGGAAAGCGAGTATTTTTCCGCAGCGTTGGGTTAGCACTCATCTTATAAAGGATGGAAGGAAATCACGGTAAAGTTGTGTCACAATTTATATCAACTGCGTATAAATCTCATTGCTTGGAAATAGCAACAATCCTTAAGAATACAGCCTTGTGCAATTACGTAAGAGATGAGCCCTGTGGATTTTTCCCATAAAAAATACGTATATCGATTGTATGTCTTTATTAAAAAGGTTTTCAGTAGTAAAAATGAACCAAATGACCTATATCGTCAAAATATTTTTTGAAAATTACAAAACTAGTTTGATTCTGACAAAACAAGACACCCAATAACCCCCATAAATATAGTATAGTAGTCTTATAAAGCGACGATAGTTCCTCAGAAAATAGCAAACTTATTGAAAAATGGGGGCGCAAAGTCACGGGTCTAAAGCTTCATTGCTATGGCGGCCGGACTACCTGGGAATTTAAATGGGGGACGATAGGGATGATAAGTGTAAAAAAGAACAAAGGGATAGATTATGAATGGCTGGAACTGATGAAAGAGGCAAAAACTATCGGGTTAACTTTGGAAGAAGTCAGGTTGTTTTTGATAAACAATGAAGAATAAATCCTTTATAACTACATATACGTAACGAAGTCTTCCATCATTAAGGCTTGGTGAATACCATACCAGGTTTACTATGCAGGACTTAATTAAATATGAATAAATAATTAAAAAAGTCTTGTGCTTTATATAGAACTATACACCTTTTTATGTTATAATTTTTTTGAAAGAAGGTGTATTACTTGATCGGTGAAAAAATAAAGCAACTACGTCAAGAAAAAAAGATGTCGATTTCGGAACTCGCAGATAAAGCTGGTGTAGCCAAATCCTATTTAAGCTCTATTGAACGAAGCCTTCAAACTAATCCATCGATCCAGTTTATTGAAAAAATTAGTTCAGTACTGGGAGTCCCAGTAAATGAGTTGATATTAGAAGATAAATGGAAAGAGACAGAGGCACAATTAGATGGCGAGTGGTTGAAAATTGTTCAGGAAGCTATGGATTCGGGTGTCTCAAAAGACCAATTTAAAGAGTACCTTGAATTTACGAAGTGGCGAAAAGAACAGGATAAGTAAGTGCTGACCGTAAAGCTGATGGCTTGCGGTTTTTTATTTTGTAATAAACAATACATATCATATTTTTTAATGTAACAAATGGATTGTTTAATCGTTTAAATATATAGAAGGGGGTGGGAGTTGATTGAAAAAATCCATATTCACAGATTTATTTGAGGCGTATCAACTTCCACTGTACCGCTACTTATTGCAGATGAGCCGAGATAAACAGGCTTCTGAATAACTGTTGCAGGAGACATTCTATCGGGCGAAGATTTCGTTAGAGGTGAAAAATATGGCACAGGCAAAAGCATGGCTTTTTAAGGTAGCTCGTAACCTTTTCATCGATTGGACCAGAAAGTCGAAGTCAGAACAGCGAATGGTGGAACGAATTCAATTGGAACGTACCGTCACTAACAGTATCGGAAATCCTGAAGAGCAGTTAGAGAAGAAACAGGAACAGATTGAAGAAGTCCTTAGCCTATTGCCTGAACGAATGCGTACCATTCTTTACATACGTGAAATTCAAGGTTTTACATATCTGGAAGTGGCGACCGCTATGAATTTATCAGTTAGCCAGGTGAAAACAACGCTGTTTCGTGCAAGGAAAAAGTTCTGGTATTATGATCAGCTGCTGAAAGGAGAATATTCAGATGAAAGATGATAATGTCTTAGATGATTGGGAAGAGAAGGACCAAGCTAATTTAGATAAAAAGAGCGCGAGAAAAATGGTATGGCGTACTAGATTGTCAATCGGATTTACTGTAATCAGGACACTTTTGCTAATTTTTCTTATTTATATTGCTTATATGATTCCTGTGAGCATTTATTATGATATGTCAGGCAAACAAGGAGAATTTGACAGAATCGTAACAACACTTGTTGAAACAAGGTATCCCGGGGTGGAAGTGAATCACATGTTTAGTAATCATGCTGAAATTAATTCTTTCCTAACGCAGTCCACTAGATTAAAACTTTACCGAAACGTTGGGGAATGGGATGTGGTTATTGGTGAAGTTCAAGCGAAAAAGCATTTGTTTGGCAAGGTAAGTTACTCGTTAAATTTTGATGAAAAATATTTAAATGAGAACAAAGTCCGCAATTTTGCCATACCACCGAAGATACTAGGAAGGGAAAGCTCGGATGCAGAGTCAGGGAGTAAAGAACGTTTGAGAAAACAGCTAATAAAAATAGATGACGGTCATGTTGCCCAAGCGCAATTTTCTGTGAAAACGCCTATGAAATCCAAAGTATTATTAGAAAAGCTAAAAGCATATGACATCCAGGTATATCGTATGCCAGTTTTTGGTGGAGAGATAACAGAATTTGAAACATCTAGCTATAGAAGCGGTCAATTAACATTTGTTCAGTCCCTATTGCTAAGACCACAAATTACTTATGATGATAAGAACAGGCATTCATCCTCTGTTAGTACTCTGAATAAAGTAACTATAGAACAATCAATTGATCAATTTTACAAGGATATTAAGTGGCTTACGGAAAATGGGAATTACCGTGGTAAAGATATTGATCAAAAGCGATTGAACTATATTCGGGAAAATGGAGTTCAGGTCTATGGTGCTGTAGTGACCGGTCCAATACGTGAGATTGAAAAATTACTTGATCAGAAACAATTTCATCAGTTTTACTTAGGCGGAATTGAAGTGTGGAACTGGGATGAGTATTAGGGTGAATTTACTATGAAAAAATATATCTATTGGCTTCTGCCGGCTTGTTGGATGGGGATAATTTATTATTCTTCAGCACAGCCTTATGAAAATCAGGATGTTAAGCCACTTTTGACAAATATGGTTGATTTATCCTTTTTATTGCCTTTCGTTGATTGGATATCTTTTACCTATCATTATTCTGAGGTAAGTGCAGCAGAGTTGGGGGTTGCAGGTTTCGTTGAGTTCTTCCTGCGAAAAGGTGCACATGTTGGAGTATTCTTTGTGCTAATGTGTTTATTTTATATTGCTTTGAAAAAAACATGTAATATGAAGTTCCGTTCACATACGATAATATCGTTTTGCTTAACAGTTGCATATTCTGGATTAGATGAATTCCATCAAGGATTCACAGCTAATCGAACACCTTATATAGGTGATGTTGTTCTGGATGGAGTCGGTGCTGCAATAGCCGCCATATCTTTATTGTTGATGAAATGGAAAACAGTCACAAAATAGATTCTGATACGAATTATTTTAGAAAAAGTCAAGCAGCCGAGATTATTCGACAACATAACTGTTTAAAACATGGTATAATAGTCTTGCATTTTGACAAAAGGCGGTATAAAAATGGTAGAGCAGGAACGATATAAAAATATGCTGAAAAAGATGATTGACGAAACAGAGAACTCAAAATTTCAATCATCCGAGGAACTGATCCAGGCGCTAATCCAAGAATTAACAAATGGGAAATCGATTCATAAAAAAATTTCAAATTGACTTTATAAACTACATTGCTGTTTCGGCGAATGTAGTTTTTCTTTTTAGGGGGTAGGTTTCTAGACATGTGTGTTGCTGATATGCTACCTTAAGGATTAGCAAACACAAAGGGCTGATGAAGATATGAAACGTTCGTTATTTATAAAAAATGCCACTATATTTACCGAATCAGAAGGCATTGTTAAGGGTTCAATCGTTTTAGAGGATAGTACTATAAAAGAAATACATAATAACGTAAACACAAGCCCTCCAGAAAATGCGCAAATCATCGATGGACAAGGATTAAATCTTATACCCGGATTTATCGATGGGCATATTCATGGTGCTGCAGGTGCAGACGTGATGGATTCAACTGAGGAAGCATTGGATACAATGGCAGAGGTTTTACCAAAAGAAGGTACGACAAGTTTTTTAGCAACAACTATTACACAGTCACCTGAAAGTATTGAGAATGCTTTACGGAATGTGGCGGAATATAAATCTAAGTGTGGACAAGCGGAAGTTATGGGTGTTCATCTTGAAGGCCCCTTTATTGAAAAAAGTAAAAAAGGTGCCCAGCCACTGGAATATATAATGAAGCCAGATATTGGGCAGTTTAAGAAGTGGCAGCAGTTGTCAGGGAATAAAATTAAAACAATTACACTTGCCCCTGAACATGATGAAGATGGCACATTTATTAGGTCTTTATACGAGTCAGGTGTAAATGTTTCAGCCGGTCATACGGGGACAGGATTTGACGGGATGAAAACAGCGATAGCCCATGGGGTTCGGCAGGTAACACACATCTGTAATGCAATGAGAGGTATACATCACCGGGATATAGGTGTCGTAGGTGCTGCATTTCGACTGGAAGAATTACGTGCTGAGTTAATTGCTGATGGAATTCATGTATCACCCGAAATGCTTCAATTAATTTATTCAAATATGGGAAGCGAACGGTTAATTCTGATTACGGATGCGATGCGAGCTAAGTGCCTAAGTTCTGGTGCATACGAGTTAGGCGGACAACCTGTTAATGTAACAGAAGACCGTGCTGTTCTTGATGATGGGACACTTGCTGGAAGTATTCTGAAGATGTATCAAGGTGCACAGCAGATGCTTCAATTAAAAGATGTATCGATCAGGAATGTGATTGAAATGACTTCTTCCAATCCGGCGAAACAACTGGGTGTATTTGACAAAAAGGGAAGCATTAAAGTTGGAAAGGATGCAGACCTTTTACTCGTAGATGATGATCTGCACATTAAATATTCGATTTGCCGTGGAGTAATTGCGCACGAGGAGGATTAGGACTAAATGGAAATTGTTAAAGTAAAAAATTATGAAGAAATGAGCGAGAGAGCGTGTGATTTAATTATTGAAATAGTAAACAAACTGGATAATCCTGTATTGGGCCTTGCGACTGGTTCCACACCAGAAGGGATGTACCAGCAGATGATTGATTCATATAAAAGGAATGAGGTCTCTTTTACAAAAACGACAACTTTTAACTTAGATGAGTATGTTGGCCTTGTAGGAAACGACCCTAACAGTTACCGCTTTTATATGAATGATAAATTGTTTAAGCATATTGACTTGCTTGCCGATCGTGCTTATTTACCTAATGGTGATACCGATGATCTGCAAAAAGAATGTCGGGATTATGAAACATTAATGTATAAAGCTGAGTACATCGATGTGCAGGTTTTGGGGTTAGGCCTGAATGGGCATATTGGATTTAATGAGCCTGGCACAGCTTTTGACAGCCGTACACATATAGTCGATTTGGATGAGACAACCCGTAAGGCTAATGCACGATTTTTTGACTCATTGGATGATGTACCAAAAAAAGCCATCACAATGGGAATTGAAACAATTATGGAGAGTAAAAAAATACTTCTGCTTGTCGCCGGTGAAAAAAAAGCAGAAGCTGTGTACAGACTGATAAATGGCGAAACTTCTGAGGAATTCCCAGCATCCATACTCCAAAAGCATGAAAATGTCACGCTGATTGCAGATGAAGAGGCACTGTCGAAACTTTGAGACAGTGCCCTTTTTTCGACCTGAAATCGAATACTTCAACCGGAAATGTGAGAACTTAAACTGGATATGGAGAACTTCAACCAGATCCGGAGAACACCAACAGGATCAAACATCAATTTCCACATATGCAGTTCCTTTGGCTTCAAAAGTGACTTGATCACTTGTGATATCAGTAATCCGTTCGCGGAAATTCGCTTCTTCACCGTCTCTTACATAAACAATGAACTCCACTTGTTCCAGGTAATTTATCGAATCCAATACATGATCAGAGTTGCGTAATACATTTTCCAGTTTGCCTAGTAATGAGTAGCTGACAACAACAGATATCCCTTGCATCAGCTGACGTTCCACAACACCGGCAGCTGCGATTGTCTGTGAAGTCGTACTGCCATAAGCACGAATTAAGCCGCCAGCTCCTAGTTTTACGCCACCAAAGTATCTGGTCACTACGATCACGGTGTCCTTTAGATCCTGCTTTTTTAACACCTCCAGCATCGGTACACCTGCCGTACCACTTGGTTCACCATCATCATTAGCTTTCTGGATCTGATTATTTTCACCAATCATATATGCTGAGCAATTATGGTTGGCGTCATGGTGTTTTTTCTTAATCTCGCTAATAAAGGATTGAGCAGCTTCTTCTGTTTCCACCCGTTTTACGTAGCCAATAAATCGTGACTTTTGTATGATTAGTTGATTAATTCCTTCATTTTTTACCGTAAAATAGTTCGATAACATCTTGCTTTTAACCTCCTAACAATCCATTATTATAGATAGGGCTATATTTTGACCTATTATTAAAGGATAAACTTTCCTAAAAGTATGCTAAAAGACCCTATTAAAAAAATACTTTGTTTCGAATAATTATATCATAGGTTGGTGGGACAAGATGGTTCAAAAGATGGAAGAAAAAGCATTAGATTATGTGATCGATGATATGATTGACGTTGTCCAAAACAGTAAAGATGAAATTTTTAACATAAGTGAAGAAGCACGAGGCGAATATGAAAATTTACTTAGAGAATTAAAAGAAACGAAAGAAAAGGTCATCGAGCACATTAATGATGGAGATGCTTTAGAACAAAAGGTGAAGTATTCCAGACAACGACTTTCTGAGGTGAGTAAATATTTTGATCGTCATTCGGAGAGTGAAATACGTGAAGTTTATGAAAACACACACATGATGCAAACAAAACTGGCAATGCTGCGCCAGGAAGAGAAAGGTTTACGCGATCGCCGAGATGATCTTGAGCGACGATTGCTTACATTGGATCAGACCATCGAGCGTGCTGAAGGATTAGCTAGTAAAATATCAGTTATTCTCACTTATCTAAATGACGATTTCAAACATGTAAATGAAATGATTGAAGAGGCAAAAGAAAAGCAAGAGTTTGGTTTGAAAATTATTGAAGCTCAAGAGGACGAGCGACGAAAAATATCCAGGGAAATTCACGATGGTCCTGCCCAGATGCTGGCCAACATATTGCTCCGTTCAGAGCTGGTTGATCGTACATTTCGTGAAGGAACTGTTGACGATGCGTTAAAAGAAATAAAAAGTGTGCGAAAAATGATTCGTTCATCTTTATATGAAGTACGACGCATTATTTACGATCTGCGGCCAATGGCATTGGATGATTTAGGACTAATTCCAACGATTAAAAAATATGTTGCTACAATTGCTGATTACAATGATACAGAAATTGAGTTTTCAACGATGGGACTCGAAAAACGATTGAATCAAAAGTACGAAATTGCCTTTTTTCGACTAGTACAAGAATCTATTCAGAATGCTATTAAGCATGCAGAAGCAACTCTAATAAAGGTGAATCTGGACGTTGGACCAAAGGATTTAGTAATGGTTATTAATGATAATGGAAAGGGCTTTGATCCAGCGTTAAAACGGGATAAATCGTTTGGGTTAATTGGTATGAGAGAGCGTGTTGAAATGTTGAATGGTAAACTAACAATTAACTCAACAATTGGTGAAGGGACGGAGATTAGGATAAAAGTTCCATATGAACTATCGTGAAAAAAGTTACTACTTTTAGACTATTCAAGTATAATAGATTTAAACCGATAAAAAAATAAAGTACGAAATTGGCTACCAATGAAACGTAATAGGGTATATATAAATAGCTATTAATCTAGGAGGAACAAAATCGATGAATATGAAAAAAACAAAAATTGTATTAATTGATGACCACAAATTATTTCGTGAAGGTGTAAAGCGAATTCTTGAATTTGAACAATCATTTGAGGTTGTTGCAGAGGGTGATGATGGTCTTGTTGCTTCTTCATTAGTTAAGGAACACAATCCTGATGTTGTATTGATGGATATCAATATGCCAACAATGAATGGCGTGCAGGCAACTGCAGATCTCGTCAGACACTTTCCAAACACGAATGTTATTATTCTTTCAATCCATGATGATGAAAGCTATGTTACCCATGCTCTGAAAACGGGGGCACAGGGATATTTGCTTAAGGAAATGGATTCTGATTCGTTAATAGATGCCATTAAAGTGGTTAGTGAAGGTGGTTCCTATCTTCACCCGAAAGTAACCCATAACCTGGTTCAGGAATATCGTCGTCTCGCACAGGAAAATGTGTCGAACGTAGCGGAAAGCGCAATCGAGTATCACAAGCCGCTTCATTTACTGACAAGACGTGAATGTGAAGTATTACAGCTCCTTGCAGACGGAAAAAGTAATCGTGCTGTTGCAGAAACATTGTATATTAGTGAAAAAACAGTTAAAAACCACGTCAGCAATATCTTGCAGAAAATGAGCGTAAACGATCGCACACAAGCAGTCGTATCCGCAATTCGCAAAGGCTGGGTGGAAGTACAATATTAGTAATTTGTTCCTTGATAGATATCTATACTCTGTTGCTTTTGAGTGACAGAGTATTTTTTGTATAAATTTCTGATGCAAATTTATTTTTCTTCATGTAAAATAATACATTATAGTACACAGTTAGAAGAGGAGAAGGTACACGATGAAAGTTGCTATAATGACTGATAGTACAGCATATATTTCTGATTCGCTGATAAATCAGCATAATATTCATGTCGTCCCATTAAGTGTCGTGTTTGAAAATAAATCATATCGTGAATCACTTGATATTTCGACGAAGGAATTTTATCAGAAGGTCCAGGAATCAGATAGCCTGCCTAAAACTTCACAGCCCTCAATCGGAACTGTTGCAGACAAATTCCAGGAGCTTGCCAAGGATTATGATGCCGTTATAGCCATTCATTTGTCGAGTGGAATTAGTGGAACATATCAAACTGTAGTCAGTGCTGGAAAGATGGCGGAAGGAATTGATGTTTACCCGTTAGATTCGGAGCTCAGTGCCATGGCTCAAGGTTTTTATGTGCTGGAAGCGGCCGAAATGGCTGAATCTGGAAAAGAGCCTGAGGAAATTATTAAACGCCTAAACGAAATGAAACAAAGTATGCGTGCATATTTTATGGTGGATGATTTAAATAATTTGCAGCGCGGAGGTCGTTTGAATGGTGCTCAGGCAATTGTAGGAAGTGTACTTCAGGTTAAACCGGTACTGCATTTTGTTGATAAAAAAATTGTTCCTTTTGAAAAAATACGTACACGTAAAAAGGCACTAAATCGAATTATTGGTATGCTTGAAGAAGATGCCAAGCAAGGGAAAAACCTTAAGGTCGCTTTCATCCATGCTAACGATGAGCAGGCCGCAATTGAGTTGAAACACAGTGTGGATACCACGTATCCAAATGTTGACAGTACAATAAGCTACTTTGGACCAGTAATTGGAACACACCTTGGTGAAGGTGCTGTTGGTGTTAGCTGGTACAAGAAATAGTAATTAACTGCCAGTCACCCTGGCTGGTAGTCCTTTATTTTTCCTATATCTCCCGAAAAGGAGCGTGATTCCGTGTCCTTTAACCTCGACAGTGACTTAATTAACCGCTATTCAGGAAAGCTTTTATTACGTAGAGAAATCCTCATTGATGAAACCACTTTTAACCAATTTCTCAATAATTCTTACTTCACACCAAGACCCTCAATCAAAAAGAAATACTATAATAATCAATGTCAGCGATGTGGTAATCAAAAACGCTCGCTTTTCGGAAATATTCCCTGTAATAATTGTGGGAAATCTCATGTATATTGCCGGAAATGTATTGAAATGGGGCGTGTGATGGAATGTGAGCCATTATATGAATGGACTGGTCCAAAGGTTGAATGGCCAGCACATAGCAATGCATGTACTTGGAATGGAGAGCTAACGGATGTTCAGTCAAAGGCAGCCGACCGAATTACTGAGGCAATCCGCAATAAAGAAAATGAATTACTTGTATGGGCAGTTTGTGGTGCTGGTAAGACAGAAATGCTTTTTCCGGGAATTACCGAGTCATTAAAACATGGTAAACGGATTTGTATCGCTACACCACGAGCAGATGTCGTGCGTGAATTGCTGCCAAGGATACGTGATGCTTTTTCAGGTATTTATGTCCAAGGTCTTTACGGTGGAAGCCGTGAGACTGATGGAGCAGCTCAACTTGTTATTGCGACAACACATCAGCTGCTGCGATTCAAGAATGCATTTGATGTCATCATCATTGATGAGATTGATGCATTTCCATATCATGCCGATAAATCTCTTTCATTTGCTGCGATCCGTTCGAAAAAAGAAGAATCGAATACAACTATATATTTAACAGCTACCCCGCGACAGAACCACCAAATTCAAATTGCTCGCAAGAAACTCCAGCATATTTTCGTACCAAGTCGGTTTCATGGCCATCCATTACCGGTACCTGTTTTTCAAATGTGTTATTCCTTGCAAAAGGATATGAAAAGTTTCCAGCCCCCAAAATCTTTTTTTAAATGGCACGATCACAGGAAAAATCCTAATCGCCAGCTTTTGATATTTGTACCGACGATTATACTAGCAGAAAAATTGAGTAAGAACCTACCAATAATACTACAGGATGATCAAGTTGTTGCTGTTCATGCATCTGACAGTAATCGCGAAGAAAAAATTCAGCAATTTAGAGATAAACAGATAAGAACAATAGTTACAACGACTATTTTGGAACGTGGCGTGACGTTTCCAGCCGTTGACGTAGTCATATTTGATGCAGGACATTCAGTCTTTGATGAGGCAGCACTAGTTCAAATAGCAGGAAGGGCAGGCAGAAGTCCAAAGGATCCAACAGGGGAAGTGGTGTTTTTTCACGATGGTAAAACGGAAGCAATGGTACAAGCGGTCCTATCCATCAGGAAGATGAACAAACGGGGAGGATTTCGCTAGGATGAACTGTCTGTGGTGTGACGTTGAAGTTGTTCCTGAAATTAGCTGGGCAAACGTGTTTACTTTATCCAAACCAAAGTATTTATGTTCCGTTTGTACAGATGAGTTACCTGTATTGGAAGGAAAACGATGCAGAAAATGCAGTCGAAAAAGTGAAGAATTGTTATGTCAGGATTGCCAAAGATGGGATGTGCATGGTGACTATGATGATCCACTAACACGAAATTTTTCGGTATTTCATTATAACGAGATGATGCAGGATATGATCTCCAGGTGGAAATATCGGGGGGATTATAGTCTTGGTAATTCTTTTAAAATATTTTATACAAAAGCGTTTGAACAGGAATTTACTTCTTTGCCAAAAAATACAATTGCTGTTCCAATCCCTTTAAGCAATGAACGAATCAAGGAACGGGGTTTTAACCAGTCGTTGCAGTTAGCAGGTTTTTTACCAATGGAAACTTGTGAATTGCTTACCCGCGTTCATGGTGAAAAGCAGTCCAAGAAAACGAGAATAGAACGGATTTCAGCTTTAAATCCATTTAAAATAACGAAGACTATAAACAAACCAGTCATACTTACCGATGATATATATACAACGGGGTCTACGTTGCGTCATGCTGCATCGTTATTAAAGGAGCAGGGATGCCCAATCGTTTATGCCCTGACACTAGTTCGTGGATAGCGGATGGTGTTATTATATAATAGGGGGGGAGTTACAATGGCTGAATTAGCAAATTGCTCTCGCTGCGAGGCGGTTTTTGTGAAAACTATTCGGGATGTTTGCCAAACATGTTATAAAGAGGAAGAGAGAGCATTTGAAACAGTTTATCGTTTTTTAAGTATACGAAAGAATAGAGAAGCAACCATGATGGAGATTGTCAAGGCAACAGAAGTAGAAGAAAGTTTTATTATTAAATTCATTAAAGAAAAGCGTTTGCGGACATCACAGTTTCCAAAACTTGCCTATCCATGTGAACGATGTAGTGTTGATATAATTCATGGAAGATTATGTGGCGATTGCTCGGATGATATTAAAACAGGTCTGGAGTACTATGATAAAATGGAAAAGCGAGCAAGCGTAAAGGAAGAAAGAGCAAATACTTACTATACATATGATAATCGCAAGAAATAATCGTATATTGCTTTACTAAACCTAAAAGCTGCCGATATAAAAAGTAGAAAATAAATATATGTGAAATAAAAATATAATGAATGGTAATGGAAAAAGAGTGAGGTGATTTTCATGAAAATTAATGGTCCAAATCAAACAAATTTCAATCCCTATAAAAACCAACTGCAAAAACAAATGGACTACTCCAAAGATATCAATAAAAAGGATCAGCTCGAAATTTCAAATCAGGCTAAAGAAATGCTGCAAAATGAGAAACCAAGCGAGAAACGCGCAGCATATGTTCAACACATTAAAGATGCAGTAGACGCTGGTGAATATCAAGTCAATCATGAGAAAACAGCACAAAAAATGGTTGATTTCTGGTCGAAGCAATAGTAAAGGAGGACATCAATTTGTCCGTTCAACCGATAATACAATCATTGGAAAAACTGATTGGTTTACACGAATCACTGCTTGAAATATCAAAGCAGAAAACAGCTGTTGTTAAAGAGGGATCTGTCGAAAGTCTGCAGCCGCTTCTTTTAAAAGAACGCAAACATGTCCAAGCATTGGAACAAGCTGAGGTTAAGCGTCAAAAAGCAGTTCAGTTATGGGTTGCCGAGTATAGTCCTGGCCTGGAACGAGCAACAATCACAGGTATACTTGAAGTTTTAAATGATGAACAGTCAAAAAAAGAATTAGAAAATATAACAATCACTTTAACGGAAACAATTACGGAATTAAAACAGCAGGAACAACTGAATCAGTCGTTAATTCAACAATCGATGCAATTTGTCGAACTATCGCTCAACATGATGAAACCATCTATTCGCAATATGAATTACGGTGGAAAAAAATCATCCGATTCAACAGAGCGCTCCGTTTTCGACTCAAAAGCATAAACCACAGCGGGTAACAATCGGAGGGAATAAGTCAATGAGCACTTTTCATGGGTTAGAAATGGCTAAGCAAGCTTTATCTGCACAGCAATCAGCACTCTATACAACTGGACATAATATCTCCAATGCAAATACGGAAGGGTATTCCAGACAACGTGTTAATTTTGAAACGACCTCACCATTTCCAGCTGCTTCAAGAAATCGGCCAGAGATTCCCGGCCAAATGGGGACAGGTGTTGAAGCTGGATCGGTGCAAAGGGTTCGGAATCAATTTCTGGATTACCAATATCGTGCAGAAAATAGCAAATCGAATTATTGGAGCACAAAAGCAGACGCTCTTAGTAAGATGGAAGGGTTGCTTAATGAACCATCTGAGAATGGTTTGAATAAAACAATGGACCAATTCTGGCAATCGCTTCAGGATTTATCGGTTAACCCGGAAAATTCTGGTGCACGTTCGGTTGTCGCACAAAGAGGTCTTGCAGTAGCCGAAACGTTTAACTATCTGTCTGACTCATTAGGGTCGATGCGAACTGATTTGAGGGAGCAAATTGATGTTAAGGTTAAAGATGCAAACGCCATTACCAATCAAATCAGTTCAATTAATAAACAGATTAAAAATATAGAGACACACGGTTCCTTGGCAAATGACCTTTATGATGAGCGTGATCGTTTAATTGATGAACTATCCGGAATTGTTAATATCGAAGTATCCTATTCAAAGAGCAGTGATAGCGCACCGGATATTGCGGATGGCTTAGCAACTATTAAACTTGCAGATGAAAGTGGAAAATCATTGGGTTCAACGTTGGTTAATGGTGATTTATCGCAAGGTGAGTTGGATTTTAATAAAATAAGCGTTACGCCAGAAGCCGATAATGCCAATGCTGTCGATGCCATAGATTCAATTAATGTTGACGGTGACAGTTACTCAGCTACAGAGTTCACTTCAAACGGTTCGCTTAAAGGGTTTATTGAGTCGTATGGCTATACAGATGGTGTTGATAATGCTGGTAATCCTGTGATTAAAGGTGAATATCCTGGTATGGTGAATGATTTGGATAAAATGGCAAAAGAATTTGCTGAGGCATTTAATGATGTTCACAATGATGGTGCTAATTTAAATGGCGAACAGGGTACCGATTCATTTTTCCAAAACGTTAATGACCAAACGACAACAGGTATAACAGCGGGAAATATCACAGTGAGTGAATCAATATTAAATAATCCAGATGAAATAGCTGCTAGTAACGGTGGCGGATCTGGAGATGGTGGAAATGCTTCTGACTTAGCCGATGTATTTGATTCGAAAAATGATGATTTAGATAATGCATCTGTCAGGAGTTTCTATGAATCTGTTATTGGCGATATGGGAGTAAATGCCCAAAAAGCCAATAGCATGGTGGAGAACTCAGGGATTCTAAGATCACAAGTAGAAGATCAGCGAATGTCGGTTAGTTCTGTTTCATTGGATGAAGAAATGAGTAACATGATTAAGTTTCAGCATGCATATAGTGCAGCTGCCCGCAGTATGACAGCAGTAGATGAAATGATTGATCGTGTTATCAATAATATGGGATTAGTAGGAAGGTAGGTAAATATTAATGCGAATTACACAAGGCATGCTTTCGAATAATATGCTTAATAACTTGTCGAATAGTTACTCCAAAATGAATACGTATATGAACCAGCTATCTACAGGTAAAAAAATCAACCGGCCCTCTGATGATCCTGTAATTGCAATGAAAGGAATGAGCTACCGGACAGAGCTGAAGGAAGTTGAACAATATCAGCGGAACACGAATGAAGTCCATAATTGGATGGATAATTCAGATGCTGCATTGGATAAAACCACCCAAGCACTCCAAAAGTTACGGGAATTAGCTGTTCAGGCAAGTAATGATACATATGATGATGGGCAACGAGAAAACATTATGGAAGAGGCAGAACAGTTAAAAGAGCATCTTATTGATATAGCTAATACGAATGTTAATGGAAAATATATTTTTAATGGTACATCAACAGATACAAAGCCTGTTTCAACAAACGAAAATGGAGATATTACAAAAATTGCGATTAATTCAGACCCAGTAATGATTGAAGTTGCAAATGGGACCAAATTACAAGCTAATGTTGATGCTGGAAGTGTATTTGCGGGTGATCCAAATACTAATAATGCTGCTGGAGATCCTAATGATTTGTTTGGAGAAATTGACTCTTTTATCAAGGCGCTTGCTGATGGTAAAGATCAAGGTGAAATTGAAAGTAATATAAAAACGCTTGATGTAAACATCGACAACGTCGTAAATGCACGTGCAGATCTTGGTGCACGGATGAATAGGTTGGAATTAGTGGAAAATCGGTTAAGCGAACAAGAAGTAATTGCTACAAAAACAATGTCTGAAAACGAAGATATTGACTATGAAAAGGTAATTACAAAATTAACATCACAGGAAAGTATACATCGTGCAGCCTTATCAGCAGGATCCAGAATAATTCAACCTACACTAATGGATTTTTTACGCTAATTAATTAGCAAGCCCTCGCCTTATCTGGTGCAGGGCTTTATTAAAACAAATAAAGCCAGGGAATGATAGATATGCAACTACCACAAATACGAATGGAATCACAAATGGCACGTATACAAATCCAGCAAACAGCTGGGAAACAGGAAATCCAGCAACCAAGGGCTCAAATTTCAATCCAGCAGCCGGAAGCAGAGGTTTCCATGAAAACAACACGTTCTAAGTTAAGTATTGATCAGACGCAAGCATGGGAAGACATGGGTTTAATGCATGTTTCTAAGCGAATAGAGAAATTTGCAAATGACGGTCTCCAAGGCTTGCTCGAGGGTATTGCCCGTCGCGTTCAGCAAGGTGCAGAGCTTATGAAGATCGAGAATAATGGCAATCCAATTGTTAGGCAGGCAACAACCAATGCACATGACCAAATTAAGCAATTAGGCATTAAATTTATTCCATCACATTCTGCTGTTAAAATTGATTATCAGCCTTCAGAAGTACAAATTGATACAAAAATTAATCAACCTGTAATTGATAATAATCCACAACAACCTATGATTAATTACCAGCCTGGTGAAGTATCAACGAGTATGCAGCAATATCAGGATCTGCAAATAGATTTTATTAACCTTTTTTCCGAGTCAATTTAAGAAAGGATGTATAAAAATAACATGAAAATAGAGACCAAATATTTAGGCGACATGGAAATCGTGAATAGTAAAATCATTCAACTTCCATCAGGTTTACCAGGATTTATTAATGAAACAAAGTTTGTATTGTTGAACTTGCCAGATAACACAGCCTTTCAAATCCTGCAATCGGTTGATACACCTAGTATTGCGTTCATTGTTACAAACCCATACCATTTTTATCAGAACTATGTGATTGACTTGGACGACGGCATTATTGATAATCTGCAAATTGAAAATGATAAAGATGTGACTGTGTTGGTTATTGTAACGGTAAAAGATCCATTTAATACAAGTACAATAAATTTAAAGGCACCAATAATTATCAATTCACAAATTAAACGTGGGAAGCAATATATATTAAGTATGGATGACTATCCATCGAAGGCTGCTATTGCTCCAACAACATCCTCCGCTGAGAAAGGGGAATAGCAATGCTTGTACTTACCAGAAAACATAATGAGTCTATCCAGATTGGTGATGATATAGAGATTAAAGTGCTGGCAGTTGAAGGAGATCAAATAAAGCTGGGAATTGATGCGCCTAAATCCGTGGATATTCACCGTAAAGAAGTTTACTTGGATATCCAGAACCAGAATAACGAAGCAGCTAACGTTTCACTGGATGTTCTTCAACTGTTGGAGAATAAAAACAAAGATAAATAATAGCATAACAAATTCTCTCTCAAAACCTTAACATTACATAATTTTAGTCCGATATAATAGAAAATAGGATAATAACGAGGAGTTGCTTGGGCAATGAAGTTAGAAAACGCACTAACAGGTACTCACCCCTTGCAAAATGAAGAATTCAACAGGCAAATGGCAGCAGCAAAGGATAAAGTGGCTGAAAAGAAAACTGCTTTACATGATAAAGAAGTTATTAATACTGATAAAGTCAGGACAGTTGTGGAAAAATTGAATGAATTTACCGAGACACTACGAACTGATTTAAAATTCGAATATCATGAAAAATTAAATGAATACTATGTAACGGTTGTCAATCCTCTTACGGATGAGGTCATTAAGGAAATTCCACCTAAGAACATGCTTGATATGTATGCAGCGATGGCAGAGTTCATGGGGATTCTGGTAGATGAAAAGATTTAAAGGAGTTGAGTGTTATGCGTATTGGCGGTTTAGCTTCAGGCATGGATATTGATTCACTCGTTGGCAAGTTAATGAAAGCAGAACGGATGCCACTGAATCGAATGCAACAGGAGAGCACTACCCTAACATGGAAACGGGATGCATTTCGTGATGTTAACAAGGCGCTGTTTGAATTAGAAAACATGACCTTGGGAATGGAATATGGCTCCACTTATAATGCTAAATCGGTAAGTTCGTCAAATGAAAGTGCAGTAACTGCAACAGCATCATCTGACGCGTCAAATGGTTCATATAATATAAATGTTGAAAGACTAGCAAGTTCAGCAATAAATATAAGTCAGTCCGAGTTAAATATTGATCCAAACAAGACATTTAAGGAACAGAATATATCAAATACAGGCACATTTGAGTTCTTCACTTATGCCGAAGATGGTACAAAAAACCCAGCACATGAATTTACGGTGGACCCTGGGGATACTTTGAATGATGTTTTAAAAGATATTACCAAGAAAGATAACAACGTCCGAGCGTTTTATGACTCGCAATCAAAGAAAGTGGTGCTCGAGACAACTCGAACGGGTGACTATAATCAAACAGATAATTACCTTGGAGCTGAAATTGGCTTTAACGGTCAGTCGAATTCATCATTTTTTACGGATACCTTGGATATTAAAAATGGTGAGTATGTAGATGCAGACGAAAATGGTGCTACAGATGGTGTAAAAGAGTGGAAAAAGCTTGAAAATGGTGGAATAAATGCTAAATTCACCTACAACGGCGAATTAACAATAGAATCTAAAAATAACTCCTACACCTTAAATGATGTAAACTTTGATTTTAAAGGGAAAGGAACTGCTAGATTAAATGTTACAAATGACGTTGAAGCATCCTTTGATAAAATTATCAAATTTATCGACAAATATAATCAGACAGTTGAGAAGTTAAATGATACACAACAGGAAGAAATATATCGCGATTATAAACCACTAACCACTAAACAAAAAAAGGAAATGTCTGAGAGTGAAATTAAGCTTTGGGAAGAAAAAGCGAAAAGTGGAATTCTTCAAAATGAGTCGGCTATTTCTGGAGGGTTGTTTGATTTAAGGCGTAGCTGGTATGAAAATGTTGATACGGGTGTATCCGTTGAAATCGGAAATGATAATCCTGGTGAGTTAACTTCAATTACTCAGATTGGTATTACAACAACAAGAGATTTTACGGATGGCGGAAAGTTAATAGTCGAGCCCAAGAAATTAAAAGAAGCTTTACGTGAAGATCCAGATGGTGTTTATAAGTTATTTTCGAACGATGCGAAAGGTGATACTCGTGGGGTTATTAACCGACTGGAGGATTCACTTGAACAAACGATGGAAAAGATCGGGTCGCGTGCAGGTAGAGGGGAAGAAACCCTTGAATCCTACACAATTGGCAAACGAATGGGAGATTTAAACGACCGAATTGCAGAATTTGAAGATCGCTTAGTACGTGTGGAAAATCGGTACTGGAGCCAGTTTTCCCAGATGGAACAGGCAATACAACGAATGAACCAGCAATCCGCACAATTAATGTCCCAATTTGGTGGAGGCGCT
The DNA here is from genome assembly GCF_052246775.1 of Virgibacillus sp. L01. Taxonomy (NCBI): domain Bacteria; kingdom Bacillati; phylum Bacillota; class Bacilli; order Caryophanales; family Bacillaceae; genus Virgibacillus; species Virgibacillus sp. L01. Next base: position 136,944 of record NZ_JBQQCP010000001.1, on the reverse strand, counting down.
TAAACTTTTAGAGGAGTGTTACTACATGACAGTAAACAAGCATTACCAAGCATATCAGAATAATTCAGTGAACACTGCGTCTGGTGGAGAACTGACGTTAATGTTATATAATGGCTGTATCAAGTTTATTAAACGATCAATGAAAGATATACAAAATGAAAGTTTTGAAGCAAAAAATATAAATATCCAAAAGGCGCAGAATATCATCCAAGAATTAATGGTAACGTTGAATCCAGAAGTTGAAATTTCAAACCAAATTATGCCTTTATATGAGTATATTAAGTTTCAATTAAAAGAAGGCAATGTAAAGAATGATGTTGCTCTTTTGGAAGAAGCCTTGGGTTATGTTATTGAGTTTCGAGATACTTGGAAGCAGGTTTTAAAACAGTCGCGAAAAACACAATATGCACAGGGTGCTCAAGTATAATGAACCAACTTCAGGAAACATACGATGTAACGAAGCAGCTTGAAGAAGTGCTGAATGAGAAGATAGATGCTAAAGATCGTGATGCTGTAATTGCACAGGTGAATCGTTTGGTTGAACAGAGGGGTGATTTGCTAAGTGAAATAACCCCTCCGTATTCGGAAGCTGAGAAGCAACTTGGTAAAGAACTAGTCAAACTAAATGAACAGATCCAAGAGAAAATGAACAGCTTATTCGATGATTTGAAAGTAGAAATGAAGCAAGTGAAAAAACAGAAGAAGTCAAATCGTACATATGTGAATCCCTATGAAAATGTGAAAACAAATGATGGTATGTATATGGATAGTAAAAAATAGTTAAAAACTCCTGGTAAATCCAGGAGTTTTTAACTATTTTTTTAATGAAGAAGTGCTTGTGATTCAGTGTGCATAGGGCATTCCGAAGTCATTCGACAAAAAGCTACAGAATTTGACACAATTATTTGCTAGTTTAGGCAGGAAAAATACGGGGTAACGTAGTATAATAAATACATAAGGATGAAAGGAGGACACTTTAAATGAAGTATAACATTCGTGGTGAAAATATCGAGGTGACGGGTGCAATATGGGAATACGTAGAAAAGAAGATTAGTAAACTTGAAAGGTATTTTGATACACCGCCAACATCCGATGTACACGTAAACTTAAGTGTCTATAACGATGAACAGCAGATTGAAGTTACGATTCCAATGACTAACTTACTACTGCGTGCTGAGGAGCAGCATATTGATATGTATGCAGCAATTGATTTAGTAGTAGATAAGTTAGAAAGACAAATTCGTAAGTACAAGACTAAAGTTAATCGTAAGTTTAGACAGGAAGGTTCTCCGAAACACATTTTTGCTGAATTGGAAAAAGAGGCAATTGAAGAACAACAGGATTCAGATGAAATTGATATTGTTCGAACAAAGCGATTTAACTTAAAACCAATGGATTCTGAGGAAGCAGTATTACAAATGGACATGTTAGGTCATGCATTTTACGTGTTTACCAATGCACTATCTGGTGACACAAATGTAGTTTACCGCCGTAAAGACGGGAGATACGGTTTGATCGAGCCTAACAGCTAAAAATTAATAGATAATCACAGGGCGGTCCCATATGGGGATCGTCCTTCTTAGTTTTAACGAACAGTAATGATATGTTGTTTTCTGCAAAAAGCAGAAAACTGTATTTCTATGACAACAATTGCTTCCCAACAAAAAAAAGTGGCATGCAAAATTAATTTTTTGTGAATATATTTGGGGAATCCTTTGATATCAATGATTGACAAGATCTCTTTGATATTTTGTCGAAATTTGTCGTACAGTATACTAAAATTAAATTTTGGAACTTAATTATGTCCCTTTTTTCGGAAAAGATTGTTTATAATTGCTCAATTTCTTATTTTTATTGGAATTTCTTGTCGAATTGATCCCTAAAATTGAAAAATGGCAATTGGCATCTTTAAATTGTTTCGTGGTATAACTGAGTTACACAAAAATGGAAGGGGGACTTGATGTGGGTGAAGTAAAGTATGATGAACTGCTAAGAAGAGTGCAGCAGCATGAAGAAACCATTACGCAACTAGTGGAAATCATAGCTGTCACAAATCGACGCCTTTCGGAATTGGACAGGAAGCAAAATGAACAATCGCATACATATTCGCTCACATAACTTGTCCTCTAATCAACAAGAGAATTACAGTTTCCACTAATATGCCACATACTTACCTCATTTTAAAGAACAGTTCACCCCCGGACTGTTCTTTTCTCTATTATTTTTTAAAAGATTAAGCTCTTTTAAATCAGTTGTCATACTAATTTAGATGCGTTATTATTAATGGTGGATTATCATATTTGAAAGTAGTATATCTTAACTAATTTTTATTGGTACAGTTTAAGACTAACGATGGCCAACCTGTTACTAGAAGGCTAAGTTTTTCTTATAAATACGAGGAGCGTTTTAAATGGCTGGTATATTGACAAAAATTTTTGGTGATGGAAATAAAAAACATCTTACACGGTTAGAGAAAAATGTTTATCAGATAGAGGCATTGGAATTGGCAATGGAAGCTTTATCTGATGAAGATTTAAGGTATAAGACGGATGAGTTTAAACAACGTTATGCTGATGGTGAATCATTAGAGGATATGATGGTCGAGGCATATGCCGTTGTACGTGAAGGAGCAAAACGGGTGTTAGGTATGCGTCCGTTCCCGGTACAGCTCATGGGTGCGATTGCATTACATGAGGGTAATATAGCTGAGATGAAAACCGGGGAAGGTAAAACCTTAGCATCAACTATGCCTGCTTATTTAAATGCGATCGCTGGGAAGGGCGTTCACATTATTACGGTAAACGAATATCTTGCTGATCGTGATGCGAAGGATATGGGAGTGTTATATGGATTTCTTGGCTTAACGGTCGGATTGAACGGTAATGGATTGACCAAAGAGGAAAAAAGAGAAGCCTACTACAGTGATATAACTTATGGTACAAACAATGAATTTGGTTTTGATTATTTAAGGGATAACATGGTTCTTTATAAAGAGCAGATGGTACAGCGTCCGTTGAATTTTGCCATCATTGATGAAGTTGACTCTATTCTTATCGATGAAGCTAGAACCCCTTTAATAATCTCAGGCTCGGCACAGAAATCGGCACAGATGTATCAGCAAGCTAATTCATTTGTACGAACACTTAAACATGAAACAGATTATACCTATGATGAAAAAACAAAGGGCGTTCAGTTAACGGAAGAAGGAATAAATAAGGCTGAGAGCTATTATAATATTGAGAACTTATTTGATTTAGATCATGTATCATTGACACATCACATTAACCAAGCGCTAAAAGCACATGCATCAATGCATGCTGATACAGATTATGTAGTTCAGGAAGGCGAAGTAATTATAGTGGATCAGTTCACTGGACGTCTAATGAAAGGACGTCGTTATAGCGATGGGCTTCATCAGGCAATTGAGGCAAAAGAGGGATTGCAGATTCAGAACGAAAGCATGACACTCGCATCTATTACGTTCCAGAATTTCTTCCGTATGTATAATAAACTTTCCGGTATGACTGGTACAGCCAAGACAGAGGAAGAAGAATTCCGTAATATCTATAATATGGATGTTATTGCAATTCCAACCAATCAGCCAATTATAAGAGATGATAAGGCAGATATGATTTATAAATCGATGGAAGGCAAATTCCGTGCGGTTGTAGATGATATTAAAGAACGATATGAGAAAGGTCAGCCAGTATTAGTTGGAACCGTTGCAGTTGAGACTTCAGAACTAATTGCAAATATGCTGCAAAAATCTGGTGTTAAACACAATGTATTAAACGCAAAGAACCACTATCGAGAGGCTGAAATCATAGAGAATGCAGGTCAAAAAGGTGCTGTTACAATCGCAACAAACATGGCTGGTCGTGGTACCGACATTAAACTTGGTGACGGTGTTATAGATGTTGGTGGTCTTGCTGTGATTGGTACAGAAAGACATGAATCTCGACGCATTGATAATCAGTTGCGTGGACGTTCCGGACGTCAGGGTGATCCTGGTTTGACACAATTTTATTTATCAATGGAAGATGAATTGATGCGTCGTTTTGGTTCGGATAACCTTCGTTCCATGATGGAGCGACTTGGTATGGATGATGATCAGCCAATCGAAAGTAAAATGGTTTCACGAGCTGTAGAATCTGCCCAGAAACGTGTTGAGGGTAACAACTTTGATGCACGTAAAACCGTATTATCATATGATGATGTCTTACGTCAGCAACGTGAAATTATCTACAAACAGCGTTTTGATGTTATTGATGCTAACGAAAACCTGCGTGACATCATTGAAGCAATGATTATATCAACACTTGAACGCGTAGTCGGTGCAAATACTCAAGATGAGCTCGATGAAAATTGGGAACTTAATTCCATTGTAGAGTATGTCCACGGAAACTTATTGGACTATGACGATATATCTGTAGACGACATCCAGGGTAAAGAACCTGAAGAAATTACAGAATTCATCATGGAAAAAGTGAGAAAACGCTATGATGAAAAAGAAGAAGAGCTTACTACGGAGCAGATGCGTGAGTTTGAAAAAGTTATTTTACTCCGTACAGTTGATACAAAATGGATGGACCATATTGACCAAATGGACCAGCTTCGCCAAGGGATCCACCTGCGTGCATATGGACAAAATGATCCATTACAGGAGTACCAGGCAGAAGGCTTCCATATGTTTGAACAAATGGTTGTTGCAATAGAAGAAGAAGTTGCTAAATACGTGATGAAAGCACAAATACGTGATAATCTGCAACGTCAGGAAGTTGCCAAAAACACGCAAGCAGTTTCAGGCGGACAGGATGACAAGAAAAAAAGTCGTAAACCATATGTGAAGTCGGAAAATACTGGACGCAATGATCCGTGTCCATGTGGCAGCGGTAAAAAGTACAAAAATTGTCATGGAAAGTAGTAATGAAAACACTCCCTATGTATGGGAGTGTTTTCATTACACGATAATATTAACGAGGTGAATGATATGGAACTAGCGGAAATTGGAAATAAAATTGAATTAATGACAAAAAGAATTGAAGATTTCAGGGGGTCTCTTTGACTTAGATGATAAAAGAGAACGCATAGAAGAACTTGAACAAATGATGACAGTACCAGATTTTTGGGATGACCAGAATGCTGCACAAAAAGTGATAGCTGAGACGAATGGTCTGAAGAGCTATGTCGACAACTTTGACGAATTAGAAGAGAAACTGGATAATCTGAAAGTATCGTTTGAATTGGTGAAGGAAGAGAATGATAACGAGCTTTTTACTGAGCTTAAACAGGAAATAAACACATTACTCGAAGAAATAAATAACTTTGAACTGCAGATGCTATTAAGTGAACCATATGATGCAAATAATGCCATCTTGGAATTACATCCTGGTGCTGGTGGTACAGAGTCACAGGATTGGGCCAGTATGTTGCTGCGGATGTATCAGCGGTGGGCTGATAGCCGGGATTTCTCTGTGGAGACGCTTGATTACTTGCCTGGTGACGAAGCAGGTGTTAAGAGTGTTACGTTATTAATCAAAGGGCACAATGCTTATGGCTATCTAAAAGCAGAAAAAGGTGTGCATCGGCTTGTCAGAATTTCACCATTTGATTCTTCTGGCCGCAGACATACTTCTTTTTCATCTTGTGATGTAATTCCTGAAACGTCAGATGATGTGGATATCGAGGTTAAAAACGAGGATTTGAAGATTGATACGTATCGTGCAAGTGGTGCTGGCGGACAGCATGTTAACACAACAGATTCTGCTGTTCGGATAACTCACCAACCAACAAAAATCGTCGTCACATGTCAAGCAGAGCGTTCACAAATAAAAAACAGAGAACAAGCAATGAAAATGCTGAAATCCAAGTTATATCAAAAAGAAATAGAACGTCAGCAACAGGAAGTCGCTGCATTGCGTGGTGAACAGAAAGAAATAGGATGGGGCAGTCAGATTCGTTCCTATGTCTTTCACCCCTATACTATGGTAAAAGACCATCGAACAAACATGGAGGTCGGTAATGCGCAGGGTGTGATTGACGGTGGTCTCAATCCATTTATAGATGCTTATTTACGCGCTCATATCAATTAAGAAATAACCGAATGATATAAATTATTAAATTTCATGAAATTGACACAATTTGGCAAAATAACTATCCCCCATGGAGTTGGAATGTCTATCGTATAAAAATGGCATTATACAGTGGTTTTAAATCTTTGTAATTGGGTTATACTAAATCTGATGACCTTTATATTAAATTATGTTAGGGGGATTTATGCATGAAAAAATGGTTATTTACAGTACTATTTGGTTCTGCGCTAGTGCTCGGTGCTTGCGGCGGTGGTGGAGATGACGGTGGTAATGAAGAGCCAGCAGATAATGGTGAAACAGACACCGAAGAGTCTACAGGAGATGACGCTGGTGGCTCAGTAGATACTGCTGCTGCTGAAAAGTTATATCAGAATAACTGTGCATCCTGCCATGGTGGTGACCTTTCTGGTGGAGCTGGTCCTGAGTTGTCAGCAATCGGTTCAACCTATTCTGCTGATGAAATTGCTGGAATCATTACTAATGGTAAAGATGGCGGTATGCCGGCATTTGAAGGTCAGCTATCTGAAGGAGATATTACAACACTTTCTTCATGGCTGGCAGAAAAGAAATAATGTGATTACTTAGCTACTACTAGCTTGTTTCTTATTCCAAGGGACAAGCTTTTTTTGCGTTTGTTTAAAAGAATAAGAAAAAATCCCCTTTCTAATGCATTAGTTTCGCCAAGCAAAGCCTATTGTTACGTAAATTTAAAGTTAATTACGGAATTGAAATAAAAATGTAATAATTTTTTCCCAAATTTTTTGCTGAAAAATGTTATAATATATATAATTATATGTTTAAACAAAGAAAAAGGGTGTGTAACCTATATTATTAACATGAAAAATCGACATCAAGAGCTACTAAATAAAGGTTAAAGGTGATACATAGATGATAAAAATGGAAAATATATACAAGACATATGCTAACGGTGTGACTGCACTTAATGGAATTAGTACAGAAATTGAACAAGGAGAATTTGTTTATATTGTCGGACCAAGTGGTGCTGGCAAGTCTACTTTTGTAAAACTTATGTATCGTGAAGTTAAACCTTCAGAAGGTACCATGATCATAAACGAAATAGATGTTAACAACATTAAAGAAAAAAATGTGCCGTATTTACGTAGGGATATAGGAGTAATTTATCAAGACTTTAAGCTGTTGCCAAGACTATCAGTCTATGAAAATATTGCATTTGCGCTCGAGGTTATTGAAGAATCACCCCGAAATATCAGGAAACGTGTAATGGATGTACTTGAACTCGTTGGGTTAAAGAACAAAGCACGTTTTATTCCTGATGAATTATCAGGCGGAGAGCAACAGCGAGTATCAATTGCTCGAGCTATTGTTAATCATCCCAAAATCGTTATTGCGGACGAGCCTACCGGAAATTTGGATCCGGAAACATCATGGGGAATTATGCGGACTTTTGAAGAGATAAATGCCAAGGGTACAACGGTTATCATGGCCACACATAGTAAAGAAATTGTTAACACGATAAAAAAACGCGTTATTGCTGTAGAAGATGGGCTGATCGTGCGTGACGAACAACGGGGTGAATACGGCTATGAAATTTAGAACAATGAAAAGGCATTTTAGAGAAGGCCTGAAAAACATATTCCGTAATGGCTGGATGACAGTAGCTTCGGTTGGTGCGGTAACTATAACATTATTACTTGTTGGAACTTTCCTTGCCTTGATGCTCAATCTTAATTATATGGCTGAGGGACTTGAAGAAGACGTTCAAATTGATGCATTAATCGAACGTACTGCAGATGAAGAACAAATTCAAAATCTCAGGGGTTCCATTAAAGAAATGGAAGAAGTTAAAAGTATTGAATTTTCCTCAAAAGACGAACAACTTGAACAATTAATATCAGGTATGGGAGAAGAAGGAAAATCATGGGAATTATACAAACAGGAAAATCCTTTAAGTCACGCATATATCGTTAAAGCTGAAGACCCGACTAATACAGCGACTTTAGCGCAAAAGATTAAGAATCTGGATAACATTCAGGAAGTTAATTACGGAAAAGATACTGTCCATCGTTTATTCCAGTTTAATGAATACGCACGTAATATAGGCTTAGCATTAATTGCAGGGTTACTATTTACTGCTATATTTCTCATTTCCAATACGATTAAACTTACAATAATGGCACGCAGTAAAGAAATCGGGATAATGAAGCTTGTCGGTGCTACGAATGGATTTATTCGCTGGCCTTTCTTTATCGAAGGAATGCTGCTTGGGGCGTTAGGTGCTATCATCCCAGTAGCCGCAGTTCTTACTGGATATTACTATCTTGTAAATAATTTAGGTGAAAAAATAACTTATAGTTTTGTAGATTTATTGTCATTTAATCCATTTGCATGGCAACTCTCACTCATCATTCTAGCTATTGGCGTTTTTATCGGTATGTGGGGAAGCGTCATGAGTGTTCGTAAGTTCCTTAAAGTTTAAAAAATAATATAATGTGTACATTTTCGAAGGGGGAAGAGGAAACAAGATGAAAAAAATAGTATTATCGATGTTAGTGATTATTTTATTTGCAGGTTCAGGTTTAGTTGATTGGCAGAAGGTATCCGCGGAATCAATTGAGGATCTAGAGAAAAAAGAGGAAAAAATAGAAGAAAAGAAAAATAATTTAAACAATAAAAAAGAAAATACAGAAGAAAAGATTGAAGAAAATCTCAATAAACAGGAATCTGTTGGTAACGATATCGATTCAATTAATCAACAACTTAGTGAAACAAGAAACAAAATTAAAACTAAAGAAAATAAAATCGCAGCAACAAACAATGAAATAGAAGATCTAAAACAACAAGTTAAAGAAATAAACCAAAAAATTGATAAGCTTAAAGAAGAGATTAAAGCAATGAAAAAACGGATAAAAGAACGTGAAAAAATGCTTAAAGATCGACTTCGTGCTATTCAATCAAATGGTGGAAACATGAAGTATGTGGAAGTGATTCTAGGTTCACGAAACTTTGGAGATTTTATCAGCAGAGCTTCAGCTGTAAATACGATAATGGATCAAGACAAGAACATTATGGAAAGACACATGGCTGAAAAGAAATTGATGGAAGAAAAGAAAGTAGAAGTTGAACAAAAAAAGGAAGAAATAGAACAAAAGAAAGCAGAAGTTGAAGAAAAGAAGGCTTCACTTGTAAGTCAAAAGGACGATCTTGAGTCATTAAAGTCCCAGCTAGACGACCAGATGGCAGAGAAAGAGAAGCTAATGGGCGAACTTGAAGAACAGCATAATCACTTGGAAGAGTATAAAATGAGTCTTGCTGAGCAAAAGCAAGTTTTAAATGACCAAGCAGCTGTTATAGCAAAAGCTAAGAAGTCAGCTTTAGCACAATTGGCAAAAGAGAAAAACTCTTCGTCTAACGGATCCGGTGGAAAACTTAGTGCTGGTGGAAGTGGAATTTTAAGTTGGCCAACTTCTGGAAGGGTTTCTTCTTATTTCGGTTCTAGAAGCCTTGGATATCATTATGGGCTCGATATTGCTGCATCAACAGGTACTACCATAACAACTGCTGCACCTGGTGTTGTAACAAGATCTGCTTATTCATCCAGTTATGGAAATGTTGTGTATGTTTACCATCCACAATATAATAAGTCAACTGTTTACGCACATATGTCCAGCCGATCAGTTGGACTTGGTCAAAATGTATCTTCAGGACAAAAATTAGGAGCAGTTGGCAATACTGGCCATTCATACGGGGCGCACTTACATTTTGAGGTACATAACGGACAATGGAGTTACCATGGTGGTTTAAACCCAATGTCGTATCTTAAGTAAAAGTAAATTCTTATGAATGTATTTGCATTTTGATTGCATAAACTATAATATTAAAGGCATCGCACATTACGGTGTGATGCCTTTTTAGATATTAAAGGTAAAAGCTAACAGTTGAAAGAACTAAATTGGCAGGGACATGCTATGAATGTAAGTCAGTTATGGTAGTCTTATATTTTAACTGCATAAGTGCAACTAAGAGACATGCCATTAAACAACGGCTAATGCCAAGTTTTCTAAAAAGTAGTACGACCCATCATCAAATACTTACAAGTTGGGGTGAAAGAATGAATCTTCGTAAGCAACATATTATAATCATATTATTTGCGGCCTTACTTTTGGGGTTTGCAGGTGCATATTTTGGTTTTAAATTAGCACAGCCTGATACGATTCCAGAACAGTCACAACAAACCAAAGTAGAAATACCAGGAACATCTCAGGAAACAAGTGCACCACCAGAGAACATTGAAAAGGTATCACAGGCATTTAATTTAATAAAAGAAAACTACCTGAATGACGTAAAAGATAAACAGTTAATTGAAGGTGCTATCCAAGGCATGCTGACAACGTTGGAAGATCCATACAGTTCCTACATGGATGTGGAAACTATGGAAAGGTTTAACGAAACAATTGAGTCTTCGTTTGAAGGCATTGGTGCTGAAGTTAGTTCAGTTAATGGGAAGGTAACAATTGTTGCTCCTATTAAGGATTCTCCGGCAGAAGAAGCTGGATTGAGGCCAAATGATCAGATCCTAAGTGTGGATGGTGAAAGTGTCGTTGGGATGGATTTGTATGAGGCTGTTGAAAAAATACGTGGAGAAAAGGGTTCAGAAGTTGTACTTGAAGTTCAACGGGCTGGTGTATCGGAACCATTTGATGTAAAAATTGTTCGCGATGATATTCCGTTGGAGACAGTGTATCCAGAAGTGAAAACTGTTGATGGGAAAAAGACGGGAATAATTGAGATAACAACTTTCTCTGAAAAAACAGCTGAAGACTTCTCAAAAGCGCTAAAAAATATGGAAGACAAGAATATAGAAGGTTTAGTAATTGATGTTCGAGGCAATCCAGGCGGGTTATTGACAGCAGTTGAGGATATACTCAAGAATTTTATTCCTAAGGATATGCCTTATGTACAAATTGAAAATCAAAAAGGTGAAAAATCCAAATCATTTTCGAAGCTTGAAGAGAAAAAACCATATCCAATTAGCATACTAATTAATGAAGGAAGTGCTTCAGCATCTGAAATTCTTGCGGTTGCAATGAAAGAAGCAGGCTATGATGTTATTGGTACTAAAAGTTATGGAAAAGGAACTGTCCAGCAAGCTGTTCCAATGGGTGACGGAAGTACAATTAAGCTGACCTTCTTCAAGTGGCTCTCACCAAAAGGTACCTGGATCCATGAAAAGGGTGTAAAACCAACTGTTAAAGTAGAACAGCCAGCATATTACTTTACAAATCCTGTTCAGGTTGATGAATCTATCGCCTACAATCATACAGGTGATAAGGTCGAGAATGTCCAGGTAATGCTGAAAGGATTGGACTATACACCCGGTAGAACGGATGGCTATTTCAGTAAGGAAACTGAAGAAGCAGTGCAAGCGTTTCAGGCTGATAATGACCTGGAAGTTACTGGTGAAATAAATAAAGATACTGCAGGTAAAATACAAGCAAAAATTGTTGAGAAAGTTCGTAATGGCAAAGATGACCGACAAAAGGATAAAGCATTAAATGTTTTATATGAATAAATATGGTGTCCGCGGGTAAATACCCGCGGATTTCCTTTTCCATAAAGATTGTAATTTTAGCAGGTATTTAATCGACAAATATCGAATATAGCTAGAGAAGACTATGTACTGCATTCGTGCTGGAAGGTGATTATATTGGCAGAAGATTGGTTTATTGAATTGGCAAAAGGTATAGGAAGAATTTTTTTGAATCCATTATTGTACTGGACAATCGTATTAATTTTACTAGCTGGATATATACGAATTCACAGGGAGCGAATAAATTTTGGGTTTAAATTATTTGATGTTTTTTCGGAATGTAAAAACACATGGGTCCTGTCCATATTATCAGGATTGTTCATTTCCATCGTATTTGTCGGCGCTGGAATGATTTTTTCTTATGAAACTATTCTGCTATTGGGTATAGTGACGATTGCACTAAGTATAACTGCGCGATTCACAATGCTTTCAGCAAGTTATACCATTGGTATTACATATTTAATTCTTTTATTGTTACCATTTCTTCTTGAAAATCAGAATGCTGTAAATAAAGAGTTGTTTTCGAATACAAACTTTATCGGATTAAGTTTTTTATTGGCTATTTTTCTAACGGTTGAATCTCTTTTATTAAAACGAAATACTCGCAATACAACCTTTCCAGATTTGGAACGTGGTCGTCGGGGAGTATGGACAGGTGTTCATCATGTTAAAAAGTTAAGTGTAATTCCATTTTTTGTGGTAATACCATCTGGACTTATTACACCAATTGTACCGTTTTGGCCGTATTTTGGGATGAATGGTGAGACATATAGTTTGTTGCTTGTGCCATTTTTACTTGGTTTCGATCATATTGTAAAAGGTAGTATTCCAGAAAAGGCTGCACTACAAATAGGCAGGTCTATTCTTATTCTGAGTTTGTTTGTACTCTTACTTGCAGTTGGAAGTATATATGTGGGCTGGCTATCGTTAGTTGCAGTTGTTTTAGCGATACTGGGCAGGGAATATATCAGCTATAAACATCGTCAATCAGATAAAGAAAAGCCAAATTATTTTAATAAGAATGAACGCGGATTAAAAGTGCTGGCAATTATCCCTGGAACCCCTGCAGATCGACTGGGAATCCTTGCTGGTGAGACAATTGTTAAAGTGAACCGAAAAAAAATAAATACGATGGATGAGTTTTATTATGGGTTACAGGAAAGTGGTGCATATTTCAAGCTGGAGATTATTGGTGATAATGGAGAAATCCGATATGTACAGAGTGCATTATATGAAGAGGATCATCATGAATTAGGAATTATCACCACAGGTAACCGCTACCGGGAGAATCATTCAAAAGCAAATTGATTATTAGATTAAATCACTTACACAGGTAATAAAGTGCTTTCAGGCACTTTATTACCTGTTTTTTATTCAGATAAAGAAGAAAAACACTATTATAACAGTAAAAACTAATAAAACTTATTTTTCACAAAATAAGTGAAAATCAGTGATTTGATTCACTAGTAAAGGGTTGTAATTTTCGTATGATAAACCCAATCGTTAATACTATCGACCTAGTTATTAATGATTATGTAACGTATATGGGAGGTTGTTTAATTTGGTACAAACAGTTGCTTGGATAGTCAGTTTATTCTTCATGCTTTTTGTTGTAGCAGTATTTAGTTTTGTCGCGTGGAAGTCAAAAGAAAAGAGAGAGTATGAGCCTATAAAGAAGAAATGGTATAAGGCACGTACATTCTATGGTATCACTTTAGTTTCTCTGATGTTGATTATTACTATTTATACGTTAAGAGAATTGCCTCATAATCAACCTGTTTACGGGGCAGAAGGAGATCCAACGATTGTCGATGTAGAAGCAATTCAATTTGGCTGGAATATGAGTGAAACAGAATTCTCAGTTGGTGAGCCCATCGAATTTCATGTAACAAGTAAAGATGTTAACCATGGTTTTGGAATTTATGACAAAGATATGAACATGATTGCCCAGACACAGGCTATGCCGGACTATACCAACAAAGTGTATATTACATTTGATGAACCGGGAACGTATGAAATTCTATGTCTGGAATACTGTGGTACAGCACATCATTTAATGAAAACAAAAATTGAAGTTAAAAAGTTGGAGGTGCAAATAGATGGAAACAACAATGAAATCTCGTAATAATCTGGTTGTGAGTTATATAACTGTTGGTGGAATTGTAATAATAGTCATGATGATTTTTGGTATTTTAATGTTATTAGCTCAAGGTGGAGTAATGGATTTACCTGCTGCTACATTTTATCAGTTTCTTACAATTCATGGAACCGGTATGATTGGCGCTTCAGCATTGGCGGCAGCTGGTGTCATGTGGTATTTTCTAAGCCATTATGTGGATTTATCAAAGAAGGTTATGGCAATAAATCTAGTGCTATTCCTTATTGGGGTAGTCATGGTTATCATTGGGGTATTTTCGTTTAAGTATGCTAGTTCATGGACATTTTTATACCCATTGCCAGCACTTTCTGCAAGTGCATGGGGAACTATTGGAGCATTGCTTTACCTATTCGGTATGCTTATTTTAGGAATGGGTTTCTTATTATTTTATTTGGATTCCGGGAGAGCTATTATAAAAAAATGCGGCAGTCTCGCGAAAGGTTTGGGATGGGATGTTATCTCTGGTGAAAAGTCAGAGAAAGATGCGCCATCCGGTGCTGTTGTTGCAAGTCGTCGACGCTACTATTGTTGTTAATCATGTTATGCATAATACAAAATGGGTTCCGGGTCACTTTCATATGTATATGGCACTCGGAGCATGCGCAATGATTTTTGGGTTCATGTATTTCCTTGCAAAAGAAGATAGTGCTATTAAAACAAATATTATGGATAAAATTGCATTTATCGCCTTTTCCCTATCCATTGTCGGATTAGGTGGATCATTCCTTGTGTCTGGAGCATTAAGTACGCCGAGAAGGTGGGCAACGCACATCCCTGAATGGATGGGGCCTGCTGTATTTGGCGCGTTTGCTGGTGTGTTTGCTATTTTATCTGTAACCGTGTTTGTTATTCACTTTATTCGCTATATTAATAAGCGAAACAAGGTGGGTTCAAGCAGAGATTTGAAAGACAAGAAACTGGCGTAACTTTAAAAGGGGGGTGATCTGATGCTACAGGCAAAATATGGATTACTTTTGTTCGTATTATTGATCATTCCACCTATACGAAATGTTATGGAGTCCGTAATGGTTGTCCATATGCTTGTGCAAATTCCATTACTGATTGTATCAGGGTGGTTGTTAGCCGGTTATTTTCAAAATAAGTTTCCTGGAATTTTTTTGAAATGGAATCATAACGGTGTTCCCGGAATTATATTGGTTGTGTTTCTTGTAATCTACTGGATGATTCCTCGCACTTTGGACGAAGCACTGAATATGTGGAATATTGAGCTATTCAAATTCATCAGCTTGCCATTTTTAGTTGGGATTGCGCTTAAGGATAGCTGGAAGAAACTTGCTTCTATTGGTAAAATTTTTATTATTTTTAATTTCATCCCCATGTTTGGTTTAATGGCATGGTTATATATAGACGTGCCCGTGCGCTTATGTAACAACTATTTGGAGGTTGAGCAAAAATTCCTGGGGTGGGGCTTTTTAATTATTACAGTAAGCATTGTTTTGTATTTGCTCCAAAATGTTTTTACCGATCATTCGGAAGGGACATAACTAGAAAAGTATCTCGGCAGGTCTGTTATTTGAGTCCTGCCGGGATATTTTTTTATTTAGTCTCTCTGTAAATTACGACACAGTAATTTTAGGATGTGCAAGGCTTAATTGCTAGGTTAGTTCAAATGACATTTTGTAATACTAGATAAAATATTACAACACGAAAAGAGGAACCGCAGAATAATCGAAGCGGATCCACATTCCGCTAAATAGCAGAAAAGGTGCTCTCGGAAGGGTGAGACGGATCCTCGTTCCGCTAATAGCAAAATATCCGCCAAATTTGAGGCGAAAATGACAAATAGCGGAATGAGGATCCAACCTAAGCTTAAATCGAGGGTTTTCAAGTTAAATAACGGATTGAGGAACCGCCAAATCAGTTCTTCACCAACAGGACCGAGGTATATGCTAATTATTACTTGATCCTAATGTTAATAGTATTTTCCTCTCAGAAAACTCACCCCTTTACTTTTTCCCGGAATGTTCATTTACACACAAACTAAGCTTATAATATTATTTAGAAATACACTTACATAAAGAATTTACACTATATTTACTATTGACATAGATTGTTCATAAATTCACAAAGATTAGTGATTTGAATCACATGTAGGGATATCGGCCTATCGTAAACTTAGGTTGTAAGGGAGAGACAGTACACATGAGTAATAAGTGGATAGTCGCTCCCAATATTAATACTAATAAAATATTAAAGAGGGGTGTTTTGAATGTTTTTAAAAAAGTTAGGAGCAATTGTTATTGTACTGGTTTTATCTCTATTAATTACTGCATGCGGGTCAGATCAAGTGAAAAAGGATAATTCAGATGCGGAACAACAAGAGGACATAACGGTTCATGCTCAAGCTAAACAAAAGACAGAAACACCAGAAACTGAAAACATTGGACCACACGAAGGTATCAACCAAGACCCAATACCAATTAACGTAGAGCGTGTAGGTGAACATGAAGTTAATATTGAAATGACATCTCAGATTACTGATGTTGAACTTGATAAAGGCAAGATGTACAAAGCATGGACATTTAATGGAACAGTTCCTGGCCCAGTCATTCGAGTTCAGGAAGGAGATAAACTGACATTTACGCTCAAGAATATGGATCCTAAAGTAGATCACTCTATTGATTTTCACTCTGTATATGCTGCTCCAAACAAAGATTTTACAGACGTAAAGCCAAATGAGTCAGGAACATTTAGTTATGAAGTAGGTTCTCCTGGAGTTTACATGTACCATTGTGCAACAGAACCTGTTTTACAGCATATTGCAAATGGAATGTATGGAACAATGATTGTTGAGCCAGAGGGTGGATATCCAACAGATAATGAAATTGATAAAGAAATTACAGTTGTTCAAAGTGAGTTTTATAAAGATGGTGATTACAGTGAAATGTTAAATGGTGAGCCTGAATATGTTTTATTTAACGGAAGCAGCCAAGCTGTAAAAGGAGAAATGATTCAAGCAAAAGTTGGCGATAAAATACGAATTAATTTCCTTGATGCTGGACCAAATGAAGTTTCTAGCTTCCATGTAATTGGTTCTCAGCTTGAAACCGTTTATGTTGATGGTGACCCTAGAAATGTACTCGAAGGCCTACAAACAGCAATGGTTCCGGTTTCTGGCTCTATTGTTGTTGAATTCACAGTTAAGGAAGCAGGTATTTATCCTTTCGTAACACATGCATTTGATCATGTTACAAAAGGAGCACTAGGACAGATTGAAGTTACGGAATAGGGTTAAAACAGTTACAGGCTATAATAAAGGCTCCTGCTCGTATTCGAGCAGGAGCCTTTAACATTGGATTAAAATTCCTTCTATAATATTGCTTTTAATTAAGCAAACTAGATAAAAAAGAAGGGGAAATAAGATGAAGAGCTATATATTGGGTGTTTGGAATGCAATTGATCCTATTTATTATAATGTTTCAAGGCTTCATTACGTACCTGACAATGATAAGCGCAACACATTATTTCGGGTCAGACTTACAAGATACAAGGGAACAAAAGTAATACTTAAAGATGGAACAGCAATTCAAAAAAATGACCTGCTACTGAAGATACACTTGCATAATGTACGGATGTTAAGTGACCTTAGGCCAATCAGCAGTGACATTAAGCGAGCGGTTCTTTTTTATCACATGATTAAAGAGGCACTTCCCATCTTATCCCGATATGTTCTATCGCATGACAAGAATAAAGAAATTAAAGGAATAATAGGAATTACTACATTATATCGTGGTGCCAATCGACTTGGTTTTGAAACAGTTCCTATTAAAAACCCCTATTACCGACTTTATAAGAAAGTGACATTTCTGCCAATAAATCATATAGCAAATGCATCATACCAGGCAATTCCAGCATATTTGTTTATGTCGAAAGAGACTTTGTATGAGAAATATAGTGTGCATTAACCTGCTTGTGACCCAATAGCAACATCATGAAAAGTTATTTCAGGTCTGCTGCCAACACGGATATTCAGACCTGTCTGACCAAGACCCTCACTAATATAAAAGGGCGTGCTGTTATGCATATGCAATCCTTTAATAACGTTACTGCGTGCAAGTTTTCCCATTTTTGCAAGGTGGTATGCCTTCGGGTAACAAATTTGTCCGCCATGGAAATGACCAGCCATTAAATAGTCAAACACAAATTCTCGCATTTCCAGTACAACAGTAGGATCATGTGTCAGCACAATATTTTTACCTTGCTCAACCTGTTTATAGGCAAGGGGAATGTTGCTCCGATTTGTACTATAGTCGTCAATTCCAATAACATTTATTGCTTCACCATTTACTGAGATAGTCTCACTTTCATTCTGCAATACATGGACATTATTATCCTTAAGCAACGATTTAAGCTCATTCAAGTCACCACTTTTCAGCACATAATCATGATTTCCGAATACCGCATATGTGCCATATGCAGGTTGGAGGCGATTTAGCACATGCAAATATGGAAGTAATTTTGGTATAGAGCGTTTACGGTCCAGGAAATCGCCGGTTAAAGCGATCATATCAACAGTTTCATTCTCAAGTTTGTGTGCCAGTTGCATTGGGGTTAACGAGATGTTTTCAAGGTGTAGGTCGGATAGGTGAAGAATTGATAATGTTGAATTGTCCTTTGTGGCTGACTCAGATGCTATATTGATTTTATTTATTTTAATATCCTGGGTATTTTTATATGCTTTAAAAATCAGAAGGCTAATTAAAAAGATAACGATTGTAATTAATAGATAAGTCATCGTAATTCTCCTTTCTCTAACGAATAAAAGTATAACATGCTGACGGTGACTCTATCATTGGTAATTGAAGCCAAATGGAGGCAATGAAATGGATCAGAAGAAGGCTTTGTTTTTACCCTTTATGCAAATCCCTACTGGACATCATCATGTTGCTGATGCATTGATGAATGAGATTCAAACATCCCATAAGGATATCGTGTGTGACAAAGTAGACATCCTGTCGTATAGCTATGGAGGAATGGAAAAAGTCGTTTCGTCAACATATCTAGCATGGATTAGAAAGTTTCCGGATGTTTATGACTGGCTGTATAAACAGGCAGCATATAAAAAAACAACACCACATAACCGTCAATATCTATATGAAACAATGTTCACTTATTTTTTTAAAAGGCTAACCAATCAGCAAAACCCCAGTGTTCTATTTTGTACCCATGCACTTCCATCGAATATTGCAAGTATTTTAAAAAAGAAGAATAAGTTACAATCCATTACGGTAAACGTATATACGGATTTTTTTATAAATCGAGTATGGGGAATCGATGGAATTGATTTTCATATGGTTCCAACGATTGCTGTGAAAGAATACTTGTTAAAGAGAGGAGTCCCTTCAAGTCGGATCTTTGTAACAGGTATACCAATTCATCCGGCATTTCACCCGAAAAAAAGTCAACAATCAGCAAAAGGAAGGATAGCAGTATTATTAACTGGTGGAAGTCTTGGGGTCGGTGCTATCAGTAAATTGCTTAATTACTCTCAATCGGACAGGATTCATTATTACGTTTTATGCGGAAAGAACAAACTACTGTATGAACAGTTACTAAAAGAAGACAAGCCAACTGTAACGCCGCTGCCATATATTACAAGCAAAGGTGAAATGAATAAATTATATGATAATGTGGATGCAGTATTAACAAAGCCCGGTGGAGTTACAATCAGTGAATGTTTAATGAAGCGGAAGCCAATATTTGTTTATGATCCATTACCAGGACAGGAGAAAATTAATGTTGATCAGCTGAAACGAATAGGTGTGGTATCTACGGTTAATTTTGAGGATAAGTTACTGGAACCGCAAATTTTGGAGTTTTTCAGTGACGAAAAAAGACAGTGTATCTACAGACAGAAGGTTGATGCATATCATCGGAATTTAGACGAAAGGCCACTGTCAATGTTGATTGAGGAAATACTACAAAAAAAACATTAGCTGTAGCAGCAAATGTTTTCTGGTCGGCGGTTATAAGTGTGACTTTTCATTTACCAATAAGGGTTTGCGAGTGCCTGCTTTATTTTACTTCTGCAGAAAACTCTTTATGGCCATGGATTTCCTCTTTTTTAACATGAACATTAACAATATGTGTTCCGCTATTTTTAAAGGTTGTTGTAGTTTCATACGTGCCAGGAGATGTTTCACTCATGTCAATCCATTCATGATTCTCCTTATTTTTTTGCCAATTCTCCAACGTTATGGAAGCATTCTTCAACACTTCCTCTTCCTGTAATACTTCAACCTCAAATGTAGCTTCTTTTCCAGCCGTTATTTTCTCGGGCTGCTGCAGGTTTATTGATAAATGTGAATGACTCTTGTCTGCCTCTTGCTTATTTTTATCTTCTTTGGTAGTTGTTTTTACATCACCAATAGAAATCTCCGCTTTTGGCATTGTATGCATAGTACGTGCACTAACGTGTGACTGGACATGGTATACACCAGCTTCATCAAATGATTTTTGTACAGTATATTCCCCGTCACCAGTGTGTTCTGCTGCAATCATTTCACTTTTATCTTTTAATCCATCTTTCCATATTTCAAACTCCACTTCACTAGCATCTTCAACAGGTTTGTTATCCTGTGTTACCGTCACAGAAAAGGTTATATCCTGATCTTTGTCAGCTTTTTCAGGAACATCAAGTTTAGCATCAATTGCCTTCACAACATCACCAGATGCGCCTGTATCAGTATCTTCACTTTGACCACATGCTGCAAGAACGATTATGATGAATAGTAATGTCATCATTTTTTTCATATATAAAATCCTCTCTAAAACCTATGTTACCCTGATTATAAGTTATCTCACCTGGCGAAACAATATATTACGTGTGAAACCTTTGTGAATGATTTTTCATAGATTAAAACGGGTATAATGTAGTAGTAGACAGGTAAGCAAAAATATCGAATATTTGTTCGCTAATATGTTAAAATTAGATAATAAATATGGTAAACTAGTAAGCAGAGTGATGAACGGAGGTTTGCTTTGTGGAAAATCAATTTGATCTTGTTGCACAATATGAACCAAGTGGTGATCAGCCACATGCTATAAAAGAAATAGTAGAAAAGGTAAAATCAGGGCAGCGCCATCAGACGTTACTGGGAGCAACCGGTACCGGGAAAACATTTACGGTATCGAATGTTGTTGAGGAAATTAATCGTCCAACGCTTGTGATAGCACATAACAAAACGTTGGCAGGTCAATTATATAGTGAATTTAAGGAATACTTTCCAAATAATGCAGTTGAATATTTTGTCAGCTATTATGATTATTATCAGCCAGAAGCATATGTACCATCAACAGATACGTTTATTGAAAAAGACGCAAGTATTAACGATGAAATTGATAAACTGCGCCACTCAGCGACATCATCTTTGTTTGAACGAAGAGATGTTTTAGTTGTTTCAAGTGTATCCTGTATTTATGGTCTAGGTTCACCGGAAGACTATGAAAGTCAGGTACTCTCATTAAGAATGGGGATGGAAAAAGACCGGGATCAGCTCTTACGTGACTTAGTTGATATTCAGTACGCACGAAATGATATTAATTTTCAACGTGGGACTTTCCGCGTTCGTGGTGATTCTGTTGAGGTAATCCCTGCTTCTAAAGAAGAACATTGTATTCGGATTGAATTTTTCGGTGATGAGATTGACCGGATCCGTGAAGTAGATGCGTTAACTGGTGAAATTGTAGGTGACCGTGAACATGTAGCAATTTTCCCAGCTTCCCACTTCGTTACACGTGAGGAGAAACTTAAAAAGGCAATTGTTAATATCGAAGCAGAACTTGAAGAACGCTTAAAGCTGCTCCGTGCGGAAAACAAGTTACTGGAGGCGCAACGGTTGGAACAACGCACAAATTATGATGTGGAAATGATGCATGAAATGGGCTTCTGTTCAGGGATTGAAAACTACTCACGGCATTTAACTTTTCGTGAAGAAGGTGCAACACCCTACACATTACTTGATTTCTTTCCGGATGATTTTTTAGCTGTAGTTGATGAATCACATGCTACACTTCCTCAGGTCCGTGGAATGTACAAAGGTGATAGAGCACGTAAACAGGTGTTAGTTGATCATGGATTTCGCCTGCCGTCAGCGCTTGATAACCGTCCATTAATGTTTGATGAATTTGAGAAGGCGACAAATCAGCTTATTTATGTATCGGCAACGCCAGGACCATATGAGATCGAGCATTCACCTGGGGTAACCGAACAAATTATACGTCCGACCGGTTTGTTGGATCCGGAAATTGACGTCCGGCCAATTGAGGGTCAGATTGATAACCTGATTGAGGAGATTAATAAGCGTTCAGAGCGAAATGAACGTGTTTTGGTGACGACACTGACGAAAAAAATGTCAGAAGATTTAACGGACTATTTAAAGGAAATTGGAATCAAGGTAGCTTATTTACATTCGGAAATAAAGACGTTAGAGCGAATTGAAGTTATCCGTGACTTACGTGTCGGTAAGTATGATGTTCTTGTTGGTATTAATTTGTTACGTGAAGGACTCGATATACCTGAGGTTTCATTGGTTACTATTTTGGATGCAGATAAAGAAGGATTCCTGCGTTCTGAACGGTCGCTAATCCAAACAATGGGGCGTGCAGCGCGAAATGAAAATGGCCAAGTTGTGATGTATGCTGATCGTATTACAAATTCGATGCAGTTAGCTATTGATGAGACAAACCGACGTCGTGAGAAGCAAAAAGCATATAACGAAAAATACAACATTACGCCAACAACCATTCGAAAAGACGTACGTGATGTTATTAAGGCAACTGTAGCATCTGAGGAACAGGAAAGTTATTCAGAGAAAACCAAGAGTATTGCGAAATTATCTAAAACAGAGAAATCTAAAGTTATCGAGAATATGGATAAAGAAATGAAGGATGCAGCAAAAGCACTTGATTTTGAGAAAGCTGCGGAGCTTCGTGATATAATACTTGAACTTAAAGCGGAAGGATGACCTGTACATGCCAAGTAAATCAATAAAAGTACAAGGTGCTCGTGCACATAATTTAAAAAATGTAGATATTACCATTCCTAAAAATAAACTTGTGGTCTTAACAGGTTTATCTGGTTCAGGCAAATCCTCGCTTGCCTTTGATACAATTTACGCGGAGGGACAGCGACGTTATGTGGAATCACTCTCTGCTTATGCACGTCAATTTTTAGGGCAGATGGATAAACCGGATGTTGACTCGATTGAAGGGCTATCACCGGCGATATCAATTGATCAGAAGACAACGAGTAAAAATCCTAGGTCAACAGTCGGTACTGTTACAGAAATTTATGACTATCTGCGTTTGCTCTATGCACGTGTGGGGCGGCCAACATGTCCGAAACATGGTATTGAAATTAGCTCACAGACTGTTCAGCAAATGGTTGACCGCATTTTGGAATACCCGGAACGTACAAAAATGCAAATCTTGGCCCCTGTTGTTTCCGGACGCAAGGGGGAACATGTCAAAGTAATTGAAAATCTTAAGCAAGAAGGGTATGTTCGGATACGCGTTGACAACGAGATGCGTGAAGTCACAGATGATATCCAACTGGAGAAAAATAAGAAGCATTCAATTGAAGTAGTAATCGACCGAATTGTTGTGAAGGATGGTGTTGCTGGAAGGTTAAGTGATTCCATTGAGACAGCTCTTGGTTTAGGTGAAGGGAAAATTATTGTCGATGTCACTGGTGAAGAAGAATTGTTGTTCAACGAAAATCATGCATGTCCAATTTGTGGGTTTTCCATTGGCGAGTTGGAGCCTCGATTATTCTCGTTTAATAGTCCATTTGGCGCCTGCCCAACATGCGACGGATTAGGGACGAATCTGGAGGTTGACTTGGAATTGGTTATTCCGGACTGGGACAAGACATTAAACCAACATGCGATTGCAGCATGGGAACCAATCAGTTCTCAATATTATCCGCAACTGCTGAAAAGTGTCTGCAAACACTATGGTATTAATATGGATACGCCGGTGAAAAAGATTCCATCTGATCAAATGAATAAAATTCTTTATGGAAGCGGCAAAGAGAAAATCCATTTTTATTATGAGAATGACTTTGGCAATATACGTGATAATAATATTTTATTTGAAGGTGTGATGAAAAATATAGCACGCCGGTATCGGGAAACATCATCTGATTTTATCCGTGAAACATTGGAAAAGTATATGGCTCAGACGAACTGCCCAACATGTGATGGATATCGCTTAAAAGAGGGTGCGCTTGCTGTAATGGTTAATAACAGGCATATCAGCCAGGTCACCGACTACTCCATCATGGAGGCTAAGGACTTTTTCCAAAATCTTGACCTGACTGAGAAGGAAGAAAAAATTGCTCGCATGATATTGAAAGAAATATGTGATCGATTGGACTTTTTAAATAATGTTGGTCTGGATTATTTAACGATGTCTCGTTCAGCTGGGTCATTGTCTGGGGGCGAGGCACAGCGGATTCGACTAGCAACTCAAATTGGGTCTGCACTTACAGGTGTTCTTTATGTTCTGGATGAACCTTCAATTGGCCTTCATCAACGTGATAATGATCGCTTAATTAGTACCTTAAAACAAATGCGTGATTTAGATAATACGTTGATTGTGGTTGAGCATGATGAAGATACGATGCTTGCTGCTGATCATCTTATTGATATTGGGCCTGGGGCTGGAGAACACGGTGGTGAGATAGTTGCAAGCGGTACACCAGATAAAGTAATGAAAAATAAAAAGTCCCTTACCGGAAAATATTTAGCTGGTGAAAAGTATGTTCCATTGCCATCAAAGCGTCGCAAGCGGTCAAAACGCAATATCGAAATAGTAGGTGCTGAAGAGAATAACCTGAAAAATGTTACAGCTAAATTTCCAATTGGACTGCTTACTGTTGTTACAGGTGTATCCGGATCTGGTAAAAGTACACTGGTAAATGATATTTTATACAAATCATTAGCTAAACAGCTAAACCGTGCAAAACTTAAACCTGGAAACCATAAAAAAATAAATGGCATTAAACATGTTGAAAAGATTATCGATATTAACCAAGCCCCAATTGGACGGACACCACGTTCGAATCCGGCAACATATACAGGTGTGTTTGATAATGTCCGTGATGTCTTTGCACAAACAAATGAGGCTAAGGTTCGTGGCTATAAAAAAGGACGTTTTAGTTTTAATGTAAAAGGTGGTCGCTGTGAAGCATGCCGAGGCGACGGCATTATTAAAATTGAAATGCATTTTCTGCCTGATGTGTATGTACCGTGTGAAGTATGTCATGGGAAACGGTATAATCGGGAAACATTAGAAGTGAAATATAAAGGGAAAAATATTTCTGAAGTACTTGAAATGACAATTGAAGAAGCATTGGACTTTTTCGCAAACATCCCGAAAATAAAACGGAAACTGCAAACAATTTATGATGTAGGACTCGGCTATATTAAGCTTGGACAGCCTGCAACAACGTTATCCGGTGGTGAAGCACAACGGGTTAAATTGGCGAGTGAACTTCATAAACGTTCAGAAGGCAAGTCATTTTACATTCTGGATGAACCGACAACTGGGTTGCATGTTGATGATATCAAGCGGTTGCTGAGTGTACTGCAACGGCTGGTTGATAATGGTGATTCCGTGTTGATCATCGAACATAACATGGATGTGGTAAAGACAGCTGATCATATAATCGATCTCGGACCAGAGGGTGGCGACCGCGGCGGTGAAATTATTGCAACGGGAACACCTGAGGAAATAGCAGATGCTGAGCATTCCTATACAGGACATTACTTGAAGCCTGTATTGGATCGCGACCGAAAACGAATGGAAGCAGACCTCGAGAAGCGGGAGAAAGTTGCTTCAAAATAGAACATAGGGTAGTGAGTCGCGTCAAGGCTTGCTATCCTTTTTTGATGATAGAGCGGAAGGGATCGAATATTGGAAGGGGAATAGGAATATCATCTGAGGAGAGAAGAAACATCAACTATAAGATAAAAGTTCATGCTACGGTAATTATGAAAAATCAACTTCCAGCAAATAACTCTGTGGTCAAAATTTTTGACGCGTTTACAACGTTTAGGTAAGGTTGAATAAGAAGGTGCTAGGGAGGAACATGTTGATGAAACCAATTGAGATTAAAAAAATGCAAAAGCTATTAGAAGGTTTTTCGAATAAAGATGTTTATGTTCATTTAGAAACAACAAATGGTGCTTATGCTAGCCATTTTGATGATAAGGCATATAATGTAGGAGCATATATCCGTAATGCAAAAGTAAATTTTTCCCAAGCTAAAATCGTAGGAAACGGAAAGACATATCGGGTGGGGTTAAAAATGGAAATAGGCTGGATTTATGCGGAAGGTTTGACAGACTGGACAATCCATGGTGATAACCAACTTTTGCTTGCTGGTCATGACCGTGAAGGTCGGTTAATGGTATCACTGCAAATCAGCGAAACCCCATTTCGCTACTAATTTAAGGGCTAGGTGAATTTAAATGGAAAAACATGTAGTTGTAATTTATCCGCATCCAGATGATGAGTCATTTGGTGCTGCTGGGACAATCACGAAATACCGTGAACAGGGTACTCCGGTGACATATTTTTGTGGAACGTTAGGTGAAATGGGAAGAAATATGGGATCCCCTACTTTTGCCAACCGGGAGACACTACCGGAAATTCGCAAAGAAGAGTTAATTAATGCGTGTAAACGACTTGATATTGATTTACGAATGCTAGGTTACCGTGATAAAACACTTGAGTTTGAAGACAGACGTGAGGTTGCCGAGCACCTAAAAGGACTTCTTGAAGAAGTCAATCCCAGTTTAGTAATAACGCATTACCCAGAACGTGCTGTACATCCAGATCATGATGCACTTGGGGCTGCAGCTATTGAAGCTGTCAGGCTGATGGCTCCTGAGGAACGTCCAACAGTATGGGCACAGCCTATTACAAATAATTATGTCGAGGAACTGGGTGAGCCGGATGTTAAGAACGATGTAACACCGTTTTTTGACCAGAAGATGGATGCTATTCTTGCCCATGAGTCTCAGGCAAGTGGGATACTAAACAAATTTAAGGAAAACCCTGAACTGGATGATGATCTCAAAGAGGAAGCGAAAAAACGTTTAGGAAAAGAGCATTTTTATATTTGGAAATTTGACTGAGGACTATTAAGGAGGATCCAAAATGAGCAGAAAATTATTCCGTTCAAAATCTGATGCTATGATTGGAGGAATCTGTGGTGGACTTGGCGAATACTTTGGTATTGATTCGACAATTGTCCGTCTATTATTCGTAGCGGGAATATTTTTAGGTGGAGGCGCCATATTTATTTACCTAATAGCTATGATCATTATTCCGAAAGAAGGGGAGGTGCGTTAATGCTGCTACGCTGGTTTCTATCGATCTTTTTGAATGCAGTTGCGTTAATTGCAGTAGCACAGTTATTTGAAGGCTTTCAGCTGGAAGGCTTCGGCACAGCTATTTTAGCAAGTGTTATATTGGCCATTTTAAATATGATTGTTAAACCAATTTTAGTTGTATTGACTCTACCGATTACTTTCTTAACACTTGGTTTATTCCTGTTCGTCATTAATGCAATAACGCTAATGATTACTCAATCTATAATGGATGCTTCGTTTGTTATCGCTGGATTTGGAACGGCTGTTATTGCTGCGGTGATTATCTCAATCTTAAACTTACTATTAAACAGGTTAGTGAAGGATACAATGAAATAAACCTTAAAATCGCAGGATAGCTACCTGCGATTTTTTCGTTCAATTTATATCAAGTTTCTTTTAGTAAGGCTAATTCCGTAAATTTTATTGCTCCTTAAACCCAAAAACTGGTAATTATTGTTGAAAATTACTGAAGTGCTATGACACCGCTGCGGAAATACACTACGCGCACCTAGGGCAACGCTTCAGCGTCCTCGGAAGCAATAACCGCTTCCTGCGGGATCTTCAGCTATTGCTACGACGAATAGGACGTTCTAGTACCGGCGTTGGTCACAGGACGTGACCGGTTTTAGCCGGTTCCCGCAGGAGTCTCCATGTATTTCCTCCGCTGGGTTTTGTTCACTTTATCCTGTAAATTAGTAATGCTTATTGTGACATTACTTCTTAGCCATAGGGAACACTTCAGCCCTCTAATCAAGAAATCTCAACCAGTGGTGGCTTTCTGATTAATGCGTAGTGATAGTCCATGAGTCCGCAGCGTTGGATTAGCACTCATCTTATAAAGAATGGAAGGAAATCACGATAAAGCTACGTCACAGTTTATACCTTTTGTATCAACAGCAAAAAACTTTTAGAAAATTGCCTGTATCAAACTTTCCCGATACTTCAACAACTAAAAATATGCTACAATGAAAATCAGTAATTGTACATATCATTGGAGGTTTCTATAGATGGTTAAAGTCCGTACGAAAGATTTACTGGAGAATTTTAATCTGACCTTGGTTGCTGGGGAAGATGGGATACATAGAGAAATTACTACGAGCGATATTTCCCGTCCAGGAATTGAGATGACAGGATATTTTAAGTATTATCCTAAGGAACGGTTACAGCTGGTAGGAAAGACAGAAATGGCATATTTCCTTGATCTGACAGACGAAAATAAAAGAAGTCGCGCGGAACAATTGTGCACGGATATAACCCCGGGAATAGTCGTGTCACGCGGAATGGATATTCCAGAGGTTTTGCTTGAGGCTGCGAATGCATCCGGGGTACCAATTTTACACTCTCCACGTAAAACAACCCGAGTCATAAGCAGACTTACGAACTATCTGGAAGCAAAGTTTGCCCCGTTCACTGCAATTCATGGTGTATTAGTTGATATTAATGGTGTAGGTGTGCTGATAACGGGACAAAGCGGGGTTGGTAAGAGTGAGACGGCACTTGAGTTAGTTAAGCGAGGGCATCGTCTCATTGCTGATGATAGTGTGGAAATTCGCCAAGAGGACTATGATAGTTTAATCGGTAATCCACCACCACTAATTGAGCATCTATTGGAAATACGTGGGCTTGGTATTATCAATGTTATGACTCTTTTCGGTGCGGGTTCAGTAAGGAGCTTTAAAAAAATATCATTGATTATAAACTTGGAACTATGGGATGAGCAAAAACAGTATGACCGTTTAGGTTTAGACGAAGAAACAATGAAAATAATGGATGTCAATCTTCCAAAAGCAACGATTCCGGTTCGTCCTGGACGAAATCTTGCTGTAATTATTGAAGTTGCAGCGATGAATTTCAGGTTGAAACGAATGGGTGTAAATGCTGCTGAAGAATTCTCTGACAGGCTTACAACGATGATTGATCAGGAAAAAGATGAATCAACAGATGAATAGGAGTGATTGGATTGAGTTGTAGTGCACCAGCGTTGGATCGTATCTTTTTGGATATTGGTCCATTAACGATTTATTGGTATGGAGTAATTATTGCAGCGGGAGCATTTATAGGATTGTATTTAGCCACTAAGGAATCGGATCGACTAGGTCTTCAAAAAGATTTGATGGTCGATATGATTGTATTTGCTATTCCTATTTCAATTATTTTCGCCCGTATTTACTATGTAATATTTGAATGGGACCGTTATACTGGTGGTTCTTGGTGGGACGTTTTTGCAATCTGGGAAGGCGGAATAGCAATTCACGGCGCCCTGATTGGAGCAGTGCTGACAGCAATTGTATATGCACGCGTGAAGAAAGTTTCATTCTGGCAGTTGGCTGATATTGCAGCACCAAGTTTAATACTTGGACAAGCTATAGGTCGCTGGGGAAACTTTATGAACCAGGAAGCACATGGAGGACCACTCTCTGAAACTACATATAATAGTTTTCATCAGTATTTACCTGATTTCATTATGAATCAAATGTGTATTGATGGTGTGATGTACCACCCGACTTTCTTATATGAATCATTTTGGAATATAGTTGTACTCATTTTCTTACTCGTGTTGCGACGCAAGAATCCATTGCGTGGTGAAGTATTCATAAGCTACCTGATGGCATATTCAGTTGGGCGTTTCTTTATTGAAGGAATGCGGACTGACAGTCTTTATTTTGGACCTTTCCGTGTAGCACAGCTTATCTCGGTTGCTATTATTCTAATCGGAATAGTGGTAATTGTTTATCGTCGTAGAACAGGGAAGGCTAATAGACATTATGATGGCAAAAAAATAAAGAAGAAGAAGTAACTGAAAAGAGGGATGAATGATTGGCTGGGATTTTTAACCGTGGCTTGCAGCAAGGTCTTCGAGTTACATGGACATTAGGAAAAGTTATTTTTCCAGTTACATTAATTGTGACCATTTTACAACATACACCGATACTGCCATGGATTATTGACCAGATTAGCCCTATTATGGGTTTGCTTGGGCTAAGTGGAGAGGCAGCAGTGCCATTGGTATTGGGAAATTCACTAAATTTATACGCTGGAATTGCTGCGATTGTATCGTTTGATTTCACGATAAAAGAAGTCTTCATATTAGCTGTAATGCTGTCTTTTTCGCATAACCTGTTTATCGAATCGACCGTGGCTGCAAAAGTAGGTGTAAGCTGGTGGCTTATTTCGGGAATTAGGGTATCATTGGCACTTATTTCAGCAGTTACGATTAACCTACTTTGGAATGGTGGAGCTGAGCAAGCACAATATGGTCTTATTTCTGCACCAGGTGTCGAACTTAATGGCTGGAATGAAATTTTGCTACAGGGCTTTCAAACCGCTGTTGTAGCAGTCGTACAGCTGGCACTAATCGTAATTCCGCTCATGGTATTCATGCAGTATTTGCGTGAAAAAGGCTGGCTGACTATTTTTTCAACTAAATTTGCCCCATTTACCAGAATGCTTGGTATGGAAAAGAATACATCAATGACACTTGTAGCTGGACTGACAATTGGCCTTGCATATGGTGCAGGCCTCATGATTCAGGCAGTAGAAGAAGACGGAGTATCGCGGCGTGATATGTATCTTGCGTTAATATTTCTTGTTTCCTGTCACGCGGTAGTGGAGGATACGTTAATATTTATTCCGCTTGGTATTCCTGTATTGCCATTACTGTTAATTCGCTTGGTAACGGCAATACTATTAACAGCAAGTGTAGCGTTTGTTTGGCGGCGCATCGATAATCGAAAAAGAAAGGACACATCTCATGAACATTCATACAATACTCTTTGATCTTGACGGTACTCTAATCGATACGAATGAACTGATTATTGCATCGTTCATGCATACATTTGAACACTATGGAAGAGAACTTTCCCGTAAAGAAGCAATTGAGTTTATCGGACCACCTTTAAAAGACACATTCCATCAGATCGATCCCAATCAGGTGGAGAAAATGGTTGAAACATACCGGGAGCATAATTTATACCATCATGATAATTATGTAACAGCTTTCCCAAACGTTGTCGAAACGATTGATCAGCTTAAAGAGAAAGATTATAAGCTCGGAATCGTTACGACTAAAATGAATCGAACAGTTGAAATGGGGCTGAAAGTTACTGGTTTGTCTAAGTACTTTGAAACCATTATTACTTTAGATGATGTCACTCATGCGAAGCCACATCCTGAACCGGTTTTAAAAGCCATGCAGGAATTAGATGCATCTGCCAACGAAACACTTATGGTCGGGGATAATCATCATGACATTGATACGGGCAAAAATGCTGGCGTGCAAACGGCTGGCGTTGCCTGGTCATTGAAGGGTAAGGAGAAGTTATCCGAGTATAAGCCAACATATATGCTAGATGATATGCAGGATCTGCTCAAAATATTGGGAGTGTAAGTTATGCGTAAAACCAATCGATACCTAGTTACCCATGCCAACTCGCTATGGCAAATATATAAAACAGTGTCATTCTGGAAGGTGGCAAAAAACTTTATCATAATTCAGCTTGGTCGGTACACCCCTTTTTTAAGTATGAAAAATTGGCTATATCGCACGTTTTTACGAATGAAGGTAGGGAAACAAACAGCATTTGCACTAATGGTAATGCCAGACGTAATGTTTCCGGAAAAAATAACAGTCGGGGCAAATAGTATAATCGGATACAATACAACTATCCTAGCGCATGAATACTTGATAAAAGAGTACCGGATTGGTGAAGTTATCATAGGTGATGAAGTGCTAATAGGGGCGAACGCTACAATTCTTCCAGGCATATCAATCGGTGATGGAGCAGTGGTATCAGCAGGAACGCTCGTGAATAAGGATGTCCCACCGGGGGTGTTTGTCGGTGGCAATCCGATGCAGCTTATTTATACGAAAGAAGAGATGGAGAAGCAGATGGAAAAAGAATAATGTCGATGGAGGGTATAAAATGGAAATTCCTACAGGTGTCTTACCAGCGATTCGAAATATGAAGGACTTTGATAAGGCGTTGGAATCAAGCCATAATTTTATTGTATTATTGGAAACTCGACTATCCCAATTAAAGAGCTTAGTGGATTACACGAAGCGCTCAAATAAAAAGGTGTTAGTACACTTTGATTTAATTCAAGGCTTAAAAGCAGATGAATATGGAATGGAATATTTGTTACGCGAGGTAAAGCCAGATGGAATATTGTCAACTAGAGGAAACATTATTAAACTTGCAAAAAAACATAAGTTACTAGCTATTCAGCGTATGTTTTTACTAGATAGTATGGCACTAGATCATAATCTTAAGTTAGTTGATCGTTTCAAGCCTGATTGCATTGAGGTACTGCCAGGCCTTATGACAAGTATCGTTAAAAAGATAAGTCAGGAAAGTAATATCCCCGTCATTGCAGGTGGTCTAATAAATGAAGAGGAAGAAGTATCTGGAGTAATGGAGGCAGGGGCTATTGCAGTATCCACTTCGAATTCTCGATTATGGGAATTTCAATAACTATAAAAGTTATTGAAATTTTCAGTTATGTGCAGTATAATTCGGGATAGAATGATAGCGCTTACAAAAATGACACCATTAAACTATTTAGGAGTGGTTTTGTATGGCTAGTAACAGAGCGGTAGTGTATGTCAAGCCAGGAGAGGTGGAGGTACAAGATACGAGTTATCCGGATTTAATCTTGCGGGATGGTCCTGGGGTGAACCCACTGAATGTCGGCAGAAAATGTAATCACGGGGTAATTATTAAGGTTGTTACAACAAACATCTGTGGTAGTGATCAACATATGGTAAGAGGACGAACGACTGCACCGAGTGGTTTAGTGTTAGGTCATGAGATTACAGGTGAGGTTGTGGAGACAGGAAGCGATGTTGAATTTATTAAGAAAGGTGATTTAGTATCAGTTCCGTTTAATATTGCGTGTGGGCGTTGTACGAGCTGCAGAAGACAAGACACACATATTTGTGAAAATGTAAATCCCGATCGACCTGGTTCAGCATATGGTTATGTAGATATGGGTGGCTGGGTTGGTGGTCAGTCCGAATATGTTATGGTACCATATGCGGATTTTCAACTATTAAAATTTCCTGATAAAGACCAGGCAATGGATAAAATTCTTGATTTAACGATGCTTTCTGATATTTTCCCAACCGGATATCATGGAGCGGTAAGTGCAGGAGTTAAAACTGGGTCAACTGTTTATGTTGCAGGGGCAGGACCTGTAGGATTAGCGGCTGCACATTCGGCTCAATTATTAGGAGCGTCAGTCGTTATTGTTGGAGATTTAATTGAAGAACGTTTGGCACAAGCAAGAAGCTTTGGTTGTGAAACGGTAAATTTACGTGAGCATGATGATCTTGGTGAACAGCTTGAGGAAATTCTGGGAGTACCAGAAGTTGACTGTGCTGTTGATGCGGTTGGATTTGAGGCAAGCGGTCATGGGGAAGATGCAGGAGAAGCGCCAGCCACCGTGCTGAACTCTATTATGGGAGCAACAAGGGCAGGAGGACGTCTAGGAATTCCAGGACTATATGTAACAGGTGATCCTGGTTCCAAGGATTCGGATGCTAAAGAGGGAACATTAAAAATTCGCTTTGGTTTAGGTTTTGCAAAAGCACATACGTTTGTAACGGGGCAAACGCCTGTGATGAAATACCATAGGGATCTAATGAAGGCAATTCTAAGTGGTAACGCCCAAATTGCGAAGGCTGTAAACGCTACATTAATCTCACTTGACCAAGCTTCAGACGGTTATAAGCAGTTTGATGGAGGGGCATCAAAAAAATTTGTTATTGATCCACATGGGATGGTTAGAGCGTAATCAAAGCAAGCTAAAAGTTAATTGTAAAAAAACATTGACAGCGGTTACATGTTGAGGTAAGATTATATTTAACAAGTTAAGAACGTGGTGGAGACATGGAGACCCACACTGCAACAGTACTTTGAAAGAAGTACGCTTATTGCAGTGTGGGTCTTTTTCGTGCTATCTATTAATCTACTCAATTCTACTCCGCGTTTTCTAGCTTAATAATTTAATAAAGGGGAGTGTTTTAAATTGCCGGAATTTTTAGCTGAAGTAATTGGTACGATGATTCTGATAATCCTGGGGGGAGGAGTAGTTGGTGGAGTTGTATTAAAGAAATCGAAAGCAGAAGACGCAGGTTGGGTAGTTATTACAATTGGCTGGGGTCTTGGTGTAACAATGGGGGTATATGCTGTTGGTAGTTTTACTGGAGCACACATAAACCCTGCGGTTACACTTGGATTTGCGGCTGCAGGAGAGTTTCCTTGGTCTAAGGTTCCAATGTATATATCAGCTCAAATGGTTGGAGCGTTCATTGGTGCAGTTGTTGTCTTTTTAAATTATCTACCACATTGGAAAGAAACAAAGGATCAAGGCGCAAAATTAGCAGTATTCTCAACTGACCCTGCTGTACGAAGTCCTTTTTCCAATTTAGTTAGTGAGATAATTGGAACTTTTATTCTACTAATGGGACTAATGTTTATTGGTGCTAACGAATTTACGGAAGGTTTGAACCCATTAATTGTTGGATTATTGATTGTTGCAATTGGTATGTCACTAGGTGGAGCTACTGGGTATGCCATTAATCCAGCACGTGACCTGGGTCCAAGAATTGCCCATGCACTACTTCCTATACCAGGAAAAGGCGGATCTGATTGGAAATATAGCTGGGTTCCAATAGTAGGACCGATTCTTGGTGGTGTTTATGGTGCAGTATTCTATAGAGCAATATTTTTAGGCGAATACTCAGTATTATTTTGGATTTTAAGTGCAGTTATTGCTGTAATTTTATTCGGAGCTACTAGCGCAGAACTGAAAAAAGGAAATACAGTTGCAGACAATGTAGAGAAGAAAATTAGCTAAGGAGGAATTTCATAATGAAAAAAGAGTATATTTTATCGTTAGACCAAGGTACGACAAGTTCAAGAGCAATTCTGTTTGATCATGATGGTGCAATTGTGGAAACAGCTCAGAAAGAGTTTGAACAGTTCTTTCCAAAACCAGGGTGGGTAGAGCATGATGCAAATGAAATATGGACTTCAGTTCTTGCTTGTATTGCAGAAGTACTACGAAAGTCAGAAGTTGATCCTAATCAAATTGCTGGTATTGGTATAACAAACCAACGAGAAACAACGGTTGTTTGGGACAAAAATACTGGAAAGCCAATCTATAAAGCTATCGTTTGGCAATCTCGGCAGACAGAGGATATATGTAAAGAATTACGTGCAAAGGATTACAATGACTTGTTCAGAGAAAAAACTGGCCTGCTGTTAGATCCATATTTCTCTGGTACAAAGGTAAAATGGATTTTGGATAATGTGGAAGGTGCAAGGGAGAAGGCGGAAAATGGTGATCTGTTGTTTGGCACAATGGATACATGGATTGTGCAT
Source organism: Virgibacillus sp. L01 (assembly GCF_052246775.1). Classification (NCBI taxonomy): domain Bacteria; kingdom Bacillati; phylum Bacillota; class Bacilli; order Caryophanales; family Bacillaceae; genus Virgibacillus; species Virgibacillus sp. L01. The sequence continues at coordinate 101,338 of NZ_JBQQCP010000001.1, read as the reverse complement.
AAACTTTCTGGTGGTAAAGCACATATTACCGATTACTCGAATGCATCCAGGACTTTAATGTTCAACATTTATGATCTTAAATGGGATGATGAATTACTCGAGATTTTAAATATACCTAAAAGTATGCTGCCAGAAGTCAAACAATCTTCTGAAGTCTATGCCAACACAATTGACTATCATTTCTTTGGACATGAAGTTCCGATTGCTGGGATTGCAGGTGATCAGCAAGCGGCATTATTTGGGCAAGCCTGTTTTGATAAAGGGATGGCGAAAAACACATATGGTACAGGCTGTTTCATGTTAATGAACACTGGCGAAGAAGGTGTGAAATCTGACAATGGTTTGCTAACAACATTAGCCTGGGGCGTTGACGGTAAAGTGGAATATGCGTTAGAAGGCAGTATCTTTGTAGCGGGTTCAGCAGTACAATGGCTGCGTGATGGACTGAAGGTTATTGAAAACGCACCCCAGACAGAAGAGTTAGCAAAACAAGTAGATTCAACAGATGGGGTTTACATGGTACCAGCTTTTGTTGGACTAGGTACTCCATATTGGGATAGTGATGCAAGAGGTGCTGTTTTTGGTCTAACACGTGGAACTACAAAGGAACATTTTGTTCGTGCAACACTTGAATCACTTGCATATCAAACAAAAGATGTATTGGATGCAATGATTGCAGATTCTGGGATCAATTTAAAAACACTTCGAGTAGACGGAGGAGCGGTTAAGAATAATTTCCTAATGCAGTTCCAAAGTGATGTTTTAGGTGTACCAGTTGAACGTCCTGTAGTTCAGGAGACTACAGCCCTAGGAGCAGCATATCTCGCTGGCTTGGCAGTGGGTTACTGGAAAGACAAAGAGGAAATTGCGTCACAGTGGAAGACAGATCAAATGTTCAATAATGATATGGAAAAAGAAGAACGTGATATGTTATATGGTGGTTGGCAAAAAGCTGTAGAAGCAACAAGAAAATTTAAGTAATTTGTAGAAGGAGAGAAGTCATGATATCCAAATGGGGCTATGTGAATTTCTCTCTTTTTTATCAAAATAGTGGAGGGTGTACATTATGAAAAAAATTATCAATAACCCAGACTTGGCTTTGCAGGAGATGGTTGAAGGATTCGTTGCAGCATATCCTAGCGATGTTAAGCAGTTACCTGAAACAACAGTAATTGTCAGAAAAGATGCACCTGTATCTAATAAAGTTGGGATTGTTAGTGGTGGAGGAAGTGGTCATGAGCCCGCGCATGCTGGCTATATAGGAAAAGGGATGCTTGATGCTGCAGTATCAGGTGAAGTATTTACCTCTCCAACCCCTGACCAAGTTCTTGAGGCAATTAAAGCAGTTGATGGTGGAAAGGGTGTGTTTTTAGTCATTAAGAATTACACCGGTGATGTGATAAATTTTGAAATGGCTGCAGAACTGGCAGAGGCAGAGGGAATTGAAGTTGAAAAAGTAGTTGTCAATGATGATGTTGCAGTTGAAGATAGTTCATTTACTACTGGAAGAAGAGGGATTGCGGGAACTGTATTTGTTCATAAAATTGCAGGCGCGATAGCTGAACAAGGAGGGTCAATACAAGAAGTAAAAGCTGTTGCCAAAAAAGTGGTTGAAAATGTTCGTTCTATGGGTATGGCTCTTACATCATGTGTTGTGCCTGCTGCAGGGAGACCTAGTTTTTACTTGGAAGATAATGAAATGGAGATAGGGATTGGTATCCATGGAGAGCCTGGTATTGAACGGAAGGAAATGGCTACTGCACATGAAATTGCGAAAGAACTTACCGAGAAAGTTCTAAATGATAGGGATTTCTCGGACAGTGATGTTGCAGTTATGGTAAATGGCTTAGGTGCGACACCTGAAATGGAACTGTATATCGTGAATAAAAGCGTCCAAAAAATCTTGAAGGAAAAAGGAATTAAGGTTTACAAAACGTTTGTAGGTGAGTATATGACATCATTAGAGATGGCAGGCTGTTCAGTATCATTATTAAAGCTAGATGACGAAATAAAGTCATTACTTAATGCAGAGTCGTCAGCACCTGCTTTTCGTATCTAAAGGAGTGTATGACATGGGATTACAAGTAACCGAAGCAGTTGAATGGATGGAAAAAATTAATGAAAAAATCCATACAAAAAAAGAATATCTAACATCCCTTGATCAACCAATTGGTGATGGTGATCATGGTATCAACATGGCACGCGGATTCAAGGAAGTAAGCAATAAAATCACGAAGCAGGAATATGAAACTGTTACAGATTTATTAAAAGATGTAGCTATGACATTAATGTCTAAAGTCGGTGGTGCTTCCGGGCCACTATTTGGGACGGCATTTCTAAAAATGTCCTTGGCAGCAAATGGGAGTGATACGATCGATCACGATAACATTACCAGGATGTTGGAAGAAGCGGTTAATGGTGTCAAGCAGCGAGGAAAGGCTACAGAAGGCGAGAAGACACTTATTGATGTTTGGTCGCCTATGGCTGAGTATTTCAAGAAAGTCGATCGTTTTAAAGCAAGTGAAATAGCAGGTGAAGCAAAGAAGGCCATGGAAAATACAAAAGATATTATGGCAACTAAGGGAAGAGCAGCTTATTTCAAGGAAAAATCAATTGGGCACATCGATCCAGGAGCGGCTACATCCTTTTATATTTTTGAGGCATTATCAGAAGTGATTGAAGATGGTGAAGAGTAATGTCTTACGTTGGTATTGTATTAATTTCGCATAGTAATAAAGTGGTTGAGGGAATAAAAGATATTATTCGCCAAGTGATTAAGGAAGTACCTATTGAAGTTGCTGGTGGTACGGAAGAAAATGATATTGGAACAAGCATTGGTAAGATACAGCTAGCTATAGACCGTGCAAATAACGGAAATGGTGTATTACTGTTTTATGATATTGGAAGTGCAAAGATGAATGCTGAAGTAGCTCTTGAAATAACGGGAATAGATAATATTAAAATAGTAGAAGCGCCATTACTTGAAGGAGCATATGTGGCAGCTGTGGAATCCGGCATGGGCAAGGATCTTGAAAATGTATATTCCGCTATAATGAAGGAGTTTGGGCAACATAATACTGGAGAAGTGAAAGATTAAATTGCTTTACCTACTTTGAAGAATTGTGCTACAATATAATTAAGTTAATAGATGTGTCGGAGAAACGGAGAAACCACAAATTGCTGATGATTAGTAGAGTTCATTAGTTTATTTTTGTGGTTTCTTTTTTTTTCTAGTATATATGTAAATGGCCTTTATAATGATAGTAATGAGGAGAGTGAAGTATTATGACAACTTTTTCAAGTTACCAAAGAGGTGAAGTTTTTCAACAGATTGAAGCAAAAGAACTTGATGTGCTAGTTATTGGTGGGGGCATTACTGGAGCAGGAATTGCATTAGACGCTACTACACGCGGGTTAAACACTGCTGTTGTGGAGATGCAGGATTTTGCTGCTGGTACTTCAAGCCGCTCGACCAAACTTGTTCATGGTGGTTTGCGATATCTAAAGCAGTATGAAGTTAAAATGGTTGCTGAGGTTGGAAAGGAACGGGAGATTGTCTATGAAAACGGCCCACACGTTACGACACCAGAATGGATGATGCTTCCTTTCTATCAAGGTGGTAACTTTGGACCATTTACTACAAGTATTGGGTTACGTGTTTATGATTTTTTAGCAGGAGTAAAGAAAGACGAGCGCAGGAAAATGTTAAAGCCTGGCGAAGCACTGGAAAAAGAACCCCTTGTTAACCAAAATAATCTTAAAGGTGCAGGCTACTACGTTGAATATAAAACAGATGATGCACGGCTCACGATTGAAGTTATCAAAAAGGCAGTCGAAAAAGGTGCACATGCAATTAATTATACGAAGGTCGTTGATTTTATTTATAGGTCCGGAAAAATTGAAGGTGCAGTAGTTGAGGATCAGATCAGTGGCGAAACACATAATATGTATGCTAAAAAAATAATCAATGCTGGTGGACCGTGGGTGGATGACCTGCGTGAAATTGATGGATCGAAACAGGGGAAATCACTGCAGTTAACAAAAGGAGTACACTTAGTGTTTTCAAAGGATAGGTTCCCTTTGCAGCAAGCTATCTATTTTGATGCACCTGATGGTCGAATGATTTTTGCCATACCTCGAAATAAAGTTACTTACGTCGGAACTACCGACACAAGTTTTGAAGGGGAAATATCACATCCAACTATGACTGTTGATGACCGCGACTACTTACTTGATACTATCAACTTTATGTTTCCTTCATTGGATATGACGAAAGATGACGTTGACTCGAGTTATGCAGGTGTACGGCCATTAATTGCTGAGGACGGAAAGGATCCGGGTGAAATTTCCCGGAAAGATGAAATCTTCATTGCTGATTCTGGTCTTATTTCAATGGCTGGTGGAAAATTAACAGGTTACCGTAAAATGGCGGAAGAGGCTGTTAATACCATTGTTGAACAGCTGAAAAAGGAGAATGGGATTTTATATTCTGAGTCCGATACAGAAGAATTGCCGATATCTGGAGGTGAAGTTGGCGGCTCTAAAGGGTTCCAACGCTTCAAGAATCGTAAAGTTGCCGAAGCAATTGCATTAGGGATTGATGAAGAAATAGCACTATTTTTAATTCAAAAATATGGCGCAAATATTGATAAAGTATTCGAACTTTATCAAGGAGAAAAGCCAACTGCGGATGAAGCTGGGATTGATCATGTAGTTTTTGCTGAACTAACATATGCGCTTGAGCATGAAATGGTTTTTAAACCAGTTGACTTTTTTGTACGGCGAACTGGAGCATTATTTTTCGATATTGATTTTGTAAGAACATATAAGGATAATGTTATTGATTATATGGCAGAAGCATTGCATTGGAGTGCAGACCAAAAAGAAGACTATACGGGCGAATTAGAACAGTTATTATATGAATCAGTAAATCCGGTTGAGTAAATTATCAGCCGGATTTTTATATTGGGCTGGGAGGTCGGGTAAGATGCCATGGTAAATAAAATGGCATTTTTTTTATTATTTAATTACGCACTATAAAATTTAAATGCTGTGGATAACTGGAAGTCCGAGCAAGCCACGTCCAGTTCAGGACGTACTAGTGTCGGTGACGCAATAGGATGTGGTATTTTCAAAGGCTAGCCGCCTAGCGGACTTCCACCCTGTGTCTACGATAAGAAAAAAAGGATGTTCGACTAAGATTATCACATCTGGTGGTAACGTCGAAGTCTAGGATTTGAGGTCCATCTTCTCTTTTTAATAGATGCCGAAAGAAGGTGCTTTCCCTGAGATTAGATAAATTTAATCACCGCCAACGGTGTCGTAGCTTCTATTATTTTTCCACATACGCTGAAGTAATATCTAATAGCAAACAACCTTTATTTTTACATATATTATTCTCCTAATAACTATGATATACTTTGTTCGGTAAGTTTCGACAAATAGGGGGGTCAACATGCAATATATAAAAAACAAATCAGATGGGCAACAGCACAATGTTATCCCTTTTATACCAGACGGCGAATTTTATTTTACAAAAGGTGTAGAGGCATTTCAAAAACGGAAGTTCGATTCCTCTATAAAATGGCTTCTTAAAGCAGTAGAAATGACTCCAGATGATAATTTGTATAAATGTCAGCTGTCAATAATATATACGGAAGTTGGTTCTTATCATGCAGCAAACCAGCTGTTAACTAAGGTGCTGCAATCATCAGATGGCCAGTATACAGATTGTTATTACTTATTGGCTAACAATTACGCTCATTTAGGACTACTAAATGATGCGAAAAAGTACGCGAATTCATATCTTGATAAAGAACCGGATGGCGACTTTTGTGATGAAGCAAAACAACTGCTGGAATTAATGGACTTCGATGAAGATGAAAATAATGACTGGGAGCTTGAGGAAGAGGATGAGCTGCTCGTTTATCAGGAAACAATATTTTACCATATGGACAATATGGAATGGGAAAAGGCACTTCCATTACTTGAAGAAATGATGACATTATTTCCGGAACATAAGTTAACCGAGCATGACTACACATATGCATTATTCTTTTCAGGGTATCAGGTTGATGCACTTGAAATGGAATTGGATATATTAAAGGAGAAATCGGATTCGCTGCATAGTCATGTTAATTTAGCAGTTTTCTATTATGAATTGGGTCGGCAGGAGGAATATGAACATCATATTAAGGGATTACTAAATGTATACCCAATACATGAACAACAAAAATTGCGTGTAGCGGTTACGCTTGCAAGAACAGGTGTATATGATGAAGCAAATGCACGTTTCCGAAAACTTTCAAAGCGTATGGTTATAAACCACTTATCTTATTATAAATGGTATAGCGTAACGGCTTATAAACTTGGTGAACCTTCAAAGTCACTTTCATTATGGGAAGAAGGCTGTAAAAGACATCCAAACCTATCTCAAGAGGAAGGTCCCTGGAATGTTTAGTCTGAGCAGAAAGATAGACTAATCCGCTTACTTTTTATACGATTGATGTGGCTTAAACATAATAGTAAAGAAAGGGCTGATTCTAATGTCCGAAGAGCGTATGTACGATGTAATTATTGCGGGTGCTGGACCTGCTGGCATGACAGCAGCAGTTTATGCTTCACGTGCGAATCTGGACACGTTAATGATTGAAAGAGGAATTCCGGGTGGCCAAATGGCAAATACTGAAGATGTTGAAAACTTTCCAGGTTTTGAACATGTATTAGGACCGGATTTATCAAGTAAAATGTTTGAACATGCCAAGAAGTTTGGCGCTGAATATGCTTATGGTGATATTAAAGACGTTGAAGATCATGGTGATTATAAAACCGTAATCGCCGGAAAAAAAGAATATAATACAAGGGCTCTGATTATAACGACAGGGGCTCAATTTAAGAAGTTGGGCATTCCTGGGGAAGATGAATTGGGTGGCCGAGGTGTTTCTTATTGTGCAGTATGTGACGGTGCCTTTTTCAAGCAGAAAAATCTTGTCGTAATCGGTGGTGGCGACTCTGCGGTTGAAGAGGGGATCTACCTTACACGGTTTGCTGACAAAGTAACAGTTGTACACCGTCGTGATGAGCTCCGTGCTCAGAAGATTATTCAGCAACGTGCATTTGATAACGAAAAGATTGACTTTATCTGGGATACTGAAGCTAAACAAATTAATGGCCCTGATGGAAAAGTTAGCAGTGTTTCCTTAGTTAATAATAAGACTGGTGAGGAATACGATTATCCAATTGACGGTGTCTTTATTTATATCGGCATGGTACCGTTAAGTGAACCATTTAAATCAATAGGTATCACAAGCGAAGAAGGGTATGTCCCAACAAACGAGCATATGGAAACTTCAATTCCAGGCGTTTTTGCTGCAGGTGATATCCGTGAGAAAACACTTCGACAAATTGTGACGGCTACTGGTGACGGAAGTATTGCAGCTGAATCAGCCCAAAAATATATTGAAGAATTAATGGAAGAATTAAAAGCAGCAAAATCCTGACATGGCAATTGTAAAAAGTAACTTTTCAGAAAGTAATTACTTCTTAACGCTGTTGTAACACGCACGAAATATTTATCAGTTACAATGTAGTTAACTAATTGACCCCCTTTTAATAGATAAATTAGTTTATTGCGCAGGTGAACTTTCACCTGCGCCTTTTTTTGTCCATTGAGGGAAAGTAATTAACGACAAGCCAAAATTTTCTGTTGAGAATGGATTTTTGCAACTACTTGTCCAATCCTGTCGAATAGAATTCATTTCCTTGTTGGTTTTTATTTTTTCATTGTATAATAGGAATGGTGTAGACGAATTCCTCTTAATGAATGGGGTGAATTAGGAATGCAACGTGTAACAAATTGCATATTATTAGATAAAGAGAAAGTTTTATTATTAAAGAAACCACGTAGAGGTTGGTACGCAATACCCGGTGGTAAAATGGAACAAGGTGAATCCATTAAGGAATCAGTAGTTCGGGAATACTTTGAGGAAACTGAACTTCAATTGATTAAGCCATCATTAGCAGGTGCGTTCACATTCTCTGTTTTTAACGATGAAACGGCTGTTCATGAGTGGATGATGTTTACATTTATTTGTAAACATTTCTCCGGTGAATTAACGGAACATTGTAATGAAGGAGAATTGGAATGGGTTGCAATAGATAATATTAAAAATTTACCAATGGCTGAAGGGGATAGGAAGATTTTTGAGCATGTATTATCCTCTGAAGCAATGTTATATGGATCTTTTTCATATACTGAAAATTATGAGCTGATTAAATTACGCCTTGATCCAACCAGACCTTGAGGGGAGAAATACGTAATGTCGAATAATGAACAAGAAACAAAGCTAGTTGTTATAACAGGAATGTCAGGGGCGGGAAAAACAGTTGCCGTTCACAGTTTTGAAGATTTGGGGTATTACTGTGTCGATAACTTGCCGCCTGCATTGCTTCCAAAATTCTTAGAGCTCATGAAAGATTCAACCAACAATATTCATAAAGTGGCACTCGTAATGGACTTGCGTGGCCGGGAATTTTTTGATTCATTATTTGAAGCTCTGGATATTTTAGGTAAAGAAGACTGGGTTGACGAACATATTTTATTTCTCGATGCTCAGGATGAATCATTGGTAACAAGATATAAAGAAACGAGGCGTTCACATCCATTAGCTGTAGGAGGATTACCGCTTAATGGGATTCAGCAGGAACGAAAAATATTAGATGAGTTAAGAGGAAGAGCGCAACGTATTATTGATACAAGTAATTTGAAGCCGAAAGCATTGCGTGACAAAATACTCAAGGCATATACAGAAGATAAGCAGGAAATTTTCTCGGTCCATATGGTCTCATTTGGATTTAAATATGGTGTTCCAATTGATGCGGATTTGGTATTTGATGTGCGCTTTTTACCGAATCCCCATTATGTGTCACATATGCAGCCGCTAACAGGGCTGAACCCGGAAGTTTCATCCTATGTCTTCAAGTGGGGCGATACAAAGAAGTTTAATGAGAAAGTACTCGACTTACTGGAGTTCATGCTTCCTCAATATAAGAAGGAAGGTAAATCTCAGCTTGTTGTAGCGATTGGCTGTACAGGTGGACAGCATCGGTCCGTCGCGATAGCTGAATACTTTGCCAAACAGCTTTCTTCCAATTACATTACCCATATTAGTCACCGAGATATCGATAAAAGAAAGGGACATTAATATGAGCGATAGTCAACATCCAAGAGTCGTCGTAATCGGTGGTGGTACGGGTATGCCAGTTCTTTTAAGGGGATTGAAAAATTTACCTATACATCTAACAGCGCTTGTGACAGTAGCTGATGATGGCGGAAGTACTGGAAGATTGCGTAACGAGATGTCAATTCCTGCACCCGGAGACATACGGAATGTAATCGCGGCATTGTCTGATGCTGAACCGATGCTGTTGGAATTGTTTCAACATCGATTTACGATGGGTAATGGCTTGTCAGGCCATTCGATGGGCAATTTACTCCTGGCAGCGATGACCTCCATTACTGGAAATTTTTATACTGGTATCAAAGAGATATCACGTGTTTTAAATGTGAAGGGGAAGATTTACCCAATTTCAAATGAAAGTATGTCATTGCACGCAAAAATGACTGACGGACTGGTTGTTTCAGGTGAGTCCAATATTCCTCTGGCCAATAAGAAGATAGATCGTGTGTTTTTGAGCCCACAGCCGGTTCAGCCACTGCCGAATGCAGTACGGGCATTGGAAAAAGCAGATTTAATCGTAATTGCACCTGGTAGCTTGTATACCAGCATTTTACCAAACATGATTATTCCACAAATTGATGTCGCGATACAACAATCAAAAGGTAAAGTTGTATACGTCTGCAATGTGATGACCCAGGAAGGAGAAACAACTGGCTACAGTGCAGCAGATCATGTGCAGGCAATTCATGAACATGTTGGTCATTGTATTGATTCAATTGTTGTGCATAATGAGCCAATTAACAAGAATGTCCGAGATGTATATGCAGAAGAAAATGCAGCACCTGTTATTTATGATACAGATCGATTATTGGAAATGGGATTACAGATTATTGAAAGTGATATAATTAATCCATCCAGAACTGCCTTACGTCATGATACACACAAAATCGCTGAATTACTTTATACAATAATCAATAAATCATAGGTCTAACGAGGAGGTGTGGAGTTGTCATTTGCATCGGAAATCAAAAAAGAACTAACAGGAATCGAGTTGGATACATGCTGTAAGTATTCAGAACTTGCAGCTTTGGCGCGCATGAATGGTGCTATATCTATGTCAAGGCAAAGTTACACACTTGATGTACAAACAGAAAATGCTGCTATTGCCCGTCGTATTTATACACTGATTAAATCATTATATTCTATTCCAGTAGAATTATTAGTACGTAAGAAAATGAAACTGAAAAAAAATAATGTTTATATCGTACGAATGAAAAAAGATGTACAGGACCTGCTGTACGACTTAGGAATTTTAGAAGGAGCCCATACGTTTGTACGGTCGATTCCAGCTAAATATTTAAAAAAAGATTGCTGTAAGAGGTCCTACTTGCGTGGTGCTTTCTTGGCAGGAGGTTCCATTAATAACCCGGAAACATCTTCCTATCACTTAGAGATTTTCAATTCATATCAGGAGCATAATGTTGCACTATGTGATTTGTTAAATGATTTCAATCTTCGTGCCAGAGAACTTGAACGTAAAAAAGGCTATATTACTTATCTAAAGGAAGCAGAAAAAATTACAGAGTTCTTAAGTATTATTGGAGCTCACAATGCACTGTTTAAATTTGAGGATGTCCGGATTGTCCGGGATATGCGAAATTCCGTTAACAGACTCGTCAATTGTGAAACTGCCAACTTAAACAAAACAATCGGAGCAGCATTTCGTCAAATTGAAAATATAAAGTTAATTGAAAGAGAAGTCGGGCTTGATGCCCTTCCGGAGAAATTACGAGAAATCGCGATACTGCGTGTACAACATCAGGATATTTCCCTAAAAGAACTAGGCGAGCAGGTTTCAAGTGGGAAAATATCGAAATCTGGTGTGAATCACCGATTAAAGAAAATTGATGAATTCGCTGAAAAAATTCAACACGATGGAACGTTTGCGGAATGAGTGAATAAGTTACAGAATTATTCGCAGTATGATATACTATCCATTACTATAATACTCAAAAAACTATTTTGAAGATATTAGCAGCTAGGTAAAGAAATATTATCATGCTGCTTCTTTTTACAACACTTTGAAAACGATTTCAGTTGAGGAGGATGAGGATTTTGGTTGAGAAATCGGTAAAAGTTGAGCTTGATGCAGGTCTGCAAGCAAGACCGGCTGCTCAATTCGTACAGGAGGCAAACCGCTATTCAGCACATTTATTTCTTGAAAAGAACGGCAAGCGGGTTAACGCAAAAAGTATTATGGGATTAATGAGTTTAGCTATTACGTCTGGTGAAACTATTAAGTTACTTGCAGAGGGTGCAGATGAAGAGAGTGCATTAACTCATTTAACTGCTTTTGTATCAAAAACATAGAGTAAGAGGAATTCTAATAATTATTGCATCAACTTTCGCATCTATAGAACAAGCTCAAAATAGCTATCATGGTAATCTCAAAACGTTTTTAGTTTTTGCCTTGACAACCTTGATAAAAGTTTTTTGTACACTAAGATATAGCGAAAAAATTTTTTAGCCTTTTTTCTAGTTCTAAAGATGGTAGAGTGCTTCGATTCGTTCCGGCAGAATACTTCGCTTTCCATGGGCACGACCTCAGCCTCCTTGCCCCGGCAAGGGGTATGCCGACGTTGTCCGCAAAGGACGGTTTTAGTCGGCCTTGATTTAGTTGCTTCTTCTGGGGTATTCGGAACGTGCTGTTCCCATAGGACAAGGAAAGCTTCGGCAGCATTACATCGCACGAAGAAAATTGGTTTTTATTTTCGAGGAGTCTACGTATTCTGCCTACACTGATAGAGATTACCTGATTAGAGAATGAAGTGTTCCCTATGGATAAGAAGCACTGTCACAATAAGTATTGATGAATTTACAGGGATAAAGTGAGCAACACCTAGCGTAGGAAATACATGGAAACTCCCGCGGGAACCGCAACAGCTGAAGATCCCGCAGGAAGCGATTTTTGCTTCCGAGGAAGCTGAAAGGTGCGCGGAATGTATTTCCGAAGCGGTGCCATAGCACTCAGCTATTTACCATGGTACGTCGCGCTTTAGATCAACTATTACCGTTGATCCAAAGTCAACTCAAGTAGTGTATCTTCAGTCTTTCTTATTCCTTCAAGGTTTCTGCTTTCATTTTACCTGCCAAAGTTGAATCATTGCTTATAAAAAGAGGTTATTCCATTTCTCGGAATAACCTCTTTATCGTTTCACAATTTATTTCTTATCTGAGTTTCTTTCCAAAATTTTATCAATCAAACCGTATTCTACAGATTTCTCAGCTGACATGAAATTATCACGATCTGTATCACGCTCTACAACTTCAATTGACTGACCTGTACGTTCAGCAAGAATTTGATTCATTTTTCGCTTCATTTCAACAATACGTTTTGCGTGAATTTCAATATCTGTTGCTTGACCTTGTGTTCCACCTAAAGGCTGGTGAATCATTACTTCACTGTTTGGAAGTGCATAACGCTTGCCCTTTTCTCCAGCTGCTAGCAGGAATGCTCCCATTGAAGCGGCCATACCAGTGCAAATTGTTGATACGTTAGGTTTGATGAACTGCATTGTATCATAAATTGCCATTCCGGCAGTAATAGATCCGCCTGGTGAATTAATGTATAATGAGATATCCTTATCCGGATCGTCTGCTTCTAAGAAAAGTAATTGTGCAACGATTGAGTTTGCAACATTGTCATCAATCCCACTGCCAAGCATAATAATACGGTCTTTTAATAGACGTGAATAAATATCATATGCGCGTTCTCCACGGTTTGTCTGTTCAATAACTGTAGGTATTAAATTCATGTGAAAATCCTCCTTATTTCATCTCGTATTCATCCATAAATACTGGATATTTTTATCATAACTAATAGGTCAAAAAAGGTCAAACAAAAACGTCCGCAAGATATGTAATAAAATCTCTTTCCCCATCTTTCCCTTTACCACAGAATATAAACGTTCCAACTAAACAAGTTTATACTTATTTGTGGGGCGCCCTTGTTTACCGTATTGTGAAATAGTTTCAACTTCGCCTTTACTTTCCAAATAGTTTAAATAGCGGTGAACCGTTTGGTATGCAATCGGTAATGATTGCTGAATTTCATTAATGGATGAAGGCGCTTCTTGCTGGATCAGAAAACTTTTGATTGAATTTAATGTAGATTGGCTAATTCCTTTTTCCACAAATACGTTTTCCTTATCACCAATTAATTTACCAACCTTTAGATTGATTCGAATTCTGGATATCAGATCAGGAGCCTTAATGGGTTTTAGAGCATAGTCAGTTGCTTCAGCTTGTAAAAAGGTATTTGCTATTTCCTGCCGTTCATCAACAGTTAAGATAATTATTGGAATTCTGGTACTATGCTTTCGTAATTCTTTTGTTGTCTTAATACCATCCCAATCAGGCATATGATAATCAAGTAATACAAGGTCAGGTTCTATCGTTGTAAATAGTTCAACAGCCTGCTTTCCTGTAGATGCTTCTACTACGCCCCATCCAGCATACGCACATATTTCTTTTAATGTAAAGCGGATATCCTCATTATCATCAACTATTAATATGGTAATGCTCATTGATTTCGTCACCTACTTTTAGTGTTGGCAGAATGATGTTCATTTGAGTATGGCTGCCTGGTATACTTTTGACGGTCACGGTACCATGATGATTTTCGACAACTCGTTTTACAAAGGAGAGACCAATACCTGAAGAATTTTTCGTGCTGAAGCCGTCAAGCCATATATTGTTTAGATGTTCATCTTTAATCCCTGGCCCATCATCTTGTATTCGAAATAAAATACCACTATCTATACTTTTGACATCAATATGGATAAATCCTTTTTTTCCTTCAAATGAACTTATAGCATTTTCCAAAATATTTGATATTGCACGGGAAAAACGAATTTTATTTACTTGAATGGAAGGAAGGTTGTTTTCAATTTCAATCTCCATTTGTACAAGCTGTTCATCAAGACTGAGATGACTTGTTACGTATTCAAGCAATTCCTTTACAGAAAGTTCTTGTTTAATATTTTCATAAAGAATTTCTGTAATCATGTCTTTCATTTTTTCAACTGAATGGTCCATTCGGATAAAATAATTATTCAAAGCTGACCCATTTGCCGGCTGCATTTTCATGGTAATAAGTGAAATTAGTCCCTCTACAGTCACTAGTGGTGTTTTAAGGTCATGTACCAGCATATTAATTTCTTCATACACCTTTGATTCTACTAAAGCTGTCCGTGTTTCTTTCAATTCTTCCTCTTGAACCTGATATTTTTTAAGTGTATAAGTTTGTTTGTTTACAAGATGGATTAAAAAAGTAAAGATTATGGCAATAGTGAGAAAGACGATAAAGAAAATTGTGGCAATCGTATTAAAAAGGCTATTACTGGTTAAGAAATTATCAGCTATTTTAATACTGGCAGCCATGTCATTAGCTCCAAAACCGAACTCAGTTAATGCTGGAAGGAGATGTAACCACTGTACTGCAAGTAATACTAGAAATAGGATGATCGAAAATATAAAGTGAAAATACTTGTGTTTTGGTATATATATTTGGAGAAGAACAATGATTCCGATTGAGAAAATATGTCCAAGGTACGAAAAATGCTCCAGGTAAAATTGACTGTATAAGGCCAATGCTAAAAAATTAGTCCCAATAAATGTTATCGAAAAGGATATAGATTCCAGATTTTTTGTTAGTGCATGTGCGATTAGCATGGAGCCAAAATAAATGAGAAAGAAAACCAGAAGATATCTGGCAATATAAACAAAAGATGTAATTAAAAGCAATCCACTGTCATTCTGTATTATGCCTCGATTAATACTATCGACAATGAATAATGACCAGTCATCAAGAAATGGGGGAAGAATTTCACCATATGTTACTAACAACAAGCCTAGACATCCAATAAACAGGTAGCTTTTTCTGTTAGTCATCTAATCTTCAGCCTTTCTGCCAGTAAGTTAACGGAATACGGAATTAAACGGGGTTTGTAAATCGTCTAATTCAGTCACCAGTGTCACTGGTACTGAGTTTTCCCGCAGGATCTTTATGGAGTTGTCCGCATTTTTCATATTTTTTAATCCGATAAAATAATCAGCAAACGGAGCAGTTTGTTCAAATAATTTCCATGACTGACTATTATCGCGAAATAGACCTGATATATTTACAAGTATTATAGGTAAGTTAGCTAACTTCGCCTCCTTAACCAGTTGCTTTGTTCGGGTTAGTTCCTCCTGAAATGATCTGTTAGTATGGGAGAGTCCGTTCGCACTAAACCCAAGCATTATGACAACGCTTTTATAATCATATAAATCTGTATCCAGGGCTCTGGGGCGGTAATCTGCTTCCAAATTAAGGTTATCTGCAATACTTAGCATGATACTGCTCTCGGTTGCTTGTCCGGCTGACGTAATTAGAATCTTTTCTTCAGCAATCGGTGCTGGGAGATTTGGATATGTATTGATGTGCTTCGACTGTGAGTTACTTATTGAACTAAATGTAAAGAGAAGAACAATGGAAAAACAGACAAAAACGGGAATATATTTTTTTAACACTCGAATTGTCCTCCCCTCGGATATTAAAAAGGTGAAGCAATTGCTCGCTCCACCTTATCATACTACAAATTGCTGCTATTGTAATTATTGCTTTAATCTTGGGTCTAAAGCATCACGTAATCCGTCGCCAAATAAGTTGAATCCAAGTACAACCAGAAAAATCGCCATGCCCGGAAAAGCAACTACCCATGGTGCGTTTTGCAATGCGGCACGGCCATCACTTAACATGGCACCCCATTCTGGTTTAGGTGGCTGTGCTCCTAATCCCAGAAAACTTAGTCCAGCTGCATCCAAAATCGCTGTACCAACACTAAGTGTTGCTTGAACAATTATCGGTGCAAGACAGTTAGGCAGAACATGCTGCATTAATGTTCTTCCGTGTTTAGCTCCAATTGCTCGAGCCGCTTCGATGTATTCTGTTTCTTTAACAGATAAAACAGCCGACCGGACAATTCTGGCAAACTGAGGGATACCGACAATTCCCACGGCAATCATGGCATTTCTAAGGTTAGGACCTAATACAGCTACAAGTGCAATAGCTAATAGAATACTAGGAAAAGCCATCATTATGTCGATAATGCGCATGATAAACTGGTCAATCCATTTCCCAAAGTATCCGGCTATTCCACCCAAAAGTACACCAATAATCATGGAAATTCCAACTGCTATTACCCCAATTTGAATGGAGATTCTGGATCCAAAAACAATCCTGCTAAAAATATCACGACCAAGTTCATCAGTTCCTAATATATGCTCGGACGATGGTGATTGGTATCGGTCTGTTAAAGATTCATAGTCGGTAGGACTGTGTGTTGCAATCAATGGTGCAAATATGGCAGTGATAATTAAAATAAGAATAATACATAAGCCAATTAATGATGTTTTACTTTTCACAATACGGGAGAAAGCATCACCCCATAAGCTACTTGACTTTTGCTGATTAGTTCCTTGTGCTTCTGCTGATTCAGGATCTGATAATGGGTTTGGCTGCAATGACATTGGATGCACATCCTTTCACTAGAAATCTATTATTCATATTTAATCCTTGGATCGAAGTATTTATAAAGTAAGTCAGTCAGCAGATTAACCATGACAAAGATTATTGCTATGATTAAAATAGTACTTTGTACAACAGGATAATCTCGTCCAAGTACAGCCAAGTACACATATCTACCCACACCAGGCCATGAAAAGATTGTTTCAGTTAATACTGCACCACCAAGTAATAATCCAAACTGTAGACCTATTACAGTCAGAACAGGTAAAAAGGCATTTTTTAAAGCATGTTGAAATATAACGAGGTGCTTTTTTAGCCCCTTGGCATCAGCAGTCCGAATGTAATCTTGCTTCATTACCTCTAGCATGCTTGACCGGGTCATACGGGCAATAATCGCCATTGGAATCGTCCCTAAAGCAATTCCGGGCATTAATAAGTGGAAAAATACATCTTTAAACGCCGTCCAATTCCAGGTTAGGATACTGTCCAGTAAAAAGAAGTTTGTGATGGTATTTAATTCAATACTGGATGACATTCTCCCTGATGGAGGCAGAAGTTGAAGCTGGACTGAGAATACTAAGATCATCATTAGCCCAAGCCAGAAAATGGGCATGGAAACCCCAAATAATGCTCCTGTCATACTAATGTTATCAAACCAGGAATATTGTTTTACTGCTGCTATAACCCCAGCAACAATACCTACAACGACGGCTAAAATCATGGCAAAGATGGTAAGTTCAATGGTCGCTGGCAATTTATGTATCAGTTGGAGAGCTATATCTTCCTTAGATTGAATTGACGTACCTAGGTCACCTTGTACAATATCTCCTAAAAATCTTCCATATTGGACAATATATGGATCATTTAAGCCTAATTCTTCCTGCAAAGATTCCAATTGTGCTTCAGTCGCTTTGTCACCGAGCATGCTTCTTGCAGGATCGCCGGGGATCAAATGAATTAGAGAAAAGGTGAGGATAGAGACGCCAATTAATACGGGGATAAGCATGAATAGTCGTCGGACAATGTATTTCAGCATCGTTGTACCTCCCGTTAAAAAATATGTATTGCTATATTCCTGAAGTTACATCCAGAGACTGTTTTAACAAACCAGCCTCCAGAATAAACTTCTAATTACACATGAATGAATCTAAAGTTAGTAGTCTATTATTTAATATCCAATAAGTTAAAAGGTTCACTGCCTGTTGGATGTGGAACATAATCCGTTACATTCTGACTTGCCGCAAGTGGCGGTGTCGTATGTGCAATCGGGAACCATGGTGCATCTTCATGAATTAATTCCTGTGCTTCCATATATAGGTCTGTACGCACTTCCTGATCCATTTCAGTTTGTGCTTCTTTCAACAGGTCATGGACTTCATCATTTTTATAGAATGCAATGTTTCCTGCAGAACCTACTTTTGCATTGTCTTTATCCAAAAGAACATACATGAAGTTATCAGGGTCACCATTATCACCAGTCCAGCCAAGGAATGCCATATCATGCTCAGCATTTTCGGTTGCCGTCAAGTGTGTATCCCAGTCACTTTCCGTAATTTTCACGTTTACATTTATGTCTTTTAGCATTTGCTGAATAGCTTGTGCCGTAACTTTTGGCTGTGGCATATATGGTCTTGGATTTGCCATTGTATAAAGTGATACTTCAAAGCCGTCTGCATAACCTGCTTCTGCCAGTAATGCTTTTGCTTTTTCAACATCGTAGCCATAGTCTTCAACTTCGTCGTTATATCCCCATAGAGAAGGTGGGATAGGATTCTTAGCTGGCTTTCCAATACCTTCATACAAAGTTAAAAGCTCTTCTTTATCAATTGCCAGATTAATAGCCTGACGAACCAGCTTTTCAGACATTGGACCTTCCTTACTGGTGTTCATTGCCATATAGCTAATATTCATAGAAGGTCTGCGGATGATTTGCAGATTTGAGTCATCTTCAGCTGTTCCGATATCCTGTGGATTTAATCCTGTCATTAAATCAATGGAACCTGCCTGTAATTCCAGAAAACGTGCTCCATTATCTGGTATTGTACGGAAAATTACTTTATCTACGTTAGCAGTTTCCCCAAAGTATTCTTCATTTTTAGTTACAGTAATACTGTCATCTGGAACCCATTCCTCAAATACGAAAGGTCCAGTACCAACAGGGTTTTTAAAATAGTTTTCTCCATGCTCTTCAACTGCAGCAGGGCTTGCGATTCCAAATGGAGGCATTGCCAGTGTCTGAAGAAATGGTGCATTTGGTTCTGATAATGTGAATTTCACTTCGTAATCGCCAGTTGCTTCAACACTTTCAATAATTCCCCCAAGATCGTCTTCTGATGCTCCAAACATGTAGCCATAGTAAATAAATTCACCAGATGTCGCCCAGCGTTCGAAATTAAATACAACATCCTCTGCTGTAAAGTCGTTGCCATCATGGAACTTTACGCCTTCACGGAGCTGAAATGTCCATTCTGTTCCATCATCGCTAACACTCCATTCTTCTGCCAGTGCAGGTTTCACTTCGGTACTTTCTTCTTTATACCGAACCAGCGTGTCATAAATTTGATTGGTCACGTAAATGGATTCCCCATCAGTTACTTTTGACGGATCCAATTGAATTGAGTCAGCACCACGTCCGAATACGAGTGTTTTTTCACCAGTGTCCTCGGCAGCCTGATCATCTGATGAATCACTTGAATCTGAAGAATCCGACGAGTCATCCGACTTAGAGTCATCAGTAGACCCGGTGCCAGCATCTTCTGTACAAGCTCCTAAAAAGAATACTACTGCAAAAAGTAAAGTAAACATTAAAAATAAATTACGCTTCTTCAACATAAGTTCCCCCTTTGATTAATTTTGATAAAAGGTATGGTTCTAGTGGTTTTTTAATCCTTTAGAGATATGAAATTAAAGTTCTAAAGAATAAAACAATTACCGAAGCAGCCACGTCCAGCTTCATCGCCCAGCAACTAGTGAACTTCCTTCTCCTCCTTACAATAAGTCAACATCGATTCACATCCGTTCATCGTGTTTCCTTTATCTCATACGGATCAGTCCAGTTCATACGTTGCAAAACGGGCGCTTCCGCTTTAGGTTTCAACCACCTCCTTAACGAAGTGACAGGATGCCATTTGTCCGTCTGCAGAGACTTTTTTAAGTTTGGGTTCCTCGGTGCGGCATATTTCTTCTGCATAGGGACATCGTGTATGAAATTTACAGCCTTGTGGCGGGTTTGCAGGTGAGGGTAAATCACCTGATAAAATAATCCGCTGCTTCTCCTGATTTGGGTTAACCTCCGGAACGGCTGAAAGTAATGCCTGTGTATAAGGATGCTTCGGGTTTTGATAAACCTCTGCGACATCACCGATTTCTACGAGTTCCCCTAAATACATGACCGCTACCCGATTGCTAATATGGTGTACAACACTCAAATCATGTGCAATAAAAATATATGTAAGGTTAAATTCATCCTGCAAATCTTCCATTAAGTTAATCACTTGTGCTTGAATGGAAACATCAAGTGCTGAAACGGGCTCATCACAAATGACTAACTCAGGCTCTAGCGCCAGTGATCTTGCAATTCCAATTCGCTGCCGCTGACCGCCACTGAATTCGTGTGGATAGCGGGACTTGTGATAAGAACTTAACCCAACAACATCCAGCAGCCGTTTTAACTTTTTCTGTCTTTCGTTCTTAGGTATATTAAATATCTTCATTGGTTCCGTAATCGTTTGTTCAATTGTTTTACGAGGGTTCAATGACGCATATGGATCCTGAAAAATAATCTGCATGTCCTTTCGCAGTTTTCGGAGTTCTTCTCCACGAAAAGATGTAATATTTTCTCCTTTGAAAAATATCTCACCCTCAGTTGGTTCCAAAAGTTTAAGCATAACCCTGCCTGCAGTGGACTTACCACAACCGCTTTCACCAACCAATCCAAGGGTCTCGCCCGCTTCGATTGAAAAAGAAATACCATCAACCGCTTTTAACACAGGCTTTTCCCTGGAAAAAAAGTTTTCGTTTTTTATTGGGAAATGTTTTTTTATATTATTTACTTCTAATAATGTACTCATGTTGTAACCGCCTTTTTGGATTCCTCGTATAGTAAGCAACGAACGAAATGATCATCATCAACTTCTCTTAAGTTAGGATCATTTGTAAGACAGCTGTCCATTACATGTTTGCATCTTGGTGCAAAACTGCAGCCCTTTGGCAGAGCTCTCAAATCAGGTGGTACACCATCAATTGCTTCAAGCTTTTGTTTATCTGGTGTTATTTTGGGAATTGAATTCATGAGTCCAAGTGTATATGGGTGTTTACCCTTTTCGAATAAATGCTTCGTCTCTGAGAATTCAGCAGGTTTGCCTGCATACATTACCATGACACGGTCGCAAACTTCAGAAACAACGCCTAAGTCATGTGTAATCATGACAATCGCCATATTAAGTTCTTTTTGCATTCGTTTAAATAACTCCAGTATTTGAGCTTGAATTGTTACATCCAGTGCTGTCGTTGGTTCATCAGCAATAAGGAGGGAAGGGTTGCACGATAATGCAATCGCAATCATAACTCGCTGGCGCATTCCACCACTAAACTCATGTGGATAGTTTTTTAGTCGTTTCTCAGGATCAGGAATACCTACAAGGTTCATCAATTCCAATGCACGCTCTTTGGCCTGCTTTTTCGACATATTCTCATGTGCCAGGATGGTTTCAATCATTTGCTTCTCAACTGTAAAAACAGGATTCAGTGATGTCATCGGGTCCTGGAACACCATGGCAATCTCTTTTCCACGAATTTTTCGCATCTGCTTTTGTGATTTGTTAAGCAAATTTTCACCATTAAAATTTATTTCACCTTCAACAATTTTGCCAGGTGGAGAAGGAATTAATCCAAGTATCGACATTGCTGTAATACTTTTACCTGAGCCTGATTCACCAACAATACCGAGTGTTTCACCAGGGCTGACTTTAAAATCAATCCCATCAACCGCCTTTACAACCCCTGCTTTAGTAAAAAAATGCGTATGCAGATTTTTTACCTCCAGGAGCGGAGCATCGTGATTCATATGTAGCCTCCTTTGTTGCGCTATATTTTGTAATAGTTTGACTGTTTTGAATTAACTTTTAGTATACAACCTAAAAAGATAATTTGGAGTTTTTCTCTTTTTTCTCAAAAATAATAATATTTAGAATAAATATTCGAAAAGAAAAGATTATATGAAAAGACTTGTTTCTATGGGAATGTGGCGTTATAATATCGTATGTGTCAAAATTACTTTATATAATACGCGCCCATAGCTCAGTAGGATAGAGCTTTGGTTTCCGGTACCAAGTGTCGGGGGTTCGAATCCCTCTGGGCGCACTTAAATGAAACATAAAAGGGCAAGGGCTACAGTTAATGTAGCCCTTGCCTTTTTTTAGTTATTTTTCTACTGCCTAGGTGTAACTAACCTTAAAAATGGTCGAAAACTGAATTAAAGTGGATGAGTACTGAATAATGTGCAACGGAGACTGATAAAACAGTGTTGGAAACTGAATAACCACGTAATTGTTGAAGGAAGACTGAATAATTGGCCGAGAAGACTGAATAATTCCGGTCGTAGACTTATGACCTAAGCTAACTTCTAATATTGTTATACTTTTTGGATAATCTAAGTAATGGGTGATACATATGAAGGCAAATGAAAAAGATTACAAAAAATACAGCGATGCCATCGATCAGATACAGCAGGGTAACGATGCTATGATTGATTTATTTAATGAAATGGAAGACGATACTGAACTGATAGGTTTTGATCAAAAGGTCGTGGAACAGATTGAAAAAGCAAAGGCTAAATTCGGTGATGATGCAGTCAATGAGAAAATCAATTCGGTTGTACGTGAGATGCTCTCTTGGCTAGATCTTGAAGGAGTTAATAAAAAAGGAGAAGATAGCGACGGTTCCTCGTAAACTACATCTAAATAACATATTTCCTTTCTGTATAGCACCATGAAATTCAGAGATACTAACACTAGAAATGCAGAAAGAGGGGATAAAAATGAAACAGGTAACTATCGTTTTTTGGATTACATTGGCCATAACATTAGGTATGTCTTTTTTGGGAGTTTTGGCCCCCACAGGTTTTGAAAATATCTCAAAAACAATTATGAACTATATATCTGTTAATTTTGGCTGGTATTATTTACTGATTGTAACGTTGTTTGTACTGTTTTGTTTATATTTAATTATTAGCCCATATGGTAAGATCAAGCTTGGGAAGCCGGGCGAAAAGCCGGAATTCAGCTACCCTACGTGGCTTGCTATGCTTTTTAGTGCTGGTATGGGGATAGGTCTAGTATTCTATGGTGTAGCATCGCCTGTATCACATTATATTAATACCGCTCCAACAGCAGAACCTGGTACAAGAGAAGCGCTTGAGGATTCGCTGCGTGTCACATTCTTCCACTATGGTATACATGCATGGGCGATATATGCAGTGATTGCTTTAGTTCTAGCCTATTTTACATTTCGTCACGGAAAGCCTGGTTTAATAAGTGCTACTCTTGAGCCTATTTTTGGGGACAAAATGGAAGGTGGCTGGGGAAAGTTAATTGATGTTATTGCCGTATTTGCCACAATAGTTGGTGTAGCTACAACCCTTGGTTTTGGCGCGACGCAGATTAATGGAGGACTAACTTATCTCCTTGATATCGAGAGTTCGTTTTGGGTTCAGCTTGTTATAATTCTTATTGTAACTGTGTTGTTTATGTTATCTACGTATACTGGTCTTAGCAAAGGTATCAAGTACTTAAGCAATGCTAATATGACTTTAGCGGGGATATTATTGGTTGGTACATTAATATTGGGCCCAACATTGTACATTTTTAATTCATTTACAGATACAATAGGCGCATATCTTCAACAACTTCCTACAGAGAGTTTTCGCATCGCTCCTCATAATGATGAGGAGCGGAAGTGGGTATTGGACTGGACTGTATTCTTTTGGGCTTGGTGGATAGCGTGGGCACCGTTTGTAGGAATTTTTATTGCCCGCGTATCAAAAGGACGCTCAATTCGGGAATTCCTGACAGGTGTCCTCCTTGTACCTTCCGTTGTCAGCTTCCTTTGGTTTTCAACATTTGGCATCACAGGTATTGATGAACAGAATAAAGGAGCCGATATTGCCGGGCTCCCAGATGAGCAAGCTTTATTTGGAATGTTTGGCGAAATTCCATTAGGTATAGTCTTATCGATAATTGCCTTAATGCTAATTGGAACTTTTTTCATTACATCAGCGGATTCAGCTACATTTGTATTAGGTATGCAAACAACAAATGGCTCTTTATCCCCGCCGACAACCGTTAAGTTTGTTTGGGGATTTGCGCAATCAACCATAGCAGCTGTACTCTTGTATACGGGAGGACTGCAAGCATTGCAAAATGCTCTGATATCAGCAGCTTTTCCATTTTCGATAATTATGCTGCTAATGGTTTTTTCCTTCTATAAAGCATTGCAGAAAGATAAAAAGAGTGGTCCGGATAAAGTGAAATAGAGGTTGCAGACAAGGGATATAAAGTCCCTTGTTATTCTTTTGGTGATTTGTTAAATTTCGCGCGACAACGTGGCGAACTCGTACGGCAACACGGCAAACTCCGCTCGACACCGCGGCAACTCGCGCGACAATGTGGCGAACTCGCGCGACACCGCGGCAACTCGCGCGACAACACGGCAAACTCGCGCGACAACACGGCAAACTCGCGCGCTAACACGGCGAACTCGCGCGACAACACGGCAAACTCGCGCGACAACACGGCAAACTCGCGCGCTAACACGGCGAACTCGCGCGACAGCACAGTAACTCGTGCGCCTTCTCATGCTGCGCACAGAACTGTCTCGCCGGTGCCTTTCCGCCGGTGGATTGCAATTGCTTTATCCTCAATGTGAATATTATGATATAGAAAAATAAGATTTTAACTATTTAAACCAGCTGCGTGTCGTAGATTCACACTCATAATACGAATTAACTAACCTTAGACTTTGTAAGAAAACTTAATTAATTAAAAAACCAATCCAAACCCCACATGAAAATAGCAGTCCGAATGCCCAATGATGCCATGCTGCCCATTTCATTCCTTTAATTTCTACAGATCGTTTAGCATTACTGCGCAAAGCCCAGCGTAAGCGAAAAGCAAGCGGTAAGGCTAATAAAACTGCTAGCGACTGCCAAGCGATTACGTTGTATAAAACAAGTCCAAGTACTGTTATATAAGCAATCGAAAGCAGTGTAACAAGTATGTTCATTGCTCTGGTACGCCCTAAAATTGCTGGAAGTGTTTTTCGAAAGTTGCTGTCTTTTTTCAAATCCCGAATGTTATTTGTTAAAATCATCGAGGCGATAAGCATCGCAAAAGGCAGCGAGATTGCAGCAATCTGAATATCCACTGTATGTCCTTGAACACTGTATCCAAGCACTGTTATAACGGGGCCGAGAAAAATAAATGCGACTGTTTCACCTAATCCGATTGAACATAATGGGTGTGGCCCCGCTGAATAGAAATAGCCAAAAGTGATTCCTAAAATCCCCGCAAGTATAACCCATAAACTGCTCGTTAAAGCAAGCCATGCTCCACTTATGATGGCAATACCGAGCATTGAACCTGCTGCATAAGGAACTACTGTATGTGATGGGCCATGTGCATCAGATGGATTAAGAGTCCATTTATCTTTGTCCTGCCCATTCCGGAAGTCATAATAATCATTGAATAGATTTGTTGCTGCCTGTATTAGCAGTGCTGCGAATAAAAGGGCAAAAAACACATCAAATTGAACCGGTCCTTTTGATGCAGCTATTCCTGTGCCGCCTAATACCGGAGTTAGTGTACCTGTAAGAGTCATTGGTTTAATGAGTTGAAACCAGGAAGAACGGTAATAATATTTATCAAATCTAAGATCCATTGTAATTTGTGTCATGATCGCCACTCCTTCTTATAGTAATACCATACAAATAATTAGAGCAATAAAGCTGCTAATCTCCACCGATTCTAAAAGTATAGTTATCCGTAAGGCTTTTGAAAGAGGTTTTTTATCACCAGAATCAGCATTTTCCCATAGCGCAACATCTGAAAATACCTTTATGGATTGCCTATACCCAACAAAAACCCCCCCATAGTAAAGTGAATAGTGCGATTAGTAGTGCAGTTAACCAAATGTTTCCGTATGATGTATGCCATATGTCATCAAAATTTTTAATCGGGCCGCCGATCGTCCCAAGTAATATTCCTGTCAAAATAACACCAGCACCTGCTGCTGTTAGGAATCTGTGTGACCATTGAATAAGTGCGAGGAAGAACTTTCTATGTTGAGTAAATATCATATTTCTGACTGATGGAAAAACACCCCAGCCAATGAACATAACCCCACCAATCCAATTTACAGCTAGAAATATATGGATTCCTAATATAATTTGACGGACTTCCCATGGCATAACAATCACCAACTCTGCTTTATTTTCTTATTTCTTGGTTATAGTTTAATCCTCTAGTCCGTGTAATAATGTGATATATGTCACCAAATTGAATGAAATGGTGAATACTTTTAAAACATTTCACTAAAAAACGTCTATAATGGAAAAATAATAAAAACTTTTTCAGGTTTCAGCAGTCTAATACATAGACAAAGAATCAGGCAGGGGGTAGAAGGTTGGAAGAGGACGGCGGATTAGTAAAAAAAGCCATAAAAGGCAGTGATGAGGCTTTTATAAAACTAATGAGAATTTATAAAATTGATTTGTATAAGACAGCACTATCCTATTTTAAAAATGAAAACGAAGCATTAGAAGCAGTGCAGGAGGTTACCTTTCGCGTATATAAAAAAATACATACAATCAGGAAACCTTCTTATTTCAAAACCTGGCTTATCCGGGTGATGATCAATTATTGTAATGACCAGCTTAGAAGGAACAAGCGCATCATTTTTGATAATGAAAAAATACAGGAACAAGGAGTCACAGACAACCATACTAGGATAGAACTAAAGGATGCGATGCAAAGTTTGGATGAACAGTCACATGAAATTCTCATGCTTAAATATTTTCATGATTTAAAAATAAAGGATATTGCCGCAGCTATGGAATGCCCAGAAGGAACAGTCAAAACATGGCTTAACAAAGCATTGAAATCGTTACGGGAATTGCTTGATGAGAAGGAGGGGAATCTTCATGTACGAAAAAGAAGAGGATAAATTGAATGATTATAAAAAAGCATATGACGATATCCCAATCCCTCTTGATGCATTAGATAATGCCATATCATCAGGTTATCAACAGGCTAAATCAACAAAACAAAGACCGCGAAAAAAGAAATGGATAATGAGCGTTGCAATGGTGGCTATCATAATAATTACATTTGTAACATCAATCCGGGTTTCTCCAGTCTTTGCACAATACGTAACAGAAATTCCTGGTATGGAAAAGATAGTGGAATTAATCCGGGATGATAAAGGAATGATGTCAGCATTCAAAAACGATTACTACCAGGAAATTGCTGTTTCAAAGGAAAAGAATGGTCTGGAGGTTGTCATAGATGGGGCAATTGCAGACGAAAACGGGATAGTCTTGTTTTACACATTAAATACAGATGAAAAACAGAAAGACATTTCAGTTGAGGATACCCACTTGGAGAGTTCCGGTGGCGAAATATTAGACCTTTCCAGTGTATCCTTTGGAATGCCACATAACTCTGAAGAAGGAAAAAAAACGTACAGTGGGACAATCGAATACTTTTTTGAAAAGCCATTTAAGTCAAGAGAATTTGAAATCAACCTAAAAGTTACTGGTGATTCAGTTAACGAGGAGCTTAGCATTCCATTTAAACTTAAGGAAGATATTCGCGAAAAGAAAACATATGAACTTAACAAGGATGTTACCGTTGAAAGACAAAAAATGACGATATTGGATGCTACGGTTTATCCGCTAAGAGTTGCTGTTCATGTCAAAATGGATCCCAACAATACAAAAGAAATCCTAGCATTTGAAGATATGCGCCTAGTTGATGAGCGTGGAGAAACATGGGGGAAAATAAATGGGGTTGTTGGAAGCGAGATTGCTGAAAATGAGCAAATTATATACTTGCAAAGTAACTATTTTCACGACCCTGAGAGGTTATATTTAGTTTTTAGTAGAATGCAAGCCATTGATAAAGACAAAAACAAGCTTGTAATAGATACTGAGGAAGACGTCATCTTGCAACAGCCGAACGGAAATAAATTAAGAGATATGGAAGTTAATGGAAATAGGGTTAGTCTTAAATTGTATACCGAAAAGCAATTTTCCTACTTTATATTTGGAAAAATGAGAGATAATACAGGATATGAGGCGACAATAAAACGGTCATTTTCCAATGGATATAGGCCTGATAAGGGTATGGCGGAAATTGGCTTTAATATGGAAAGTTCTGATCAATTGAAATCACCTATTTCAATAGAACTGGAGTTTTTTCCAAACTGGATTACGGGGGATGAAAAGGTGAGGATTAAATAAGCGAAAGAACAGGGCTGTTAAACTTCGCCTTGTTCTTTTCACCTTATGCAGTTTTTATTGGCAGCTAGGAAAGTAAAAAACTTTCCTACTGCATAAGTGCAACTAAGGCATTCGCAATTAAAGGCTTGGCGAATGCCAAGTTTTCTTATAAAATAGAAGGTAGACTGGAGGGGATTATGGTGCAGCAAAAACTCAAGCAAGAACAGACATTACAGTTAAAAATGAACCAATCCCTGCTGCAATCGATCCATTTATTGCAGTTTACCGGTATTGAAATAATTGAATATATTAAGGAAATTTCCAAAGAGAATCCTTTGATAGAAGAAGTGAACTATGATTACGAAATAACGAGTTATAAAAATTCGAATACGGAGCAGCCCTCGATTGGAGAGATAAATCAGGCAACATTATCAATGTACGAACAGTTAAAGAGCCAGCTGTACACATTGAATGTGCCGAGTGATTTGGAGCCAGTTGTATCGTTTGGGATTGATTCGCTGAATGATGATGGTTACTTGGATATTGACGTGAATATATGGGCCGAAAATTGCAATACAACAATAGAAAGGGCTGAACAGGCTTTAGCATTAATACAGTCACTTGATCCCGCTGGAATTGGAGCTAGAACTTTGCAGGAATGTATCCAGTTACAGATGGGTGAATCATATCCATATATCGAAGAGTTGTTGCAGGAACATTTGGATTGGGTAGCTGAAGAAAACATTTCTGCCATAACCGATCAATATCAGTTAACTAAGGATAAAGCCAAAGTTATGTTAGAAGATATTAAATCCTGTCACCCAAAGCCTGGTAAACTTCTATCACGAACCAGTACAGAATATATAATTCCGGAAGCAAATATTTATGAAGAAGATGGCAAATGGAAGATTTCTTTTTATAAATGGAATTCACCGGCGATTGAAATCAATGAATCCTATGCTAACCTTATGGCAAACGAGAAAGAAGCAGAGGATTATCTAAAAGATAAATTAAAGCAAGTGGACTGGCTCAAGCATGCAATTTCATTTAGGTCAAATACATTGGAGAAAGTCATCCGAAATATTGTGGACAAGCAGCAGATGTATTTTGAACATGGTTCTTTTATGCTGCAGCCGTTAACCTTAAAGGATATTGCCACAGAATTAAGGCTGCATATTTCAACTGTTAGCCGTGCGATATCCAATAAATATGTTCAGACAAAGAATGGTGTCATCCCGCTTAAATTTTTCCTGCAGTCAGGCGTTAAACAAGCAGACGGGCAGCAGACGTCGTCATTTGTCATTAAGCAATTAATTTTTGAACTGCTTAAACATGAAAATAAGCAGAAGCCGTTGTCCGATCAGATGATTAAAAACCGGCTGGATGACGAATTTGGAATATCGATAGCACGAAGAACAGTGGTGAAATATCGTGAACAGCTAGGAATAGCTGCTTCAACGAAAAGAAAATAATGGGGGATAAACTTTGCAAAACGTTATTTTTTATACAAAAGAAAATTGTTTACTATGTGATGATGCACGATCTTTACTTGATCTGTTAAAACACGATTACCTTTTTCAATTGGAAGAACGGGATATTTATTCAAAAGATGAATGGCTCGAGAAATATCAATTGATGATACCAGTTGTCAAAATAAATGATACAACCCTTGATTGTGAGCAAATCAGTTACGATGCATTGGAAAAAGCATTAAAAGAAGCAAATTGATTGAATAATAATATGTGTATGGTAAAATAATAAGTGGAGTAAAAATCATCCACATATTTTTTTGCCTGAGGTGGGACGTAATATTGCCGGACGGGATCAATTCTGTCCACGGAGGAGTATTTTCATGCGAGATTTAATTGACATACAGAAAAAATTATACCCTGATCTCCTGGAAATCATGCAGCAGCGTTATGTTGTTTTGCAGAATATTGAACTCCTGCAGCCGATTGGGAGACGTGGATTAGCAGAAAACACAAACCTTACCGAACGTAATGTGCGTGGTGAGATTGATTTTCTACATGAGCAAAGTCTAATCGATATCACATCAAAAGGAATGCAAATTACAAAAGAGGGAAAATTAGTAATCAAGCAATTGTCCGATTTCATGCAGGAAGCAATGGGTTTAAGTGTTTTGGAAAGGCAATTGAAGGATAAATTACAAGTAAGTAATATTGTGGTTGTTCCTGGTAATAGCGATGACTATGATTGGGTAAAACAAGAGATGGGTAAAGCTTGTGCTTCCTTTTTAAAGGAAAGCGTGAGATCTCCACAAACAATTGCAGTAACTGGTGGAACAACAATGGCTGCAGTTGCCAGCATGATGGTCCCTTTTGATAATGCAGCAAGCAGCTTATTTGTCCCGGCAAGAGGTGGTATTGGTGAGAAAGAAGAAAATCAGGCCAATACGATTGTTGCCAAGATGGCAAGGGAAGCGAAAGGTGATTATCGGTTACTTTATGTTCCTGATCCATTAAGTGAAACATCGTATCAGAATATCATCAAGGAACCATCTATTAATGAAACGCTACAGCTGATTAAAAGTTCAAGTGTTGTGTTACACGGAATAGGCGACGCGTTAACAATGGCTGAACGAAGGAAAACACCAAAAGAAGTTACGGAGCAATTAAAGGAGAAGAAAGCAGTAAGTGAAGCATTTGGTTATTATTTTGATAAGTTCGGTGATGTTGTTCATAAGGTAAGGACTATTGGCATACAGCTCGATGACTTATCGACAGTTAACCAAGTAATAACAATAGCTGGAGGACATTCGAAGGCTAATGCAATTGCTTCTTATTTTAAAAAAGGTAAAAGTGATCTGCTTATAACAGATGAAGTAGCTGCTGAACAGATTTTAAGAGATGAATCTCTTTAAATAGAATAAATTTTTATAAAATCTTAGGAGGAATTATACATGACAGTAAAAATGGGAATTAACGGATTTGGACGGATTGGACGTAATGTTTTTCGTCAGGCACTTAAAAATGACGAAGTTGAGGTTGTTGCAGTAAATGACCTAACAGATGCGGATATGCTTGCACATCTATTGAAGTATGATTCAGTGCACGGCAAATTGGAACAGGAAGTATCAGTAAACGGATCCAATATCGTTGTTGGCGGAAAGGAAATTAAAGTGCTATCTGAAAGAGATCCAGCTGACTTAGGCTGGGGAGATATTGGCGTAGATATAGTGATTGAATCTACTGGCCGTTTTACACAACGTGATGATGCGAAGAAACATCTTGACGCTGGCGCGAAGAAAGTAATCATTTCAGCTCCGGCAAAACAGGAAGATTTAACAATGGTTATGGGTGTTAATGAACAGGACTATAATCCAAGTGAGCATCACATTGTTTCCAATGCATCTTGTACAACCAACTGTATTGCACCATTAGCAAAAGTGTTACAGGATAAATTCGGTTTGAAACGTGGTTTGATGACTACAGTTCACTCATACACAAACGACCAGCAAATTCTTGACTTGCCGCATAAAGATTATCGTCGTGCACGTGCTGCAGCACAAAATATCATTCCAACATCAACTGGTGCAGCAAAAGTTGTTGGAAAAGTATTGCCTGAATTAGATGGCAAGTTGAATGGTATGGCAGTCCGTGTTCCTACTCCAGATGGTTCATTAGTTGATTTGGTTGCAGAATTGGATCAGAATGTGACAGAAGAAGAAGTAAATAAAGCATTCCAGGAAGCAGCGGCTGAAGGCGACTTGAAAGATGTATTGGAATACAGTGATGAAGCACTTGTTTCATCTGATATTGTTGGTAATCCGCATTCATCTATCTTTGATAGCCTATCAACCATGACACTTGAAGATAACATGGTAAAAGTCGTTTCATGGTATGACAATGAAATGGGTTACTCTGCACGTTGTGTAGACATGGCAGTATATATCCAAAACCAAGGATTGTAAAATATATTAAATGGGGGAGAGGGGCAATCCTCTTCCTTTTCTTGTATAATGTGATTAGTGTGAGCAATTCCGGGGAATTTAAGAAGATACATAAGTTTAAAAGCAGGAGGTATAGGCATGAACAAAAAAACACTTTACGATCTTGATGTAGAAGGAAAACGAGTGTTTTGCCGCGTAGACTTCAACGTGCCAATGAAAAATGGCGAAGTTACCGATGATACACGAATCAAGGCCGCACTGCCAACAATTAAATATTTATCCGAGAATGGCGCAATTGTTATTTTGGCGAGTCACCTCGGCCGTCCTAAAGGAGAGGTTAAAGAAGAATTGCGTTTGGATCCAATAGCGGAGCGTCTAAGTGATCTTATTGATAAAGATGTTGTGAAAACGGACTCTGTTTACGGGAAAGAAGTTCATGAAGCCATCTCACAAATTAGTGATGGAGATATTTTACTAATTGAAAATGTCCGTTTTGAAGCTGGTGAGGAAAAGAATGATCAGGAGTTAGCAGAAGCTTTCGCGGAGATGGCTGATTTGTATGTAAATGACGCATTTGGAGCGGCACATCGCGCACATGCCACAACGACAGGTGTTGCTGAAAAGCTGCCGGCTGCAGCAGGCTTCCTGATGGAAAAAGAGATTGCAGTACTAGGCAAAGCCCTTGAAAATCCAGAACGACCGTTCACAGCAATCATCGGTGGTGCCAAAGTAAAAGATAAAATCAATGTAATCGATCATTTATTGGATAAAGTAGATAACCTTATTATTGGTGGCGGACTTGCGTATACTTTCATTAAAGCACAGGGTCATGAAATTGGTAAGTCGTTGCTTGAGGAAGACAAAATTGATTTGGCAAAAGAATTCATTCAAAAAGCAAAGGATAAAGGTGTGAACTTTATTTTGCCAAAGGATGCAGTCGTAGCTGATGATTTTTCAGAAACAGCTAATACGAAAATTGTTGATATTAATGAAATTCCTGCAGATTGGGAAGCACTAGATATTGGA
The DNA here is from genome assembly GCF_052246775.1 of Virgibacillus sp. L01. NCBI lineage: Bacteria > Bacillati > Bacillota > Bacilli > Caryophanales > Bacillaceae > Virgibacillus > Virgibacillus sp. L01. Next base: position 68,159 of record NZ_JBQQCP010000001.1, on the reverse strand, counting down.
CCAAAAACACGTGAAATTTATGAAAAAATTGTTGCTGACTCAAAACTGGTAATTTGGAATGGACCAATGGGTGTTTTTGAATATAATGCATTTGCTGGTGGAACAAAAGCAGTGGCTGAGGCATTAGCAAACACAGAAGGTTATACTGTTATTGGTGGTGGAGATTCTGCTGCAGCTGTTGAAAAGTTTGGTTTTGCTGAAGATATGGACCATGTATCAACAGGTGGAGGAGCTTCCCTTGAGTTTATGGAAGGCAAAGTGTTGCCAGGTGTACAAGCATTAGATGACAAATAACAAAATCTGAAATTAGAGGTGAGAGGATGCGCAATAAAGTAATCGCTGGAAATTGGAAAATGAATAAAGTTTTAGCAGAAGCAAATCAGTTTACTGATGATGTGGTAGAAAAGGTACCAAGTAATGATAATGTGGAATCTATTATCTGTGCACCATTCCCCTTTTTAACATCTTTGATTGAAAAAACAAAAGGAACAAAAGTAAAAATCGGTGCGCAGAACATGCATTACGAAGAGAAGGGTGCATTTACCGGCGAAGTAAGCCCGGTTATGCTGAAAGACCTTGGTGTGACTCATGTTGTTATTGGTCACTCTGAGCGTCGGGAACATTTTGCTGAAACGGATGAAACGGTCAATAAGAAAGCCCATGCAGCATTTAAACATGATCTTACACCGATTGTTTGTGTTGGTGAGACACTTGATCAACGCGAAGCAAACGACACGATGAACCACATTGAAAAACAGGTTCGTAAAGGGCTTGAGGGATTATCAGATGAACAGGTAGCATCAACAATTGTTGCCTATGAACCTATTTGGGCAATTGGTACAGGTAAAACTGCCTCAAGTGAGGAAGCGAATGAAGTTTGCACGCACATTCGTAATGTAATCAAGGATGCTGCGTCAGAAGATATTGCTGAAAAAGTTGTTATTCAATATGGTGGCAGTGTCAAACCTGCCAATATTGATGAATTGTTAACACAATCTGACATTGATGGTGCACTAGTTGGAGGAGCCAGCCTTGAAGCAGAATCATTTCTAGCACTTGTGGAGGCCGGTACAAAATGAATCAGGGAAATTTAGCTGCAATTATTATCTTGGACGGATTTGGTATCCGTGATGAAATGATGGGGAATGCAGTCAGACAGGCGAACACACCAAATTTTGACCGCTATTGGGAAAAGTTTGCCCACAATCAGTTACAAGCAAGTGGCGAAGCTGTGGGACTTCCTGAGGGTCAAATGGGCAACTCCGAAGTGGGTCACCTCAATATTGGTGCTGGTCGCATTGTTTATCAGAGTTTAACCCGTGTAAACTTGTCGATTAAAGAAGGCGACTTTTTTGAAAAAGAAGCATTTCTTAAATCGATGCAGCATGCGAAGGATAAGGGTAAATCACTGCACATTTTTGGTCTGTTATCAGACGGTGGTGTGCACAGCCATATTAACCATCTTTTCGCAATGTTGAAACTGGCTAAGGATAATGGGCTGGAAGATGTCTATGTTCATGCATTTCTGGATGGTCGTGATGTTGGACCACAAACAGCTAAAACGTACATTGAACAGACAGAAGAAAAAATGCAAGAATACGGTATCGGAAAGATTGCTACAATTTCCGGCCGTTATTATTCCATGGATCGCGATAAACGGTGGGAACGCGTTAAAAAAGCGTATGATGCCATGGTTTATGGTGAAGGACCTAAATATAAAAGCCCATATAAAGTAATTGACGATTCCTACGAAAATGGAATACATGATGAGTTTGTTATTCCATCTGTTATTACTGATGATAATGATGAACCTGTTGGAAAGGTTCAGGATGAGGATTCGATTATCTTTTACAATTTCCGTCCCGATCGGGCTATTCAAATTTCCCGTACATTTGCAAATGAAGATTTTCGAGACTTTGACCGTGGAGAAAACGTTCCCAAAAATTTGGACTTCGTGATGCTGACGAACTTCAGTGAATCAGTTGATGGTTATGTTGCATATAAGCCTGTCAATTTAGATAATACTGTTGGTGAAGTACTGGCACAGAATGATATGAAGCAGCTTCGAATCGCCGAAACGGAAAAATACCCGCATGTCACCTTTTTTATGAGTGGCGGACGTGAAAATGAATTCCCGGGTGAAAAACGTGTCCTTATCGATTCTCCAAAAGTTGCGACGTATGATCTGAAGCCTGAAATGAGTGTTTATGAGGTCACTGAAAAATTGCTGGAGGAACTTGATTCCAAACAGCATAATGCAGTTTTATTAAACTTTGCTAACCCCGACATGGTTGGGCATTCTGGTATGCTGGAGCCGACAATTAAAGCAATTGAAGCGGTTGATGAATGTTTAGGTAAAGTAGTTGATAAAATTGTCGAGCTTGGTGGTAATGCGATCATTACAGCGGATCATGGTAATTCTGATGAAGTTACAACATTGGAAGGTGATCCAATGACTGCTCACACGACTAACCCTGTTCCTGTTATTGTAACGGGGAACGAGCTTGAACTTCGTGATGGTGGTATTTTAGCCGACTTATCACCTACATTACTGGATTTGTTAAATGTTAAACAACCAAAAGAAATGACTGGCGAATCACTAATTAAAAGGTAAGCGTATTTTTCTAACCATTAATTAAAATTATAAAAACAAAAGGAGCGATTTTTATGCCATATATTACAGATGTTTATGGACGAGAAGTGTTAGATTCCCGCGGCAACCCTACTGTTGAGGTGGAAGTTTTTACAGAATCAGGTGCATTTGGTGCTGCATTAGTACCAAGTGGTGCATCTACTGGTGAATATGAAGCGGTGGAGCTCCGTGACGGTGACAGTGAACGTTATCTAGGAAAAGGTGTTCAAAAGGCTGTTCAGAACGTTAATGATATCATTGGTCCTGAATTAATTGGTGTTGATGTAACTCGTCAAAATATCATTGACCAAATTATGTTGGAGCTTGATGGTACAGAAAACAAGGGCAATCTTGGTGCCAACGCCATCTTGGGTGTATCGATGGCAGTTGCACATGCTGCATCAAGCTACCTGGAAATCCCACTTTACAATTACTTAGGTGGATTTAATGCAAAAACACTTCCAACACCAATGATGAACATTCTAAACGGTGGAGAGCATGCTGATAATAATGTAGACATTCAGGAATTTATGATTATGCCTGTAGCTGCAGCAACATTTCAGGAAGCACTTCGAACCGGTGCAGAAATTTTCCATTCTTTGAAAAAAGTATTAAAATCAAAAGGCTACAACACTGGAGTTGGCGATGAAGGTGGTTTCGCACCAAATCTCAAGTCCAACGAAGAAGCATTGCAAACCATTGTGGAAGCGATTGAAGCTGCGGGTTATAAATCAGGAGAAGAAGTTCAATTGGCAATGGACGTAGCTGCCTCTGAGATTTACAGTGATGGAAAATACAATCTGAAAGGTGAAGGCGTCGTTCGGACATCAGCAGAAATGGTTGACTGGTATGAAGATATGGTAAATAAATACCCAATTATCTCAATTGAAGATGGCTTGGACGAGAATGACTGGGAAGGCCATAAATTATTAACTGATCGAATTGGAGATCGCGTACAGCTTGTTGGTGATGATTTATTCGTTACAAATACAAGTAAGCTTTCCCAAGGTATCGAACAGGGTGTTGGTAACTCCATCCTAGTTAAGGTTAACCAAATCGGCACATTGACCGAAACCTTTGAAGCAATCGAAATGGCCAAACGTGCTGGATATACAGCTATCATTTCACACCGTTCTGGTGAAACAGAAGATGCGACAATTGCCGATATAGCTGTTGCATCCAACGCTGGACAAATTAAAACAGGCGCACCGTCACGTACAGACCGTGTTGCAAAATACAACCAGTTATTACGTATCGAAGACGAATTAGCTGGCATGGGTGAATATGCCGGGCTGAGTGCGTTTTATAACTTAAATAAATAATACTGATACTATGAAAGAGGCGGAGTGAATCCGTCTCTTTTTTTTGTTAAGTGACTTATAGGACGGGTGGGCTTGGCTTATTATGGCGAACTCTTAACCAGATATCGAGAACTTCAACCAGATACGGAGAACTTCAACTAAATTTTAAAAGATGCCACTTTTTCACTTCTACAATCGATTGTAAGAGTGAAAAGGTGGCATCTATTTAAGAGAAAAGTTCTGAACATAGGACAAAGCCCTAATGGAATAAGGTGTAATAGGTGTAATTAACAGATATTTACAAAGGGGGGATACTGTTGGTGCAAAAAGTATTAGTCTTTGGAGATATTGGCATTGATGATACGGTTGGGCTTATTTATTCCTATTTTAATGATGAGATTGATGTGGTTGGGGTTGTTGCTGACTATGGAAATATTGCTAGGGAGAAGGCTTTAGCAAATGTGCACTACATCAGAGATCTTTATAATGTCGCTGAAGGGGTGGAGGTATTTGGTGGAGCTGAAATACCAATGACAGGCGAGACGCCGGAATTTTTTCCGGAGATTCATGGAGAATACGGACTTGGTCCTATTATTCCTCCAAAGGTTGAAGATGGGGAAGTCATTGAAAACTTTTTTGGGATTATCGACCTTATTGAGAAACATCAGGATGAATTGATTATTGTTAACATTGGGAGATTAACTTCCCTTGCAACGATGTTTATTTTGTATCAGGAACGTATGCTTAATGTTAAAGGTTTTTATATAATGGGTGGGGCATTTTGGGTTCCTGGAAATGTCACCGCTGTATCTGAGGCAAATTTTTATGGGGACCCTATTGCAGCCCAGATTGTGTTAAAATATGCTCATAATGTTACGATTATACCATTGAATGTAACGTCACAGGCGATTGCAACTCCCCGTATGGTTGATTACATTGACATGGCCGACGAAACGAAGATAATTAAAACGTTATTGGATTATTATTATGATTTTTATAAAGAACGCAATCCAAATATTCAAGGGAGCCCGTTGCATGACGTACTTACTCTAATGGCGGTCATCAATGAGGATATGTTAGGCTATCAAACATTGCCAGTACAAATCGTAGAAAAAAATGGAATAGTTAGAGGACAAAGTATTGCGGACATTCGTCCATATGCCGTTACAGAAGAAACAGAGAAGAAGAAACTGCATCGTATTGCATTCGAACTAGATTATAAGAAATTTTATACAAACTTTATGACGGTGATGACAGGGCAGCAATTTGAATAAACAGGTGAGGTGAAACACATCGATATTTTACAGGCAATCAAACAACGACGGTCTATTCATAATTTTAAACAAGAAGAGGTAAAAGAAGTTATTTTAAAAGAAATTTTCACTTATGGGTCGTACGCACCTACACACTATATGAAAGAACCCTGGAATATAAAGCTTTTTCAAAAGGAAGGTAAACAAGCTTTTGTAGATGCAATTATTGCAAGTTATCAACGAATTGGGATGCTTAAGGAAGATGATGATCCAAAAACTCAGAAAATGATTGCATCTATGCGGGACTTTCTGCTGGCGGTTCCACAGCATGCGTTGATTTACTTCGAAAAAGAAGAAGATCCTGTACGCTATGAAGAAGAATATGCAGCGGTGTGTGCGTTTATTCAGAACACACAGCTAGCTGCGTGGGAGTATGGTGTTGGCATGCTTTGGACGGTCACTCCATACATGCATGATGAAGGATTTGTAGAGGATATTGGATTGGATAGTAAAAGAATGAAGGTTGCTGCTGTTATGCAGATTGGATATCCAGAGCGCGTTCCCAGGGATAGAGGACGCAATCGGATTGAAGATAAGCTGGAGATAATTTCGGAATAAAATAAGTTATTGGTGGTTGGACATGGTTAACTTCACGTGATATCAACCGGAAAAATGATTATATCGACTGGATAGACGTGATATCAACCGGAAAGTGAATATATCGACTGAAATAATGTGATATCAACTCAAAAATGAATATATCGACGGAAATAACGTCATATCGACCCAAATCTGGATATATCAACCAGAACTAGGCAGCAAACTATGTTTACAAAAAAATTGCTCGGACCAAACACATGGTCCGAGCAATCAGCTAGATTTATTCCGTTTTCTCCTTAACAAATTCCACAACTTCTTCAGCTGTTCCCATCGACAAGATCTTGTCCTTGTACGAAGCTAGTTTTTCTATCGATAGGTCGTGAATTTGTGTACGTGCTTGCAGGATTGATGTTGCACTCATGCTGAATTCATCTAAACCGAGTCCTAACAGAACCGGAATGGCAATTGGATCGCCGGCCATTTCACCGCACATGCCAACCCATTTGTTTTCATTATGTGCGGCATCAATTACATTGCTTACCAGATTTAGAATTGCTGGATGATATGGCTGATATAAATAGGATACATGTTCATTCATCCGGTCTGCTGCCATTGTGTACTGTATTAAATCATTTGTACCAATGCTGAAGAAGTCTACTTCTTTGGCAAACTGTTTTGCAATTACAGCAGTGGATGGAATTTCAACCATAATTCCTACTTCAATTTGATCCGATACGCTAGTGCCTTCTTTTTTCAGGTTTTCTTTTTCATCTACAAGAATTGCCTTAGCTTGGCGGAATTCTTCGAGTGTTGCAATCATAGGGAACATAATCTTTAAATTACCGTGTACGCTTGCACGCAATAAGGCACGTAATTGTGTGCGGAAAACATCTTCATTTTCTAAACAGAAGCGAATCGCACGAAAGCCTAAGAATGGGTTTAATTCTTTTGGCAGGTCGAGATAACTTAGCTCTTTATCGCCACCGATATCCAATGTTCGAACAACTACTGGTTTGTCGTCCATTTGTTTGAGCACAGACTTATATGCATCATATTGTTCCTCCTCGGTAGGAAGCTGGTTTTTACCCATGTATAAGAATTCTGTGCGATAAAGGCCGATTCCTTCTCCGCCATTGTCAAGGACGCTTGATACATCCTTAGGTGTTCCGATATTTGCAGCAAGTTCAACCTGCTCGCCGTCTGAGGTTTTTGTAGGCTCATTCTTCATTTTAGCCCATTCTTCTTTTTGTCTTGCAAAGGTTTCCTGCTTTTCCTTGTAAGTTGCGAGCTCTTCATCTGAAGGGTTGATAATTACGTTTCCTTCAATTCCATCAACGATCACCATGTCATTTTGCTTAACGGAACTGGTGATTTCCTTTGTTCCAACTACAGCTGGAATCTCAAGAGAACGTGCCATAATTGCTGAATGGGATGTACGCCCGCCAACATCGGTAACGAAACCTTTCACGAAATCTCGGTTCAATTGTGCAGTGTCAGAAGGCGTCAGGTCATTTGCGATTACAATGACTTTTTCATCGATTAATGCAGGGTCGGGAAAAGTTACTTCAAGTAAATGCGCTTTAACCCGCTTTGTAACATCCTGAATATCGGCTGCACGTTCACGCATGTATTCGTTATCCATATTTTTAAACATGTCGATAAACATATTGGCTGTTTCGTCTAAAGCAACTTCAGCCATTACGTTATCCGAATTGATTTTATCCTTAATAGGTTTAATAAGCTCTGGATCACTTAAAACAAGCAAATGAGCGGAGAATATTTCGGCATGCTCATCACCCATTTCCTTTTTAGTATGTGCCTTAATTTTTTCTAATTCCTGTTTGGATATTTCCAATGCCTTTTCCAACCGTTCAACTTCTTTATTCGGATCGTCAATCGGTTTTGCTTCATATGTTAAATCTGGTGTGACTAGCTGATATGCTTTAGCAATTGCTATGCCATTTGATGCTGCTATCCCTTGAATCATAATTTAATAAACCAACCCTTCAGTTAAAAATTCATTTATCCATTCTATATTTTATACCCTTTAATACTATGAATTCAAGCATTGTCAGTCGGCGACACAAAGGTTTCATAATGAAAACGCTTAACGTTGTATTTGTTGCTGAATCCATTGATAAATAGTCTGATATACCTCATCACGATTGATTTCATTTAATAATTCATGTCTTCCATTCTCATACAGCATTGTCATAACATTTTCAAGCCCCGCTTCATCGTAGAGGTGAGCAGTTTTCCAGACTCCATTACCATAATCACCGACAGGGTCCTCCATTCCGCTTAACAGAAGCATTGGCAGGTCAAATCGAATTGATTTATTTAATTTTTTATTGTGAATTGTTAGAATGCCATCCATTAAATCATAGAAAAACCTTGCTGTTGGTATATGTCCGCAAAGTGGATCTTCCATATATGTTTGAACAATTTTTTCATCAGCTGTAAGCCAATCGAAATTGGTTTTTCGACTTTTAAAATGCTTGTTGTACGAATGAAATGATAGAGAATTCATTAATTTTGACTTTTCTTTTGGCGGAAGTGTGGAAGCTATATATTTTGCCAAGTGACTCGTTGATTTTGGATAATGACCTGTCCCAGATAAAATAACCCCATTAATTAGTGCGCTGTTTTCCTGAATATAATTTCTGGCTAAAAATGAGCCCATACTGTGTCCGACTAAAATTAATGGTGTATCCGGGTATTCCTGTTTTATTACTGATGTAATTTGTAATAGATCATTTTTTGTTTTCTCAAATCCATCTTCATCAGCTAGATAACCAAATAATCCCTGTTTCTCTCCTGTTTTACCGTGGCCACGGTGATCATTTCCATACACAAAGATGTCATTTTCAACTAAAAAATCAGCAAATTCAGTATAACGACTGATATGTTCCACCATGCCGTGTGCGAGTTGTACGATGGCTTTTGGCTTTCTTAAATCATTGAACCATTTCTTAACATAAACATCAACATGATCCGGCATTTGTAACCAAAATGATTTTTCCACTTGTATCCACCCAATCCTAAACTTATTATTAATTATATGATAGAATGAAAATCACTAAACGTCCAAAGTTTTGCAAAAAATCACTTGCTATCTCAACGAATATTATGCTAAAGTACATATAGGTAATTGTGCGTTACAGGAGGTGCCGTTGAATAATGGTAGAGTTCGTAAATATAGTATTAGTTATTGATGCAGTTATTATGATTGTACTTGTTTTATTACAGTCAGGTAAAAGTGAAGGGCTGTCTGGAGCAATTTCAGGTGGTGCAGAACAGCTTTTCGGTAAGCAAAAAGCACGTGGTGCAGATTTAATCCTGCATCGTGGAACAGTAATTACTGGAACGTTATTTTTTATTCTAGCTTTCCTAAGTGCATATGTCCTTCAATAAATGATAACCCTTATCGCAAATAATGTGATAAGGGTTTATTTATTTTCAGATGTTTAATAATAGGGTATGGTAAGTAAAGTGGTATTAATTAGCAAAACAACACACGAACAAACAGAAATAGAATAAGGAGTTGTTCCATAATGAAAGTTAAACTTCCAAAACCTTTTACGTTTGAAGCAGGCCCACGTGCGGTATTGTTATTACATGGGTTTACAGGACATTCAGCTGACGTACGGATGATGGGGCGTTTTTTGGAAAAGAAAGGATACACCAGCCATGCTCCGATATACCGTGGACATGGACAAGAACCGGAAGAATTAGTGAAAGCGAGCGCTGATGAATGGTGGGAGGATGTTCAAAATGCCTTCAATCATCTGAAGGAGCTAGGTTATAAGGAAATAGCTGTTGCTGGATTATCACTTGGTGGAGTTTTAGGATTAAAACTGGCATACTCTGAACAGGTTAAAGGGATAATACCAATGTGTGCACCAATGTTTTTCGACAATGAGGAAGAACTTACAAAAGGATACAAATTTAAAGCAAAAGAATTTAAGCAACTAGAAGGCAAGGATGCGGATACAATTCAGCAGGAAGTAGCGGAACTAATTGAGAATTCACAAGTTATGTTTAAAGATCTTGGAGAGCTCATTACACAAGTCCAAAACAATATTGATACTATTTACACACCGACCTTTGTCGTACAAGCACAGCAGGATGAAATGATCAATAAGGAAAGCGCTACATACATCTATGAGAACGTTGAAGCAGATCAAAAAGATATTAAATGGTACGAAGAATCAGGCCACGTGATTACAATGGACAAGGAAAAAGAACAGCTGCATGAGGATGTATTTCAATTTTTAGAATCACTTGATTGGAACGAATGATTATAATTTGGTTAAAAAGTTAACAATACTAAAGAAAGAAGGTGAGCATATGAACGAAACGATAAAAGAGCGTTTGCGAGATTTTTTTAATGAACATAGGGAGAAGCCTTTAGCTGTTGAGGAATTAGAAGACTCATTGGACCTAAAAGGATCAGATGAATTTAAGGAACTAGTGAAAGCATTAAATGAACTTGAGGAAACTGGTGAACTCGTTCGAACACGTAAAAACCGGTTTGGACTGCCGGAAAAAATGAATCTGGTCCGCGGAAGAATTCAGATGCATGCAAAGGGATTTGCGTTTCTAATACCTGATGATGAGGGACAAACAGACGTTTACATCCACCACTCTGATTTAGCGTCAGCAATGAATAATGACAAAGTGCTCGTTAGATTGGAAAAGAAAAATGATGATGGTAACAGGCCGGAAGGGACGGTTATTCGTGTTCTGGAACGTGCAACACATGCGATAGTTGGTACGTTTGAAGACAATAAATCATTTGGTTTTGTGATTGCTGATGATAAGCGGATTCCGAATGATATTTTCATCCCGAAAAGCATGACAAACGGTGCTGTCACAGGGCATAAAGTGATTGCACATATTACGAAGTATCCGGAAGGCAGGAAGAGTGCTGAGGGTGAAATCATTCAAATCCTTGGTCATAAAAGCGATCCTGGAATTGATATTATATCCATCATTCATAAGCATGGAATTAAAATTGACTTTCCAGAGGAAGTGCTGGATCAAGCTGCAAACACACCAGAAGAAATAGATGAAACAGAACTGGAAAACCGGCGTGACCTTCGTGATGAAGTTATTGTCACAATTGATGGGGCAGATGCCAAGGATTTGGATGATGCTGTGACAGTCAAGAAGTTGGGAAATGGCAACTATAAGCTTGGTGTATATATTGCAGATGTAAGCTATTACGTTGGACAGAACTCGCCAATTGATAAAGAAGCGTTTGAGCGTGGAACAAGTGTTTACCTGGTTGATCGTGTAATCCCAATGATTCCGCACCGGTTATCGAATGGAATTTGTTCGTTAAATCCGCAAGTGGATAGACTTACACTTGGCTGCGAGATGGAAATAACGGATGCTGGTGAAATCGTAAATCATGAAATTTTCCAAAGTGTAATTAAAACAAATGCACGTATGACGTACAGTGATGTTAACAAAATTTTAGTCGATCAGGATGAGGAAGTTCGAGTGAAATACAGTGCACTCGTACCAATGTTTGAACAGATGGAGCAACTTGCTTCAATTCTGCGTGGTAAACGATTCAATCGTGGAGCTATTGATTTTGATTTCAAAGAGGCTCAAGTACTAGTAGATGATAGTGGAAAGCCAAGTGATGTCGTTTTACGTGAGCGTTCAGTAGCGGAACGATTGATTGAAGAGTTTATGCTAGCAGCAAACGAGACAATTGCTGAACATTTCCACTGGATGGATGTGCCGTTTATTCACCGGATTCATGAAGATCCTAATGAAGGGAAACTCCAGCACTTTTTCGAATTTATTGCTGGACTAGGTTATGTTGTAAAAGGAACAGCAAATGAAATTCATCCACAAGCACTGCAAAAAGTAATTGAGGAAGTGAAAGATAAGCCAGAGGAAATGATTGTATCAAAACTTATGCTGCGATCCATGCAGCAAGCAAAATACGATCCGCAAAGTATTGGACATTTTGGGTTAGCGACTGATTTTTATACGCATTTCACATCACCAATTCGACGGTACCCGGATCTGATTGTACATCGGTTAATTCGCACATACTTGATCGAAAAGAAACTCGATGCGAAAACAACTAAACACTGGAAAGATTCCATGCCGGAAATCGCCCGCCACACATCAGGAAGAGAAAGAGCCGCAGTCGATGCCGAGCGGGAAACGGATGATCTTAAGAAAGCAGAATTTATGCAGGACAAAGTTGGCGAGGAATATACTGGCGTCATAAGTTCAGTTACAAATTTCGGCTTGTTTGTTGAACTGGAAAATACCATTGAAGGACTTGTGCACGTTAGCAATCTAACCGATGATTATTACCATTATGATGACCGAAATTATGCCATGATTGGTGAACGAACAGGAAACATCTATAAGATAGGTGAAGAAGTCGAAGTTCGTGTTGTAAAAGTTAATCTGGACGAACGGATCATCGACTTTGAACTAGCAACAAGCCAACCACAGCAACCTCAGAAGAAAAACAAGAAAACAATTAAAGCTAAAAAGGCGAAAAAGTAAGGGGATATCTTAGAATAATGACTGATATGGGGCAGAATGTTGCACCGTATCAGTCTTTTTCTTTGGCAGTAAGGTAGCATAATTACTACTGCATAAGTGCAACTGTGACCTTCACCATAAAGCATTGTCGAAAGCCGTGGTTACTAGTCGAACAATTCTGGTTGCATTTTGTTCCCCAATAGAATAAAATGTAACTGTTACTATAAATGTTTCCTTAGGTAAACATTTATTAATTCGGACAACAAAGAGGGAGAAAAGCTGAATGTCACATGATCTAATATTAGCATTTCTATTCACGCTTTTTGCGGGTCTGGCAACAGGTATAGGAAGTTTGTTGGCATTCTTTGCAAAAACGACGAACACAAAATTTTTATCCTTTGCCTTGGGCTTTTCAGCAGGCGTGATGATTTATGTATCGTTTGTTGATATTTTTGTCAAAGCAAAAGAATCATTAGTAGGAGAACTTGGTGAACAGGGTGGAAGCTGGCTTACAGTAGGATCTTTTTTTGCGGGAATTGCGCTAATTGCAATAATTGACCGTTTCATTCCAAAACAGTCAAATCCGCATGAGTTAAAGAAAATTGAAGATATGCGAAGAAATGGCAGTGCTGTAAATGACCCAGCGTTGCTTAAAATGGGGGTGTTCACTGCTCTGGCGATCGGAATTCATAACTTTCCAGAGGGGATAGCTACATTTGTATCTACCTTACAGGACCCAGGATTAGGTTTGGCTATTGCAATCGCGGTCGCTATTCATAACATCCCAGAAGGAATTGCCGTATCAGTCCCAATTTATTATGCAACGAATGATAAGAAAAAGGCATTTCGGTTATCGTTCCTGTCAGGGTTGGCTGAGCCAATTGGAGCTGTTGTTGCATTCTTAGTTCTTATGCCATTCTTAAGTGAAATAACATTTGGTGTAATTTTTGCTGGCGTAGCAGGAATTATGGTATTTATCTCACTTGATGAACTGCTGCCGGCGGCAAAGAAGTACGATGAAGCACATGTTTCAATCTATGGATTAATTAGTGGAATGGCAGTAATGGCAGTTAGTTTATTATTGATATTATAGTTTTGGGGGCTGTGCCGATTGGGTGACAGCCCTGAATTTTTCTCGTCTCTTTAAACAATTGGAATAATTACAGATAGTTTGATAAAATAAGGTTCACGCAAGGAGTAGGAGGAAGTTCGGTATGCCTAAAGGAAAAGGAAACGAAATCGCTAAAAACAGAAGAGCGTCACACGATTATTTTATAGAAGAAACGTATGAAGCAGGAATTGTTTTACAAGGAACTGAAATCAAGTCAATTCGTGCCGGTCGAATAAATATTAAGGACTCACACGCAAGAATTGACCGTGGTGAGGTAAAACTGATTAATTTGCATATCGCAACGTATGAACAGGGGAACCGGTATAATCATGATCCAACACGAACTCGTAAATTGCTTTTACATCGCAAGGAAATTGATAAATTAATTGGGTTAACACAACAACAGGGATATGCACTTGTTCCATTAAAAGTCTATATCAAAAACGGTGTTGCGAAAGTATTAATCGGACTTGGAAAAGGGAAAAAGAAATATGACAAACGTGAAGACCTGAAACGCAAACAGATGAAACGTGATGTTGATCGTGCTATCAAGGACAACATGAGGTAAAACCTTCCAGGGCTTGATTTTAGCATTGTTTATGGTATAATAAGAATTGTCGTTAGAAGATAAACGACATCAAATTAGATAATTGCTCGTTCTATTCCAAGCGATTCTCCTTTAAATGGGGACGTTACGGATTCGACAGGGATAGATTGAGCTCAGGTCGCGCGTCGAGGTTACGGCTCGTAAAACGTTAATTGCCTAAATATAACTGGCGAAGAAAACAATTCACCAGCTCTAGCAGCTGCCTAAGCACTGCTAAAGCGATCCTTCCTGCTATCGCCCGTGTGGCAGATTGAAGGGTCTCAAATGAAGCGGGCTACACTGTCATTCACCGTCTGCGGATGATAGTTGAAACTAATCAGACTAGCTACACGGAAGCCTGTTGGTAGGTTGACGTGCTAGTGAATGAGAATATACCAACTACACTCGTAGAAGCCTGAGTGGCGATATCTCTGGACGTGGGTTCGATTAGTAATAGTCGCCTTTTGTGGCAACACAAAAGTGAAAATCCGGCTTTATCGGTGAAACCTAAGTTGCTATTAAATATAAGATTTAAAATATCGACAAATTAGAAGCAAGCAGATCGAGGCGGAGTAGTTTTAAGGACCGGAATGTACCAAAGTACATGAGGGCCGGAAAAACAAGCCAACGAAGAGATGCGCAGCTTATCATTTGGTGATATTTTAATCATCTCCTAAGCAATACGGCAATACCGAGCGGTGTGTGGAGTAATCCAACAGCCGTGTATCGACTTATAGGCTGCCATTTTTTATGGTAGTACTAGGATGTGGAATATACCTGATAAGGGTAAAAATACATTTCACATAAGACGCCGGAGAGCCTAATAAGAATTAGGTTCAAGATATAGTCAGTGCCATGTCGAAAGCATGGAAGAGCACGTCCCACCGTCTCCACCAATACATATTTGGTGGTTTTTTTATGTAACAAGAGTTTTTAGTAACTTTCTTTAGTATTTTATTTGTTATTATATGGGCGGCATGATGTAATAACCGCTCCAACCCTTGGTATATAAGTGATTAGGATGATGTTGCTAACAAAATGCTAACATTATGATATGAAAAGAGGCTTCTCATTAGTTGAAACAAACTTTTGAGGAGCCTTTTTTGTATTTATTAATCTCCATCATTCTCTAGCTACAAAACGTTTGAGTGTGGGCATTCTCCTTCAACTTGTAACGAAACGGTGTTTCTATTGTAAATAGGATGCGCTAGAACCGTCTCCGTGCTTCCCCATTCATTTGAAAGGGGAAAATCGTTGCTCAAATAATAGAGTGAAATATGTTGTTGTCAGCTCCTTCTATCCATTCCTATTAAAAAAAGAATTTAGAAGCATATGTCAGGGAGTGTGAACAACTAAAATAAAGTGACTTCTAAATCCGATTTGAGGTATTAAAAAGTGACTTTTACTTGATTACAATGACTCAGCTATTTTCATGGAAATATATGATATAATTCTCTTATTGTTCCATGCATAGAACATTCAAACTATTTAATATATATAAAGGGTTAGGTGAGTCAATATGGCCGATACTGATGTGCGTCATAGTATAGCTGGTTATTATTATCAGATGTTGTTAGCGACCCGTGAATTATTTCATTTATTATCAAACTCTACAAATACTAATGACTATGTAGCAGTTGAGAAAGGCGCTGACATAAGAGTACATACAAAGAATGACAAATATGTTGAAGCGAAGTTCTACAAGGATGAATATTTCACTAGAAATTCTACAGCGATTAGGCATACGATTTATAATTTTTATAATGATTTCAAAGAAAACCAAATAGATAGAGTTAATGGGGATGAGTATATATTCACTACAAACTTACCTATTTCTAGAAATGACAAAAAATTTTTTTTGGACTGGAACCAAAGAGTAATAAAGGATTGGGATCCGTATCTTCGGTACATTAAACAATGTTTAATGTATGAGCATATTAAGCACGACAAGATTATGAAGGCAAGGTTTGAGAATTTTAAAGAAGCTCTTCCTTGTAATAAAAAAGAGGAACAGAGTAACAAGTTCTATTACAAAAATCTAGAAGAACATCTCCACTCTAACCCGAGTAAATACTACTATTATGTAGATCCCGAAATATTAGATGATTCTATGCTAAGAGATTTCATTTCCAAAATATCATTTAATTTTCCTGAAGAAAAAAAAGAAAAAAGCTTTTCTATTCATAAGCTTAAGACTGAAATAATAGAAATAATGAAAGATGACAATTACAATTACAATCTTAAGGATCATCAAATGGTTAGGATATATAACCTGATATTGGAGGAGTTTTTTCGGACCACTTATTCTAAGGATAATCAAGGAATAACTATGAACAAGGCTAAGGAAATAATTGATGAATTTGAAGAATTAGACTTGAAGTATCTTAACCAACAGATTGAATCCCAGAAAATGGAACAATACATTGAAGCGATATATGATTATATTAGTACGTACGAATATGAGCTTTCTGCAGATAATCCCGACCTTAAAGAGGAAATACTTTCATATTTAATAGAATGTAAAGAACAATTGTTCGAAGAGTTAGAAACTCATGGAGTAGAAAGTGTGTCTAAGCGATACTTAGTGGGGAGTTATGTAAGTGATCCTTACAGAATAATAGAAATGTTAAAAGTGATGTGTGAAGCTTCTGTTAGTAAAGTAAGTAATCTTGGTGAAATTAATTTGAGGGGCTTAGACGGCTTAAATAATTTCTCATATCTTGGCCTTGAGTCTTATTGCATTAAAGGTGGAGGGATTAGCCTAAAACCTCAAAGTCTGCTCGTGAAGTTTGCTGAAGAAGTAAAACAAAGGTATCAATATTCGGAATTATCCAAAACCAACACAGTAATATTCGATTCGCCTGCATATAAGTGTAAGTTTGATATGGAAGTTTTGGACAATACAGTACCTGATATAAGCGATACTTCGGATGAAAACTACAAACTAAAAGCAATGCTTAAATCAGTAAATTACAGATGTAATTATTGTTTAAGATTAGATCGTAGCTGTGAAGGATGTAGTTTTAAGAGTGACTTAAAAGGAGGATTAAAATGAAGGAATTGCTAGATATAATAGGAGTGAAAAATGCTTTCCCATTATCAGACTTGATAGAATTCAAAGAATGTTATTTATGTACTGACAATACGGATAAAGTAGTGATAGCTTTCAAAATGGATACAGTAGATGAAATGGAAGAAATAACCCTCTCAATACCTGTAATCAAAAACTACATAGAAATGATGCTAGACAATGCGGGTTCGGATAATTCTGGTAATTCTGAGTTACCTAGGTTTTTATGGGATATGTATGTTGTTGGCTTTTATGATACTAACCATAATACTTCTCTTGAACCAGAAGTGCTCGCTAAAGTACATAGAAATAAGTTCATTGCAAGGAAGTTGATTATTCAGTATGAGGACTTTGAGGACTTAAAAAGTCAGTATATGAGAGCCATCGAACCTCATAGATATTTGAATACACTAATAAATGATAATAATACAGAGGATCCTGAAGAAAAATCTTTAAAAGAAATAAAGAGCCGGTTTAATTACATCAAAGGTCTAGTTGAGTAAAAGAAGGAGGTCTTAAATTGTATCTGGAAACTGTTAAAATCAAGAATTTTAGAGGGTATGGTTGTAATCAGAATAGAGAAGACGGCTTTTTTGTGTTCGATGATTTGCATAACGATTTAGTGATCTTTAATGGATTTAATGGTTTTGGAAAATCATCTTTCTTTGAAGCTATTGAATGGGGTCTTACGGACAGCGTGTCTAGATTGAAAAATTTTGAGGATATTTACAATAAGAATGATTTGAAAAAATCCTATCATTTAAAATTCTTCCACCCTAGTAAGAGGGATAGTGATGAACGAGAGATCTGTGTGATATTACAATTCACAAATGGACTGAAACTTACTCGTAAATCCAAAAGTATATCTATTGGATTCGGTAATTCCGATAATTATGAGTCTACATTTTATGCAGAAAAAGACGGCTATTCTGTAGAGGATTCCTTCATGGATTCACTGGTGAAAGATGGTAAGATTGATTCCGATAAATTTATTAAATCTCATTTGTTAGGTCAAGAAAGTATCAATCATTTTATAAGATCGAACCGGCCAGAAGAGCGAAGAGCTATCTTCATGGATATGCTAAACCTTAATCCTTTGTACACTTTATACTCAGAGATAAAAGAGTACAAAAGAAGTGGTGCCATTACATCTGAAATTAATAAACTTGAAAGTGAAGAAACCTCCTCTCAAAATAATATCGAGCAAGTAGATACATTTTTAGAAGGCCGAGATTTTGGGTCTGTGAGTGACTATCTCAATCGCATCGATCAAAAACGGGAAGAACTTAAGGAATTAGTTAATAGATATAGTGATTCATCTGAAGAAAAAATTCAAGACTCCAAGGTAACAAGTCAAAAAATTAATTCGCAAGGATTGGCTGACTTTAATAAATTTATCGATAAAGAATCACTGAGATTAAATAAATTACATACCTCTCAAACCGACAAATTAAATGCTTACAAAAGAATTAAAGAGACTATATCACGTATAAACGAATTAAAAATAATAGAAGCAAATTATAGAAAGACAGCTGCCTATAAGTTTTTATTAGAGAACAGCTATACTGGAATATATTCCGAAATCACCGAAAATGTTGGAGATTATTGGAGTTCTAAAAAGATTATTGCAAATCAAGCTTCAAAAGAGAAAGAATTAATTAAGCTTAAAACAAAATTAGAAACAGCAATACAATTTAATGAAGATGAGAATATAAGTAGTCACTTTATAAATAATCTTGAGCAAATAATTAGAGATATATCTTTGTTAAAAGATTTTCTTGTTGAAAACACAGAGTTGTCTAACGAGGTTAAGAACGTCAATAGAGTAGTAAGCTTCCTTGAGGATACAGACTGGAGTAACTTAGAGAAACAGAGAAAAAACTTAAATGAACAACTGAACGAAAGTTATAGAGATATTGAGCTGATCGATCATAAGATAAAAAGTGCCTCTACGTTAAATGACACGTATCAATCGTTATTATTAGAAATGAGGAACTATATTGATAGCAAAGGAGAGGCATTGGATGAATGTCCAGTATGTTTGAGTCAATATCTTGATGATGCACCTTTGTCATTTACAGAAGATGAGCCATTTTATCACAAACTCTTAAAAATAATTGACTTTACTACTCAGCAAGGTAATGAACAAGTGAAAGAACTTGTAGAGACTAAGAAAAGCATGAAAGTTGTTGAAGGAATAACATTAGATAACTTAGATAAGATTAATGAACAATTTAATGAAAAAGCACTTCAAATTAAACAACTTATTACAAGCGTTCTTGATAAATCAATAACATATTTTAGTAATCTGAAAGTTGAAGGTAAAGAACTAAAGAAAAGTGCAGTAGATAGCTTCAAGAAAAACAGACAAAAGTTACGGGATTTAAAAAAGACTATAGTTGAACTTTTGGGTGAACAAGTTAAAGTAGACAACGTGGATAGAAGTAATATAAGAGAGAAAATTAAGGAGTTAAACGAAGAAAGAAGTGAATGGTTGGAGAAGAAGAAAAGTAATTTTAATTTTATTGAGGACCCTAGTATTTCCGATATATTATTTGAAACTAAAGAGCTTTTGAACAAAGACGGAGTTGGTGAATTTTATCCTGAAAAAACTGAGCTATTAAATAAGAAGATCACAAGAAGTAGTAAAGATTTAAAAGTTATAGAGGTTTTGATTGAAAAAATTGATGAAATTTTGAAAATCAAGATGCCAGATGATTACCTAAAAATGGTTATTGAATACGGTAAGTTGGAAGATAAGACAAATTCTATTCGTGATAAAATTTCTTTACTTCGTCAGCAGCAGACACAAATGAACTCAGATCTTCAATCGCTCTCAGCTCTGCAAGAAGAAGCGATAGAATCTAGATTGAAAAACCACCCTTTAATTCAATGGGTGTATAAAGCTATTAACCCACATCCTTTCTATAAAAATCTAATTATTAGTAGTGAGAAAAGCGGTACTAACTTCAAAGATGAGGAAGAGAATATAGTGTTGGATCAAATTTTTAGTTCTGCTCAATTGAATGTATTGGCACTAAGTGTATTCCTAGGGTTAGGACTTAACAATTCTACTAGTAAGCTTAACCATTTCTTTCTTGATGACCCAATACAAAGCATGGACGATATAAATGTACTTGCTTTTATAGATGTCTTAAGAGGGGTGCTTGATTCAAAGATGAATAAAAAAATGATTGTGTCTACACATGATGATAATTTTGCGAAATTATTGAGTATTAAAATGAGAAACAAGAATACAACTCATTTCAAGTTTGAAAACTATACTTCAGAAGGGCCTCTGTACGGAAAGGTTTAAAGCAATATTATTAAATTGTAATTCTCTTTATGAAGCACGGAGAAGGTTCTTGTGCTTCCTCTAAATTTCTAACAATATAAGTGATAGAAGTGGGTTCTCAATAGTTGAATTAACTCTTTGAGAATCCTTTTTTTGTTTTTTTGGCCCCTATATAACAACGTTGGCATGTGGGGCGCTTCCATCATCTTGTCACGAAGCGGGGCTTTTGAAATAGGAAGCGCCAGAACCGTCCGAGGCCACTGAAAAACATCTCCTAAAAAATGTAAATTGAGAGTGGAAAAAGAAAAAAGTATAAGAAAAACCCCCGGAATTTGGTATAATAGAATTGTCTAGAAACTATTACCACACGGGGGTTTTGTCATGCTTAAAGACAAAGATATGCAATTAAGCATCTATTCATTATTATACTTTAAAATTCCGGAAAATCATATGCTTAAACGAATAAAAGAGGCAGTTGATTTTAGTTTTATTAACACACTTCTTGAAGACACTTACTGTAAGCATTATGGTAGACCTGCCAAAGAACCTGAATTAATGATTAAGCTTTTAACGTTGCAGTATTTCTATGATCTATCGGATGTACGCGTGATTGAAGATGCTTCTTTAAACCTAGCGTACATGTATTTTCTTGATATCAACCCAGAGGATTACCAGATCCAAGCCTTTTAGCCAAATTCAGAGTGAAGAAATTACATGATAATGACCTAACGGTAGACGAGCTTAATACCGAGGTTGTAAGGCAATGTGTAGAAAAGGGAATTATTGAAGATCCTGGGGTAAGTGTTGACACTACGCATTCAGAAGCAAATACATTTAAAGCAGCACCTGAAAGGGTTATGAAGCGCTTGGCAAAAAAGCTATTTAAAACACTGGATGAAGAAGTTGGAGAAGTGCCTAGTACCGTAAATCAGGAAATTCCAGATTATAAGGAAATTGAAGACCCCAAAGAAGCTAAGTCTGCCATGAAAACGTATTTAGAAGAAGTGATGAACCAGGTCGAAGGAAGTGTAGAAACAGAGAATACCACTAAAACAATACAGGTAATGGGGAATGCAAAGAAAATACTAGAAGACCCTAAATTTATTGAACAAAAAGGGGTTCGTTCCATTGTAGACCAAGACGCTAGAATAGGACACAAAAGTAAAACTTCTCATTTTTTTGGTTATAAAACGGAGTACGCCATCACCACAAAAGACAGAATTATAACTGCGGTTCGAGTAAATAATGGAGCCTACGTGGATGGGACACAGTTCAATGAATTAATGGATTTAACAATGAAAACCGGACTGAATATAAAAGAAGTATATGGAGATAAAGCCTACTTCAAAAAGCCAATATTGGATAGAGTTAAAGAAATGGGAGCAGCACCATACATTCCAGTTAATGCGATGGCTTATAGGATAGATGAGGACTTATTTAGTTATAACAAAGATTCAGATGAATGGTTTTGTGTACAAGGTAATAAAACAGAAAGAAAAAAATACGCAAAAAATAAACGTGGTAGAGAATCGTACAGGTATTACTATGAAAAGGAAAAATGTAGAGATTGCCCATTAAGGGAAAGTTGCGCTGGCACAGCAGTACGTAGAATTTTGGTAGTAGGGATTAATGCTCCCGAATTTTATACGTACAGTCAACAACAAAAGACAGAAGAATTTAAAGAAAAATACATGAAAAGAGTTTGCCAAGAATGGAAAAATGGTGAGATGAAGAATTTCCACGGATTAGATCGTGCCAGGGGGTACGGTCTAAAAAGCATGATCTTACAGGCGAAATTCACAGCATTCGCGGTATATTTAAAGAGGATAGCAGGGATACTATCCTCTAAAAAGGGGTCTGATTTTAATAGTTTTATCATTTTCTGGAAATTAACGGGCAAAAAATGTGAAATACAAAAAATTTGCGCCTAAACTATAAAAAATGAATTAAAAAAGGGTACTTTTTCAGTTGCCTCGAACCGTCCCCGCGCTTCCAAATATTGATGTAAAAAGTTAGCAATTATGTTATTTAACACTTTTTTAATAAAACCAACTTAATTTATGGTAAAATATTCTAATATGGTACATTTATTTTCTGGAAAATGGAAGTATTGAAAATTTACCAAAAGGGGTTGTAGTAAATGCAGGGGGATTATATCTATATTACTCTTTTCCTCATTGGACTAATGGTAGTAGTATTTTTTACTGTAAAAATTTTCACAATAGTTAACAGCTATAAGATAAAATCGAAGCAAGATAAATTAGAGAAAACAATTATGGTAGAGAGTATTAATGAAAGTCATGAGGAAGTAAATATACTCACCGATGTTCATACAGAACTACCTTGGGAAGTAAAGACTGTAGATAGTTTTAATATAAATGAATATGAATACCCACAATTAGTACCTCTTAATAGGAATTTGAAGGATAATATTAATAATCTAGTAAAACTAGCTCCGACAGCTACGGATATTTTAAAAACAGATAAAAAGGTCATTATAAAGTTTAGTAAAGAAATTCTTGATAAAGTGAATTCTGGAGAATTAACATTGATGAAAACAAAGGGAGCGGCAAATGAATTTAGAACAATGGTAGTTGATTCAAAAAGTAAAATTCGAGGTCATGGTGCAATAGAGATAAAGAATGCAAAAAGACTAAACCCTGCTCAATTAGCTAATGTTGCGCTTGGAGTTATGACTATTGTTTCGGCACAAGAACATTTAGAAAATATCAACCAAAGATTAAATATTATTGATAATAAGGTTAATACACTATTGAGATACAATAGAAATGATAAACTTGGTAGAATTCAAGGTGCAATTCGATATTTGAAATCTATATTACCTGATTTGCAAAAGGGTGACATAACTAGTAACCATGCATACTTTACTAAAATCGAGGATATCTATCTAGACTGTTATCAAGAGTTACAATCTATATTTATAGAACAGCCGAATATCATTAATAGCATTAAAAACGTAAAGGAAGTAATTAAATATGATTTAGATAGTGTTGTAACAGAGGTTGAAACTATAGCTACCACATTTGAAAAAGATCTATCCCTATGCTTTGGGAACTTAGAGTTAATGGTCATTTGTTTGAATATGAGAACCTATATTGAAGGTACTGATGAGGTAAGTCTTTTAAGGCTTACTGATATTGAAAATGATTATAAGAAAACGATTAATCATTTAGACAATTTTAATAGAATAACCAAAGAAAAACAAATAAAGTTAGATGGGAAATTTAGATTTGAAAGTGCTGTTAATGAACGTAAAAAAACATTGGAAGAAAAGATCACCTACCTTAACAAAGCAATCACCAAGAATATCAAAGACATGGAAGAACAACTAACCCAACTCAAACAAGGAAAAAATTCTGATTTAAATGAACCAATTGACCTTCAAGTAGAGTATGATGAAGCGGGTGAAATTACAGCTTTGTATAAGTTGAAGAAGGCCAATTAGTGATTTAAATAATACAAACAACAACAACAAAACAATGCTAACATTTTGCTAACGCAGTCCTGTGAAAAACGTTAAACCCCTCGTTAAAGATGTTACAGTAAGATTACGTTTATATGCCGCACTCTACGCACATAACATTAAAAATATTATAGAGGTGTAATGAAATAGGAGGCAATTAGATGAGGATATTAGATATAGATATGGACTTTTTCTTAGATGGGATAGCTCATTGGCAGAATGGTGAAGAACGATTAAATGATGAAGATTTTAAACCATGGAATGAAGAGGAGTTTAAACGATTTTTAGAAGACAAGTGTTTATTAAGTAAAGATAACCCTATTAAAGGACGTATTATCAAAGAACATAATGAAGCGTTTTTCTTTTGGGATGAATTAATTAAAGAACATGGTTTAATGACACCATTTCATGTTACGCATATAGATGCGCACTCAGATACTGGACTTGGAGATAGTGGTTATATATACATTATGGGAGAATTAATGTTACAACCAATCGAAAAGAGAAGGGAATTACTAAAATTAGACAAAGTATGGATGGGGAATTACTTATCTTACGCTATGGCTTGCGGTTGGATTAGTGATATTAATTTTGTTGTGCCAGAGTTTTGGGAGAATGAAATGTTTAGTGGTCATTTGAAAAATTTTTCTGATGATTGCATGGCGTTTCAATTTAAAGGTTTCAAAGATATAGATATTGGTATGAGCTATGAAAGGATTGTAGGGCGTATGATTTCCCCTACTACTATAGATGATGAGATACCATTTAAAATTATTAGAAATAAAGAGTATCAAGCAGAAGAGAAATATGACCGTATTGTATTTTGTCAGTCTCCAAGTTATACACCGCAGAAAGCTGATTATATGCTTGAAGTAATTAAACCCTATATTATAGAAGAATAAAAAAATGGAAGTGTTAGGATGTATTGTTCAAAAACTCTTAATATTGTCATTAGAAAAATGCTAACATTTTGCTAACGCAATCCAGTGAAAAAGGGTTAATTCTTGTTAAAGATGTTACAGTAAGAATTTAACAGAACCATGATATACCGCACTCTCACCTAAGGGGCGGCATGATGTGATACTCCTGAAACCCTTGTTATGACTGGGTTTGTTGTTAGGGTTAGAGTGAAGTGCTAACATTTTGTTAACATAAAAGATTTTAATCGAGACTTCACATGAGTTAAGTGAACTTTTGGGAAGCTTCTTTTTTTAATTCTGTCGTAACATGGAGATACACATTTCTAGTTATTTGATCACTCGAATGGTCAAGTCGATCCACAATTTGTTCGTAAGCGTCAAACAGCCCACACCGAAAATCTAGGTGTGGGCTGTCCAAAATACATTTTTTCTACAAATGGTAAGAAGCACAATCACCCTAATGATGAAACAATAGCAAGAATTATCAATAGGAAATTACCCTTTGGGTTTAACAATAGGCATCTAATTTTTAATTATCCATCTATAAGTAAAATTTTCTGCAAAAAAGAACTTCAACAAAAATATAAATACTTTATTACCTTGCCTGATGATGAATTTATTACAATGCTAGAAGTATAGAGGTGGAATAAAATGAAAACTGAATCTCATAAAATTGTTGAAAAAGCAGTTTGTAGATTGACTTGTGGTGAAGGTGATGATTGTGATAAAGCCACAGCGTTTCTCATATCTCCAGATCTGGCTGTGACTGCTACACATGCAATTGAAGAGTATTACTTA
Source organism: Virgibacillus sp. L01 (assembly GCF_052246775.1). Lineage (NCBI taxonomy): Bacteria > Bacillati > Bacillota > Bacilli > Caryophanales > Bacillaceae > Virgibacillus > Virgibacillus sp. L01. Next base: position 42,587 of record NZ_JBQQCP010000001.1, on the reverse strand, counting down.
GAAAAGAAGCGCTAGAACCGTCCCCGTGCTTACTACATTTCGGTTCATTTTTTGGGCGATTTTCCTTTGTGAAAGGCCCACTTTTAAATAAGCAGACAGTTCGCCTCTTTCCATTTCGTTTAAGTGTGAAAAAGACCATTTAGGTGTGTTAGAATAGGCATGAGTCATCGTGAATTTTTTCCTCCGTGTGTTAAATTGTTTTGGTCGACATTAATATAACACGGTTTCACGATGACTTTCTATATTAATTTTGGTGTTGCATTTGGTTTTACAATGAACCAAAACATGTCCTTTATGGAAGAGGTTATTAAAAGTGTTGATAAATAAATTTTCAGTAAATACGCGTGATATGACGGATAATCAACTGTAATCATTAAAAGACAAGGAGAGAGATTGATAAAAAAACTTTTTACTAAGTTCGATGGTATTTAACAAAATTGGGGGGACAGGAATGCCTAATCTGTTTAATCAAAACTTGATTCAAAGTTTTAGCCAAAGGCATTATATTGAAAATCAAACTGAAAAGCAAAAAGTAGTTCAAAGTTGGAAAAAGAACTTGGAAACAATTAAGGGGGTTAACGAAAAGTCTCTTCAAGGTGCTTTTCTACAAGGAATATTCCTAAAGGTTTTGGGATATAAAGGTATTGCTGAATCGGAAGGAGAATGGAATTTTAACGCAGAAGTTTCCACTGAAGTGGATGCGTCTATACCAGATGGAATACTAGGTTTCTACTCATCCGAAACTGCAAGTACTCAAGCTATAATAGAACTAAAATCCCCTAAGATAAGTTTAGATGAAAAGCAAAAAAGAGCCGGAAAGGACTATGGTACACCTGTAGAACAAGCTTTTAGCTACACTAGTAAATATGATGGTTGTAACTGGGTGATCGTATCCAACATGATTGAAATTAGGCTATATAAGGTAGGACGTAGTCAAGCGTATTATGAGTCATTTTATATAGATGAGTTAGACAATGAGGCTAACTTTCAAAAGTTTAATTTTTTATTATCTAAAGAAAACTTAATAAAAGAAGATGGACAAAGTCCAACCGAAATTTTGAGCGTGAGAACCAAAGAGCATGAGCGAGACATCTCTATTAGTTTTTATAACCTCTTTAAGGGTGTAAGAATACAGCTTTTTGAAGAATTAAAAAAAAATAACCAAGGTTATCCAGAGGAATTACTGTTAGAGAAAGCTCAAAAATTTCTAGATAGGATAATCTTTATATGCTTTTGTGAAGATTTAGGGCTTTTACCTAATGACTTATTACATAAAGCTATAGAGCGGGGAAAAGATTCATTCAGTAACAGTGATACTGTTATATGGGAAGAAATAAAAGGGGTTTTTAGAGCTGTTGATGAAGGAAATGAGAAAAAGCTTATTCCTGCATATAACGGAGGACTCTTTAAATATGATGAAAAACTAGATGAGCTCATAATCAAAAACGACTTTTTTGATGAAATTTATAATATCTCGTCTTATGATTTCAAGAGTGATGTTAATGTCAATATATTAGGTCATATCTTTGAACAGTCTATTGCGGATTTAGAGGAATTAAAATCAAATATTAGAAATAATGATTATGACATACAAAGTTCTCGTAGAAAAAAGGATGGCATTTATTATACCCCCGAGTATGTTACGAATTATATTGTAGAAAATTCTATTGGTAGGCTTCTCGATACTATTAAAAAAAATATGGGAGAAGATGAATTGCCGGATTTAGAATCAGCTACCACACCCCAAGTTGAAGGCAGATATAGAAAACAATTACTAAAGTTTTATCAAGATTATGAAACAAAGTTGATGAACATAAAGGTGCTTGATCCGTCTTGCGGGTCTGGAGCTTTTCTTAATAAAGCTTTTGACTTTTTATTAAAGGAATACAAATGGATCCATAACAAGATTTCCGCTATAAAAGGTGGTCAGACGTCAATATTTGATCTTGTAGCATATCAGAAAGGCGTTCTACAAAATAATTTATATGGCGTAGATCTTAATGAAGAATCAGTTGAAATATCTAAGTTATCTCTTTGGCTTAAAACTGCAAATAAGAATGAACCTTTAGCATATTTAGATGACAACATTAAATGTGGAAATTCATTAATAGCTGACTCTCATATATCAAAGGATAAGGCTTTTGATTGGGAAGAAGAATTTAAAGATATAATAGAAGATGGCGGTTTTGATGTCATTATTGGTAACCCGCCATGGGGAGCATATTTTACTGATGAGGAGCGGCAATACCTAAGAAATAAGTACCCTCGAGTTATAGTTAGGACTGTTGACTCTTATATCTATTTTATAGAACAATCTATAAGGATAACGAAAATAGGAAATCCAATTGGCTTTATAATCCCAAGTACAATTCTTAATCAAACTGATACTAAGGCTGTACGTAATGTGCTCTTGGATCGTGGATTGTCTTCTTTAATAAGCATGGGAGAAAGAATTTTCGGTAATGATGTATTAAACACGTCAACAATTTTTATTAGCGAAGCCCAAGGTTCAGAGGATGAAATGGTAGTAAATGAGCTGAAGGATTTAACACTTTCTCAAAGGGGGGAAGTTTTAGATAACCCTAAATTAGCTAATATATTCCAATGGGAAAATTGGAAGAAAATTGTTGAGGATGACCCTGACCTTACTTTTTTCCTTAACAATATTGAGGAAATTAAAATTCTGAATCGAATGAGAGGATTACATCCACCCCTCATTGAAGCATTGGATGGGAAAATACAACGTGGTGTTAGTCCAGACATGGTAAAGCAACATGTAGTCACAAAAGATGAAATTGCAAAATACAAACTAGAGGAAGAGTTACTTTATGGAAGTGTAAGTGGTTCTCAAATTAAACGTTATAAAGGCTGGAAAGTAGATCAATATATAATTTATACTTCTAACCAAACTAATATTGATTTATATCCCAATACTTTCTCATTTATGTCACAATTTAAAGAGCAAAATAAATGTAAGGAAGTCCAAAAAGAAAAACATCATTGGTGGGCTTTACATAGAGCTAGAGATCCACTTATTTTTAAAGCTCCTAAGATTATTGGGATAACTACTTCAAAAGTTATTGAACTTATTTACGATCATTCAGATAACCTCGTTGTGACGGATGCCATGTATGTCTTTAATCTCCCACGGCAAAGTGATCCATGGGCTAATATAGCAATGCTACAATCCAAATTATTCTTGTTCCTTTATCGAGTGGCAAACCAGGGTGAATCTCGAGTAATTCCACAAATAAAGGCAAGCAAGTTACAAAACATCCCTTTTCCAAAGTCTATTTCGGATGAAAGTTACTGGATAATGTTAGGGGATAAAGCTAAAAAAATGTACATGCTTCATAGTGAGTTGGATAAAAAAGCATCAGGGGGTAGAGGAGGTAGTAGCTTAGATTTCCAAAAACTCTTAGATAAGTATGCCTCCAACAATGGTTTAACTCTAGGAACAATTTCAGAGTTAGGAGGTTTTTGTAATAAAATATATACTGGCCACTCCAAAAAAGTCAAAGAGATTAGTGTCTCAATAAATGATACAATACTAACTATTTCTACCAGTAAATCTGGTGGGGGTAAAATGGATATAATCAAATTCGAAGTTAAAGATAAGTTGAAACAAAAATATCTAAAAGTTTATTTAGAAAATTTAAATGAAAATCAACTTGAAAAGATTAATCAAGCTAAAGGAAATATTTCAACTAAGATCTTAGCTATTAATATTCCTGATTTCGAGAAAGACCATGTTATAAAAACAATTATAAGAGAGTGGGGGGAAATCACTCAAGAAAAGAAAACGCTTTTAAGTAATATAAGAAAAACAGAAAATGAAATAAACAGTTTAGTTAATAGGATGTATGATCTGGATCAAGAAGAAGTAACAATAGTTGAAAAAAACATCAATTAGTTAGCTGTTTTAGGCTTAGTAAGCAAAAAGAAAAAAGATCTTAATTAAACATTTTCATATCAGTTAAGATATATAACCTTAAAAAAGAAAACCATTTAAATATGGTATATCAATTTTTGTTATAGGATATGACAGCATCCCGAATTTTTATATCACCAAATATATCCATCAGATACCTTCAACAAAATTTACATTGATATGAAGAAAAGGCAGGTCATGATATTAAGGTCATGACCTGCCATCTTTTAATAAGAGATTTCTACTTTGTTTTGACAGGTTCCTTTTTAATCCAAGATGTCTTCAATTCAATTCCCGCTCTTTTAATAAATTAAAAACGGGGCATCTATCTACTTCAGCTTGTAACTCTGATAGTCGTTGATAACTTTCGTCAGTTTCAAAGTGGGGAGAAACACCTTTCACCAACATATAAAGTGTGAGTTTTTCAGAGGGCTAGTTGTTAGCTCCCCCCAATTAACGATACAATGTAAGAAGTATATTAATAGTTAAGGAAGGAGCAATTATTTTGACTACATATCCAAACGTAAACGAAACAAAAGAGCTTATTAAACAACTGGTTTCTATTCCGAGTCCATCAGGTAACACGGAGAAAGTGATTCAATATGTGGAGGATTTTTTACATGATCTGCAGGTGGAAACAAAGCACAACCGTAAGGGTGGTTTAATTGCGACATTACCTGGGGCAAATGACAAGGAACACAGAATGTTAACCGCACATGTTGATACACTAGGTGCTATGGTTAAAGAAGTGAAAAGTAACGGGCGCCTGCGTCTTGACCTTATCGGCGGTTTCAAATATAACGCTATTGAGGGTGAGTACTGTGAAATCCAAACCACCAGTGGCAAAGTTTACACAGGAACAATCCTAATGCATCAAACATCCGTCCATGTCTATAAGGATGCAGGAAAAGCTGAGCGTAATCAGGAGAATATGGAAGTCCGTATTGATGCAAAGGTTGAAAATGCTGATGATATTCGAGAACTTGGTATTGATGTAGGTGATTTTGTTTCCTTCGATCCACGTGTTCAGATAACAGATAACGGTTTTATCAAATCACGCCATTTAGATGACAAAGCAAGTGTCGCCGGCCTCATGCAACTTATAAAAAGAGTAAAAGAAGAAAATATCACATTACCTCATACGACACATTTTCTAATTTCAAACAATGAAGAAATTGGCTATGGCGGTAACTCCAATATAAATCCTGAAACAGTCGAATACCTGGCTGTCGATATGGGGGCAATGGGTGATGGCCAAACCACTGATGAATACACCGTTTCGATCTGTGTGAAGGATGCCAGCGGACCATATCATTATGGATTGCGTAAGCATCTTGTAGAGCTTGCTGAATCAAATAATATCGTGCATAAATTGGATATTTATCCGTACTATGGTTCCGATGCATCAGCTGCAATCAGGGCTGGGCATGATATTATCCACGGACTTATCGGACCAGGAATTGATTCATCCCACGCATATGAACGCACACACGAGACGTCATTAGATTATACGGAACAACTTCTTTATCAATATGTACTTTCTGAAATTGTATCCTACTAATGAAGCAATGGCCCGGCATACGCTGGGTCATTTTTTTAAGTAAAAAAATACTTTGTATACAAAATATATTTACACAAATAATATTTTCGTATATACTAATAAAAGTATGCTTGAAAGGGGTATTCCTTGTGTCAATGGATAAAGCAATTGGTTCAGCATCGGTTCGGCTTAGCAAAAAAATTACACGCATTATAAACTACTATTTAAAATCATTTAACATTACAACAGAGCAATGGAGTGTTCTCCGTACATTAAACGAATCTGGTCAGGTTACACAAAAGGTATTGTCTGAACGTGCGGATAAAGATCAGGCAACATTAACAAAAATCCTTGATCTGTTGGAAAAGCATGAGTATGTGTATCGTGTTCGAAATCCGGAAGACAGACGTTCTTTTTTGATTAACATTACAGATAGGGGGTCACAACTGGCTGAAGAAGTTGGACCTTATCTCGAGGAAATTTATCTCAAAATAATCAATGACATTGATAAAGATCAACTAGCAATTTTCCAAGAAGTCTTGTATTCACTGGAGAGCAACATCGATTCACAACTAGACGAAGCAAACAAATAGAAAGAAGGAATTTATTTTTATGGGTAGAAATACATCAAGATTATGGACGTCCCAATTTATAGTCATTGTCGTGATGGCTTTTTTATTTTTTCTATGTTTACAGTTACTGACTGCAGGTTTTCCAGCTTATATTATGGAGATTAAAAAGAACCCGACACAGGCTGGTCTGATGACAACGGTCTTTATGGGGGCAGCGATTTTAACGCGTCCGCTAATTGGCTATTTGATTCATAAGGTCGACGTTAAAGTAATGAGTATTATTACGCTGATCTTGTTGGCACTAACGATTGGCCTGAGTTACGGACAGACTTCCGTAAGTCTCCTGTTGTGTCTGCGGGCATTGCATGGGGTTGCATTTGGTATTATTACTACCATACTCTCTACTTTGGCGACAAACATTATTCCGGTTAAACGGCTTGGGGAAGGCATTGGCTATTACGGATTAGCTACGAGTGTTGGTACAAGTGTGGCCCCAATGTTTGCCATTTCAATGCTGCAGCTATACTCGTACAATCTTCTAATTATATTGTCCATTGTAATGACAGTAGCTGCATTGGTGCTTGGATTTTTTGTAAAAACTCCTAAGATTAGTGCCTCTGCCGACACAGACAAGCAAATTTCATTTAAGGAATATGCATTTGATAAGAAGGCATTACTTCCGTGTATTTTAGCAATGTTCTTTACAACGACTTTAGGAGGAGTAATCAGTTTTATGAGTGGTCTTGGCGCGGAAGCTAATATTGGAGCATCTGTGTCATTATTTTTCCTTGTGATGACAGTTATGATGGTTGTTGTTCGTCCATTCTCCGGGCGATTGTATGATAATCTGGGACATAAAATCATCATTTATCCTGCTGCAACCGCTGGTATTATCGGATTATTTCTATTATCTATTACCCAGAATACGATGACATTGCTTATAGCTGGGGTAATGTACGGTTTTTCTTATGGAATAATGACACCAACTTTACAGGCAATTGCTGTTGGTTTCGTGGAAAAAGAAAAGCAGGGAACTGCCAACGCCATGTTCTTTTCATCGATGGATTTGGGAATTGCAGTTGGATCAACAGGGCTTGGTGTGCTTGCGTCCCTTACAAGCTATCATTTCATTTATGGTTTTTCGATTATTAGTTTGCTAGTATTGTTGCTGTTATATACGTTTGTATTTGTCAGGGATGAAAATGCGAAGGAAACGGCATTATAAGAAAAAGGAAGCCACCAACGCTGGATTGGTGGCCTTTGCTTTAATTTACAGTACATATTGATATATACAGAAAAAGTGAAATAGACTTCCGAACAGGATGAAAATATGAAAAATCTCGTGGAATCCCATATGTTTAAATGATAGAAACTTCGGCTTGAGCCAGTAGATAAGTGCCCCCATCGTGTAAAAAAGACCTCCAAGGATTAGCAGAGTCATTCCGTTCATACCTATGATTGGCGCAAGTGCAGGACTATAAAATACAACAATCCACCCCATCACAATGTATAATGCTGTCGACAGCCATCTGGGTGAGTGAAACCAAACTAATTTAAATGTTACTCCGGCTATTGCGATACTGTTGATCACTGCAAATAAAATCCAGCCGGTTACCCCCTGTAAACTTATTAAACATAGTGGCGTATAGGTGCCAGCGATTAATACAAATATCATGGAGTGGTCAATTCGCCTTAAAAAGGCAATGACATGATTTTTTGCAACAACCATGTGATATGTTGCTGACGCTGCATATAATAAAATCATGCTAACTCCAAAAATTATCACGGCCACGATTGCTAACATAGAATCTGTCGTTGCTGCTGCTTTTATGACCAAGGCAAGTAATCCCACAAACGATAAAATAGCGCCAAACAAATGTGTCAGACTATTAATCGGCTCACGTATATAATTCCCCATATTATGAAACACCTTCTTAACTAGTAGTTTTAGAAACTATATAACGATGATATATCTGTGTTAATATGTAGTCAATGATTAGTGGTAGTGGCATTTAAAAGGATAGTTATTTTACTAGGCAGATAAGAAAGTATAAATCCTTTCTTACTGCATAAGTGCAACTAAGGCTTTCGCCATAAAGGCTTGGCGATAAGCCAAGTTTTCTAAACGAATTTCAACTGAAAGAAGGTACTGCAAAATGCGGTTAAGCATTCTCGACCAAGCTCCGATATCAAATGATAAAACAGCAAATGAAGCATTAGCAGCATCGATAAAACTAGCCCAGACTGGTGATGATTTAGGTTATACACGTTATTGGATTGCCGAACATCATGATCTGCCAGGATTAGCTTGTCCTGCACCAGACCTTATGCTTGGGATTATTGGAGCGAAAACCAATTGTATCAGAATCGGTGCTGGTGCTGTACTGTTACCTCACTATAAGCCTTTTAATGTTGCAGAAAGATATAATATGCTTGCCACTCTATTTTCGGATCGTATCGACCTTGGGATTGGACGAGCTCCCGGTGGTTCAGCAGAGGCGAGCATTGCGTTATCAGGTGACTTTTTAAAACAGGTAAACCAGTTTTCTGATTCAATTGATGAAGTCCTGCAGTTTTTACATAAAAGTTTTCCAAAAGATCACATGTATTCGAAAATAAAGCCGTCTCCTGTCCCAACGTATTCACCAGAGCCGTGGTTACTTGGCACAAGTGAAAAAAGTGCAATATTGGCTGCTGAAAAAGGTCTTCCATATGCGTATGGGCATTTTATCAGTGATGCAGATGGTCCTTCAATCGTTAAGCAATATACAAAAAAACATTCAGAAACGATTGTAACAGTTTCAGCCGTTTGTGCAGAAACAACAGAAAAGGCTAATGAATTGGCATTAAGCAGTCAACTTTGGAGTGTATTACGTGCAAAAGGTGAGGGGAGCGGACGTATCCCATCTGTTGAAGAGGCTAAGGCGTACTCTTTTTCGGATGAAGAAAAAGAAACAATTAGGAAAATGGAACGCAAAATGATTATAGGTGATCCAAAAGAAGTGAAACAGCAGCTTGAACAACTGCAACTGCTTTATCAGGTAGATGAATTTATGCTTGTTACTATTACACACAGTTATGAGGCAAGACAGAAATCTTACGAGTTAATTGCAAAAGAAATGTTAGCAGATAACTAATATGGAGGGGATACGATGATTGACTTACGAAGTGACACAGTGACTAAACCAACACCAGAAATGCGGCAAGCTGCCTTCGATGCAGTAGTTGGCGACGATGTATACCAGGAGGATCCGACAATAATAGAATTGGAGGAATTATCTGCTCAAAAGCTGGGCAAAGAGGCTGCAATGTTTGTCCCAAGTGGAACACAGGGGAATCAGATTGCCGTATTGACGCACTGTCAGCCAGGGCAGGAAATTATATTAGAAGCAGATTCCCATATTTTTAAATATGAGGGTGCATCCATTTCAGCACTTGCAGGTGTCCAGCCAAGAACTATATATGGAAAGAACGGTGCCATGAATCCTGGTGAAGTTCAAGCAGCGGTTCGCGGAGACGATATACATTTACCGGAGACAGGGCTGATTTGCCTTGAAAACACACATAATCGTGCGGGTGGAGCAGTTGTTTCACTTGATAATATGCGAACAATTTTTGAAATGGCCCAGCAACAAAATATACCTGTTCATCTTGACGGGGCACGTATGTTTAATGCGGCAGTTGCTACAGGAATTGATGTAAAGGAATTTGCGGCGTATACTGAGACGGTACAGTTTTGCCTATCGAAAGGGTTGGGTGCACCTGTTGGCTCGATAATTGCAGGATCGTCCGCATTTATCAAAAAAGCAAGGAAGTGGCGTAAACGCTTAGGAGGCGGATTAAGACAAGCTGGCATTATTGCTGCACCAGGTTTAGTCGCGCTACGCACAATGGTTGACCGACTAGCAGAAGATCATGAAAATGCGCAATTATTGGCAGACGGATTGAAAGAAGTAAGCGGGTTAACAATCGAAAATAACGTCGATACCAATATTGTGCTTGTAAATACTGAAGATGCTGGATTACGTGCAGAACAGTTCTTAGAGATGCTCAAGGAATCTGGTATTCTAGCAGTACCATTTGGTCCAAATACAGTCCGCTTTGTCACGCATTTTGATGTTTCAAAAGAGGAAATCCGGAGTGTGATTGATCGAATTGGTGCTTTGGTGGGTGCGAATCGATAAAGATTGAAGCGGAAACGATAAACATCGATTAAACATCGACAACAAAACGATAAGGAATCAGGGTGTGCTGTTCCCCTCTAGGGATAGCACACCCTGTTTTTTATACCAGTATACGCCTTGAGACCTAGTCCGAAATATGGCTGTGGATCATTACAAGGACGCTGTTTAATCGGTATGATTGATTTATGAAAGGAGGCGGGATACATGAAAAAATTTATGTTGTTCGTCGGAGGATTGGTTGCATTTTTTATTTTGCTGGCTAATCTTGGTCCGATGATTTTACTAGGAGTTAGTGTATGGCTGCTGTATATCATCTTTAAAAAGTTCATCAAAAGTGATTCTGCAGCAGGAAAAATTGGCTGGGTAATCGCTGGTTTATTTGTATTAGGTATTGGACTGTCAAACTTCTATGCAGTAATCGGCATTGCAGCAGCATATGTCTTGTACTTAATTTACACAAGCTGGAAAGATGATGATGATCAATCAGTTGATCAAGTAGTAGAAGATAATGACCCATTTACAAACTTTGAACGCCAATGGGCAGAAATCAATAATTAATAGATGAAAAGGAGCGATTTTCGATGACAAATATATTTACACGGATAAAAGATTCAGTTTCGTCAGATCTTCATAATATAATGGATCAAAAGGAACAGAAAAATCCAATTGCAGCTTTAAATCAATATTTACGCCAAAGTGAGCAGGAAAAGGAAAAAGTACGCAAGCTTGTTGAGCGTCAATATAAATTGAAAGATGAATTTACCAAAGAATATCATAAGGCACAGGATCTTGCCGATAAACGACTGAAACAAGCAGGTATCGCAGAAAAAGCAGAAGAAGCGCAAATGCATGAATTCGCTGTAAGAGAGCATGAAGAGTATCAGGTACGTGCAGATCGTATGAAAGCTTCACGTGAAGAAGCAGTTGAGCAGTTGGAAACATTAGAACAGAAATATGAAGAGATGAAGCACAAACTGAAAGATATGCATTTGCGCAGAATGGAATTAATGGGTCGTGAAAATGTCGCACATGCGAACCATCAAATAAATAAGGTAGTGGAAGAAACATCAGAAAAACCTTTTTCACGCTTTGCTGAAATGGAGCAGTACATTGAAGGTCTGGAAAACAAAGTAAATACTTCCTATTACAGAAGTACATTTGACAGTAAAATTGACAAACTCGAAAAAGAAATGCAGGAAAAGGCAAATTAACAGCATTATGTATCAACATAAGAAAAAATGATATACTGAACAGGCGCAGTCCTTCTGCGTCTATTCGGCTAGCGTCGGTGCTTAGTGGCTAGTGTACTTCCCTCCCTGTGCTTACGATAAGTCAAGCTAGAAAGAAAATCACTTTCTGCTTTCCTTTATCTCGCACAGGTCAGTCCAGTCCATACGCCACTATACAAGCACCTATGCTTTTGCTACTACATAAATTGAGAGGGGGTCACTTCATGTTTCAACGTTTGTCGACAGATACATTTAACTGGATATTGATAATTGGAGTGATTCTTTTTGTTATAGAAGTCGCCTTTTTTCATGGTGGGATGATTTTTTCAGCTTTATTTTCGGGCTTTTTTATCTATATCGGCTGGAAAAAGTTCTATCGGTTGTGGGGAAAAATCTTTTTCTGGTTTGGGGTAGTTGGTTTAGTATTTGCTGTCTTAAATATGCTGGCAGTCCGTTTCCTAATTCTGGCAGCCATCGTTTTATTCATTATAAACTATTCCAAGTCAAAGCAGGAATCGGAACAAATAAATCCAAGATTAACTGGAACCGAAGAGGTAAAAAATGAAACAGTTACACAATTGAAGCCATTGTTTAACCATAAAGTTTTCGGTGATCAACGTACGGAGGATACAGCATATCAATGGCGGGATATTAATATTCATGCGGCTTTTGGTGATAGGGTGATTGATTTAAGCAATACCGTTCTTCCTAATGATACTGTAGTGATTTCACTACGTCATATCGTTGGTAACGTTGAAATACATGTTCCTTACGAAGTAGAAGTAAGCGTACATCATAGTGCCGTTTTTGGGCGTGCTCATATTCTTGGAAAGCATCATTGGAAGTTGATGAATCAATCGCTTCTCTACCAAACAGAAGACTATGACACAACTTTTCCACGCGTGAAAATTGTAACGTCAGTACTCTCCGGAGATATTGAGGTGAAGCGGATATGAGTCCTATTTTACGTCACGTCTTTACCGCAATTTTATTTGCCTTGCTCATCACGCTGCTGATGATTGGGATTACAATGGCAGCTTTTCCACTTGATAACTGGTCGTTAATAATCGATCGAACGATTTATGATGTACCATTTTTAGTTTTTGCGCTTGGAATACCAGTCGTTGCAGGTGCAATTATTGGTGTAACAACGGGATGGTACTGGCGACAACGGCTACAGCGTGTGTCGAAGCATTTAGATGAAATTGCCAAAGGTCAAAAGCTATCAACCGATGATGAAGTCTATAAAGAGCTTGATAAAATTCAACAATCCATGGAAGAAATTCAGGAAAAAATACGTATTCAAACTGAAAATGCACAACGTTTGGTTACAGAAAGGGCAACTGAACGAGAGAAAAGTTTACAGGAAGTTGTTGTCCAGGAGAGGAATCGATTAGCAAGGGAACTGCATGATTCGGTCAGTCAGCAGCTGTTTGCGGCGTCAATGATGATGTCGGCCATTAACGAATCGAACCCGCCTGATGACGCATCAATCAAACAGCAGCTGCAAATGGTCGAGAAGATGATTCATCAGTCGCAGCTTGAGATGCGTGCACTACTCCTTCATTTGCGACCTGTTGCACTAAAAGGGAAATCCATACAAGAAGGTGTAGAAGAGCTATTGGTTGAACTCACACAAAAGGTACCAATGGTGATTGACTGGAAAGTAGAAGCACTCACCATTGATAAAGGTGTGGAAGACCAGTTATTTCGAATTCTGCAGGAATCTGTTTCAAACACCCTTCGTCATGCAAAGGCATCTTCATTTCACGTCATGTTAATAGAGCGTGATCAAACTGTAATTATGCGTGTAGTTGATGATGGAATAGGATTTGATATGGAGAAGGTTAAAACCAGTTCATATGGACTTCAAAATATGCGCGAACGTGCTTTTGAAGTGGGTGGAACGTTTAAAATAATTAGTTTGCCTAATGAAGGAACAAGGTTGGAAGTAAAAGTCCCAAGCTTTAGAAAAGAAGGTGAAAGTAATGATTAACGTACTGTTTGCTGACGATCATGAGATGGTTAGAATTGGCGTCGCAGCCTACTTGTCAGCCCAGCAAGATATTGATGTTATCGCTGAAGCTGGTGATGGTGGAGAGGCAGTTGAATTGGCCCTGGATTTAAGGCCCGACATCATCTTAATGGATCTGGTAATGAAAGAAATGGACGGAATTGAAGCAACAACGAAAATTATCGAGCAATGGCCTGAGGCAAAGATTATTATTGTGACAAGCTTTCTTGACGATGAAAAGGTATACCCGGCACTTGAAGCGGGTGCAACTAGCTATATGCTGAAGACTTCCAAAGCAAATGAAATTGCCAAAGCAATCCGTGCAACTTATGATGGCCAATCTATTTTGGAGCCTGAAGTAACAGGGAAAATAATGAACCGAATGCGCGAAAAGCCTGTCGCTAGTCCACATAGTCAATTGACTGACCGTGAAATGGAAATATTAATGCTTGTTGCACAGGGGAAAACAAATCAGGAAATTGCTGATCAGTTATTTATTGCCTTAAAAACAGTGAAAGTTCATGTTAGTAATGTTCTGGGAAAATTGGAAGTACAAGATCGAACACAAGCAGTTATTTACGCCTTTAAAAATGATTTAGTTTAGACTCCTTTTGTATGTATTACTTCTTTTTAAACGCAGCAATTTGAAAAAGCCACAATCATTGTGGCTTTTTGTAATATCTTTCGACCAAGTTATAAATGGAAACGAGTTCATATAATATAATTAATTCGGGAGGAAAGGTAGTTGGATGAACATCACTATTTTTGGTTATTTCCTCATTGTCATCCCAGAAAATTTCCGTTAATTGCTTGAGCTGCTTATGGTGTTTTGCAGACGTATAGTTGGTTTTATTTTGCAATGAATAAGATAGCTCTGATACAGCTTTTAATATATCCGTTCGTTCTTCTCTTGACCATGAAATTGTTTTCAGCGGTGTATTAATTAGGTTATCAATATGATAGTGAATGAGTCTTAACCGAAATAGATGATTCTGTGCAGATTGGAATTGAGCCTTTTCCGTTCCAACTAAAGGGTGATATTTAGTTTCTTCTCTTTGGAAACGGATTAATGTTTCTGTTTGATGAATTGTTTTATCCAGCTGGTCGACCTGCTTCTGATCAGTAGTCTCTATTTCATTATCTTTCTCCTCCAAAATATCCCGGAATACTTCTTCTATGACAACCCCTGTTCTTTTTCGGATCTCTTGTATCTTTTGAATAATATCTTTGGTATAATCTGGCGGCAAAACAAACATATTAACGGCAGTTGAGACGACTAACCCTGTCGTTGTAGTACCTAATCGGATAAAAAATGATATTAAATAATTGCTATGAATAACTTCAACCATTGCAACAGCGGTAAGTGTTGCAACAAGCAGACCTGCATGCAATTTAAATTTGAAACATGTAGCAATTGTAAACACAGCTGCAAGTGAATAGGTAAGTGGTGAATTACCAAAAATCGATATAAATAGCACCGCATATGCCGACCCGATTGCAGATGCAGGAAAACGAATAAGTCCTTTTCTGATTGAGTCTGAAACAGTTGGTTCAATTGTAACAATAGCTGTTATAACGGCAAAAACGGGTGGCCATTCTAATAGGACACAAATCCATGCAGTTATAAAAATTGCCACACCAGTTTTGACAACCCTGCTGCCAGGGAAATTAAAATGCTTCATATTCTGATTCACTCCAAATTATGATTCATATCATATTCTTCCATAGTTTAGCCAATTTGCAAATCTTTTTTTTACTTTACTCTTGGTTCAATTACATAATTCAAAGATAAACCAGTATCTGGAAATGTGCTAGGATTGTTGACTTGCCACTGCAACGGACGCTTTTTACGGGCATCTCAAGGCTAAAATCATTAGGAAAAATGATAGTCATATGAGATTGACTCACTTTACTTTTAAGAAATATAACTTTTTATGTCTAAAGAATAAGTAGACAAAGGTATTCTCCGTTAGCTTTCAAAAGAAAATCAAATTTTTCAAAAAAAGGGTTGCATTTTTTTAAAAAAACACATAGACTGTATTATAACAATTAAATAATAAACTAACTGTTATATATAAGGGAGGAGGAAATACATTGAATACCCCAATATGCCCGGAGTGTGGAAAGCAAATTGATGACCGAAGCTACACATTAGAATGTGATTATTGCCTATCAAAAAGGGAAGAGTAAATTTTTTTTGGATATATTGTTATATAACAATGTGTCAATTAAATTATTGTATTATAACAAGGAAGGTGTGAATTGATGCTGACGAAAAATGAAAAAGTACGAATAAATAATCATTTGGGTGATAAATTTGATGAAGTCTTAACAGATGATGCTTTGAACTTTATCGCTAAACTTCATATTCATTTTGAAGAAAGAAGAAAGAGGTTGTTAGAACTTCGAAACGAGTTACAAAATGGTCAACAGGAATTGGATTTTCTGCCGGAAACAAAAGATATACGAGAAAGCGAATGGACAATTGACCAATTGCCAACCGATCTGCAGGACCGGCGAGTTGAAATCACTGGTCCGGTCGATCGGAAAATGGTTATTAATGCACTGAATTCAGGTGCTAAAACTTTTATGGCGGACTTTGAAGATGCAACATCTCCGACATGGGAAAATGTAGTAAATGGCCAAATTAATTTAAAAGATGCCATTCGTAAAAAGATCGATTTTCAGGGAGATAACGGCAAAGAATACAAGTTAAATGATAGTACAGCTGTGTTAATGGTACGTCCACGTGGATGGCACCTTGAAGAACAGAATCTTACAATCAATGGCAATCCGGTTTCTGCTAGTTTTGTAGATTTTGGACTCTACTTTTTTCACAATGCAAAAGAGTTGTTAAGGCGTGGATCAGGCCCCTATTTTTATTTGCCGAAACTTGAAAATCACCTGGAGGCACGTCTTTGGAACGATGTATTTGTCTTTGCACAGAATGAACTTGTTATACCACAAGGTTCAATAAAAGCTACTGTACTAATTGAAACGATTAATGCAGCTTTTGAAATGGATGAAATCTTATATGAATTACGTGAGCATTCTGCAGGGCTCAATTGCGGCAGATGGGATTATATTTTCAGCTTTATTAAGAAGTTTCAAAGTAATCCGGACGTCCTCTTTCCAGATCGTTCTACTGTAACAATGGATGTTCCGTTTATGCATGCATACTCTTTACTTGCGATTAAGACTTGTCATCAGCGAAATGCACCGGCAATAGGAGGAATGGCTGCACAAATTCCAGTGAAAAATGATCCAAAAGCAAATGAAGCTTCATTTCAGAAAGTACGTGCAGATAAGGAACGTGAAGTAACGGACGGACATGACGGAACATGGGTTGCACATCCAGGGATGGTACAGTTTGTAAAAGATATATTTGACAAAAGAATGCCAGAGTCCAATCAAATTTCAAGGAAACGGGAGGATGTAGTTGTTTCACGAGAAGATTTGCTGGAAGTACCTCAAGGAAAAATAACGGAACAGGGAGTACGAACAAACATAACGGTAGGTATTCAATATATAGCAGCTTGGCTTCAGGGACGTGGCGCTGTTCCAATTAATCATTTAATGGAGGATGCTGCCACAGCAGAAATTTCACGTGCCCAGTTATGGCAATGGATTCGTCATCCGAATGGAGTCCTTGAAGATCAGCGGAAAGTTACATTGAAAATAATTGACAAAATAGTACAAGAAGAATTCGAAGACGAAAAGTATAAAGAAGCTTCCAGTTTATTCAGGGACCTTATCGTGCGAGATGATTTCGCTGAATTCTTAACAATCCCAGCATATAAACAATTAATGAAAGGGGAGATTAATAATGGAAAGTAACCGGGTAGAACAAATTAAAAGTGAGTGGGACCAGAATATACGGTGGGTGAATGTTGAACGGCCATATAAGGCAGAGGATGTTATTCGGCTACGTGGATCGATAGATATTGAACATACGCTAGCAAAAAAAGGTTCAGAGAAATTATGGAATTTGGTTAATAGTGATAATGATTATGTGAATGCATTAGGTGCACTGACTGGAAATCAAGCGGTGCAGCAGGTTAAAGCAGGCTTGAAAGCTATATACTTGAGCGGCTGGCAGGTAGCGGCAGATGCCAATATGTCCGGTCAGATGTATCCGGACCAGAGTTTATATCCAGTTAACAGTGTTCCGAATGTTGTGCAACGAATTAACCAGGCATTACAACGTGCAGATCAAATCCATCATGCTGAAGGTGATGATTCAATTGATTGGTTTGCACCAATTGTCGCAGATGCGGAAGCCGGTTTCGGGGGGCAGTTGAATGTTTTTGAATTAATGAAATCCATGATTGAAGCAGGTGCGTCAGCTGTACATTTTGAAGACCAGCTTTCATCGGAAAAGAAGTGTGGTCATTTAGGTGGAAAGGTATTGTTACCAACTCAGACAGCAGTTCGAAATCTAATTTCTGCACGCTTAGCAGCAGATGTAATGGGAACACCAACATTAATCATTGCCCGGACAGATGCAAATGCGGCAGATTTAATTACAAGTGATGTAGACCCTTATGACGCAGCGTTTTTGACTGGTGAACGAACGTCGGAGGGATTTTTCAAAACAGAAGCAGGAATTGATCAGGCGATTGCCCGTGGGATTGCTTATGCACCATATGCAGATCTAATCTGGTGTGAAACATCGGAACCTAACCTGCAGGAGGCACAAAAATTTGCCGATGCTATTCATGAAAAATATCCTGGCAAACTGTTAGCCTATAACTGTTCACCATCCTTTAACTGGAAGCGCAAACTTTCGGAGCAGGAAATGGCCAGTTTCCAAGATGAACTTGCTCAGATGGGCTACAAATTTCAATTTGTAACGTTGGCAGGATTTCATGCGTTAAACCATAGTATGTTCGAGCTTGCCAGGAAATACAAAAATAATGGAATGGCAGCATACTCTGAATTGCAGCAAGCTGAATTTTCCAGCGAAGATTTTGGGTACAGTGCAACACGTCACCAGAGGGAAGTCGGAACAGGATATTTTGATGAAGTAGCTCAGGTGATATCTGGTGGAGAATCATCAACTGGAGCGTTAAAGGGATCAACAGAAGAAGAGCAGTTTACTAAATAAGAATGGTAAGGACACTTTCTTCGGGAGAGTGTCTTTTTTTGTGTAGAAATATTTAAATAGGGCAAAAGAAGTATAGATAAGAAACGAGAGAGGAATTCCAAATGATAAGCATACTTGCCCAAAAAATAGATAAGGAAATTATAGAAAGTGTGACGATGGAAGAGCTTGATTTGTCCGAATATTTATGGGTTTGGGTTGATTTTGAAAGACCATCAGATAGTGAAATGAGCTTACTGGAATCATATTTTCACTTTCATCCATTAGCTATTGAGGATTGCATGCATGATATGCAACGACCAAAATTGGACTATTATGAGAAACATTCTTTTTTTGTCATTCATTCGATTGATCGACACAGCCTGTCAAAATTGGAAATAAACATATTTATAGCGGAAAAGCTTATTGTTACATTTCATAAGCATGAATCACACGCTATTCACGAAATAACGAGTCGATTACCAAGGATGAAAAATAAGGACATCGTAAGTGAATATTTTATTTTCCACCAGATATTGGACAATGTAGTTGATAATTATTTTCCAATCGTACATGAAATTGAGGACCATATTAATGAAATTGAAGATAATACGAAGAAATTATCAATGGAGAATCTGCTTGAACAATTATTTGACAGGCGTGGAGAATTACTTAAGCTAAGACAAACCGTTCATCCGATGCGTGATTTGCTATACCATATTTTAAACACACATCATTTGGAAGGGGGCGATGTAAGAAGGGAATATTTTGTCGATATCCATGATCATCTAATAAAGGTTGCTGACATGATTGCGTCAAATCGTGAAATTACACAGGATATTAGGGATAGTTATGTTTCACTAAACGCACAGCAAACTAATAGAACAATGCAAATACTAACAATAATATCAGTTATTTTTATGCCATTGACGTTTATTGTAGGTGTTTATGGGATGAACTTCACCTATATGCCAGAATTAGATTTAAAATATGGGTATTTGGTAGTGTGGTTAATCATGATTGGATTGGCGTCAGGAATGTATTTTTGGTTTAGGAAAAAGGGTTGGTTTTACTAGTGGTTGACCGTTCTTTCTAAAGTGGAGATACTTTCGCCATTAAAGCTTGGAGTTCAAAGCATAAGGGGGAAACGGAAGAAGAGCAGTTTACCAAATAGAAACAGCATGGATACTTCGGAGAGTGTCTTTTTTTAACATTAAAAAAGCAGAAACACTTTCTGACTGCATAAGTGAGACAAACCATTGCTAATAAGGCGAAAGGACGAGCAATTTTAATGAAATTTAAAAGGGTGGATTTAATCTTAATATGGAATTAGATGAAAAATATGGGTACTTTGCAGTAGTTTAGTAATGTTGTGCTTGGAAGTAGTAAGGTATTTTTAGTTTAAGGAACGGGTTAGTTTGACTGGTGTTGTGCGATTCGCCTCTTTATTACAGAACGCTTAAAAAAATGAAATACAATTGTAATATTTCTATTACATTCATGTCATTTTTAGATGATATAATACGAATTACCTAAAAAGATAGATACATAATCTATAGTTTTTTATCAAATTATTGCAATTTACCCACAAAAACGAGAAAAACTTTACATAAAGATACAGGGAAGCGGGGGAATAGAAAGATGAAAAAAACGATAAGTATAATAGCCACAGCAGGTGTGGTTATTTTAGGGAGTACATTCTTAGCTGATTCTGTTTACGCTACACCGGATAATTCACAGTCTGAACGTTCAACAATAAATGCCAATCTATCAAAAGCTGAAGAGAAGATAGCCGATGTAATGATAGAGTTGGAGGATTTAAACGAAAAAATAGACAGTGTTAACAATGCTCTGGAACAAAATAAGGATAAAATGAATGAAACCGCTGGTAATATTAAAAATACAAAAAAAGAAATCAAAACGATTGAAAATGAAGTTAACGATTTGGAAGAAGATATAGAGGTACGTAATGAGATTTTGAAAGATCGTATGGTATCCTACCAAAAAAACGGTGGGGACGTGAACTATCTTGAGGTGATTTTTGGCTCAAAAAGTTTCAGCGACTTTATTGGTCGGGTTTCTGCAGTTACTAAAATAGCTGAATCGGACAATAAGCTTATGAAACAACAAAAAGAAGATATGGCAGCTCTTGAAGAAAAACAAGAATCTGCTGAGAAAAAGCTTGATGAATTAAAGGACATGAAAACAGAATTGGAAGGTATGAAAGACACCATCCTTGCACAAAAGGAACAAAATGAAGCTGATAAGAAGAAGTTAAAAGAAAAGGAACAGAACCTTAGAGCACTGAAATCTAACTTGCAGGATGAGAAAAGAAGTCTTGTAACAATCAATCGGGAAGTAGATCAGCGTTCAGGTAGTGTACATAGCAGTTCAGAGTCATCTTCAAGCTCTGACGGAGGTAATCTGACAACTCTAAGTAAAAAAGAAGAGAGAGCTCCAAGCGGGAGTCTAAGTGAAGTGATGAATGCCGGAATGCCATATCTTGGAACTCCTTATGTTTGGGGTGGAGGCTCACCAAGCGGTTTTGATTGCTCCGGATTTATATCATGGGCATTCTCGCAGGCTGGAATTTCAGTACCTTCCAGTACTGCTCAATTACAATATACTGGTAGTAAAGTTTCCTATAGTAATATCCAGCCAGGTGACCTCGTATTCTTTAATACTTATAAAACTAATGGCCATATCGGTATATATTTAGGAAATGATAAATTCATAGGTTCACAGAATAGTACTGGGCTGGCAATCGCAAGTATGAATAACAGCTATTGGAAAAGTCACTTTGCCGGACATGTACGCCGTATAAAATGATTTTAAATTAAAGATCTATCCTTCGAGGGTAGATCTTTTTTTAGTGTCTAATAAACTATAATTTTTTGTATTATGGATAACTGGGTGTCCGAACAGCCATGCCGAACTCCGACGGATAGGACGTAACTTTTTCACCGGCCAGCGCCCATTGTTTAAATAAGAAAGTATTAATTCTTTTCTTATTGTATAAGTGCATCTAAGATTAGCAAACAGCCAAGTTCTTAATGTGAGCATATTAGTTACAAAAAGTAAGCGCAGATTATATAATGGTTTTCGGAACTATTACATTAACAACAGATATAAAACAGAGGAGGCATACATACCAATGTATGAATTAAAAGAGTTTCGGGAAGCATCCCACGATATAGATCCTATTTTTATTAAGAGATGGTCACCAAGGTCATTTTTAAATAAGGAAGTTTCTGATGATGTACTGCACACAGTATTTGAGGCAGCACGATGGGCACCATCAGCAGCTAATGTTCAACCATGGAGGTTTGTGGTAGCACGAACAGAAGCAGATCGTGAAAAATTTCATTCGTTTATCTTTGATGGTAATGTAGCATGGTGTGAAAAAGCACCGGTATTGATAGCTGTCATTTCCAAAAATGATGCAGAACTTTTGGGAGGGGATAATCCTTCACATGCATTTGATACAGGTGCTGCGTGGGGCTATTTAGCCCTGGAGGCAGCTCGTAAAGGTTTGGCAACACATGCTATGGGTGGATTTGACAAAGCTAAAGCTAAAGAAGTATTAAATATACCTGAAAATTATTCGGTTCATGCTATTGTTGCAATTGGGTATCAGGGTGAAAGGGAAGACCTGGAGCCACAATTACAGGAACGAGAAAAACCTTCCGACCGTAACGAGGTTGAAAAATTCATTTCTGAAGGAACTTTTGCAGAAAAGTTATAACAAGCAAACAATGGTCTCCCATAAATGTGGAGGCCATTTTTTCGTATGAACAGATAATAAGGAGGGAGCAGGAAATTTTGTTATAAAGGAAGTATTTCTACGCTGTACCCAAGAAATGTATCCTAGTCGTGGTTGATATAAACTGCGAACTAACATGCTGAGTGCTTAACACCGCTTCGGAAATACACTTCGCGCACCTAGGGCGGCTGATGAGTCTCCTTGATCCTACATTGATGCCTAGTCTCATCTAGTCCTCAGCTCCCACAGGAGTCTACGTGTATTTCCTCCGCTGGGTTTTGCTCGCTTTATCCTGTAAATTAATCAATGCTTATTGAGACATTGCTTCATAGCCATAGGTAACACTCTAGCCTCTATTCAGGATAGCCTTTTCCAGTGGCTTTCAGATTTATGCGTAGTTATAGTCTATGAGTTCGTTGAGTTATTCTAAGCTGCGGAAAAATGCGAGACTCCTATGGGAATGGAACAGTCTGAAGACCCCGCAACGAGCGCTTTTTGCTCGTGAGGAGGCTGAAGCGTTCCCCATGGAAAGCGAGTTTTTTTCCGCAGCGTTGGATTAGCACCCATCTTATAAGGAATAGAAGGAATTTACATAAAGTTAATTCGCATTTTATATCTACTACGAAGATTAAAACCAGCAAAACAATAAGAAAAGAGACTAAAAGATTCAAATTAAGACTTTTATATATTTCCGTTAACCTTGTAAAAAATGTTATTATCCTAAAAGGAGTTTATGTAATTAAAAAAAGGCGTTTAGAGTTGTCCTTTTCGGGTTAAATTACATATGATATCTCTTAATTTCTTCCCTTGTTTATTATAATCCTATATTACCAAAATACTATCACAAGAAAGGAACAATTATGGAAAAACATACTTATAAAAATCCCGTATTTTTCGTATCAGCAATCTTTGTATCATTATTAGTAATTATCGGAGCTGTCATGCCGAAAAAGTTTGGAGATGTGGCAGGCGACCTTTTTTTATTTACGACCATTAATTTTGGCTGGTTTTATTCTTTGGCAGTATTTATCTTTGTTATATTTTTAGTTGGAATTTCGTTTAGTAAATATGGAAAAGTTCGCCTTGGAGATCATGATTCTCGTCCAGAATATCCATTTTTCACTTGGATTGGCATGCTGTTTTCAGCAGGGTTTGGTGCAGGCCTAGTATTTTGGGGTGTTGCCGAACCAATGAGTCATTTCTTTGAAACACCATTTCCGGAGATTGGCGCCCAAACAGAAGAAGCAGCTAGAATTGCAATGGGCTATGCCTTTTTCCACTGGGGTGTTAGTCAGTGGTCAGTTTTTGCAATAGTAGGTTTGGTAATTGCATTCCTGCAGTTTAAAAAGGAAAAGAAAGGTTTGATTTCCACCGCTATCCAACCGGTTGTGGGTAAGAACAAAGGGTTAAGCGGAACTATCGACTCGTTAGCAGTTATTGCGACTGTTATGGGTGTGGCAACGTCGCTTGGACTTGGCATAATGCAAATGAATGGTGGTCTGAAGAGTGTATTTGATGTCCCAAATTCGATTTGGGTACAAATGGCAATTGCAGGAGTCATGCTTGTTACCTATTTAATTTCATCAAGTACGGGGTTGAATAAGGGGATTAAATGGCTGAGTAATTTAAATTTGGCTTTATGTTTAGTATTACTTGCTTTTGTTTTTGCTGTAGGTCCTACTGTTTTTATCCTGAATACGTTTGTATTAGGTTTGGGAGATTACATAACCAATTTTGTTCAGTATAGTCTGCGCTTAACACCATATTCAGGAGAAACATGGATTCGGGAATGGACAGTATTCTATTGGGCATGGTCAACAGCATGGTCACCATTTGTAGGTGCATTTGTCGCCCGGGTGTCAAAAGGCAGAACAATTCGCGAATTTGTGTTTGGGGTATTAGTGGTTCCTCCATTAATTGCCTGCTTATGGATAGCGGCTCTTGGTGGCACAGCAATTCATAGTGATTTGTTTAATGGAACCAAAATTGCTGAAGCTGTAAACGCGGATATGACTGTTGCGTTATTTGAAGCATTTGGTGACTTACCGTTCGCAACTATATTGTCGTTGCTGTCGATATTCCTAATCTTTACATTCCTAGTTACCTCTGCAGATTCTGCAACATATATTCTAGGTAGTATGACGTCAAAAGGCAGCTTGAACCCAGCACTGACTGTGAAAATAATTTGGGGAGTACTAATTACTGCTATAGCTGTTGTACTATTACTTGCAGGTGGTGGTGGATTGGATGCGCTGCAAACAGCATCACTAGTATCAGCACTGCCATTCACGATCATTCTGCTCATAATTGTTGTATCGTTTATTAAGATGATCAAAAAGGAACCCGTTCCTAAGGATAACGATAAATAGAAATCGTAGCAGCTAAAAGAAGAGTCTTTTAGCTGCTTATTATTAACTAGCATAATACGTTGTAATCGTAAATGTTGTTAGTCCAATCATGATAACCATTAAGCTTGAAAAAATAATAGTTGTTTCCTGAATGATAGTCCAGCCGAACAATATAACAATACAATCAATAATAAAGATAATAATCCCTACATTAAGTGAGGTTGATTTTGCAATCATTAATGCTAAAAGATCAACTCCGCCTGTACTGGTTTTGGTTAATAGCATTATCCCGATACCGGTTCCAATTAGAAAACCTCCGGTGATTGCGCTTATTAATATTGGGGCTGTATGCCATGATGATAGTGGGTGAAAATAGTCGATAAGAAGCGATGTCACCAATAAACCGTGTAATCCATTATAAAAGTAGGTTCGAAAATGAAACCACGCATAAATATATAACGGCAGACTCAATACAATAATTGTTAAGCCCGGTTTTAAACCAAGTGTATATTTGGCAATAAGACCCAACCCAATAATTCCGCCGTCTACTAAGTGGTGTGGAATAGCAAAATAATTAATACCAATTGCAATTAAAACACCGCCGAATAAAATAGATATTATTTTTTTAAACATATACGAATCTCACCACATATCTTGTCCATATTTATCCTTATGAATAGATATGTATTAATCGAGTAATTTATCCGTAAAACGTGAGGGGATTTTATGACATTCATTAATTTACTGTTAGTGGCTATTTTAATTTTGCTGACGGCGTTTTTTGTATCAACTGAATTCGCTATTGTAAAAGTGCGTACAACGCGTATTGATCACTTAATTGAACAAGGAAATAAGAAAGCAATGCATGCAAGGAAACTGATCAATAATTTGGATGCTTATTTATCTGCATGTCAATTAGGGATAACAGTTACAGCACTGGGGATTGGCTGGCTTGGTGAACCTGCTGTAGCTAGTCTATTGCAGCCGATTTTAGATGAATTAGAAATAAATACGGCGGTTTCTCATGGTATATCAATTGCAATTGCATTTTTCATTATTACTTTTTTACATGTGGTTGTAGGAGAATTAGCACCAAAGACTATTGCGATACAGAAGGCGGAGGATGTGACATTACTTTTAGCAAAACCGCTTATTTTCTTTTATAAAATTATGTTCCCATTTATTTGGTTATTAAATGGATCTGCTCGGATTCTCACACGATTAATTGGTTTTAAATCGATGAATGAACAAGAGGTTGCTCATTCTGAGGAAGAATTACGATTGATTTTGTCTGAAAGCTACAAAAGTGGTGAAATTAATCAATCGGAAATGAGGTATGTGAACAATATCTTTGAGTTTGATGAACGTCTGGCCAAAGAAATTATGATACCTCGTACCGAAATGATCTGTTTTTTTAAAGAAGACAGCTTCGATGAAAATATTGAGGTGATACATGAGGGACAATACACCAGGTATCCGGTTGCAGATGGAGATAAGGACCACATTGTTGGGTTGGTAAACTTGAAGGAGATTTTCACTGGACACATTAATCAGAAACATGACTCTATTGAGAAGTTCATTCGGCCGGTAATTCATGTATCTGAAGTCACACCGATTAAGCAAGTATTGGTTAAAATGCAAAAAGAACGTATTCATATGGCGATTGTGATTGACGAGTATGGTGGGACGGCAGGACTTGTCACAGTGGAGGATATACTTGAAGAAATTGTTGGAGAAATACGTGATGAATTTGATGTCAACGAAAAGCCAATGATTGAGAAAGTAAATGAAAATACGTCGATTGTTGCAGGAAAAGTCCTGCTGGATGAAATTAATACGTATTTTGGGACAGAGCTGGAGGACGATGAGGTTGACACAATCGGCGGCTGGATCATAACACATGACGTAGATGCCGAAAAGGGGACAGTTGTTGAAGGTGGGGGATATCAATTTATTGTTGAGGAGATTGATGGTTACCAGATAAAAAAGGTAAAAATAACGAAGGATTAGCTAAACGGGGGCATATTTGAGAGAGAAAAAACACTAGAAAGGATGGAGCCCACGGATTTGGCGGATCCTCGTTCCGCTATTTACCCTTTTCAACCATATTTTTCATGGCTATTGGGTAAATAACGGAACCAGGAACCGTTTCACCTTTCTAGGACGACTTTTTCACATATTTAGCGGAACCACAATCCACTTCATTGGATTGTGTGATTCACATTGAGCTCCTTTGAACCCCGCATCCTTGTATCATGCAAAATTAAATCAAACGAAGCTCTAATCACCTCACCTTTTACGTTTTGCTTCTAGCTTGTTATAATGTGAATAATTGTATAAAAAGTTTTCTAGGGTTCCGCAATAAAGATTGGTCTGGTCCGAGAGAAAACGCACGACGAACGTGTACACGGAGGGACAAAATCCCGGGAGGATATCTTATCAATGGATATTTTCCCGGGATTTTTTAATTGGAGGTGTTGGGTGAGATGAAACGAAGCTGGAATATTGTATTATTGGCCGGACTCTTTGAAATAGGATGGGTGATTGGCTTAAAGTACGCGTCGAACGTGGGAACATGGGTGTTGACTTCCTTTGCTATTTATTTGAGTATGCATTTATTAATTATTGCTTCGAGAAAGCTTTCAGTCGGTACGGCATATGCGGTTTTTACTGGAATGGGTACTGCTGGGACAGTTATCTTGGAAATTGTGCTGTTTGGTGAGCCGTTTAATTTGGTTAAAATTTTATTGATTATACTATTGCTTTCTGGTGTTATCGGACTAAAAACTATTACCACTGAGCAAGAAGGGGAGCGTGTATAATGGGCTGGATTTTTTTACTAATTGCCGGAGTTGGCGAAGTGGCAGGAGTAATGGGCATTAATAAGGTGAATAAAAAGAAGAGCGTTTCTTCATTTGGATGGTTGTTTGGCGGATTCGTGATAAGCTTTATCTTTTTGACGATTGCAATGGATTCTATTCCAATGAGTACTGCATATGCAATTTGGACCGGAATTGGGACGGCTGGAAGTTCTTTAATCGGAATGATTGTATATGGCGAATCAAAAGATTGGCGCCGGCTTTTATTTATAAGCATGGTTCTTTCGGCAGCGGTTGGGCTGAAGCTGAGTTCGTAGTATGTTTAACTTTGCCTTATATCGGATACACGTAAATTAAGGAATTGAAAGGAGTGCCGATCTAATGAAGCTTAACGAGCAAATTAAACAACTGGAGAATGTTAGAAAAGACGGTGCGAACAAAGTGTTTTCGATGTATCTTAATACAGACCCTTCTGATCCGGAACAACAGGCTGGAGAGTGGAAAATCCATCTCAAAAACGGGTTACGGAATTTTGAAAGCTATCTGGAAGAAGATGATAACAAAGAGGAACTTAAGAATTTTCAGCTGATTAAACAAAAGGTTGAAAAATATGTCCATGCTAATGAACAGCATTTCAGAAGAGGTATTGTTTTATTTGCAACTGCTGATGAAGATGTGTGGTATGCAGCACGTGTTCAAATGCGGTTAAAGACAGAGTTTTTCTGGGAGGAAACACCAAAAATTGATCAGCTTAAAGTGCTGAGGGATAACTTTCCGAAGTCTGGAATTATTCTAGTACAGCAAAATCAAGTGAAAGTAATGGAAACACAACTTAATGAGATAGAAGATACGATTTATTATGAACTTGATATTGATACAGATGATTGGCGTCAGTTTTCAGGTCCACATAAAGCAGATGCATCCATGGGATCCGGTGGTAAAAGTCTGCAGCAGGAAAATTTCAGGGATCGATATGAGGCAAACAAACAACGGTGGTATAAACGTATTGCACCAAAGTTAGACAAGAAAGCCAAAGACCATAAATGGGAGAAAATTTATGTTGTAGGTGAATCTGACGCATCACATGAGCTAGAAGACCAGATGAACAAGTCAGCTGATCAGGTTATTCATAAAAATATGCTTGATCATGATGAAGAAAAGGTTCTGGAAGAAGTATTTGGCTAAGTGAAGTAGATTAAAAACTACCTGTGAGTGCGGGTGGAATTATCAATAGAACAGCGCGAACATCAACAGATAATACGAAATAAGTCGTATCCATATACTTTTTCATTAATCACGGTGAGTTAAATCGGTGATTATATATAAAAGCTGTATCACATATTTAAATGTGGTACAGCTTTTTCAATAGTTTCCTAATTCACTATGTGGTGCTTGGATGATCACTGGGCTTTTATCGGGATCCAGCCATTTTAATATCGAAACCATGTTATGTTGAGATACCCCTGTACATCCTAATGTATGTCCGTTTGCTACATGGAAGAATATTGCGCTTCCTGCTCCAGGTGTTCTTTGGGTGTTATAGTTTATTACAAACCCATAGGTATATGCTGGTATATCCATGTTTTCAGCGCTATTCCATTGACCTTGAGTTTCTTTTTTGGATTGCCAAGTATTATAAAGGCTTGATTTTGGATCATCTACCCACACATCGTCCGGGGTTATAGGTTTAAAAGGTAGCTTTGTTCCCGGGTTACCATTGCGCCCAAAGGCATGTCCTATTGAATACTTTCCTCGTGGACTTTTTCCATCTCCTTCTGTCTTTGCTGAAGCAAAACCATTTTTACCGATGAAACCAGGAATTGATAAGACTCTTTTCCATGAACCATCAGTCTTCCGTTCAAATGTCTGAATATGTACTGAGCTAGTCCCATACCCTTTAGAGGTAACTAAAATCAGCTGGTTGTTTGCATCAATTGTGTTCAGTTTGTCCGCATCATTTTTTGATGGGGGTGGAGTTTGAGTTTTTCCGGTTCCTTTCTTTTTCTTGTTAGATTTGGAACTTTTTTGATCCTCTGAAGGACTTTCACCTGATGTCTTTGATGATGAGGAAACTGGAGTAACTTTTTTGTCTGATAAGTATTTGCCATTGACGTAGCCAGAAAGGTTGTCGCTGGAAACCTTGACCCACTTATTTGATGTTCCTTTTTTGGTCTTTAAGGGATCATTTATTGCTACCATGCCAACAACGTTATGTTGAGTGCCAGGACCTGATCTGACATTTAACTCAGACACTGCTACATAATTTGTGGTATATGAAGCAGTCTTCGTTTTAGTCTTTTTAGATTGCGTAACTTCTTTTTCTTGGTTTATTGATGTATCTTTTACCTTTTCAGGAAATTCAACAAACGATTTTTCTTTTTGAATTTCTGTTATTTTGTGTGCAGTTGCTTTAACTTGTACTGTGTTCGATTTGCTCTCATTAACAGTTATGAATAAAATGAATGCAGTTAGTGATAGTAGAAGTACTCCTAAGGTAAAATGTTTCTTTTTCAACACGGAAATCCCCCTCCAAATTTATTGTAGTATATCAATAGTATACAAAAATAAATGTTAGATAGGAAGAATTTGGAGACAAAATCTAAATTTATATAAACAAATAAACAAGAACTATTGATACTGTGACAGAGCTAACTACATAACCTGCTGCAAGCCAAAACCTTTTCCCTATAATAAGCTGAAGTGTTTCGTTTCCAAACGTAGAAAATGTGGTGTACGAACCACAGAAGCCAATTCCTAAGAACACCCATAACCATTCTGAAATGCTGTTGTCTAAATAAAATCGAAGAAGTAATGCCAATAGAATGGAACCGGTTATGTTAGCAGTCCATGTTCCTATTAGTCGTTTATTTGTTTTTAATGAAATAAAATAACGGGTTATACTGCCAAGAAATCCACCGATTGCAACCAGTAGTATATTCATACTGTCACCCGCTTTTTAAGTGCCAGCTTGAACCCAAGATAGCAAAACAGAAGCCCACCCAATATACTTAATACTATATAACTGGCAGCTAGGAGAATGCTTACATCAGATAGTTCCACAGTTTCAACTGCGAAAGTTGAAAATGTCGTAAATGCACCAATCATACCTGTCCCAAGTGCTACAAACACTTCTGGGCTCAGGTTACGTTTGATTGAATCATGATGAAGTATGAAACTGAGCAAAAAACATCCAAGCAGATTAGCAATTAAAGTAGCATAGGGAAATCCTGAGTTTGTCCAAAATAGAATAGATATCCCATATCTCGCAGAGGCCCCCACCATTCCACCGATGCCAACTGCTATATAAATTTTCATGAATTATGCATCCTGACAAACCGGACATAATCCGTATATTTCAAATTTATGTCCTTCAATTGCATAGTTTCCAAGTGAATTCTGCACTTCATTCATTGGACATACATCGATTTCTTTTGTCTTGCCGCAATCTTTACAAATAAAGTGGTGATGGTGATGATGGGTACATGAAATTCTGAAATGTTTTTCACCGTTAAGTTCAGTTGTTTCAAGAATGCCAACTTCATCAAATAAATGTAAGTTACGGTAAAGGGTGTCAAAGCTTATTCCTTTATAAGTGGGTTCCATATGCTGAAGCAGGTCTTTTGCAGTGCGGTAGCCATCTGCCTCATCAAAATAGGCCAAGATGTCTTTACGTTTAACAGTAGTTTTATAGCCTTGGCTTTTAAGTTTTTCCAGTGATTCCTCTAACTTCATTCGATTTCCCTCACTTTTTTTGGAGTATACGTAAAACGTTTCAACCCAATTGAAAGCAGTAAAATAATAATCGCTACAACTACAATTGTACCACCGGGCGGAATGCTGAAATAATAGCCGGATATTAGGCCTATGATAACAGCTAGTTCACCGAAAATAATGGAAAATATAATCATTTGCTTAAAACCACGAGCAATTCGCATGCTTGCTGCAACGGGTAAAGTCATTAACGCTGATACGAGTAAGACACCAACAATCCGTATTGATGCGGCAATTACCAATGCAGTCAGAACAATAAACAGTAAATGAATTCGTTTGGAATGAATCCCTGAAACGATTGCATGCTCTTCATCAAATGATAGGGTGACAAGTTCTTTATAAAATAACCTGATCACTAGAATGATAACAATAGAAATAGCCAGGATGGAGTAAAAATCATTCTGACTTACTGCAGATACTGATCCAAATAAATAATTAAAAAGTTCCGTATTAAAGCCATCTGCAAGTGAAATGAAAATAACACTTAGACCGACCCCGCCAGATAAAATAATTGGAATAGCCAATTCCTGATAGGCCTGATAAACACCACGCAGTTTTTCAATTAAGACTGATCCAACTACAGAAAATGCCATCCCACTATACAATGGAGTAATAAGTCCTGCTGCGAACTTTTTTTCTAGTAACAGCCCAAACGCAATTCCGGCTAAAGTTACATGTGATAAAGCATCAGCTATTAGGGAGAGTCGCCGGACAACTATGAAAGTACCAAGGAGTGGTGCAATGATTCCAATTAATAGTCCGGTTAAAAATGTGTTTCGCAAAAAATCGTATTGTATAAAATCAGCTAGCATATTCTTTCCCCCAACGTTAATGATCGTGTGTAACTATATTTACTGGATGACCGTAGAACTGTGATAAATCTTTCTCTGATAATGATAAATATTCTTTAGGATTTCCATGAAAATGCAACGTTTTGTTCAAGCAAACAATATCTGTAGCATGCTCAGTCATTGTTCCGGTGTCATGTGTAACCAGAAGTAAGGTTATGTTCCGGTCATTATTCAACTGATGTAACAGATAGTAAAACCGCTGGACATTTTCATAGTCGACACCAACAGTAGGCTCGTCCAGAATCAGTAACTCCGGGTCACTAACTAATGATCTGGCAATAAATACGCGCTGCTGCTGACCGCCTGAAAGGTTTCCAATATTTTCGTAAGCATAATCTCCCATACCAACTTGATCAATTGTATGCAGGATTTTCTTTTTATGTTTCGTAGTAAAAAACTTGAAATAACCGACTTTTGCAGTCAATCCCATTGAAACGACTTCAAAAACAGTTGCCGGAAATCCCTTATTGAATGAATTGGATTTTTGAGATACAAAGCCAATTTTATCCCATGCTTTAAACTTGTCAATTGGCTTGCCGAAAAGGTCAATGGAACCATTGTCGGGTTTCAGGAGTCCAAGGATGAGTTTGACCAGTGTTGTCTTACCTCCGCCATTTGGTCCAACCAGTCCCATGAATGCCCCTTGTGGAATTTCAAAATTTATCCTGTTCAGGACGCTTTTGTTTTCATATGCATAGTTAAGATCTCTCATCGATACGACTGGTCCGTTCATCGGTGACACCTCCTATTCAGTGGCCTTATCAAGTACTTGAAGGTTTTTGTTCATGATAGATAAATAATCTGCTTCATTTTCAATATCCGTTTCGTTTAATACGGAAAGGTTATGAATGTATAATGCCTCTGCACCTATTTGATCTTGAATAATTTTGGAAACATCATCAGAACCATTTTGTTCAAAAATAACATAATTCAACTTTTTCTCTTCTGCCAGGTCGATAATTTCGGTTAACTCCTTTTGTGAAGGTTCGTCACTTGAAGACAAACCACTTATAGCAATTTGCTCGATGCCATAACGCTCTTCCCAATACCCATATGCTGCATGCGAAACAAGAATTTCCTTATTATTCTTTGGTTGTAGTGTTTCTTTAAATCGGTTATCTAATGCTACTAGATCCTTTTTCAGCGCATTAAAATTTTGCGTATACACCTGTTTATTTTCTGGATTTATTTCGGTAAGCTTATCTTTAATATAACCGGACATTTCAATCATGCGCTGCGGATCCAGCCAAATGTGCGGGTTAACGTCACCATGATTATGACTTGCGTGCCCATTTTCCTCCTGTTCCTCCTGATGAAATAATTCCTCATGTTTTCCAAGTTCAATCAAGTTAACATCTTGTGAATCAAGTGCAGCTGCAGCAGTTTCAGCAAATCCTTCCATCCCTGCACCAAGGTATATGAAGGCATCTCCATCCGCGATAGCAGTCATCTCCTTGGATGTAGGTTCATATGTGTGTGCATCAACTCCAGGCGGGTAAATGGACTTAGCACTAACTGCTTCTCCTCCGATTTGTTCAACAGCATACTGAATCGAGTATACAGAAGTGAATATGGTTATATCATCGTTATTTGCAGAATCAGAGGATGAAGGTGAACATCCTGTTGCAATGATTCCTATAATTGTAAGTATAATGACGGTATGATGTATTTTCATGAAATTTAAATCCCTTCGTTATTAATTGTTACTATATATTATCGTAATGATTACGATTTGTAAATAAGAATGATTACGATTAATAGGAAATATCCAATAGACAGTGAATCATATTGCCAAGTAATTGAAAGAATAAAGGTTAAAAGTTATTATAGTAGTATAGGACAATTATCCTATACTAAATTTTTTAATTGATACTTCTTCTAATTTGCTCAATTACATGGAGGTTATTAACCTGCAGACCACTTTATATGTAAGAGGAATAGCATGTGGACACTGAGGAAGTTCAGCAACTATCAAGGCTTGCTTCCAAAATAGAAGGGCATTTGGGAAAGCAAATTGCGCTATCTATAAACACCTTTAACGAGAAAGCGTTTCAATCTATATGCTTATATTCTCGCGGAAACCGGATTTACTATCCATAATAGCGAGAAGAATCGACATAAATCGTTTATTTTAGCCAAATAAGGCTGAAATTACTCATAAAAGGTAAAAAATAATACTCTTTTTAATAAATCCGTGGTATGATATTAACTATGCAACGAAAAAGTAATATAGAAAATTTTTTTAGTTGGGGGTAATCAGCGTGGAACAACTTATGCGTAACTTCTTCTTATTTTTATCAAAAAATAAAACGCTTACAAAATTGGCGAAAAAATACGGGTTTAAATTTGGTGCATCCCGTTTTGTTGCAGGTGTTGATATAGACCATGCAGCCAGAAAAATCAAGGAAATAAATGATGATGGGTTTGTTGTTACGATTGATCATCTTGGTGAGTTTGTCGATAATGAACAAGAGGCGCAAGAATCTGCTGATGAATGTATAAATGCAATTAAAAAGATTGCAGATAGGGGTCTGGATTCTGAGTTGTCTCTGAAACTGACTTCGTTGGGACTTGATTTATCAGAAGAATTAGTAATGGGTAATTTGCGAAAAATTCTTGAAGCAGGTAAACAACATAATGTGACCGTGACAATTGATATGGAAGATTATGAACGTTGCGGCAAGACATTGGATATTTTCAAAGAATTGCGAAGTGACTATGAAAATGTTGGTACAGTTCTACAGGCGTATTTATATCGCACAGAAGAAGATTTACAGAATCTCAACGAATATGATCCGTATCTTCGTCTTGTAAAAGGAGCATATAAGGAATCTCCTGAGGTTGCCTTTCCTGATAAGAAGGACGTTGATGAAAATTATAAAAAGCTAATTAAATTGAACTTATTAAATGGTAACTATACTGCTGTTGGAACACATGATGATGCAATTATAGATTATGTAAAAGAGCTGGAAAAAGAACATAATATTTCCCGTGATCAATTTGAGTTTCAAATGCTATTCGGTATTCGGATTGAATTACAGAACAGGCTGCGAAAAGAAGGATATAAAATGCGTGTTTATGTACCATATGGTAAAGACTGGTACGGTTACAACATGCGCCGCCTGGCAGAACGTCCGGCTAACGTAATGTTTGTCTTAAAGGGAATCTTTAAAAAATAATAGTAACATTTCATCCCCTGTATCTGTTTGGATACGGGGGATTTGTATTGCCATCATTAAAACTTCTGCCCATAATATTTATCCAGTGAGAATCCTCGTCCCAGTACTTCTGATGCATTAAGGAATATAACAAAGGATGTAGGCTCTTCTTTTTGCAATGTTTTCTTCAGTTGAACTGCTTCCTGTTGTTCCGTAACACAAAGAATCATTGTTTTATCTTCATTTGAATAGCCGCCTATAGTTCGGACCTTTGTTAACCCACGATCTATCCGTTCTCCTATAAGATTTTGGATTTTATCTTCATTTTCAGTGATAATCAGAATTAACTTGGATGCTGATGTACGCAATTGAACAATATCAATTGTTTTACTTGTTACATAAATACACATTAGGGCAAACAGTGTAAGTTCCAAATTAAACACGATAATAGAAGAAACAACTACAAAACCATCGACGATTAACTGAGAGTAACCACTTGATAATCCAGTGAATTTCTTTACAACCTGTGCGATTGCAGCAGTACCGCCAGTCGATCCATTTCCTTTATAAACAGTACCAAGACCGGCACCCAAAACAATACCACCGTAGATTGCACCTAATAGCGGGTTGTTAATCGTGTAAGGAAAGTCAGCACTTAGAAAAATAACAAAAGGCACCCAAAATGTTCCTAATAATGTTTTCCAGCTAAAATCTTTTCCCATCGCAAGCCAGCCGATTATAAAAATAGGGAGATTAATTAAAAACTGTGTGTATGCAGGACTTAATTCATAAAGTTCGAAAAGAATTGTACTTATTCCGGAAATACCGCCGGCTGCAAGTTTTGAAGGTAACAGGAATATATTATATGAAAGCGCGACAAGTGAAGCACCGACAATAATTTGTAAGTATTCGGTTACAAGTTTTTTGTTCATAACTGTCAAGTCCTTTCTGTATATGAGACCTATAATAGTTTAACGCAGTTTTACAAGTCATTAAAGCCAAAATAGTAAAAAATATACTCATTTTTTATTGCGAAATATCAGAATATAATTTATACTAATAAATAGAAGGATAGGTAACTATCTTTTATTTTTACAGTTAAAAATGAATGAGTATTCATTCAAATGAAGGTAGGGGGACAAAACATGAAGCAAATAATCAGGCGTGCTGCAGTGTTAGGCTCGGGTGTTATGGGGTCTGGGATTGCTGCCCACTTGGCTAACGTAGGAATACCAACAATAATGCTCGATATTGCACCAAAAGAGTTAACTAAAGATGAAGAAAAGAAGGGCTTAACATTAGAAGATCGAACTGTACGAAATCGTATTGCTGCACAGAGCAAAAAGGCACTGCGTAAGCAAAATCCATCACCAATTACCTCAACAAAAAGTCTTGACTTAATTGAAGTTGGTAATATGGATGATGATATGGAAAAACTGGGAGATGTTGATTGGGTTATTGAAGTTGTTGTAGAGAACCTGGATATTAAAAAGAAAGTTTTTGCAAATGTTGATAAATATCGTAAAGAGGGAAGCATTATTACTTCCAATACTTCAGGGATTTCGGTAGAGGATATGGCTGCGGATTGCTCAGAGGACTTTCAAAAGCATTTCCTTGGGACACACTTTTTCAATCCGCCACGATATTTGAAATTGCTTGAAGTTATTCCGACAAAACACACAGATCCAGAAGTACTGGAATTCATGAAAACGTTTGGCGAAAATGTGCTGGGCAAAGGTGTAGTTGAAGCAAAAGACACACCAAACTTCATTGCCAATCGTATCGGTACATATGGATTGCTTGTGACGGTACAGGAAATGTTAAAAGGCGGGTACAGTGTTGGTGAAGTAGATTCTGTTACCGGGCCAATGATTGGACGTCCAAAAAGTGCTACATTCCGTACATTGGACGTTGTTGGTTTAGACACATTTATTCACGTTGCTAAAAATGTTTACGACCAGGTTGAAGGCGCAGAAAAAGAAGTATTCGATGTTCCAGATTTTATTTTGAAAATGCAGGATAACGGCTGGCTTGGTGCCAAGAGTGGCCAAGGGTTTTTCCTTAAGAAAAAAGGAAAAGACGGAAGCACAATCTATGAATTAAATCCGGAAACACTAGAATATGAGGATCGTAAAAAGTTAAAAACTGCTGCTACGGAAACGGCGAAGCAGGAAAAAGGATCCCGTCGTAAATTGAAAGCGCTTGTATCGGCTAAAGGTGACAGGGCAAGTGACTTGGTATGGTCAATAATGAAGCCAGTGTTAATATATTCTGCAGAACTTACAGGAAAAATCGCTGATGATATCGTATCCATTGACCAGGCAATGAAATGGGGATTCGGCTGGGAAATTGGTCCATTTGAAACATGGGATGCAATTGGCCTTCGTAAATCTGTTGAGCGGATGCAGGAAGAGGGCGAAACAGTACCTGAATGGGTGCTTAAGCTACTAGAAAATGGAAATGAGTCTTTCTATAAAACCGAAAATGGTAAGGTATATTACTATGATAGCGGCGAATACAAGCAACAGAGCTTTAATGAAAAAGAGATTAATTTAAAGCGTTTAAAAGATGTTAATGGGGTCATTAAAAAGAATACGGGTGCAAGTTTAATAGATTTAGGTGATGGTGTTGCGGGACTTGAATTCCATTCTCAAAGTAATGCAATCGGTCTTGATATCATCCAAATGGTAAACTTTGCAATTGAAGAAGTAGGAAGGAGTTATAAAGGTCTTGTAATCGGTAACCAGGGTAAGAACTTCTGTGTTGGTGCAAACCTTGGCATGATGCTGATGGAAGCTCAGGATGATAATTTCTTTGAATTGGATATGGTTGTTCGTCAATTCCAAAAAATGGCGATGAATATTAAGTATTCAGAGAAGCCAGTTGTAACAGCACCATTCAATATGGCACTTGGTGGAGGTGCTGAAGTTTCATTACCGGCAGCCTCTATCCAGGCATCTCCTGAAACCTACATGGGTCTTGTTGAGTTCGGTGTCGGATTAATCCCAGGTGGTGGCGGAACGAAAGAACTTTATCTGAAAGAACTCCGTAATTTGCCAAAGGGCGTAGATTTTGACCTGACAAAAGTGGCGAATGATGTTTTTGAAAAAATAGCCATGGCTAAAGTATCAACTTCAGCAGCTGAAGCTCGAGAAAATGGATTCCTGAATAGTAATGATGCTATTAGTGTAAACCCGGATCACCTGTTAAATGATGCAAAAGAAAAAGTATTGGCGCTAGCTAGTGCTGGCTATCAAGCACCGAAACGCGAAAAGATCCCTGTAGTAGGTGAAGCTGGATATGCAGCAATGCTGTTAGGAGCAAAAACATTGCGGTTTGGCGGATATGCATCAGATCATGATGTGAAAATTGCTGAAAAACTTGCCTACGTTTTATCAGGTGGACGTATTAAAGAAGGTACGCTAATTGACGAGCAGGTAATGCTTGATTTAGAGCGCGAAGCTTTCTTAAGCTTAATTGCTGAACCAAAAACGCAACAGCGAATGCAACACATGTTATTAAAAGGAAAACCACTACGTAACTAATAGAAGAGGGGGAAGAAATGTGAAGGAAGCAGTAATTGTTGCAGGTGCAAGAACCCCTGTAGGAAGAGCAAATAAAGGATCACTAGCAAATTCAAGGCCAGATGATTTAGCGGCATTAACAATAAAAGAAACATTAAAGCGTGCAGGAAACTATGACGGCAATATT
Organism: Virgibacillus sp. L01; assembly: GCF_052246775.1. Lineage (NCBI taxonomy): Bacteria > Bacillati > Bacillota > Bacilli > Caryophanales > Bacillaceae > Virgibacillus > Virgibacillus sp. L01. The sequence continues at coordinate 3,613 of NZ_JBQQCP010000001.1, read as the reverse complement.
GATGATGTGATTATTGGGTGTGCGATGCCTGAAGCAGAACAGGGAATGAATATGGCACGTAACATCGCCGGTTTGGCTGGACTGAGGAATGATGTTCCGGGGATTACAATTAACCGTTATTGTTCGTCAGGCTTACAGAGTATCGCATATGCAGCGGAACGTATTATGGTTGGTGCAAGTGATTCCATCATTGCAGGTGGCGCAGAGTCAATGAGTCTTATTCCAATGGGTGGTCACGTAATCAAGCCGAATACAAAGCTTGTCCAGGATGCACCAGGATATTACATGGGAATGGGGCACACAGCAGAAGAAGTAGCAAATCGCTTTGGTATTTCCCGTGAGGACCAGGATGCATTTGCTGTTCAAAGTCATGAGCGTGCTGGAAAAGCAATTCAAGAAGGCAAGTTCAAGGATGAAATTGTTCCTGTTGAAGTCACGAATCGGGTCGTTGGTGAAAAGAACAAAATTGAAGAAAAGAAAACGATGTTTGAAATGGATGAAGGAGTACGTCCTGGAACAACGAAGGAAGTATTGGGTAAACTTCGCCCAGCATTCAATGTGACAGGTTCTGTTACAGCTGGTAACTCCTCACAAATGAGCGATGGTGCTGGTTCCGTACTTTTAATGGACCGTGATAAAGCAGATTCAGAGGGGTTAAAGCCGCTAGCTAAGTTCCGTTCATTCGCGGTAGCCGGAGTAGAACCGGAAATTATGGGTGTTGGTCCTGTTGAAGCAGTACCAAAAGCATTGAAAATAGCTGGACTTAATCTATCTGACATCGGTTTATTTGAGTTAAACGAAGCATTCGCATCACAATCTGTTCGTGTGATCCAGGCACTTGATCTAGATCCGAACATTGTTAATGTAAATGGTGGCGCTATTGCACTTGGTCACCCGCTTGGCATGACTGGTACAAAATTGACGTTAAGCCTAATTCATGAAATGAAACGCCGCAACGTACAATATGGCGTTGTCACTATGTGTATTGGTGGTGGCATGGGTGCTGCAGGAGTGTTTGAACTCTTATAGAGCTTCGTGCAGAATACCAAAGTTCATCAACTGAAGAAAGCAATAAGCGCGCCAAAATTATGGCGCCCATCCAATAATGGAAAGGAACGATTTAAATGAGCGAAACAAAAGAGAAAATTTTTAAAGGTGGAGCATTTCTAACGGAAGATTTAACTGGGGAAGATGTCATCACACCAGAGGATTTTACTGAAGAACATAAAATGATTGCAAAGACAACAGAAGACTTTGTATTAGGTGAAGTCGTACCGAAAATCGATAATCTGGAAAACCATGAATTTGAACATTCAGTAGACTTATTGAAGAAAGCTGGAGAACTAGGATTGCTTGGTTCTGATGTTCCAGAAGAATATGGCGGTCTTGCACTCGATAAAATCAGTTCATCATTAATTACAGAGAAGTTCTCACGTGCCGGTGGGTTCTCGGTAACACATGGAGCCCATGTTGGTATCGGTTCATTGCCAATTGTTTTCTTCGGTAATGATGAACAAAAAGAAAAATACTTGCCAAAACTTGCTACAGGTGAATTATTAGCTGCATATGCATTAACCGAGCCAAGCTCAGGTTCAGACGCAATGGGAGCAAAAACAACCGCAAAATTAAATGACGCAGGTACACACTATATTTTAAATGGTGAAAAACAGTGGATTACTAACTCAGCATTTGCGGATGTATTCATTGTTTATGCAAAAATTGATGGCGAACACTTCTCAGCATTTATTGTGGAACGTGAATTCCCTGGTGTCTCAACAGGACCGGAAGAAAAGAAAATGGGTATTAAGAGTTCATCAACTCGTACATTGATTCTGGAAGATGCAGAAGTACCAGTTGAAAATTTATTAGGTGAAAAAGGCCGCGGCCATGTTATTGCATTTAACATCCTTAACGTTGGCCGTTATAAGTTGGCAATTGGTGGTGTTGGTGGATCAAAACGTGGAATTGAAGTGGCAACAAAATATGTTAATGAACGTAAGCAGTTCAATACACTAATCTCAAGTTTCAGCCTAACACAGGAAAAACTAGCAACAATGGCAACAAGAACCTATGCCAACGAAAGTGCTGTATACCGTACAGTAGGATTGTTTGAACAACGTATGGGGGCTTTGTCTGATGAGGAATTAAAAGATGGCCGTGAAGTGGCGAAAGCAATAGCAGAATACCAAATCGAGTGTTCCATGAATAAATACACTGCAACCGAATGTCTGGATTATGTAACAGATGAAGCTGTTCAACTACACGGTGGGTATGGCTTTATGGAAGAATATGAAGTTGCGCGTGCATACCGTGACTCACGTATCAACCGTATTTTTGAAGGAACAAATGAAATTAACCGGTTAATCGTTCCTGGAACATTGCTTAAAAAAGCAATGAAAGGTGAACTGCCATTACTTCAACAAGCTCAGAGTCTTCAGGAAGAGCTCATGATGATGATGCCTGAAGAAGTTGGCGATGAAACGTTAGAACAGGAAAAATATTTATTGAAAAATGCAAAGAAAATGGTATTGCTTGGTGCTGGTCTTGCTGCTCAGAAATATGGCAAGAAGCTCGAAAATGAACAGGAAATACTAGTTAATCTTGCTGATATGACAGCGGAAGTATACAACATGGAATCAGCAATTCTTCGTACAGAAAAAGCTATTACTAAGTCTGGAGAAGAAAAGAATAAACAGAAGCTTCTTTATACACAAGTATATGTGCAGGAAGCATTTAATCGCATTGAGGCAGATGCAAAAGAAACTTTAATTGCAGTTGAATCAGGTGATACGCTCCGAATGATGCTTTCATCATTACGTAAACTTACTCGTCACACCCCAACAGATGTGATTGGGAAAAAACGTGAGATAGCTGTTAAGATAATTGAGGAAGAAAAATATCTAGTCTAAACAAATAGTGGCTGGGATAAAAGTGTTTAATTAAAAGTGAAATCCGAACTATGATTCAAATTCTTGAGACAGAATTCGAAGTAGTTCGGATTTTTTGCTGTTAAGAAAAAACATGGCTGGTGAATACGCAGCATCATCTATCATGAAAATTATTTTCCGTACAGCAAATTTGAGATTGTGCGTACACTAAGGACCTTATTTTACACAAATACAGTTAAATAACCATGATATATGAAAATAAGGGATTCTGTGTCCGGATAACTTCAAGAAAGTTACTTTTATATAAGAATAGCGTCTCCTGTGTCCGCTAAAAGCAAGTTAGAGATGTGTATTCATAAAAAGTACTTTCTAATGCTTAAGTGCAACTATGGCATTCACCAAAAGGCTTGGAGAATGCCCAGTTTTCTAATGTTGCAGATTAGATATGTGCTACATGCTAAAATAATCTCTAAAAAGGATTATACAATAAGAGAATGATGTATTGACACTCGGAATGAAGACCTGCCAAACAATCGAAGTGGATCCTCATTCCGCTAAATAGCCAAAAAGGTGCTCTCGGAAGGGTGAGACGGATCCACGTTCCGCTGATATGAACAAAACTGTCAAGTCCCAAGCTGTTTTTCCCTTTTTTGGGCATACTTAATACAAGAAGCCGTTTTTACTTCTTTTTATGGGTTAACCGTTTTGGTTAGACTATTTCCTTC